>NZ_JBXAOQ010000002.1:0-642058 GCF_058802985.1 Pseudomonas sp. GW822-FHT01E03
CCCTTCCTCCCAACTTAAAGTGCTTTACAATCCGAAGACCTTCTTCACACACGCGGCATGGCTGGATCAGGCTTTCGCCCATTGTCCAATATTCCCCACTGCTGCCTCCCGTAGGAGTCTGGACCGTGTCTCAGTTCCAGTGTGACTGATCATCCTCTCAGACCAGTTACGGATCGTCGCCTTGGTGAGCCATTACCTCACCAACTAGCTAATCCGACCTAGGCTCATCTGATAGCGCAAGGCCCGAAGGTCCCCTGCTTTCTCCCGTAGGACGTATGCGGTATTAGCGTTCCTTTCGAAACGTTGTCCCCCACTACCAGGCAGATTCCTAGGCATTACTCACCCGTCCGCCGCTGAATTCAGGAGCAAGCTCCTGTCATCCGCTCGACTTGCATGTGTTAGGCCTGCCGCCAGCGTTCAATCTGAGCCATGATCAAACTCTTCAGTTCAAACATCTTTGGGTTTTGAGAAAACCCTAAACTTGGCTCAGCAATCGTTGGTTACATCTTTGATTTCTCGCGGAGTAACTTGTGATGCTGATAATCTGTTGACTAGCAGTCTGACTCCACAAGCACCCACACGAATTGCTTGATTCAGTTGTTAAAGAGCGGTTGGTTAAGATCTTTCGTCTCAACCGAGGCGCGCATTCTACAGCAGCCTCATTTGCTGTCAAGTGATTATTTTCAGAAGCTTTCAAAGTTTCCTTTGTAACTTCAACCACTTGCGCTTCAGATCTCTCATCAGCGGGAGGCGAATTCTACAGCGTTACACGCTGCTGTCAACACCTCTTTTTCAACTCCCTTTGCGCTTCGATGAACTGAAGCAACCTGCTGCCGAAAACTGCGTAACTCTTTGTTTACCAAGGAGTTTTCCGTTTCGACTGCGCCGGAAGTGGGGCGAATTATAGACACCTGGAATCTGCCGTCAAGCACTGATTTAGGTTTTCTATCAATAAGCTGCAGAAAGCAGCAAAACGCCCTAAAGGGCGCCTATATAGAGGAGCCGAAACACCCTCTATATAGAAGAGACCTATCAGAGAACGCCAGAAGCCTTGAATGCGGACACCGCCCCGGCATCCAGACCCAACACACGCTGCAAAACTTCAAGCGTGTGCTCACCCAGCAGAGGAGGTGCAAAACGATACTCCACCGGCGTCTCCGACAGTCGAATCGGGCTCGCCACCTGAGGCACCATCCCGGCCAGCGCATGCGGCAGCTCGATAGCCAGCCCACGCGCCTTGACCTGAGGATCGGCAAACATCTGGGCTACGTCATTGATAGGCCCGCATGGCACGCCAGCCTGTTCCAGTTGCGCCACCCATTCAGCGGTAGTCTTGAACACCGTCGCCTGGCGGATCAGCGGAATCAGTAATGCCCTGTTTGCCACCCGCAGCTTGTTAGTGGCAAAACGCGGATCGTCCGCCCACTGCGGCTGCCCGGCCACTTCCGCAAACTTGCGGAACTGACCATCGTTCCCGACGGTAAGGATGAAATCGCCATCCGCCGTAGGAAAATCCTGATAAGGCACGATGTTCGGGTGAGCATTACCCAAGCGTTTAGGCGCATTGCCTGTCGTCAGGTAGTTCATTGCCTGATTGGCCAGACAAGCCACCTGTACGTCCAACAGTGCCATATCGATATGCTGACCACCGCCGTCGTGATCCCGATGCGCAAGCGCAGCCAGGATCGCGACAGTCGAATACAGCCCGGTCAGGATGTCCGTCAGCGCCACGCCAACCTTCACCGGCCCCGCACCCTCTTCGCCTTCAGGTCGCCCCGTCAGACTCATGAGGCCGCCGAGCCCCTGGATCATGAAGTCATAACCCGCACGCTTGGCATAAGGACCGGTCTGGCCGAACCCGGTGATCGAGCAATAGATCAGATCCGGATTGATCGTCTTCAGCGTTTCATAGTCCAGGCCATAAGCCGCCAGACCGCCGACCTTGAAGTTCTCGATCAAGATGTCCGACTTGGCCGCCAGTTCACGCACCAGCTTCTGCCCTTCAGGGCGAGTGAAGTCGATGGTGACAGATTGCTTGTTGCGATTGGCCGACAAGTAATAAGCAGCCTCGCTGGTATTCTCGCCATAAGCGTCTTTAAGGAACGGCGGTCCCCAGGCGCGCGTGTCATCGCCGTTACCCGGACGCTCGACCTTGATCACTTCAGCGCCAAGGTCGGCCAGGATCTGCCCGGCCCAAGGCCCGGCCAGCACCCGCGATAAATCCAGTACCCGTAGATGCGATAGCGCGCCCATGGACGTTCTCCTTAATAGAACGCCTGGAGGCCGGTTTGCGCACGACCGAGGATCAGTGCATGGACGTCGTGAGTACCTTCATAGGTGTTCACCACTTCCAGGTTGACCAGGTGACGCGCCACACCGAATTCATCGGAGATGCCGTTGCCGCCCAACATATCGCGAGCCATGCGCGCGATGTCCAGGGACTTGCCGCAAGAGTTGCGCTTCATCATCGAGGTAATTTCGACCGCAGCGGTACCTTCGTCCTTCATACGACCCAGACGCAGGCAGCCTTGCAGCGCCATAGTGATTTCAGTCTGCATGTCGGCCAGCTTCTTCTGGATCAACTGGGTAGCGGCCAGTGGGCGACCGAACTGTTGACGATCCAGGGTGTACTGGCGAGCGGTGTGCCAGCAGAACTCGGCTGCACCCAGCGCACCCCAGGAGATGCCGTAACGTGCCGAGTTGAGGCAAGTGAAAGGACCTTTCAGACCACGGACGTCCGGGAAGATGTTCTCTTCCGGAACGAACACGTTGTCCATCACGATTTCACCGGTGATCGATGCCCGCAGGCCCACCTTGCCATGAATCGCTGGAGCGCTCAGACCTTTCCAGCCTTTCTCCAGAACGAAGCCGCGAATGTCACCGGCATCGTCCTTGGCCCAGACCACGAACACATCGGCGATCGGGCTGTTGGTGATCCACATCTTGCTGCCGGTAAGGCTGTAGCCGCCTTCCACTTTGCGCGCACGACTGATCATCGCGCCCGGGTCGGAGCCGTGGTTAGGCTCGGTCAGGCCGAAGCAGCCGATCCACTCTCCCGACGCCAGTTTCGGCAGGTACTTCTGCTTCTGCGCTTCGGTACCGAATTCATTGATTGGCACCATCACCAGCGAGGACTGCACGCTCATCATCGAGCGATAGCCGGAGTCGATGCGCTCGACTTCACGGGCGATCAGGCCATAGCTGACATAGTTCAGGCCGCTGCCACCGTATTGCTCGGGGATGGTTGCGCCCAACAGGCCGACTTCGCCCATTTCGCGGAAGATCGCCGGATCGGTCTTCTCATGACGGAAAGCTTCGAGGATGCGCGGCGCAAGGCTTTGCTGAGCGAATTGCGCAGCCGTGTCGCGAATCATTCGTTCTTCTTCAGTGAGCTGTTGATCCAGCAGCAGGGGATCGATCCAGTTGAAGCTAGCTTTACCGCCCATGAGTGTGTCCTCTCGAATCGGGTCAAATAACGTAGGCTGATCCTAGGCCCGGATCGGCGCGACGGCAAACGAGGATTTTGCATACTGTTGTGCTAATTTCTCACTCCGAAACGTCGCAAAAGAGCTTTTATGCGATGTATTAGTGAGGTTGACGTACATGCGCAGAAAGATACCCAGCACCACCGCCCTGATCAGCTTCGAGGCCGCGGCGCGCCACGAGAGCTTCACCAAGGCCGCCCAGGAGCTTTCGCTGACCCAGGGAGCGATTTGCCGACAGATTGCCAGCCTTGAAGAGTTCCTCAGTGTGGAACTGTTCCGACGCTCGCGGCGCGGGGTCAAGCTGACGGAAGCCGGACTCTCCTACAGCCGTCGGGTGGCCACTCAGCTCGATGCCGTTGAGCGCGACACCTTGTCCGTGATGGGCCAGCAGGGCACCAACGTGATCGAACTGGCCGTAGTTCCGACCTTCGGCACCCAATGGCTGCTGCCGCGACTCAAGGATTTCCAGCAGAAACACCCGGAAGTGACGGTCAACCTGACCAACCGCACGCGGCCGTTCCTGTTCGCCGACACGGATTTTGATGCCGCCATCTACTTCGGCGACGCGGATTGGTCGGGTACAGAATCCCACAGGCTGATGGGTGAAAATCCGATGCCCGTTTGCAGCCCCAACCTGCTCGGAAACAAGACCAGTCTGACGCCCGGGGAAATCGCCGACTTGCCTCTTCTGCAACAAACCACTCGCCCCTATGCCTGGCGCCAATGGTTCGACTCCCAACACCTGAATGTCCCGCGAGACATGACGGGCCCCCGCTACGAGCTATTCTCCATGCTCGCCCAGGCAGCCATGCACGACATGGGCATTGCCCTGATTCCACCGTTCCTGATTCAAAGGGAGCTGAAAGAGAAACGCCTGGTGATCGCCAACCCCCAAGCACTGTCCAGTATCAAGGCTTACTACCTGATGATTCCTGAGCGAAAGGTCGAATCCGCGTCTTTAAAGGCATTTCGTGACTGGCTGGTAAATCAGGCGTACAGCTACAGCCTAGAGGGATAAAGGCTCTACGAGGTTACTTGACCCCGTAGTCAGCAAAACAAAAGCCCTACAGATATACGTATTTGTCGCATGACAGCAAACTGTATCGACAAGTCGTACAAACGTCCCACAAGCGCCTGATGACGCGGCTTTGCGCCACTATTTCGAGGCAATGCCGCATCATTCATACGGCCGATGTGTAAATTCTTCAATTTCGGCCAGAATCCTTGAAAAGCACGGTCTGCAAGGGATTGAGCCGGTTGGTTGCGACATTCGGTCACGGGGTGACTTGTAGTTAATTTTCCGTCACCCGTCATAATCCCTTGAAGGGCACAAAGTTCGCCTGCAAAATGCCGCGCCCCGCCCTGATTTGGCGGGATCGTGCTGATCGGCCGCCCCAGCCGCACCATCCGTAGTGCATGGGTTTACTCAATAAGATCACGCAGGAGATTTGACGTGCACATTGGTGTTCCTCTCGAAACCCAGACCGGTGAAACACGGGTTGCTGCAACCCCGGAAACCATCAAGAAGCTGATCGGCCAGGGCCATAAGGTCACTGTACAAAGCGGCGCCGGCATTAACGCCAGCGTTGTCGACAGTGCCTATGAAGCGGCAGGCGCAAGCATTGGCAGCGCCAACGATGCGTTTGCTGCCGAGCTGATTCTGAAGGTGGTCGCGCCCAGCGACAGCGAGCTCGCCCTGATCAAGAGCGGCACCGTAGTGGTGGGCATGCTCAATCCGTTCAGCAATGAAACCATCGCCAAAATGGCCGAATGCGGCATTACCGCCTTTGCCCTGGAAGCCGCGCCGCGCACCTCCCGCGCCCAGAGCCTGGACGTACTGTCGTCGCAAGCCAACATCGCCGGCTATAAAGCCGTGTTGCTGGCCGCGCACTACTACCCGCGTTTCATGCCGATGCTGATGACCGCTGCGGGCACCGTGAAAGCGGCGCGCGTGCTGATTCTGGGTGCCGGTGTGGCCGGTTTGCAGGCCATCGCTACCGCCAAGCGCCTGGGGGCGGTGATCGAAGCGTCTGACGTGCGTCCTGCGGTAAAAGAGCAGATCGAATCCCTCGGCGCCAAGTTCGTCGACGTGCCCTACGAGACCGATGAAGAGCGCGAATGCGCCGTCGGTGTCGGCGGTTACGCTCGCCCGATGCCGGCCAGCTGGATGCAGCGCCAGGCCGCGGCCGTGCACGAACGCGCCAAGCAGGCGGACATCGTTATCACCACCGCGCTGATTCCCGGCCGCAAGGCACCGACGCTGCTCAGCGCGCAAACCGTGGCCCAGATGAAACCGGGTTCGGTGGTCATCGATCTCGCGGCCGCCCAGGGCGGCAACTGCCCGCTGACCGTGGCCGACCAGGTGGTCGTCGAAAATGGCGTGACCATCGTGGGCCCGACCAACCTGGCCAGCGCCGTGGCGGCTGACGCTTCGGCGCTGTACGCCCGCAACCTGCTGGACTTCATGAAACTGTTGTTCGATAAAGAAGGACAACTGGTGATCAACCTTGAAGACGATATCGTCGCCGCGTGCCTGATGTGCCGCGACGGCCAGATCGTGCGCAAGAACGGCTGAGGATAAAAACAATGGAAGACATGCTGATCTCTGACGGTATCTACAACCTGATCATCTTCGTGCTGGCGATCTATGTCGGTTACCACGTGGTCTGGAACGTCACGCCTGCGCTGCACACCCCGTTGATGGCGGTGACCAACGCGATCTCGGCAATCGTGATCGTCGGTGCCATGCTGGCAGCGGCCCTCACCGTGACGCCACTGGGCAAGACCATGGGCACCCTGGCCGTGGCCCTGGCCGCGGTCAACGTATTCGGTGGCTTTTTGGTCACCCGCCGCATGCTGGAAATGTTCAAGAAGAAAGCGCCGGCAAAAGCTCCGGCCGCCAAAGCTGAAGCAGTCAAGGCCGAGGTGCAGCAAGCATGAGCATGAACCTGGTTACTTCCCTGTATTTGATCGCCTCGGTCTGCTTCATCCAGGCGCTCAAGGGCCTCTCGCACCCCACCACGTCGCGCCGCGGCAACCTGTTCGGCATGCTCGGCATGGGCCTGGCGATCCTCACCACGGTCGGCCTGATCTATAAGTTGGGCTCCGAACTGGCCCAGGACGGTATCGTCTACGTGATCGTCGGCCTGCTGATCGGCGGCACCGCCGGTTCGATCATGGCCAAACGCGTTGAAATGACCAAGATGCCGGAGCTGGTCGCCTTCATGCACAGCATGATCGGCCTGGCCGCGGTGTTCATCGCCGTGGCTGCCGTGGTCGAGCCGCAGTCGCTGGGCATCGTCAAGCAACTCGGTGACGCGATCCCGGCCGGCAACCGCCTGGAACTGTTCCTCGGTGCCGCCATCGGTGCAATCACCTTCTCCGGCTCGGTGATCGCCTTCGGCAAGCTGTCCGGCAAGTACAAGTTCCGCCTGTTCCAGGGCGCACCGGTACAGTTCAGTGGCCAGCACAAGCTGAACCTGCTGCTGGGCCTGGCCACACTGGGCCTGGGCGTGACGTTCATGCTCACCGGCGACTACACCGCTTTCGGCGTGATGCTGGCGTTGGCCTTCGTGCTCGGCGTGCTGATCATCATCCCGATCGGCGGCGCGGACATGCCCGTGGTCGTGTCGATGCTCAACAGCTACTCCGGCTGGGCAGCGGCGGGCATCGGCTTCTCGCTGAACAACTCGATGCTGATCATCGCCGGTTCGCTGGTAGGTTCGTCCGGTGCAATCCTCTCGTACATCATGTGCAAGGCGATGAACCGCTCCTTCTTTAATGTGCTGCTCGGGGGCTTCGGCAATACGGCGGACGCGGCCGGCCCGGCGGGTTCGAAGGAAGCCCGTCCGGTGAAGTCCGGTTCGGCCGACGACGCGACCTTCCTGCTGACCAACGCCGACACCGTGATCATCGTGCCGGGCTACGGTCTGGCGGTGGCACGTGCGCAGCACGCGCTGAAAGAGCTGACCGAGAAGCTGACCCATCGCGGCGTGACCGTGAAGTATGCGATCCACCCGGTTGCCGGTCGTATGCCCGGCCACATGAACGTGTTGCTGGCCGAGGCCGAAGTGCCTTACGACCAGGTGTTCGAGATGGACGACATCAACTCCGAGTTCGGCCAGGCCGACGTGGTACTGGTGTTGGGCGCCAACGACGTGGTCAACCCGGCCGCGAAGAACGATCCGAAATCGCCGATTGCCGGCATGCCGATCCTCGAAGCGTTCAAGGCCAAGACCATCATCGTCAACAAGCGCTCGATGGCCAGCGGCTACGCCGGCCTGGACAACGAACTGTTCTACCTGGACAAGACCATGATGGTGTTCGGCGACGCTAAAAAGGTCATCGAAGACATGGTCAAAGCCGTCGAGTAACCCTCTGCGGCAAACAAAAACGCCCCGACTCGTCGGGGCGTTTTTGTTTGCGCAAATCGTCGGACAAACTATCCTTTTGTTACCGATCCGGTAACGGTGTTTTGCTTGAAAGGCCCGGAATAGACGCCTTGATTGCGACCTTGGTAGCGGGACAGAAGCCGGCACAATTCACTAGACTGCACGTCCTGCTACCTGTTGCCCGAGATAACAATCCATGTACCGTGACCGTATTCGCCTGCCTTCGTTGTTGGACAAAGTGATGAGCGCTGCCGACGCTGCCGCTCTGATTGAGGACGGCATGACCGTCGGCATGAGTGGCTTTACTCGCGCAGGCGAAGCCAAGGCCGTCCCCCAGGCGTTGGCCGAGCGTGCCAAGGTCACGCCGCTCAAGATCAGCCTGATGACCGGCGCAAGCCTGGGCAACGACCTCGACAAGCAGTTGACCGAAGCTGGCGTGCTGTCGCGACGCATGCCGTTTCAGGTCGACAGCACTCTGCGCAAGGCGATCAATGCCGGCGAAGTCATGTTCATCGACCAGCACTTGTCGGAAACCGTGGAGCAATTGCGCAACCAGCAATTGAAGCTGCCGGACATTGCCGTGATTGAAGCCGTGGCGATCACCGAGCAAGGGCATATCGTGCCAACCACCTCGGTCGGCAACTCGGCCAGCTTCGCGATTTTCGCCAAGCACGTGATCGTCGAAATCAACATGGCGCACAACCCGAATCTCGAAGGTCTGCACGACATCTACATTCCGACCTACCGTCCGACCCGTACACCGATTCCGCTGGTCAAGGTCGACGATCGCATTGGCAGCACCGCCATCCCGATTCCACCGGAAAAAATCGTCGCCATCGTGGTCACCAACCAGGCTGACTCGCCCTCCACTGTGCTGGCGCCGGACGTCGAGACCCAAGCCATTGCCGACCACCTGATCGACTTCTTCAAACAGGAAGTGGCAGCCGGGCGCATGACCAACAAGCTCGGCCCGCTACAAGCCGGTATCGGCACCATCGCCAACTCGGTGATGTGTGGCCTGATCGACTCGCCGTTCGAAGACCTGACAATGTATTCCGAGGTGCTGCAGGACTCGACCTTCGACCTGATCGACGCGGGCAAGCTGAGTTTTGCCTCGGGCAGTTCGATCACCCTGTCGAGCCGGCGCAATGCCGACGTGTTCGGCAATCTGGAGCGCTACAAGGACAAACTGGTTCTGCGTCCGCAGGAGATCTCCAACCACCCTGAAGTCGTGCGTCGCCTTGGCATCATCGGCATCAACACGGCACTGGAGTTCGACATCTATGGCAACGTCAACTCCACTCACGTCTGCGGCACGCGGATGATGAACGGCATCGGCGGCTCGGGCGACTTCGCGCGCAACGCGCACCTGTCCGTGTTCGTGACCAAGTCGATCGCCAAGGGCGGTGCGATCTCCAGCGTGGTGCCGATGGTCAGCCATGTTGACCACACCGAACATGACGTCGACATCCTCGTGACCGAAGTGGGCCTGGCAGACTTGCGAGGCCTGGCGCCTCGGGAGCGTGCCCGGGTCATCATCGACAAGTGCGTGCACCCGGATTACCGCCAGGCGCTGAATGATTACTTCACCACCGCGTGCGGCATCGGCGGGCACACCCCGCACATCCTGCGTGATGCCCTGAGCTGGCACATCAACCTGGAAGAAACCGGGCAAATGCTGAAGAAGTAATTGGTACAGATAGCAGCTGGCGCAAACACAGTTTCGTCAGCTTGCTCTTACTACTTCACACTCTGAAAAAAACTGTACTACTGTACCGGTAATTTCCTAGGGGAAATTCCTACCTTATCGAGTCAAAACAGCAATTTTGCACCTTAACAGTGCAGATAGGTACAGTTGCCTCAAATTCGACCAGTACACCCCCTATAAACAGTTAACTGAGCTCGCACAATACAGATGAACTGTATCTACAGAGACTAGGCAAACGAGAGGATCATGGGCACCAGTTAAGCCACTACCTAATCCCGCCATAAGCGGAAGGATGAAAACCATGGAACGTACACTCAGTTCCGAACTGTTCTTCGAAGACACCGCTGCAAAAACCCAGGCTTCCCTGCCTCTGCGCGTTATCGCCAACTTGATGCTGTGGCAGCGCCGCATCACCAGCCGCCATCAACTGGCTCGTCTGGATTCGCGCCTGCTGGCTGACGCCGGGATTAGCGAAGCACAACGCTACGAAGAGCTGAGCAAGCCGTTCTGGCGCTAAGTTAGCGTCGCTGGCTCTGACCTGAAGGTCCACCGCCAGCAACCCGAATTGAAAAAACAAAACCCGTCGTGGGAAGCCACGACGGGTTTTGTCGTTTTGGCCTGTCAAATCCGCTTTTACAGTAGGGAACCCTGAACACCAGTACAGTTTGCAAAAACTACAAACTGAATGAGTACAATATCGTCGCAGTGTGTCTGCAACGGAGATTCGACCGGTGTCAGCATGGAGCCCTCCACTTATCAGGACAGGGAACGCGCCATGAGTTCTTTACAGGATGTTTCGACCCCATCATTTCGATCAAGACCTTGCCTGCACTGGGTCAGAGATCTGCTGACAGGATTCTTCGCTAGCCTGGAAAGGGCGAGAACACGACGTTTACTGGCTCAACTCGATGATCGTCAGCTATCGGATCTTGGCATCAGCGACGCTGAGCGCATCAATGAACTGGATAAACCGTTCTGGCGCTGACTGCCTGTTTGCATGACGGGCTGTTCGAACTGACACACTCAGGCCTAATATCAAGTCAGAACGTGGCGAGCGCCAAGCGCCTGGCGTCTGACTTTGCAGACACTGCGCCATTTTTCAACTGGTTTACCCAAAGGAGTTACCCATGTCCCGTCTCCGCCTGCTCAGCGCTGCAGCCCTGTTTGCCGTGGCAGCCAATGCCAGCGCAACCAGCTTCATCGTGACCACCGACGCTGTAGTTAACGCGCTCAAAGCCACATCCGATGCGACCTCCGACGTCATATCGTCGTCCTTCAAGGATGACAAGATCGTCCTCGCGGCCCGTGATGACGCCGCCAGTTTCGTCGCCAGCGAAGGTTCCATTCGCGGAGTGAAACTGGAAAGCGCCATCGACCACATTCACCGCCAGGCGCCACAGCTGAACGCAACCGACGCACAACTGGCGCAGGCGATCCTGACGATCTAAACGACTGCACAAGGCATGGGGCACGCCCGACGTGCCCCAATGTTTCGGCGCTGGCTCTAGAACGGGCCTTGCGCTAGCCTTGGGACTCACTCTCAACTGTCGAGTCTCATGCGTTTTCCTTCAAGTTTCTTGATCGCTCCAGCCTTTCTTACCCTTGGTTACTGCGGATCGGCCCACGCTTATGACGCCTTCAACCTGTCCACCCAAGGCATCGTCGCCAGCGGTTACGCCACAAGTTTGGTGACCTCCGCCCCCTTCGACCATAAACTGCTGCTCGCTGCCCATGATGACGCCGCGGCATTCATTGCCAGTGACGGCCAACTGAGAGGCGCACGACTGGAGTCTGCCTTGCGGTATCTGCGTCGGACCCAGGCAAAACTTCGTGCCAACGACCTTGAACTGGCACAAGCAATTCTCGTCCAATAGTTATCCCTGTTTTTTCTGGAGTCATTCCATGCGTAACCCGCTGATTGCTGCCACCTTAGGTCTGCTGCTGTTGGCCGATGTGGCCCAGGCACATACTCTGGTTGCCACGAGTAATATTCTGATCCGTGCTACCCAGCGCACCCTCGATTTCACCTCCGACACCACTACGTCCATTCGCGATTCGAAAATCGTGCGCGAAGCCCAGGACGATGCCGCCAGTTTCGTTGCCAGCAATGGCGACATTCGTGGCGCTCACTTGGAATCCGCCTTCGATTTACTGCGTACCCGTGTGCCGGAAGCTCGTGACGCCAGTGACCAGGATCTCGCCGAAGCCATCCTCGCACTGTGAAGCGTCAAGGTGCCTGGCTGCTGGCCGGGGCCATGTTGCTGCTCGGCAACACGGCCCACGCTGGCCTTCAATTACAGCTCAAGACCGAAGGTCTGACTCCCGCGCAACAGCAAGCCAGCCAGGCGTTGCTCGATGAAGCCATGCAGGCACTGCCGCCACGCTTTATCGAGCAACTCGATCGACGCATCGACGTCGACTGGACGGATGACATGCCGGGCAACGCCTACGGTCAGGCGTCACTGGTGTCCGAACTCGATCTGAACCGCAACCTGCTGGCCAGCCTCACCGATGGCAGCGCCGCGACCAAGAAAACCCTTCGCCCCCATGGCACCGTGCGCCGGGAAATGCTGGCCACGGTGGTGCACGAGCTGACTCACATCTACGATCGCTCGCGCCTGTGGTCGGATGCCGAACGCAAGCTGATTCAGCGCTGCACCCAGCGCAACAACAGCTCAGGGCTGGTTGGCATTCCCGACCAGTGCCGGGGCCAGTCCGATCGGCGTTTTACCCTCAGTGACGATCCGCGTCTGCTCGACCTCGCCGGCTGGCAGCAATACGTAGGCCGTCGCGGTGAACGCGAACAGCACAATCGCCAGATTGCCCGCAGCCCGGACATCTACGAGACCAGCAGTCCAAAGGAGTTCGTCGCGGTCAACATGGAGTATTTCCTCCTCGACCCGAGCTACGCCTGCCGCCGTCCCTCGCTGTATCGCTACTACCAGGAACATTTCGGCTGGGCGCCTGCCGCCAAAGACACCTGTAGCAAGACCTTCGCGTTCCTCAATGCCGGCAGCGACTTCGCCAAGACACCTTTGGGCCAGGTCGATCCGGAGCGAGTCTATGCCGTTGACTATCTGCTGGCCGAGGCCAACCAGAACCTGTTCAGCCGCTGGGGTCACAGCATGTTGCGCCTGGTGATCTGCGCGCCAGGCCGACCACGCGGACCGGATTGCCGATTGGATCTGGACCAGCATCTGGTGCTGTCTTACCGCGCCTTCGTCGGCGACGTGCAGCTGTCGAGCTGGGATGGCCTGGTCGGTAAATACCCGTCGCGACTGTTTATCCTGCCGCTATCCCAGGTCATCGACGAATACACCAAGACCGAACTGCGCAGCCTGGCCTCCGTGCCCCTGAACCTGTCGCGCAGAGAGATTGAAGACGTGGTCGGACGTGCCGCCGAGATGCACTGGAGCTACGACGGCAACTACTTCTTCCTGTCGAACAACTGCGCGGTGGAAGAGCTGAAGTTACTGCGTGGCGGCACCAATAACCCGCAATTGGTGGGACTCGACAACATCATGCCCAACGGTTTGCTCGAAGTGCTGAAGGGCCGCGGACTGGCGGACGCCAGTGTGCTGGACGACCCACGAGAAGCCTTGCGCCTGGGTTATCGTTTCGACTCCTTTCGCGAGCGTTATCAGGCGATGTTCGAGATCCTGAAAAAGCACTTGCCGATCAAACAGGAAACCGTCGAAGACTGGCTCGAATTGAAAGCGGCAGAGCGTCGGCAATGGTTCGAGCAGGCCGATTTGCGCACCAGCGCGGCGTTGTTGCTATTGGAACAAGCCAGCTTCCGTCAGCAGTTGCTGCTGGCCCAGGATGAAGTGAAGCAGCGCTATCTTGGCGCCCGAGAACTAAAGAATGGCGGCATGGACAAGGCCAACGAGACGCTCAAGGACATTCTGGCCAACAGTGGTTTCCTCAGCCGACCGGCAGAACTGCTGGGCACCAAGGGTTATGGCCTGCCGCAACCGAGCGAGTGGGAGCATCTGGAATCGGAAAGCAGCCAGCGCCAGAAGCAGCTCCTGGCGCTGTCCGGGGATCTGGACAAGGAAGTGAGGGCATTGCTTGAACCAGGCCGCGCCGCCGAAATGGCCGCCAACGAGGCCAACGTGAAGCAGATTGGTGAACACCTGCGCAAACTGCACAAGGCATCAGGCGGGATAGAGTTGCCTTGATACCGCAACCTGTGGGAACGGGCTCGCTCCCACAAGATTTACAGCGTTTAGCCACACATAGCAAAAAGGGCTTCAGAACTCAGTCCTGAAGCCCTTTTTGCTGTTCAGCCTGTGCCGCGCGGCTCTAATTCCACTGTCTCAGGCACTTTACCCTCAGCTGACGCGAGCTTTACGCACGCCGTCCGCCAGTGCCGAGCACAGGCTCAGCACGCCATCCACGGCTTGTTCCGGGGAGGTGGCATTGGCGATGTGATCGATCAACGCCGAGCCCACCACAACACCGTCGGCCAGACGCGCGATGGACGCCGCCTGTTCCGGAGTCCGGATACCGAAACCGATGCTGATCGGCAGGTCGGTATGGCGACGCAGACGGGCGACCGCTTCCTCGACGTGTTCCAGCGTGGCAGCGCCGGCGCCGGTCACACCGGCCACCGATACGTAGTAGACGAAGCCGGAGCTGCCGTTGAGAACGGTCGGCAGGCGCACATCGTCGGTGGTTGGCGTGGTCAGGCGAATGAAGTCCAGGCCCGCGGCCTGCGCCGGGTCGCACAGTTCGCCATTATGCTCTGGCGGCAGGTCGACCACGATCAGGCCGTCAACGCCGGCTTCCTTGGCTTCGGCGATGAAGCGCGGTACGCCGTACATGTGGATCGGGTTGAAGTACCCCATCAGCACCAGCGGTGTTTCGTTGTTGTCCTGGCGGAACTCGCGAACCATTTGCAGAGTTTTCGCCAGATTCTGCTTGGCACCCAACGCACGGATGTTGGCGAGCTGGATTGCCGGGCCGTCAGCCATCGGATCGGTGAAGGGCATGCCCAGCTCGATCACATCGGCGCCAGCCGCCGGCAAGCCCTTGAGGATAGCCAGGGACGTGTCATAGCCCGGGTCACCGGCGGTCACGAAGGTCACCAGGGCGGCACGGTTTTGTTCCTTGAGTTCGGCAAAACGCGTTTGCAGGCGGCTCATCAGTGTTTCTCCTGCTTGGATTGTTCCATGTGGTGCATCACGGTCTGCATGTCTTTATCGCCACGGCCGGACAGGTTGACCACCATCAGGTGATCCTTTGGCAGGGTCGGGGCGCGCTTGAATACTTCAGCCAGGGCATGGGCGCTTTCCAGGGCAGGGATGATCCCTTCCAGGCGGCAGCACTGGTGGAACGCAGCGAGGGCTTCGTCGTCGGTCACCGAGGTGTACTGAACGCGGCCGATGTCATGCAACCAGGCGTGTTCCGGGCCGATGCCCGGGTAGTCCAGGCCGGCGGAGATCGAGTGGGCATCGATGATCTGGCCATCGTCGTCCTGCAGCAGGAAGGTGCGGTTGCCGTGCAACACACCGGGTACGCCGCCGTTCAGACTGGCCGCATGCTTGCCGGTCTCGATGCCATAGCCGGCGGCTTCAACGCCGATGATCTCGACACTCTTGTCGTCGAGGAACGGGTGGAACAGGCCCATGGCGTTGGAACCACCGCCGATGCACGCCACCAGGCTGTCCGGCAGGCGACCTTCCTGGGCTTGCAGCTGCTCGCGGGTTTCCTTGCCGATCACGGCCTGGAAGTCGCGAACCATCGCCGGGTAAGGGTGCGGACCAGCCACGGTGCCGATCAGGTAGAAGGTGCTGTCGACGTTGGTCACCCAGTCACGCAGGGCTTCGTTCATCGCGTCTTTCAGCGTGCCGGTACCGGCTACCACCGGGATCACTTCGGCACCCAGCAGCTTCATGCGGAACACGTTGGCCTGCTGACGCTCGATGTCAGTGGTGCCCATGTAGATCACGCAATCCAGACCGAAACGCGCAGCAACAGTGGCCGTGGCCACACCATGCATGCCGGCGCCAGTCTCGGCGATGATGCGCTTCTTGCCCATGCGCCGCGCCAGCAGGATCTGGCCGATGCAGTTGTTGATCTTGTGCGCGCCGGTGTGGTTCAGCTCTTCACGCTTGAGGTAGATCTTCGCGCCGCCGCAGAACTCGGTCAGACGCTCGGCGAAGTACAGCGGGCTTGGACGTCCGACGTAGTCGCGCTGGAAGTAGGCCAGTTCTTCCTTGAATGCAGGATCTTCCTTGGCCAACTCATATTCGCGGGCCAGGTCGAGGATCAACGGCATCAGGGTTTCGGCAACGTAGCGGCCGCCGAACGCGCCAAACAGGCCGTTGGCATCAGGGCCGTTGCGCAGATTAGTCTGGGTCATGGGGCGCTCCAGTTGAATGCATGAAGTGATGCATAAAGAGATAGTGGGCTTCACTCTACCCCTGACGCCCCGGCCTGAAAACCGATAAGATCGCCACAACCTGTCAGGAAAACTCACAGATCAAATGAGCCATGACCTTCCTCCGCTGAACGCGCTTCGCGCCTTCGAAGCCACCGCCCGCTTGAACAGCGTCAGTCAGGCGGCCGAACAGCTGCACGTCACCCACGGCGCAGTCAGTCGGCAACTCAAGTTACTTGAAGAACACCTCGGCGTAAGCCTGTTCATCAAGGACGGTCGCGGCCTGAAACTCACAGATGCCGGGTTACGCCTGCGTGACGCCAGCAGCGAAGCCTTCGAGCGCCTGCGCGGCGTCTGCGCCGAACTCACACAAAGCTCCGCCGATGCGCCATTCGTGCTCGGTTGCTCTGGAAGTCTGCTGGCGCGCTGGTTTATTCCAAGACTGGGGAGACTCAATGCCGACCTGCCGGACTTGCGCTTGCACCTGTCGGCCGGAGAAGGCGATCTGGATCCGCGAAGACCGGGGCTGGATGCCTTGCTCGTATTTGCCGAGCCACCCTGGCCGGCGGACATGCAGGTTTTTGAGCTGGCCAGCGAACGTATCGGCCCGGTCATGAGCCCGCGGTTCGCCGGCTATGAACGGCTCAAGAAGGCGCCGGAAACTGCACTGCTGAACGAACCCTTGCTGCACACCACGTCACGCCCGCAAGCCTGGCCGAACTGGGCGCAACCACGCGGGCTCGACGCCAGGGCGCTGAAGTACGGTCAGGGATTTGAACATTTGTATTACTTGCTGGAAGCCGCCGTCGCAGGTCTGGGCGTGGCGATTGCCCCCGAACCCTTGGTGACGGAGGACTTGAAGGCCGGCCGCCTGGTTGCGCCTTGGGGCTTCAGTGAAACCCCGGCGCAACTGGCGTTGTGGCTACCCAAGCGCGCCGCGGACGGACGCGCCCGGCAACTGGCGCAGTGGCTCAAGAACGAGCTGCGTCGCGCGGATTAATCACGCTTGCACAACAGATAAGCGGCCAGCAAGCCTAATGCACCCACGGCGACACCAGCTGTTGTCCAAGGATGTTCCTGGGCGTAGTCCCGGGTGGCAATCCCGGTTTCACGGGTTTTGACCTTGACCTCTTCATAGGCATCGCCAAGCAAATGGCGCGAGTGCTTCAAGGCATTCTCGGCGTTGCTTTTCAAGGTCTTGAGGGTTTTACGCGACTCGTCCGAGGCGTCGTCCTTCAGGCTTTCCAAAGACTTGAGCAGACTCTCGATCTCGGCTTCCATGCTTTGCAATGAGGCTTTGCGTAACGAGGTGTTGGCCATGGTGGCTCTCCTGCATTGGTGATGAGTGGCGTGTGTTGGTTGGGACTTCATGGGTTCGAGAAAGTGCAGAAAATCTGAACTTCACCCTCAGAGCGACCAACAGAAGAAATAGGAAAAATCACTGCTAGTCTGTAATTCACACGCCGAGGAGAACGCCATGTCTGACCATCACACCTACAAGAAAATCGAGCTGATCGGCTCGTCCACCAGCAGTATCGAAGATGCGATCAACAACGCGCTGGCCGAAGCCAGCAAAAGCATCAAGTACATGGAATGGTTTGAAGTGACCGAGACCCGTGGGCACATAAGGGACGGCAAGGCTGCGCACTTTCAAGTGACCTTGAAAGTCGGGTTCCGGATTGCCAGCAGCTGACTTTGGGCTAGTCTTCTGAACTTGCACGCCGGTCGAATGCCATAGGGAATGGCAAAGCACTACATGAGTGCGTCCGGCTGACGGCTGGTTACCCCCTATGATCCGACCAGGGAATGCAACCGATGAAGAAGTTTATGTTGGCAGTAGGTTTGTTGAGCCTTGCGGGGAGCGCGTTGGCGGGCGGCAAGCCATGCGAAGAACTGAAAGCCGAAATCGCAGCGAAACTTGATGCCAAGGGCGTTTCCGGTTACTCGCTGGAGATTGTCGACAAAGGTGCCGCTGCCGGCGGGAAAGTTGTTGGCAAATGCGAAGCGGGTGCCAAAGTGATCGTCTATAAAAAGTAGGCAGAATTCCGCCTGAAAAAAAGCCGACACCACGGTGTCGGCTTTTTTACGCCTGCCGTTTGAGTATCAGCCTCGCATGACCTGCGCAAGCAACTCGTAGGAATGCACGCGATCAGCATGTTCGTACAGGTCACAGGTGAAAATCAGCTCGTCAGCCTGGGTCTGTTCGATCAGGACCTCGAGTTTGGCGCGGATTTTCTGCGGGCTGCCGATCATCGCCAGGCCAAGGAAATCGTGCACGGCATCTTTCTCATGGGGCAGCCACAGGCCGTCCATGGTCTTCACCGGCGGACGCTGTACCAGGCTTTGGCCACGCATCAGGGCGAGAATCCGCTGGAACACCGAGGTCGCCAGGTAATCGGCCTGCTCGTCGGTATCGGCTGCCACCAATGGTACGCCGAGCATCACGTAGGGCTTGTCTAAAACGGCTGACGGCTTGAAGTGATTGCGGTAGACCCGAATCGCTTCATGCATGTAGCGCGGTGCGAAATGCGATGCGAAGGCGTAGGGCAAACCGCGCTCACCGGCCAGTTGCGCACTGAACAGGCTCGATCCCAACAACCAGACCGGTACATTGGTCCCGGTCCCCGGCATGGCGATGATGCGTTGGTCCGGGGTACGTGGCCCAAGGTAGCGCACCAGTTCCGCCACGTCTTCCGGGAAATCGTCGGCGCTGCCGGAGCGTTCGCGGCGCAGCGCACGTGCGGTCATCTGGTCGGAACCGGGAGCACGCCCCAGGCCCAGATCGATCCGGCCCGGATAAAGGCTTTCCAGGGTGCCGAACTGTTCGGCGATCACCAACGGTGCGTGGTTGGGCAACATTACCCCGCCCGAACCGACTCGAATGGTCGACGTGCCACCAGCCAGGTACCCAAGTAGCACCGAAGTCGCGGAGCTGGCGATGCCATCCATGTTGTGGTGCTCAGCCACCCAGAAGCGGTTGTAACCGAACTTCTCGACATGCTGCGCCAGGTCCAGCGAGTTGCGCAGCGATTGGGCCGCGCTGCCGTTCTCGCGCACGGGCACCAGATCGAGGGTCGAGAACTTGATATCGGACAGTCGTTTCATAAACCTGCTTCTCCAATTGAGGGCGCAGGTTCGTTCTTGCGAACGCAAACCTGCCGAATCCAAAAGCGTATTCATGCAATGTGGGCATATACCCGAGTTTCAATAGCCCGGTAAAAAATCCCGCGAAAAAAGCAGACTGATCGGGCGAGATGAACTTTGCGCCACTGTCTATCCTCACAACCCTGGCAAGTGAAAACCACGAAGGCGCGACGTTTCGCGCCAATCTTGAGGAGACAGGCATGGCTATCGTTAAGAAAGCATCGGCCCATTGGGAAGGTGATCTGAAAACCGGCATCGGCTCGATTTCCACAGAAACCGGCGTGCTCCGGGAAGCTCCCTATGGCTTCAAGGCGCGTTTCGAGGGCGGTCGGGGCACCAACCCGGAAGAGTTGATCGGCGCGGCCCACGCCGGCTGTTTCTCCATGGCGTTTTCCATGATTCTCGGTGATGCCGGCCTGAAGGCCGATAGCATCGACACCCAGGCAGAAGTCACTCTGGATCAAGTGGACGGCGGTTTTGCGATCACCGCAGTGAAATTGATTCTGAAAGCGAAAATCCCCGGGGCGACGCAGGCGCAGTTCGAAGAACTCAGCAACAAGGCCAAAGAGGGCTGCCCGGTATCCAAAGTGCTGAATGCGAAGATCAGCCTGGAGGCAACATTGGTCGGCTAGATTTTAATTGAAACGAAAAGATCGCAGCCTTGCGCAACCTGCCGGGATTATTTGGCAAAAGGTGCTCAAGGCTGCGATCTTTTTTGCGTCGCGACAGACTCGCCCGCTAAAACTGTGGTCGAATAAATGACAGCAGCGAAAACCACGATTGTGCGTGCTGCCTCAAAGGAGCTTCAACCATGAAACGTTTTGCCTTGGCGGTTATCTGTTGCGCACTGGCCACTTCGGCCTTGGCGGCACCGAAACCCTGCGAAGAGCTCAAGACCGAGATCGAAGCCAAGATCCAGGCCAGCGGCGTATCTTCCTACACGCTTGAAATCGTCACCAACGACGAGGTCCATGACCAGAACATGGTTGTGGGTTCGTGCGAAAACGGCACCAAGAAAATCATCTACCAGAAAAACGACCGCTGACCGCTCACATCAGGCAGTAGGATTCCCGGTCTTCAGCAACGATTTCGCGCTTGGCATTGTACAGCCGGGCACCGGGGGTAAAGGCGATGGAACGGCCTTCGAGCACATAACGCTGACCGGCTTCGAAATGATCGTAATTGATGGTCAGGTAGCACAGCCGTTCCGAGGGGCCGCCCATCATCCCCAATCCGCCACCGGGTACTTCAAAGTCGAAACGCACGATCAGTTCATGGCTTCCCGGCGTGACCTCGAAAAAACGCCCGTCGCGCAGGCGTTGTTTATCCAGTCGTTCGGCCATCAACAACTTGTCGTTAGGGAAGGGCGTCGAGAATTCGACCCAGGCCATCTGTGGATTGGGTGTCGGCATCGGGCTTTGGCAGCCCGCGACAACACCGACGGCGAGTAACAGCATCAACCTGCGCATGATGGATGTCCCAAGGGATATGCATCCAGCATAACGCCGATCAGGTGTGTTGACAGCCTGCCGGTGTGCCTTGGCCAATCACTTTGCGCTGTTGATCGTAGAGTTTCGCCCAAGGCCGAAAACCGATGTTCCCCGCCTGTAGTTGATAACGCTCACCCGCGTTGAAGTCGCTGAATTTCACGCTCAACTGACAATCGCGCCACAACGGCTCGGCGTCCGGGCCGATATTGGTGGGCTGGACTGCGAATTGGTAGCGGACCGTCAACTCATGGCTACCGGGATGAACCTGGAAATAGCGTTTATCGTCAGTGATTTTGTCATCGACCTCCAGCGCCTGCAGCGCCGTATCTTCCTGCTTCGAATCAAGGTCGATCCAGGCTTGCGCAGGATCATGGCGGGGTATTCCGAAACCAGCACAGCCGGCCAGCATCAGCAGGCCTCCTGACAGTATCAACATGCGCATAGCGGAGCTCCAGTCTGGCGGGATAGTCTTGTGGAAAGACTCTCCAAGGAAGAATTATTGTGATCAGGCCGCTTCCTAGCCTTGGGTTACTTGATCGCGTTTTTCGCGTTTTGTTTCCGAGCCTGCTGTTTTTGTTGCTCAACGGTTGCACCAGCACCAGCTATTACAGCCAACTGGCCAGCGGCCAACTGCAGTTGCTGCGGGCGAGGGAGCCTGTTTCCAGCGTGATTGCCGACCCGGCGCGCGATCAAAAACTGCGTACACACCTGGAGCAATCGCAAAAGGCCCGAACCTTCGCCAGCCAGCAATTGCACCTGCCGGACAACCAGAGCTACCGCCTGTACGCGGACATTGGGCGTCCCTTCGTCGTCTGGAATGTCTTCGCCACACCGGAATTTTCCCTCAAGCCCGTAAACCACTGCTTCCCCATCGCCGGTTGTGTTGCTTATCGCGGTTACTACAGCCAGAGCGCAGCCCGCGGTGCAGCGGCTTTGCAACGCTTGCAAGGCATGGACGTGTCGATTGGCGGCGTCGAGGCCTATTCGACACTTGGCTGGTTCAACGACCCGATCATCAGTTCGATGATGGGCTGGGGGGATGAGCGA
The DNA here is from genome assembly GCF_058802985.1 of Pseudomonas sp. GW822-FHT01E03. Lineage (NCBI taxonomy): Bacteria > Pseudomonadati > Pseudomonadota > Gammaproteobacteria > Pseudomonadales > Pseudomonadaceae > Pseudomonas > Pseudomonas sp. GW822-FHT01E03. The sequence goes on from NZ_JBXAOQ010000002.1 coordinate 21,651, forward strand.
CTGGCCACGCTGATCTTTCACGAGCTCGCCCATCAGCGCTTCTATGTGAAGGACGACACGGAGTTCAACGAATCCTTCGCCACCTTCGTCGAGCAGGAAGGTACTCGCCAATGGCGCGCCTACCGCCACATGCCACCGGATAACAATGCGCAGGCACGTCAGCGCGACCAGTTCACTGAGTTGGTACTCAAGACCCGCACCCGACTGGAAAAGCTCTACACCTTGCCGTTGCCAACCGAACAAATGCGCCAGCGCAAGGCGGCCGAGTTCGAACGCTTGCGCAGCGAATACCGGCAATTGCGTGACAGTCAGTGGGCCGCAGACAAACGCTACGACGCGTGGATCCATGCCCCCATGAACAACGCCCGGTTATTGCCGTTTGGTTTGTACGACCAATGGGTGCCGGCTTTTGCCGCGCTGTTCCATCAGGAGGGTGGCGACTGGCTCAAATTTTACACCGCCGTGGAAAAGCTAGGCGCCTTGCCGACGGGCGAGCGCAAGGCCGCGCTGAAAGTGTTGGCTGGCGGGGCCGATCAACCAAAGAACCAGTAGCAAACCCCGATAGCCCCCAGCACCCCGGCAAGCTCCGCCAGCAATGCGCAGCCAACCGCATGGCGTGCGCGCTGGATGCCCACGGCACCGAAGTACACCGCCAGCACATAGAACGTCGTTTCGGTACTGCCCTGGATTGTTGCTGCCACCAGCGCCGGGAAGCTGTCCACGCCCGAGGTCTTCATGGTTTCAATCAGCATCGCCCGGGCGGCGCTTCCCGAGAAGGGTTTGACCATCGCCGTCGGCAGCGCATCGACGAAACGCGTGTCCCAACCGGCCCATTCCACCAGATGACGGATCCCGTCCAGACCGAAGTCCAGTGCCCCGGATGCCCGCAGGACACCCACCGCGCAGAGCATCGCCACCAGGTAGGGCAGCAAGTTCTTGGCGACATCGAAACCCTCTTTGGCACCTTCAACGAAGGCCTCGTAGACCTTCACTTGGCGCAGCGCGCCGATCACTAAAAACAGCATGATCAGGCCAAACAGCGTCAGGTTGCCGAGGATCGATGACAGGCCGGCCAGAGCGGTCGCCGAAAGGGTCGCCAGCAACGCCATGAAGCCACCGAGGGCGAGGGCGCCGGGGATCAGGTAGGCCAGCACCACGGGGTCCCAGACGCGCAGGCGCTGCATGAACGCCACCGACAGGAAGCCGACAATGGTCGAGCAACTGGTCGCCAGCAGGATCGGCAGGAACACCAGCGTCGGGTCCGGCGCACCTTGCTGGGCGCGATACATGAAGATGGTCACCGGCAGCAGGGTCAGCGAGGAGGCGTTGAGCACCAGGAACAGGATCTGTGCATTGCTGGCGACGGTAGCGCTGGGATTGAGTTCCTGCAGTGCCTTCATGGCCTTGAGGCCGATCGGCGTGGCGGCGTTGTCCAGGCCCAAGCCGTTGGCCGCGAAGTTAAGGGTGATCAGGCCGATGGCTGGATGACCCGGCGGGACTTCAGGCATCAGGCGCAAAAACAGTGGCCCCAGGGCCCTTGCCAGCCATTCGACGATCCCGGCTTTCTCGGCGATGCGCAGAAAACCCAGCCAGAGGGTGAGGGTGCCGAACAGCAGCACCATGACTTCGACCGACAGCTTGGCCATGGCAAAAATGCTTTCCACCATCGCCGCGAATATCCCGGCGTTGCCACCGATCAGCCACTGGGCCAGCGCCGATACAGCTGCCACGATGAAGAAGCCAAGCCACAGGCCATTGAGCATCAGTCAAATCCCCCCAAAAGATCCGCGAATGATAGCGGGGTAGCCAGAAACGACAAACCCCGGATTTCTCCGGGGTTTGTTGTAGGAGCGAGCTTGCTCGCGATGGACGTCAATGATGATGCGGGCATTCTGGATAAGCCCGGTGCTCCTGCCACCATCGCGAGCAGGCTCGCTCCCACAGGTTTTGCATCAATTGCTGGAGGTTTCACCCGCCGGCAGTTTTTCCTTGCTGCGCCAGTGCGGCAGGGAGTTCCAGTAGCGCTGGCCCTTGGCGTCGTCGTACATGCCTTCCCAACGAGCGATAACCAGAACGGCCAGGGCGTTGCCGATCACGTTCAGTGCGGTACGAGCCATGTCCATGACGCGGTCGACACCAGCGATGAACGCCAGGCCTTCCAGTGGAATACCGACGCTGCCCAAGGTGGCCAGCAGTACCACGAAGGACACGCCCGGTACGCCGGCGATGCCTTTGGAGGTGACCATCAACGTCAGTACCAGCAGCAGTTGCTGGCTGATCGACAGGTCGATGCCATACAGCTGGGCAATGAAGATCGCCGCGATGCTTTGGTACAGGGTCGAACCGTCGAGGTTGAACGAGTAACCGGTCGGCACCACGAAACTGCAAATGGCTTTCGGCGCGCCGTAGGCTTCCATCTTCTCGATCACGCGCGGCAGCACGGTTTCGGAGCTCGCGGTGGAGTAGGCCAGTACCAGCTCATCCTTGAAGATGCGCATCAGCTTGATCACCGAGAAGCCGAACAGGCGAGCGATCAGGCCCAGGATCACGAAAGCGAAGAAGGCGATGGCGACGTAAACCAGGATCACCAGTTTGGCCAGCGGTATCAGCGACGCGAAGCCGAAGTTGGCAACGGTCACCGCGATCAGTGCGAACACGCCGATCGGGGCGTAGTTCATGATCATGTGAGTGACCTTGAACATGCTTTCCGATACGCCCTGGAACATCTTCACCAGCGGCTCGCGCAGGTCCGCCTGCAGGCTCGACAAACCGAGACCGAACAATACAGAGAAGAAGATGATCGGCAGCATTTCGCCGCGAACCATGGCCGCGAAGATGTTCGACGGGATCAGGTTGAGGATGGTTTCGATGAACGCATGTTCATGCTGAACCTCGGCCGCCGTGGCCTGGTACTTGGAAATGTCCACAGTGCCCAGGGTGCTCATGTCGATGCCGGCACCCGGATGGAACAGGTTGGCCAGCAGCAGACCGACCACGATGGCGATGGTGGTGACGATTTCGAAGTAGATGATGGTCTTGAAGCCGATGCGCCCCAGCTTCTTGGCGTCACCGACGCCGGCAATGCCGACGATCAAAGAGGAAATGACGATCGGGATCACGATCATCTTGATCAGACGGATAAAGATATCGCCTGCCGGTTGCAGGACGTTGCTGATCCACCAGGCTTTTTCGGCACTGAAATGGTTGAGCAGCGCACCGATTGCAATCCCCAATACCAGACCGATGAGGATCTGCCAGGCGAGGCTAAGCTTTGCCTTCTTCATATCTTTACCCTTACTTGTTGTTTGACTCAGGGAGATGCGCGAACTGGAACGCTTGTGGCGAAAAAGTCCAGTGCATCTGCCCCCCGTATAAGGTGCCCCGGAGCGCGTGTTTACGGCTCTCTGGCAGGCGAAAAAAGGCGCAACTATTCCGATGCAAGGAAGCGCCGTCTAATGCCGTAAACGCCTACCCTATGCCGAATCGGCATGAGGTTTTTTTACCGAAACGCGCGTCCCAACCGGTTCGAATACGACATTTCGGCAGGCATAAGTGCCGTGAACCGGCCATCACAGAGCAGATTGAGTATTTTTCGAGCAGTGGCCGAGCGTTGATTTTTCAGCAAAATCCCGCAGGACGAAGGGAAAAATCGCGGCCAAAGAAAGGTGATTTTTCTCGATATACGGTCGCAGATGAAACACCGGGAAAAGTATTTTCCGACGTAACACGGACAAGGACGGGATAACACTGATGAAATCGAGACGAGCGCTCTATTTCAATGTGTTGCTTGATCAAGCCCTTGGCAAGTCCGTCGAGCCTTGGCGGTCCGACGAACTTGCGCAGCAGCTTTTCCTGACCCGGCCCTTGCGCAGGTACTCCCTGTACCCGTAGGTCACTCCGCCCCTGAAACAGGCAGAACGTCCCGACCCCTTGGTCATGCGCCGGCCTTCCTCAGGTGGCGCAGGTAGAAAGAGGCGCTGGCCTCCTTCGTGTACAAATTCTGTTCTATCGGCAGGCCCTGAATGGGCCTCAGGCATGTCGGGAAAACGCCAGCCCGCATGCCATGGCACTACCGCCCAACAGCAGGGCGGCTGCCAGTGCCTTGAACAACGCTCTCATATCAACCTCGACCGCGACGGCCCAAGAAGAAGGAGACAATGAACATCACCAGGAACACGACAAACAAAATCTTGGCGATACCCGTGGCGGTGCCCGCGATACCACCGAAGCCCAGTACAGCAGCGATGATGGCGATGATCAGGAATGTGATTGCCCAGCTCAACATGGTGATTCTCCTTACGCTTCTGTTTAAAGGTGCTGCGTTTCCCGGCGCATGGGGTGCGGCGGAAGTTTTGCCTAGAACACCCAACGCTCTTGATGACGTATCTCACCCACAGGCCCGGCCTGGTCGACATCCATCATGCGCATCGGGGGGCTATCGGCCTGACCGCTGCTGACAGCGCTGAAATGGGTTTGGGTCGGATGCGGAATCGACAAACGTGGCGCTTCCGGCTGCTGGCTCTGCTCCCAGCGCAGAAACTGCTGGCCGCCGATCAGGGTGATCAACAGTGCCAGAACGGCAAACAACCCTTGCTGGATAGACACAGGCGAGAGGTGCAGGTGGGCGGCACGTTGACGGTTCATCCTGGAGCTCCTACCACTGGGGTCGGTATTCGATTGCGGGCGTTTGTTTTTGAATGCCCTGGTTAACCAGACAATTGCAGCCTGCATGCCAGCTTTTATTTTGAATAATTTCTTTTTATATCAATGCTTTACGAACATAAAAAAATTAACTTCGCACGCATCCTGCACGATGCCTCTTGTTCAGTCGTGCGTATTGCACGATTGGTTTGAAGGAAGACGTAAATTTTTTGAATTGAGAGAAGGGCGCGGATGTCAGAAATACACGCTGGCCTTTGCAGGAAACCGGGCATCCATTTAAGACCCACGAAATTAGCCGGCTAAGCGATACATGGGATGAAAGCTACCCTGCCATGACAGGAATGGCTCAGAATCAATCATGCAACTTGCCCGATTTCTCCGAGACTAAATAACGATCATTCATTAAGGAGCGTAGGAAAATGGAGTCCGCCACTGAGCATCAAGGCCGCATTCTGCTGGTGGATGACGAATCCGCCATCCTGCGTACTTTCCGTTATTGCCTCGAAGACGAAGGCTACAGCGTGGCCACCGCCACCAGCGCCGCGCAGGCAGAAGCCCTGTTGCAACGGCAGGTTTTCGACCTGTGCTTCCTCGACTTGCGCCTGGGTGAAGACAACGGCCTCGATGTGCTGGCCCAGATGCGTATCCAGGCGCCCTGGATGCGGGTGGTGATCGTCACTGCGCACTCTGCCGTCGACACGGCGGTGGATGCGATTCAGGCTGGCGCCGCCGACTATCTGGTCAAACCGTGCAGCCCCGATCAATTGCGGCTGGCAACCGCCAAGCAACTGGAGGTGCGGCAATTGTCGGCGCGACTGGAAGCCCTGGAAGGCGAGGTACGCAAGCCCATGGATGGTCTGGACTCCCACAGCCCGGCCATGAAAGTGGTACTCGAAACCGCCCGCCAGGTTGCCACGACCGATGCCAATATCCTGATTCTGGGTGAATCCGGTACCGGCAAGGGCGAACTGTCCCAAGCCATTCACGGCTGGAGCAAACGCGCGAAGAAATCCTGCGTCACGATCAACTGCCCGTCGCTGACCGCCGAGCTCATGGAAAGCGAACTCTTCGGCCACAGCCGCGGCGCCTTCACCGGCGCCAGCGAAAGCACCTTGGGCCGAGTCAACCAAGCTGACGGCGGAACGCTGTTTCTCGACGAGATCGGCGACTTTCCCCTGACATTGCAGCCGAAGTTGCTGCGTTTTATTCAGGACAAGGAATATGAGCGCGTCGGTGATCCGGTGACCCGCCGTGCCGATGTGCGCATCCTTGCGGCCACCAACCTCAACCTTGAGGACATGGTGCGCGACGGTCGTTTCCGTGAAGACCTGCTCTATCGCCTGAATGTCATTACCTTGCACCTGCCACCGCTACGCGAACGCCGCGAAGATATTCTCAACCTGGCCGACCGTTTCCTGGCACGCTTCGTCAAGGAGTACGCCCGTCCCGCGCGCGTCTTCAGCGACGAGGCCCGGGAAGCACTGCTGGGCTATCGCTGGCCGGGCAACATCCGTGAACTGCGCAACGTGATCGAACGGGCGAGCATCATCTGTCCGCAGGAGCGGGTCGAGATCAGTCATCTGGGCATGGCTGAAACCCCGGTCAACAATGCACCGCGCATCGGCGCGGCACTGAGCCTGGATGAGCTGGAGAAGGCCCACATCGGCGCGGTCCTCGCCACCGCCGATACCCTGGATCAAGCGGCGAAAACCCTGGGCATCGACGCCTCGACGCTGTACCGCAAACGCAAGCAGTACAACTTGTGAGCAATCGCCGATGAAACTGGCGATGAAATTGCGGACCCGGCTTTTCCTGAGCATCTCCGCACTGATCACCGTCGCGTTGCTCGGGCTCTTGCTCGGGCTGGTCAGCGTGATGCAGATGGCCGGCAGCCAGGAAGCACTGATTCGCAGTAACTTCATCACCCTGGACCTGGGGCTCAAGCTGCGTCAGACCCTGGGTGATCAACTGATCATCATGCTCAGCGAGAAGCCTGACTCCGCCGCTTTCGCTGCCTCGAAGCAGCGTTACTTCGAACTGCTGGAGGAGGGCATCGCCCAGGAACCGGAGGAAACTGGAAGCGAGCACGGTTTCAGAAAAGCCAAGGCCGACTACGAGCGTTTTATCCAGGCTTATGAAGCGTCCCCGGACCCTTCGAAGGTGCTCAGCAGCCACGACAACCTGACGGAAAAATTCAATGCGCTACGCAATGGCCTGATCGCCGAGCACAAGCGCGCGCTTGATAACATCAGCGATACCGAGCGCCAGGCCCGGGAGCAGGCGCTGCTGTTTGCCGGGTTGCTTGGCCTGGTGGGGCTGGCGGTGCTGATCATCGGCTTCGTGACCGCACAAGCCATCGCCCGGCGTTTCGGGGAGCCCATCGAGGCCTTGGCCAAGGCGGCGGACAATATCGGCCAAGGCAATTTCGATGTCACCCTGCCGATTTCTTCGGCGGTGGAACTGAACCAGCTGACCCGGCGTTTCGGGATCATGGCCCAGGCGCTGCGTGAACATCAGGCCACCAACGTAGATGAGCTGCTGGCCGGTCAGCAGCGCTTGCAGGCCGTGCTCGACAGCATCGACGACGGACTGCTGATGATCGACCGTCAGGGCCATCTGGAACACCTTAACCCTGTAGCCCAGCGTCAGTTGGGCTGGGAGTCCGATCGTCTGGGTCAGGGGCTGGGTACGGCGCTGGAGCGCCCCGAGCTCGATGAGCAGCTGCAACTGGTGCTGCGCGGCGGCACGCTGGAGCGGGCTCCGGAAGACTTGAGTGTCGAAGTCGATGGCGAGTCGAGACTGCTCACCTACAGCCTGACCCCGGTCAGCCATACCCAGGGCCATATTCTGGGTGCCGTGATGGTGCTGCATGACGTCACGGAGCAACGAGCGTTCGAACGGGTACGCAGCGAATTCGTATTGCGAGCCTCCCATGAATTGCGCACACCGGTCACCGGCATGCACATGGCCTTCGGATTGTTCCGTGAGCGCGCTCACTTTGCCCCGGATTCCCGGGAAGCCGACCTGCTCGATACCGTTAACGAAGAGATGCAGCGGCTGATGCAGTTGATCAATGACCTGCTGAATTTCTCCCGTTACCAGAACGGTTTGCAGAAACTCACCCTGACGCTGTGTTCCATCGAGGCGTTGCTGGAACAGGCTCGGTCACGTTTTGCCACATCGGCCGAAGAGAAGGAAATCAATCTGCTCGTGGAAGTGCAGGGGCCTTTGCCGCGGTTGCAGGCCGACCAGCCACAACTGGAGCGGGTACTCGACAATTTGCTCGACAACGCCTTGCGTCACACCGGCTCCGGCGGGCGGATACGCTTGCAGGCCCGGCGTCACGGTGACCGGGTCATCATCAGTGTCGAAGACAACGGCGAAGGTATTGCCTACGGTCAGCAGGGGCGGATCTTCGAGCCCTTCGTGCAGGTTGGACGCAAGAAGGGCGGGGCCGGGCTCGGACTGGCCTTGTGCAAGGAAATCGTGCAATTGCATGGCGGACGGATGGGTGTCTATTCACGGCCGGGGCAAGGTACTCAGTTCTACATGACGCTGACCGTTTAGGTCACCCTCACGCTTCGTCATCCAGGCGCCGGCCGGCCCGACGCCGGCCCCGGGTAATCAATTCCGTGAACTGCACTGCGCTCAACGCGCGGGCGAACAGCCAGCCCTGGCCGAACTTCACGCCTTCACTGCACAGGAACGCGGCCTGGGCCTCATGTTCGATGCCCTCGGCAATCACCTTCAGGTGCAGCGACTGGGCCATGTGAATGATATGCGGGGCCACGCCGCTGCTGGCGGCGTCATGGCCCAGCGCATCAATGAACGCCTTGTCGATTTTCAGGCAATCGACCGGCAGGGTTTGCAAATAGGCGAGGCTGCAATAACCCGTGCCAAAATCATCGATCAACACCTGATGCCCGACATCCCGTAGCGCTTGCAGGTTTTCCCGGGCCACCACCACATCGACCAGCCCGCGCTCGGTGACTTCAAAAGCAATTTGCCGCGCAGCGACGCGATGCAGGGTCAGCAGCCGCGCCATCACCTGACCAATCCGCGGAACCATCACATCACACGCCGCGAGATTGACCGAGATGTACAGTTGCGGGTTCGCACGCAGCAACTGGCCGAGTTGCTCGAGCAGGCGCTGCAAGACGAAGTCCGTCATCTGGCGAATCTGCCCGGTGTTTTCCGCCATCGGAATGAACAGATCGGGACTGGTCAGGGTACCGTCCGGCCTGCGCCAGCGCAGCAGCGCTTCAGCCCCGACACAGTTGCGGCTATCGAGGTCGAAGATCGGTTGGTACAGCACCTGCAACTCGCCACGGCGAATCGCGCCGGCCAGTTCGGCGTCCAGCGACTGCCGTTGGCGCACCAGCAGAAACACCAGGAACCCAACGCATATGCCCAGCGCGAGGCTGGCCGGCAGCAACCACCACCAGACCGCCGGAATATGCATGCCGGTGCGTGGGCTGATCAACACCAATTGATATTCCGGGTTGTCGGTGGGCATCCGGTATATCAGGCGTGCCTGGGTGATCTGCAGCGCATCACGGTTTTTCGGTGGCCAGGCCTCGGCCGGCGGCCAGACCTGAGAAGCGCCCAGCACCGGAATCGCGCGCGCGCCATGGTCCAGAACTACCAGCAGGCTGCTGCCCGGCGACAGGTCGACCATATCGGTCAAATGCCCGCGAGAGGTCGCCACCCGGAAATTCCCGCGCCCGAGCATCAGCGCGGCGCGGTTTTCATCGGGTTCGGTGGTGGTGTTGAGCCAATAGCTGTAGGTCGGGCCTTTGATGTCTGGCGATCGACTCAGCGACAGCCCTTCCTGACGAGGGCGATTGGAGCAGATTCGCGAGGAGTCCATGTAGGCGGCTTCGTAGACGAAGCGATAATTGAACGTAACCTGTTGCAAGGTCGCGATCATTTCAGCATCGCAGCCGCGCAACGGTTGCGCTTCAAGGTCATCAAGGCTTTCACGCAGTTGCCCGAAGAGCTGTTCGAGGCGGGCGAGGAAGCGTTCGCCCTGAGCATTCATTTCTTCGCTTTCGCTTTGCTCGACCTGGTGTATGGCGACGAACAGGCTGCCGGCCATCAATAACGTTGCGCTCAAGACAGTAGACATCAGCCCCAGGAACCAGGGGCGATGGAACCAACTACGGAAGGTCTCTCGAGCAGCAGTCATTGTGCAATATCCGATGTATTACCAATGAGTTATAGCTGCTGATTGGAAAAAAGCCCTGACCGTCGGGCGGGCGTCATTATTTTGTCTGGTTCAACACCCACAGTAGCGCGGCGGTTTGCGCATCCGGAGTGCCATCGAAACGCGCCGGACGGAAATGCATCTGAAATGCCGCTATCACATGTCGTGTCGCGACATCGAGCTCGCCGGTCTGTGGCGAGGCATAACCCAGGCGGGCCAACTGCGCCTGAAACCAACTGATGCTCGGCAACTGCTCGGCGAACAACATTTGCTGGCGCGCCACCGACTGTTCATTCGGCCAGATGCCCAAGCCTTCGGCGGCCAGACGCTTCCAGGGGAACAGCGGCCCCGGGTCCAGCTTGCGCAAGGGTGCAATATCACTATGGCCAATGATCTCGCGAGGTTTTATGCCGTGACGTTTGCTAATGTCCTTGAGCAATACGATCAGCGACTGGACCTGGTCTTCGGTGTAGGGATACCACACGCGTCCGGTCGGGGTGTCCTCGAAGCCCGGGTTGACGATTTCGATACCGATGGAACTGGAATTCAGCCAGGTGCGGCCATTCCACTCACTCTCCCCGGCGTGCCAGGCCCGCACATTTTCATCCATCAGCTTGTAGATGGTGGCACCCTTGTCGTCGCCGATCAGGTAATGGCTGCTGACCTCACCGTGGGTCAGCAATTGCAACGAACGCTCCAGCGAGGCATTGGTGTAATGCACCACCACAAATTGCACGCGGCTGTCGTAATTGGCCGAAGAGTGGCTGGTGTTGAAACGGGGGCCGCTGGCACAGCCGGCAAGCACAATCAGCGATAAGATCAGAGCAAAATATTTCATGGCGAAAGGCAGTACACGCAAGACAATAATGCAACAGTGTAACGTAATGCCTTGCGGGCGAACGGCAATCCCATCGAATTAAACAAAATGGAACAGATCACCGTCAGCTCGGTTCCACTCGGTTGCGGCCGGCATTTTTTGCGCGATACAGCGCCTGATCGGCTCTTTTAAGTACCTGATCGCTATGTTCACCCGGCCTGAACGCCGTCATTCCGATAGACACGGTGATGGTCACCGGCTCTCCCTTGAAGTGGAACGGACAGGCTTCAATGGAGGCCCGCAAGTTTTCCAGCATCTTCAGCCCCGCCGCCGGCACCGTGGATGGCATTAACAGCACAAACTCCTCGCCGCCGAACCGGGCAATGAAATCCGTTCCGCGCAGCCGCTTGCGCAACACGCTGGCGATGATTTTCAGCACTTTGTCACCGGCCAGGTGCCCGTAGTTGTCATTGATGCGCTTGAAATGATCGAGGTCGAGCATGGCCAGCAACAGCGTGTTGCCATGTTGTTGCCATTGTGTGACTTCATGACCCAGGCGCTCGCTCCAGGCCGCGCGGTTGGGCAGCCCGGTCAACGGGTCGACCAATGCCTTCTGTCGTTGCTCTTCAAGGTGCTCGCGGTAACCCTGGGCCTCCTGCTCCATATGGGCGACCCGCTCGGCCAGGCTGTGCAGGCGCGCAGCGACCTCCTGCTCGCGCTCATCGCGCTGTTTCTGGTGCTGGTCCATGGTGCCCAGCAAGCCTTCGAGATGGTTTTCCAGTACGTGCTTGAGATCTTCCAGGTCCGCGGCTTCCTGCATGCTGCTTTGCAGGCCATCGACCTGTTCGCGGATCTGCGTGTCCATCTGTCGCGCAGCCGAACGGTTGTCGGCGTGTCCCGCGGTGGCGGCCTGCAAGTTGCTCTGGAACGATTCGAGACGCTCGTTCAGTCGTTGCAGATAGGCTTCGAACTCATGCTGGCCGCTGTCGGTAATGGCCAGCATCAATGTGGCGAAGTCGTCGAGAATCGGCAGCAATTCGTACCAGTTCAGACCGTTTTTCAGACGATCGCGCATGGATTCCGCTTGCGGACGATGACGCTCGGGCAGTGTCAGGTCGTCGAGCAGCCCCAGCAACGTGTCTTCGATGTGGCTGGCCACCGAGCTGTAGGAGGGCTCGGGGGAATCCGGAAGTGCGTAGAGAATGTCGTGTTCGGATGGCGTCTGATCGGCGACGGCCACGTCCTGCATCGGAATCGGAGGTAAGGGCAAGCTATCGGGCGATGCTTGCGCGGTCAGCTCGTCGGGGTTCGCTTGCGACTCAGGAGATGTCGCGATGGTTTCCGGGATCGGTTTCTCGGCCGATTCGATTTCCGCCGCGGCTGCACTGGCTGGTTGAGGCTCCGCAGCCGGAGGTGCAAAAGCCACGGCTGGCTCGGTTGGCGCGAACTCGTCTTCGACTCGCTCAACAGCGGGTACCTCGCAGCTTGCCGCAGGGCTCTCGGCTACAGGGGCAGCCAGCGCAGGAGCAGCGGCCGTTGATGCCTCCGTCTCCTGCGCTTCACGACCGCCGAACAACCGCTGTAGCAAGCCCGGCCGGCCGTTCTCCGCTGGGGTCTCCAGCTGGCTCAGGGCCTTGCCCTGCAAGCCACTCAGCTCGCTGAGCAGCAAGGGCATCTCGCGCGCCTGACTGACCCGCGCATCCAGGTGCTTGGCGAAATTCTTGAGTGGCCGACTCACATCCCGTGGCAATGGCAATGTTTGCAGTTGCGTGACCAGCGCAGTCAAGGCGGCACTGGTCTGGTTGACTCGGGTTTCCCGACGCTGTTCGGAGTCGAGCACGGCTTTTTCCAGGCGTGGAATCAGCGCAGCCAGGCCGGCGTCCATGTCATCGGTACGCACGACTTCGCGCATTTCCTTCATGCATTGGTCAACGGCGCGGTCCGTACCTTCCGCTGCCAGGGTGCTGCGCACCAGCCCGCGACGCAGCAAGTCGAGCCGCGCGTCCCAGCGACGTTCGAGCTTTTCCTGTTGTTCGATGCTTTTGAGGTATTTCTCTTTCCAGCGCTGTGCTTCGTCGCTCATTCATGGGATCCGCGAGGGGCAGGACTCAACGCGGGCAATGCATCGGCCGTGAGCGAACCCGGCAAACGAATCTCTACCGCGACCGGCAGGTGATCGGAAATGGGCTGTGCCAGCACCTCAACCTTTTCCAGGGTCAGGCTCGGGCTCAGCAGGATATGGTCCAGGCAGCGCTGTGGGCGCCAGCTGGGAAACGTCGCTTCCAGTTGCGGCGCAAGCAGGCCGAGATCGCGCAACGGGGAATGTTGCAGCAGGTCACTGGCATGGGTGTTCATGTCGCCCATCAGCACCTGATGCTTGTAGTCGCCGATCAACTCGCGGATGTAGGCCAATTGCAGACTGCGTGCCCGGGCGCCCAACGCCAGGTGCATCATGACCACCACCAGCGCTTCCGGGCCTTCGCCGAACCGTACCAGAATGGCTCCGCGACCCTTTGGTCCCGGCAACGGATGATCCTCAATTGCCCACGGACGCAATCGGCTGAGCACGCCATTGCTGTGCTGGGCCAGGCGACCGAGATTACGATTGAGTTGTTGATACCAGTAGGGAAAGGCGCCGAGCTGGGCCAGGTGTTCGACCTGATTGACGTAGCCTGATCGCAGGCTGCCGCCATCGGCCTCTTGCAAGGCGACCAGATCGAAGTCGCCTAGCAGATTGCCGATTTTCTGCAGGTTATCGGCACGCCCCGTGTGCGGCAGCAAGTGCTGCCAGCCCCGGGTCAGGTAATGCCGATAGCGCTCGGTACTGATGCCGACCTGGATATTGAAACTGAGCAAGCGCAGACGACTGTCTGCGGGCAGGCCCGTGGACTCCAGATGATGCTCGTTGACCCGCGGATCATGCAGGCCAACGATGCGTTCAGTACCCCATCGGCGCATGGCAGTGACTGCCCTTAGTTGGCGGCAGCCTTGTTAGCCGCTCGCTCTTTGTCGATCAGTTTGTCGGCCAGTTGCAGGGCCTGTTCGGCACCGCCGGCAGAACCCACGTCGAAGCGATACTTGCCGTTGACGACCAGGGTTGGAACGCCGGAGATTTCATACTTCTTGGCCAGCTCACGGGCTTGAACAACCTGGCCCTTGATAGCAAAGGAGTCGAAGGTGGCCAGGAATTTATCCTTGTCTACGCCCTGGGTAGCCAGGAAGTCAGCCATGTCATTCTTGTCGATCAGCTTCATTTTTTTGTTCTGGATCGCGTCGAATACCGCGGCATGAACCTTTTGCTCAACCCCCATGGACTCAAGGGTCAAGAACATTTGGCCATGAGCATCCCAAGCTCCGCCGAACATGGCTGGAATACGCTTGAAATTCACATCGGATGGCAGTTTTTCAGCCCAAGGATTGATTGTCGGTTCAAAATGATAGCAATGCGGGCAGCCGTACCAGAACAGCTCCACCACTTCGATCTTGCCAGGCACGGCAACCGGAACCGGATTGGTCAGCTCGACATAAGGGGCGGCTGGGGCGTCGGCGGCCTGGGCAGTCATGCCAAACAGGCTGGCAGCGGCAAAAACGGCACTGATGATCAGATTACGCATGCTTTACTCCTGGACAAATTTTTTCGCCGCGCGCGATTGTTTTCAGACAGATCCTGGCGGGCTTGAGTTCTGTAGTGTAACGGCAGCGGCCACAAAAAAGGGCGGCCAAGGCCACCCTTTTTATACTTGCCGAGACGGATTAATCGAGCGTTAACGTTGCAGGCGATCAGCACGCCGTTCAACGCCCGATCCACCGGCCTTAGTGCAGGCCTTGAATGTAGCTGGACACCGCGGCGATGTCTTCGTCGCTCAGCTTCTTGGCAATGCTCTGCATCGGTTTGGTATCGCCGTCGTTGGTGCGGCCACCTTCTTCCTTGCGGAAATCGACCAGTTGCTTGCCGACGTATTGAGCGTGCTGGCCACCCAGGTGCGGGAAACCGGCAGCCGCGTTACCTGCGCCATTTGGCGAATGGCAACCGGTGCAGGCTGGCAGGCCCTTGGCCAGGTCACCACCACGGAACAGGGCCTCACCGCGAGCGACGATCTTCGGATCGGCGGCACCGACGCTGCCTTTCTGGCTGGCGAAGTAGGCAGAGATGTCCGCCAGGTCCTGATCGCTCAGGTTGGTCAGCAGGCCGGTCATTTCCAGAACGGTGCGCTTGCCCGACTTGATGTCGTGCAATTGCTTGGTCAGGTAGCGTTCACCCTGACCTGCCAGTTTCGGAAAGTTTGGCGCCATGCTGTTGCCATCCGGGCCGTGGCAGGCGCCACAGACGGCGGCTTTGGCCTGGCCGGCTTTTGCATCACCCGGTTGTACTGCCTCACCTGCAGCATGGGCCATGCCGGAGATGCCCACGGTCAACAGCAGACTCACGATCAATTTCTTCATCAGCTAATCCAACTACGGCTAAGGGTTAAGAGTTATGGACCGGGCTTACTCGCTCATCCAAAGGATGATGGCTTGGTAATCCTCGGCACTGCAGTCCATGCACAAACCACGCGGCGGCATCGCCTTGAAACCCTGGGTCACGTGTTGCACCAGCGTCTCCATACCTTTCGCCAACCTCGGCGTCCAAGCTTCCTGATCGCCTTTTTTCGGCGCCATGGGGAGTTGGCCGGAATGACAGGCACCACAAACACGGTTGTACACAGCTTCCGGATCCTGTGTAGCCTGAGCGCTGTAAAGCGGCATCAATACACCGGCAGCTAGCAGCCATTTCGTCATAAAACGACCTTTTCAGGGTTGAGAGCGAGCTGCGTTCTAGTGCGCAATCAAGGTCTGTCGCTCTCGTGAACTTCGTCCTACGCTGGGACAAAGCGCACACAAAATCTGCGGCATTATATACTGGCGTCACTGAAACGGAAGCGACACTGCTTGCCGCACCCATTCCTGGCGCCGCCCACATCGGAAATCCCATGCAACTCAAGAATCCCATCCTCGGTCTGTGCCAACAGTCCACCTTCATGCTCAGCGCCGCCAAAGTCGATCAATGTCCGGATGACGAGGGCTTCGAAGTCGCCTTCGCCGGGCGTTCCAACGCCGGCAAGTCGAGTGCCTTGAACACCCTGACCCACGCCAGCCTGGCGCGCACCTCGAAAACCCCGGGACGCACGCAGCTGTTGAACTTCTTCAAGCTAGACGATGAACGCCGTCTGGTCGACCTGCCGGGCTACGGTTATGCAAAAGTACCGATCCCGCTCAAGCAACACTGGCAGCGTCACCTGGAGGCATATCTGGGTGGTCGCGAGAGTTTGAAGGGTCTGATCCTGATGATGGACATCCGCCATCCGATGACCGATTTCGACCTGCTGATGCTCGACTGGGCCGTGGCTGCCGGGATGCCGATGCACATTCTGCTGACCAAAGCGGACAAGCTGACCTATGGCGCGGCCAAGAACACCCTGCTCAAGGTTCAGGCGGAAATCCGCAAGGGTTGGGGCGATCTGGTGACAATCCAGCTGTTTTCGGCCCCCAAACGCATGGGCCTGGAAGATGCCTACACCGTACTGGCTGGCTGGATGGAGCTGGCGGACAAGGGTGCTGAAGCAGAAGCTCAGTAAGTGCCGAAAACTGCCTGCGGCGCACGCAGGCAGTTTTCTCGGGGCAAAAAAAACCCCGGGCTTCATATGGGGAGGGAGAAGTTCCGGGGTTGAAGCTCTAGACCGCTAGGGCGGGGTCCAGATATCTGCCAACACTTAACACAACATAGGAGCATCGAAGGGCTTCACCAGCCATTCAGTAACTCTGAGTGGTGGTGTGCAAGATTAGTTCAGATTTTTTTCAGAGAGCTTTGAAATAACTCTGATAGCCCTCCGGCCCAAGCTGTTTTTTTACGCCCTTCTGCCGCGGCACTATGCCGCAGCAGAACTCGACAATTTTCTGTAGGAGCGAGCTTGCTCGCGATGGAGTGTCAGACACATCGATTTCGACTGAAATTCCATCGCGAGCAAGCTCGCTCCTACAAGAAGGCTCAGTGAGCCTCATCCCAGTTATTTCCAACACCCACTTCGACCAGCAACGGCACATCCAGCTTCGCCGCCTCGCTCATGTGTACGCGAATTTCATCGCGAACCTGGTCGACCAGGTCTTCACGCACCTCGAGCACCAGTTCATCGTGCACCTGCAGGATGACTTTGGCGTCGAGGCCCGACGCGGTCAGCCAGTTATCCACCGCGACCATGGCTTTCTTGATGATGTCCGCAGCGGTGCCTTGCATCGGTGCGTTGATTGCCGTGCGTTCGGCAGCGGCGCGCTCTTGCGGCTTGTTGGAGTTGATGTCCGGCAGGTACAGGCGACGGCCGAAGAACGTCTCGACATAACCTTGCTCGGCGGCCTGGGCACGCGTGCGGTCCATGTACTGGCGAACGCCGGGGTACCGGGCGAAGTAGGTATCGATGTAGGCCTTGGCAGTCTTGGTGTCGACGCCGATGTCCTTGCCGAGCTTCTGCGCGCCCATGCCGTAGATCAGGCCGAAATTGATCGCCTTGGCACTGCGGCGCTGGTCGGAGGTCACTTCGGCCAGTTCGACCTTGAACACTTCGGCGGCGGTCGCGGTGTGTACGTCCAGATTGTGGCGGAAGGCGTTCATCAGCCCTTCATCCCGGGACAGGTGCGCCATGATCCGCAGTTCGATCTGCGAATAGTCCGCAGCCAGCAGCTTGTAACCGACCGGGGCCACGAAGGCCTGGCGGATGCGACGCCCTTCGGCGGTGCGCACCGGGATGTTCTGCAGGTTCGGATCGCTGGAGGACAGCCGCCCGGTGGACGCCACCGCCTGGTGATACGAGGTATGGATCCGCCCGGTACGCGGGTTGATCTGCTCCGGCAGACGGTCGGTATAGGTGCTTTTCAGCTTGCTCATGGAGCGATATTCCATGAGCACTTTCGGCAATCGATAGTCGTCTTCTGCCAGTTTGGCCAGCACTTCTTCGGCGGTCGATGGCTGGCCCTTGGCGGTTTTCTTCAGTACCGGCAGGCCGAGCTTCTCGTATAGGATCACACCAAGTTGCTTGGGCGAACCGAGGTTGAATTCCTCGCCGGCAATCTCGAAGGCTTCACGCTCCAGCGCCACCATCTTGTCGCCCAGTTCGATGCTTTGCACGCCCAGCAAGGCGGCGTCGACCAATGCGCCCTGGCGCTCGATACGCGCCAATACCGGCACCAACGGGATTTCGATGTCGGTCAGTACGCTGGCCAGGCTCGGAATAGCCGAGAGTTTTTCGAACAGGGCATGGTGCAGACGCAAGGTGATATCTGCATCTTCGGCGGCGTAAGGCCCGGCCTGCTCCAGGGCGATCTGGTCGAACGTCAGCTGTTTCACGCCTTTGCCGGCGATGTCTTGGAAACTTACCGTGGTGTGGTCCAGATACTTCTGCGCCAGGCTGTCCATGTCATGGCGGGTGGCCGTGGAGTTGAGCACGTAGGACTCAAGCATGGTGTCGAAGGCGATGCCACGCACGGTAATGCCGTTGTCCTGATCGCCGCCGATGGCGCAGTTGGCCAGGATGTTCATGTCGAACTTGGCGTGTTGGCCGACCTTGAGCTTGTTCGGATCTTCCAGAATCGGCTTGAGCGCGCGCAGGACCGTGTCACGATCCAGCTGCTGTGGCACGCCGATGTAGGAATGAGTCAACGGGATGTAGGCCGCTTCGTTAGCCTGAACCGCGAACGACAGGCCCACCAGTTGCGCCTGCTGCGCATCGATGCCGGTGGTTTCGGTGTCGAAGGCAAACAGTCTGGCGTTGTTCAGTTTTTCCAGCCAGGCATCGAACCGCGCTTGATCGAGGATGGTTTCATAGGCGGCTTCAGCAGCGACGACCGGTGCTTCGGCCTCTGGTTCGCTGAACAGGTCGGCGGCCGGTGCTGGCTCGGTAGCAGCGCTCAGTTCCAGGCGTTTGGCGTCGCGATCAAGGTCGTTCAGCCAGCTCTTGAACTCCAGCAGGGAGTACAACTCGTAGAGTTTCGCAGGATCTTCCGCGCCCATTTTCAGGTCGTCGAGGCCAACGTCCAGTGGCACGTCAACCTTGATGGTCGCCAGCTGATAGGACAGGAAGGCCATTTCCTTGTGCTCTTCGAGCTTGGCCGGCAGGGTCTTGGCGCCGCGAATCGGCAGGGTCGGCACGATGTCGAGTTGCGCATAGAGCTCGGTCAGACCGCCGTTCACACCGACCAGCAGGCCGGAAGCCGTCTTCGGACCGATGCCTGGAACACCCGGAATGTTGTCGGAAGAATCGCCCATGAGCGCCAGATAATCGATGATCTGCTCCGGAGCGACGCCGAATTTCTCCTTCACGCCCTCCACGTCCATGCTGCTACCGGTCATGGTGTTGACCAAGGTAATGTGACCGTCGACCAGTTGCGCCATGTCCTTGTCACCGGTGGAGATGATCACCGGACGATCCGCCGCCGCGCTGCTGCGGGCCAGGGTGCCGATCACGTCATCGGCCTCGACGCCTTCGACGCACAGCAGCGGGAAGCCCAGGGCGATCACGCTCTGGTGCAGCGGCTCGATCTGCACGCGCATATCGTCGGGCATGCTCGGACGGTTGGCCTTGTATTCGGCGAACATCTCATCGCGAAAAGTCCCACCCTTGGCGTCGAACACCACGGCGAACGGACTGTCCGGATATTGCTTGCGCAGGCTCTTGAGCATGTTGAGCACGCCCTTGACCGCGCCGGTCGGCAGGCCTTTGGACGTGGTCAGCGGTGGCAGCGCGTGAAAGGCGCGGTACAGGTAAGACGAACCGTCCACCAGGACGAGGGGGGCTTGGCTCATGAGCAGGATCAACCTTTTCGGCGGGTCCGGCGCTAGAATAGCGGGACCGTTGACGACAAAGGGACAAGGTTATCATGCGCACACTAAATCGCCTGTTGCTGGCTGGCTTGTTTGCAATCGCACCATCGGCCGTGATGGCGGCGGACGATGCGCCATCGGCGGACCCGGATGTCACCATTCGCACGGAAGGCGATAAACTCATTCAGGAATACCGGCAAAACGGCTTTTTGTACGCCATCAAGGTCACCCCAAAGGTTGGCAAACCGTATTTCCTGGTGCGCGCGGATGGCTCGGAGGGAAACTTCGTCCGTTCCGACTACCCGGATATGCTGATTCCGGCGTGGGAAATTTTTAAGTGGTAAGTCGTCCTTAACTTTAATCGGCGCCGGCTCAACAGCGGCGCCCGTACTGGCAGCTTAAACATGTCTGTGTTCACCCCCCTGGCTCGGCCCGAGCTGGAAGCTTTTCTCGCCCCTTATGGCCTCGGCCGCCTGCTTGATTTCCAGGGGATTGCCGCCGGTAGCGAAAATACCAATTTCTTTATCAGCCTGGAGCAGGGCGAATTTGTCCTGACCTTGGTCGAGCGCGGTCCGGTTCAGGAGATGCCATTCTTCATTGAACTGCTCGACGTACTGCACGGCGCCGACCTGCCGGTGCCTTATGCCTTGCGCACCACAGACGGCGTGGCCTTGCGCGAACTGGCGGGCAAACCTGCGTTGCTGCAACCGCGCCTGGCCGGCAAGCACATCAAGCAAGCCAACGCGCAACATTGCGCGCAGGTGGGTGAATTGCTCGGCCATCTGCACCTGGCAACCCAGGCCAATATGATCAAGCGCAAAACCGATCGCGGCCTGGACTGGATGCTGGAGGAGGGCACGCAATTCCTGTCGCACCTCGGTGCCGAACAGAAAGACCTGCTGCAACGGGCGCTGGAAGAAATCACCCGGCAGAAAGAAAAAATCCTGGCACTGCCGCGGGCGAATATTCACGCCGACCTGTTCCGCGACAACGCGATGTTCGAAGGCACGCACCTGACCGGGCTGATCGACTTCTACAACGCCTGCTCCGGGCCGATGCTCTACGACGTGGCGATTGCCTTGAACGACTGGTGCTCGGACGACGTTGGCGTAATCGATGGACCGCGAGCGCGGGCCTTGCTGGGCGCTTACGCGGCCTTGCGACCGTTCACCGCCGCCGAAGCCGAGTTGTGGCCAACCATGCTGCGGGTGGCTTGCGTACGGTTCTGGTTGTCACGCCTGATCGCAGCGGAGTCGTTTGCCGGACAGGATGTGTTGATTCACGATCCGATGGAATTTCAATTGCGATTGGCACAGCGACAGACAGTCAACACGCCTTTGCCTTTCGCCCTTTAAAGGCTTTGACCTGTGGGAGCGAGCTTGCTCGCGATAGCGTCGGGTCAGTCAACATTGATGTTGATGTAATGCCGCCTTCGCGAGCAAGCTCGCTCCCACAGGGTCTGGTGTCGGTTACAGTGACTCCAGGCACCCCGCCAGATCATTCCCCAATTTCTCCAACACCTGCTCATAGCCCTGGCCAGTCGCCGGCGTGTACCCGCCCAGCGCATCCAGTTCAGCCAGTTTCACCGGCAAACCCGCCACCAGTGTTTCCGCCAGACGGGGCCGCAGCGGCGGTTCGCTGAACACGCAGGTCTTGCCGACTTCCTGCAATCGCGCGCGCATCGCCGCGACATGCTGGGCACCGGGTTGCACTTCGGCCGCGACGCTGAACACACCCACGTGCTTGAGGCCGTAGGCGTCTTCGAAGTAGTCGAAGGCTTCGTGGAAAACGAAGTAGGGCTTGCCCTGAACATCGGCCAGGCGCTTCTTCAGGCGCGCATCCAGTGCATCGAGACGCTCGTCGAAGGCTTTCAGATTGCTCTGATAGCGCGCGGCATTTGCAGGATCGGCGGCACTCAGGTCAGCCGCCATTTTCGTGGCGATGACCCGGGCATTGACCGGCGACAGCCACAAGTGCGCATCCAGGCTGCCCGGACGGTGATCGTGGTCGTGTTCGTCGGCTTCTTCAGCGTGGGAGTGGTTATCTTCGGCAAAGTGACGCAGTTTCATGCCCGGCAAATCCTGCACGGCGACGTTGGGCAACGTACGACCATTGAGCACCCGTGGCAGGAAGCCCTCCATGTCCGGGCCGATCCAGTACAGCAGGTCCACCGATTGCACCTTGCGTACGTCGGAAGGACGCAACGCATAGTTATGTGGTGAGGCACCCGGTGGCAGCAAAACCTCGGGGATCGCCACGCCATCCTGCACCGCCGCGGCGATCAGTTGCAGAGGCTTGATGCTGGTAAGGACCTTGACCTCGGCCTGCGCCGAACCGATCAGCAGAAAACTTGCGATAAATGCGACAAAAACAGAAAAAAGTCGGGACACGATGACCACTCGAAGAGGCGAGAACGGGTAACATAATAACGTCTCTCACAAACCTCGTCGCCGCTCATGCTAAAAACACCGATCGCCAGCCGTCCCCACGACCACTCACATTGCGTTCACAGCGCTTTGTCCGAGGCCGATGCCCTGTGCGCACGTCAAGGTCTGCGCCTGACCGCGTTGCGCCGGCGAGTGCTGGAGCTGGTGTGGCAAAGCCACAAGCCTTTGGGTGCCTACGACATTCTCGCGGTCCTCAGCGAACAGGACGGTCGTCGCGCCGCACCGCCGACGGTGTACCGCGCGCTGGATTTCCTGCTGGAAAACGGCCTGGTCCATCGGATTTCCTCGCTCAACGCCTTCATCGGCTGCAACCACCCGGAACATGCTCACCAGGGTCAGTTCCTGATCTGCCGTGTGTGCCACGCCGCGATCGAACTTGAGCAAAAATCCATCAGCGACGCGATCATCGCCAGCGCCAGGGATGTCGGGTTTGTCGTCGAAGGCCAGACCGTTGAAGTGGTCGGTCTCTGCTCCGGTTGCCAGGGGGCTTGATGAGCAACGCGCTGATCCGTCTTGAGCAGGTTGCCGTCACGTTCGCCGGGCAACCGGTGCTGGACAACATCGAACTGAGCGTCGAGCCGGGGCAGATCGTTACCCTGATCGGCCCCAACGGCGCAGGCAAAACCACCCTGGTGCGTGCCGTGCTCGGCCTGTTGAAACCGGACAGCGGCAGCGTCTGGCGCAAGCCGAAATTGCGGGTCGGTTACATGCCGCAAAAACTCCATGTCGATCCGACCCTCCCGCTGTCGGTCCTGCGTTTCCTGCGCCTGGTACCGGGGGTGGACCGTGCGATGGCCTTGGCTGCACTCAAGGAAGTCGGCGCCGAACAGGTGATCGACAGCCCGGTGCAAAGCGTTTCCGGTGGCGAAATGCAACGTGTGTTACTGGCCCGTGCCTTGTTGCGCGAACCGGAACTGCTGGTACTCGACGAACCGGTACAGGGCGTCGACGTGGCCGGCCAGGCCGAGCTGTACAGCCTGATCACCCGCCTGCGTGACCGTCATGGTTGCGGTGTGCTGATGGTCTCCCACGATTTGCATCTGGTGATGAGCACCACGGACCAGGTGGTTTGCCTCAATCGTCACGTATGCTGTTCCGGCCATCCCGAGCAGGTCAGCGGCGATCCGGCTTTCGTCGAGCTGTTCGGAAAGAACGCACAAAGCCTGGCGATTTATCACCACCATCACGACCACGCCCACGACTTGCATGGCTCGGTGGTCAAGGCGCCCGCGTCGGGCCAACCCCATGTTCACGGAGATAGCTGCAAGCATGGCTGATTTTCTGCTCTACGCCCTGCTTGCAGGCCTGGCCCTGGCCGTCGTCGCAGGCCCGCTGGGGTCTTTCGTGGTCTGGCGGCGCATGGCCTATTTCGGCGACACCCTGTCCCACGCGGCATTGCTCGGCGTGGCCCTGGGCTTTTTGCTGGATGTCAGCCCGACCGTTGCCGTCACTGTTGGCTGCTTGCTGTTGGCGGTGATGCTGGTGACGTTGCAACAACGCCAGCCGCTGGCATCCGACACACTTTTGGGAATTCTCGCACCCAGCACGCTCTCTCTGGGCCTGGTGGTACTAAGCTTCATGCACGAAGTGCGGATCGACCTGATGGCTTATCTGTTCGGTGACCTGCTGGCGATCAGCCCGACCGATCTGGCCTGGATTCTTGGCGGCAGCGCGGCGGTACTGGTCTTGCTGGTTACGTTGTGGCGCCCATTGCTGGCGATCACGGTGCATGAAGAACTGGCCAGGGTCGAAGGTTTGCCCGTGGCGGGATTGCGCCTGGCGTTAATGCTGTTGATCGCCGTGGTAATTGCCGTGGCGATGAAAATCGTCGGCGTGTTGCTGATCACTTCGTTGCTGATCATCCCGGCGGCTGCGGCACAACGTCATGCTCGCTCGCCGGAACAGATGGCACTGGGCGCGAGCCTGCTGGGCATACTCGCCGTGTGTGGCGGGCTGGCGCTGTCCTGGTTCAAGGACACCCCGGCTGGCCCGTCGATTGTGGTGACGGCCGCCGCGCTATTTCTGCTGAGTTTTGTTCTGCCCCGTCGAGGGGTGTAGACTTGCTCGTTTTTTGCGCAAATAGAGAGTCGCAGGAATGAAGTCGTTCGCCTCCCGTTATCTGCTCCTTGTCGCATTTTCTTTGCTGCTGGGCGCCTGCCAAAGCACGCCACCGGCGGCCACCGAGGCCGCCGATGCGCGGGCCGCGGCCATCGTACAACTGGAACAAAACATCGCCAGCGATGAACTGGCCATCGCCGAAGACCAATTGGCAGCCTTGCAGGCCGAATCGCCCAACGATGCTTCCCTTGAGCAATACCAGCGGCAGCTGGCCGAAGCCTATCTGCGCCGCAGCCAGATCGTGCTGCAAAAGGGTGACGTGGATGCCGCAGCAACTGCCCTGAGCCGTGCCCGCGCGTTGATGCCCAAGGCTCCGGCACTGACCGGCGGAGTCAACGGCTCGATTGCCCAGGCGCGCAAGGCCGAACTGGAAAGAGCCGAAGCCGCCCTCAAGGCTGCCGAAGCCAAGCCAAAAGCCAAGGTTATCGACCTGACGGCTGAAAGCACCACGGTCGTGCTCAATATCAACGATATGGGCAAACTGCGTCGCCAACTGGATGCCATTGCCGCCGATGTGGTGAATTTTCAGTGCGACGTGAGCATTCAGGCTCCACGCACTAATGATTACCCTTGGCTGGCCAACTTGCTGACCAAACGGGTGAAGAAACTCGATCCTGAGTTTGATCTGAAGCTGGAGCGGCAGATTTTGCGCAGTGTCCCGGCGCAGATGGTTCTAACACCTCGTAAATCTTAAAAGCATCGCGAGTACGCTCGCTCCCACAGGGTTTCGGGTTGCCCACACATTTTGTGACCAACACATCTCTACTGTAGGAGCGAGCTTGCTCGCGATGGCGGTCTCCCTGGCTTCGCAGATCTTCAGGCCGGAATCGCCTTGGCCTTCGCCTCCCTGTCCCAAACCCGATGCTGCCCACCATGTCGAAGTTGCCTTCGGCCTTGGGTGAGTTTCTTCAGCCGTTCCTTTTTTCTGACCTTTGATCGCGTTATTGCCAAATGACAGGACAAATACGAAATAAATGCTAAGAACCTCTATACGGACAGGCTAAAATGCGCGCCCGGCTAACCGCTGATCCTTTTCTAACGCGCCCCACAAGGTTCGCTACGTGATCGAGTTTCAAAACGTCCATAAAACCTACCGCGTCGCCGGTAAGGAAATCCCCGCCCTGCATCCGACCAGTCTGACGATTGAGAACGGGCAGGTTTACGGCTTGATCGGTCATTCCGGCGCAGGAAAAAGTACCCTGCTGCGTCTGATCAATCGCCTGGAAAACGCCAGTGGCGGCAAAATCACCGTCGACGGTGAAGAAGTCACTGCACTCGACGCCAACGGCCTGCGCCGCTTCCGTCAGCAGGTCGGGATGATTTTCCAGCACTTCAACCTGCTGGCCTCCAAGACTGTCGCCGACAATGTCGCGCTGCCTCTGACCCTGGCCGGCGAATTGTCGCGCAGCGAGATCGATTCGCGCGTGGCCGAGTTGCTGGCGCGGGTCGGCTTGTCCGACCACGCGAAAAAGTACCCGGCGCAATTGTCCGGCGGGCAGAAGCAGCGTGTCGGCATTGCCCGTGCGCTGGCGACCAAGCCAAAAATCCTGCTGTGCGACGAAGCCACCAGCGCCCTCGACCCGCAAACCACCGCATCGGTCCTGCAATTGCTGGCCGAGATCAATCGCGAGCTGAAACTGACCATCGTGTTGATCACCCACGAGATGGACGTGATCCGCCGGGTCTGCGACCAGGTAGCCGTGATGGACGCCGGCGTGATCGTCGAGCAAGGCTCGGTGGCCGAAGTGTTCCTGCATCCGAAGCACCCGACCACCAAGCGCTTCGTGCAGGAAGACGAGCAGATCGACGAAAGCGAACAGCGTGACGACTTCGCTCACGTACCAGGCCGCATCGTGCGTCTGACCTTCCAGGGCGACGCGACCTACGCGCCGTTGCTGGGCACCGTCGCCCGGGAAACCGGTGTGGACTACAGCATCCTGGCCGGTCGCATCGACCGCATCAAAGACATCCCCTACGGGCAACTGACCCTGGCCGTGACCGGCGGTGACATGGAAGCAGCCTTCGCCCGCTTCACCGCAGCCGACGTCCACATGGAGGTGCTGCGCTAATGGAAGCCCTGACAAGTTTCTTCGCCAATATCGACTGGTTCGAAATCTGGCTGGCCACCGGTGACACCTTGCTGATGCTGGGTGGTTCGCTGTTATTCACCGTACTGCTTGGCCTGCCGCTGGGTGTGCTGCTGTTCCTGTGCAGCCCGCGCCAGTTGCTGGAAGCCAAAGGCATCTACGCGATGTTGTCGCTGGTGGTGAACATCCTGCGCTCGCTGCCGTTCATCATCCTGCTGATCGTGATGATTCCGTTCACCGTGTTGATCACCGGTACCTCCCTTGGTGTCGCCGGTGCAATTCCGCCGCTGGTAGTGGGTGCCACGCCGTTTTTCGCGCGCCTGGTGGAAACCGCCCTGCGTGAAGTGGATCGCGGCATCATCGAAGCGACCCAGGCCATGGGCGCGACTACACGACAGATCATCACCAATGCCTTGCTGCCTGAGGCTCGTCCGGGCATCTTCGCGGCGATTACGGTGACCGCCATTACACTGGTGTCCTACACGGCGATGGCCGGTGTCGTTGGCGCTGGTGGTCTGGGTGACCTGGCGATCCGTTTCGGTTACCAGCGTTTCCAGACCGATGTGATGGTGGTGACAGTGGTGTTGCTGCTGGTACTGGTCCAGGTACTGCAAACCGTTGGCGACAAATTGGTCGTCCACTTTTCCCGTAAGTAAGACATGAGCCGGCCATTCGCTGGCAGGCGCCAAACGGGCGCCTCACATGGAGTTAGCTGAATGAAAAAACTACTCGTGGCCTTCGCGGCCGTTGCGGCATTCTCTGCCCACGCTGAAACCCTGACCGTCGCGGCCACTCCGGTTCCGCACGCCGAGATCCTCGAATTCGTGAAGCCGGCCCTGGCCAAAGAAGGCGTGGACCTGAAGGTCAAGGTATTTACCGACTACATCCAGCCAAACGTGCAGGTCGCGGAAAAACGCCTGGACGCCAACTTCTTCCAGCACCAGCCGTACCTGGATGAGTTCAACAAGGCCAAGGGCACCCATCTGGTTTCTGTGGCTGGCGTGCATCTGGAGCCCCTGGGCGCTTACTCCAGCAAGTACAAGACCATCGCTGAACTGCCTGGCGGTGCCAACGTGGTCATCCCGAACGACGCTACCAACGGCGGCCGTGCGCTGTTGCTGATGGCCAAGGCCGGCCTGATCAAGTTGAAGGATTCGAACAACATCCTGTCGACCGTCAAGGACATCACCGAGAACACCAAGGATCTGAAAATCCGCGAACTGGAAGCCGCGACCATCCCGCGCGTGCTGACTCAGGTCGACCTGGCGCTGATCAACACCAACTACGCGCTGGAAGCCAAGCTTGATCCGGCCAAGGACGCGCTGTTCATCGAAGGCAGTGACTCGCCTTACGTGAACATCCTCGTTGCCCGTCCAGACGACAAGGACACCGATGCGATGAAGAAACTGGTGGCTGCCCTGCACAGCCCGGAAGTGAAGGCCTTCATTCTCGAGAAGTACAAAGGCGCGGTGGTGCCGGCGTTCTGATCGAACTGCTGCAATGCAAAAGGGGATGCCAAGTGCATCCCCTTTTTTGTGCCTGGAAATACGGCCCCAGTGGGAGCGAGCTTGCTCGCGATGGGGCCATAACATTCAACATCCAAGCTGACTGATACACCGCCATCGCGAGCAAGCTCGCTCCCACAGGGTTTGGTGGTGTTTTCAGTTGCGCTTGAGCATCACCGGCAACTGCGCCACCAGCTTCGCATTGTTCAACGGCGCCCGAATGAACCCACGCTGTGTCCCATCCGGCCCGATCACCGCGAGGTTGCCGCTGTGATCAACGGTGTAGTTCGGCTTGCTCGTGTCCGCCGGAATGAACGGAATGCTCACCGCGTTGGCGATCGTTTGCAGTTCATCGGTCGACGCCGGGGTCAGGCCGATGAACTGCGGGTCGAAGTAGCCCAGGTACTGCTTGAGCTGCTTGGGCGTATCGCGGTTCGGGTCGACGCTGACCAGCACAATCTGCAATTTATCCACAGCCTCGGGTGGCAATTCGCTCTTGATCTGCCGCAACTGGGCGAGGGTGGTCGGGCAGATGTCCGGGCAGAAGGTGTAGCCGAAGAACAGCAGGCTCCACTTGCCTTTCAATTCATTGATCGCGACCGGCTGGCCGTCCTGATTGGTCATCATCACGTCCGGCAGATTACGGCTCTGCGGCAGCAAGATGATGCCGGCGTCGATCAGTGCCGTCGGATCGCCCTGGTTTTTCCCGGACAGCACCTTGTTGACGGTCAGGCCCAGGATCAGTGCGACCAGGGCGACAAGTATGAAGACGGTTTTCTGGGTTCGAGTCATAGGTTCAACAATAGGTAGTGGTCTACGAGCAGGGCGATAAACAGCAGGAACAAGTAGTAGATAGAGTACTTGAACGTGTTGATCGCCGCGTGCGGCCGAGTGCCACGGTACAGCACCACGGCCCATTGCAGAAACCGCGCGCCCAGCCCGAGCGCACAGACCAGGTAGAGCGTGCCGCTCATGTGGATCACATAAGGCATCAGGCTGACGGCAAGCAATGCGAAGGTATAAAGCAGGATGTGAATCTTGGTGTAGTGCTCGCCATGGGTGACCGGCAACATCGGGATGTCGGCCTTGGCGTATTCCTCCTTGCGATGGATCGCCAGCGCCCAGAAGTGCGGCGGGGTCCAGGCGAAGATGATCAGCACCAGCAGCAGCGGTTCGGCGCTGACGTGACCGGTGGCGGCGGTCCAGCCGAGCAATGGCGGCGCGGCACCGGCCAGACCACCGATGACGATGTTCTGCGGGGTCGCGCGCTTGAGGAATCCGGTGTAGACCACCGCGTAGCCGAGCAACGAGGCGAGGGTCAGCCACGCGGTCAGCGGGTTGGTGAACGCCAGCAGCATGGCTTGCCCGAGGACCGCCAATACCAGCGCGAACGTCAGCGCGGCGGTCGGCGAAACCCGGCCTTCGGCGAGCGGCCGCTTGTGGGTGCGCGCCATCACCGCGTCGATGCGCCGGTCCACCACATGATTGACCGCCGCCGCGCCACCGGCACACAGGGCGATGCCCAGATTGCCGAAAATCAGCACCGTCCACGGCACCCCGGCGCGGGTCGCGAGGAACATCCCCACCAGCGAAGTGATGAGCATCAGCACCACGACTTTGGGCTTGGTCAGTTCCAGGTAGTCACGCCAGATCGCCTGACTGGGACGTTCGCCGATCAGAATCGCCATGGCATTTCTCCTTTTATTGTTATGGGCCCGGCTGAGTGTTTACGTGGGCTGAAGTGCCAGCGCGCTTGCTTGACCCGAACCAGACTGGTTCGGGCGTGGTAATTGACCAGCACCATGGTCAGCAACAGCGCCGCGCCGCCCGCGTTATGCGCGACGGCCACCGGCAGCGGCAGATGGAACAGCACGTTGCTGATGCCCAGGGTGATTTGTGCGCCGAGGGCGATCAGCACCAGGCCTGCCAGGCGCGTCATGCCAACCGCCTTCAGTTGCCAGGCGAGACCGAGCAATACCAGGGTGACCAGTAACGCGCCGATGCGATGAGTCAGGTGAATGGCCGTACGGGCATCGCTGTCCAGTTGCCCGCCGAGGTAGTTCGGGCCGATGTGCTGGGTCAGGTGAAAGCCGTTGGCGAAGTCCGCCGCTGGCAACCACTGGCCGTGGCAGGTCGGAAAGTCGATGCAGGCCACGGCGGCGTAATTGGAACTGACCCAGCCCCCGAGGGCGATTTGCCCGATCACCAGCAACAGCCCTGCCGTCGCCCAGTGCTGTAAACGTCGTGGCACCGTCAACGCCGGCAGTACGCCGGACAGGCGCAAGGTCAGCAGAAACAACAGGCTCAAGGTCGCGAAGCCGCCCAGCAGATGCCCGGTGACCACCTGCGGCCAGAGCTTGAGCGTTACCGTCCACATGCCGAACGCGGCCTGACCAAAAACCACCGCCAACAGGAACAACGGCAGCTTCACCGGCTGTCCGGGATGGCGGCGATGCACCCACGCACGACCCGCCAACACCGCGATTAACAGCCCCAGCGTGCCGGCGGAGTAGCGGTGGATCATCTCGTTCCAGCCCTTATGGGCCTCGACCGGAGCGTCCGGGAAATGCAATTCGGCATGGGCCAGTTGGGCTTCGCTTTTCGGCACGCTGATGAAGCCATAGCAGCCGGGCCAGTCCGGGCAGCCGAGGCCGGCGTGGGTCAGGCGGGTGTAGGCGCCGAGCAACACCACAATCAGTGCCAGCAAGGTGGCAAACAACGCGAGGCGAAATCCAGGCTTGGCCATGACGATGCCCTTATCCGATGTTCGACAGTTTCAGCAGGTGGCGCAGATCGTTGAGCAAGTCCTTGCCCTTCACCGACGGGTCGTAGCGCAGCACCAGATTGCCGTGGGGGTCGATGATCCACAGGTGCGGCACGTCATTGCTCTGAGCGCCTTTTGTGTAGGCAGGCAAGTCCAGTGAATAATGTTGCAACTGCGGGTACTCGCGTTGAAGTTTAGTCTCGTAATCACTGTTCAGCGTCTGCGCGGTGGCCAATGCATGGCTGGCGCGGGACGCATCGCGGCCCAGGCCGATCTGGATTTGCCGCGCCAGATACACCAGTTGCTGGCAGTCCACCGCGCAATCCTTGGGCGCGGTCACCAGTATCTGCCAACGCTCTTCCTGGGCCTGCACGCCGATGTCCGCCCGGGTCTGACCGTTACCGATCAGCTCGCCGTGATAACTGCGGCCCTCGGGCACCCAGAAATTCAGCTTGTACATGCCGGTGGCAAGGATCATCGGACCGATCACCCCGAGCAGGATCAGCAGCAGTTGCATACGGCCCTTGCGCCGGTTCACCAACGGTTTCGCCTCAGACATGCTGGGTGGATTCATGGCCGCTCCCATGGTGTTTCTCCTTTGCGTTGTGCCAGCCGAGATAGAGATAAAGACCGAACAGGACGATCGCCATGGCGAACCACTGCACGGCATAAGCGATGTGTTTTTCCGGGCCCATGGCGACTACGGGCCAGTCGGCCTGGTAGATGGCGGGTCCGGGTTCGGCACGTAGTTCGTAGGCAAAGCCTTCGCGATTCAGTGCTGTCCAGAGCTTGTCTGGCTCAACGGCCGTAATCAGCTTCGGCCATGTCAACGTTGTGGGATCTGCGTGCAATTGGAACGTCGCCCCAGGGGAGACGTAGACCCACGCGTCAAGGCTTACCGCCTCGGTGGGTGTCTTGAATTGCGGTGGTGTGCGGCGCTCCGGCCAAGGCAACCAGCCGCGATTGACCAGCAGCCAAAGCCCGGTGGCCTGATCGTGAAAGGGTTGCAACAGCTCGACGCCAACCCTGCCGTTGCGTTGACTGTTATCCAGCAGCAGGCTGTGTTCGGCATCGAACCGGCCGTACAGGTGAACCCGACGGAAGGCCGGGTCTGTCGTGTGTTGCAGTTCGGTGCTGGCCATCGGCTCGGCGGCCCGCCGCTCGGTGTAGCTTTGCAGCAGCGCGCTTTTCTCCGCGCCCCGACTCAACTGCCAGAACCCCAGGGACACCAGTAGCGGCAGCAGCAGCGCCACCACCAGCGTTGGCACGATACCTGGCCGAAAGCACTTCATGGCATTGCCAGAAAATCGGTCATCGCGATAGCTATACTCAAGTACATCGCTTGTCCCCCCGGAGTCTCACCATGCTCAAAGCAGCCATCGTCCTGATGCTGATTGCCACGGTTGTCAGCCTGTTCAGCGGCCTGTTTTTTCTGGTCAAGGACGACAGCCGCTCAAACCGCCTCGTCATTGCCTTGAGTGTTCGTGTGACCCTGGCCGCCCTTACCCTTGGCTTGATTGCCTGGGGCTTTTTCAGCGGCCAGCTGGTTTCCAATGCCCCCTGGTAACTGCTGCTTTAAAGCACATAGACGAAAACAAACAGCCCGATCCACACCACATCCACGAAGTGCCAGTACCAGGTCGCCGCTTCGAAACCGAACTGGTGCTCGTTGTCGAAGTGCCCGCGCATGATCCGCATCAGCATCACGAACAGGATGATGGTGCCGATGGTGACGTGGGCGCCATGGAACCCGGTGAGCATGAAGAAGGTCGCGCCGTAGATGCCCGAGCCCAGGGTCAGGCCCAGTTCGCGGTAGGCGTGCATGTACTCTTCGGCCTGGAAGATGAGGAACGCACTGCCGAGCAATACAGTGAGCGCCAGCCAGAGTTTCAGTGCGCCGCGATGGCCCTTTTTCAAGGCATGGTGGGCGATGGTCACGGTCACGCTGGAACTGACCAGCAACACGGTATTGAGCAGCGGCAGGCCCCAGGGGCTAATGACTTCCTTGGGCGGCGGAAACAGTTTCGAGTCGGGGTTGCTCAGCAGCGGCCAGGTGAACTGGAAGTTCGGCCACAGCATGTGCGCCATGCCTTTGGCGCCTTCACCACCGAGCGCCGGTCCGGAGATTTGACGCACATAAAACAGCGCGCCAAAAAAGGCGATGAAGAACATCACCTCCGAGAAAATGAACCAGCTCATGCCCCAGCGGAACGAGCGATCCATCTGTGCGCTGTACAAGCCGCCGCGACTTTCCTTGATCACCGTGCCGAACCAGCCAAACAGCATGTAGGCCAGCAACAGCCCACCGACGAAAAAGATCAGCGGCCCGTGGGATTCCGGACGCGCTGCTTTCAGATCATTGAACCAGGTGGCCAGGCCAAACACCGTGACGAACATCCCGACCGTGGCGATGATCGGCCATTTGCTCTGGGCCGGGACGTAATAATGTTCATGAGTTGCCATTTATTGTTCTCCTTATCGGGCACGCTCAGCCGCCAGTGTTTACAGCTACCGGTGGATGTCGGGCGGTGATATCGAACAGCGTGTAGGACAGCGTCAGGTGCTTCACATCCTTGGGCATGTCACGATCAACGATGAAACGTACCGGCATTTCGATCCGCTGACCGGGCTGCAGCACTTGCTGGGTAAAGCAGAAACATTCGGTCTTGTGGAAGTACGCCGCCGCATTGCTGGGCGCGATACTCGGCACGGCTTGGGCGCTCATCGGCTTATCGGTGGGGTTGTGGGCGATGAAGATCATCTCGTTCACCGCCCCCGGGTTCGCGGTCAATTCGTCATGTTTGGGATAAAAGTCCCACGGCATGTCGGCGGTGTTGGTCGACAGAAACTGCACGCGTACCTGCCGCGAGGTGTCGACCGTTTGCTCACCCTCGTACTGCCCGCCGGTCTTGCCATTAATGCCGAAGGCCTTGCACATCACGTCGTAGATCGGCACCAGGGCAAAGCCGAACACAAACATTGCCACCACCACGGTCAGCAGGCGCGTGACCAGTTTCTTCATCGAAATCGAGTCAGCCATGATTTCCGCACAACCCTGCAGGAGCGAGCTTGCTCGCGAAAAACTTGAGAGCGCCGTGGTGTGTCAGGCTTCCAGCGTCATCGTTGACGACCATCGCGAGCGAGCTCGCTCCTACAAAGGGCCAGGCGTTCATTTCACTTCCGGCGGCGTGGTGAAGGTGTGATACGGCGCCGGCGACGGGATGCTCCACTCCAGACCTTCAGCCCCATCCCACGGCTTGGCCGGTGCCGGCGCGCCGCCGCGAATGGTCTTGATCACGATGAACAGGAAAAAGATCTGCGTGGCGCCGAACATGAATGCGCCGATCGACGACACCATGTTGAAGTCGGCGAACTGCAGGTTGTAGTCCGGAATCCGTCGTGGCATGCCCGCCAGCCCCACAAAGTGCATCGGGAAGAAGGCCAGGTTCATGCCGATGAACGACAGCCAGAAATGCAGCTTGCCGAGGGTTTCGTCATACATGTGGCCGGTCCATTTCGGCAGCCAGTAGTAGGCCGAGGCGAAGATCCCGAAGATCGCCCCCGGCACCAGCACGTAATGGAAGTGCGCGACCACGAAGTAGGTGTCCTGGTACTGGAAGTCCGCCGGGGCGATGGCCAGCATCAACCCGGAGAAACCGCCGATGGAGAACAGGATCACGAACGCCACGGCAAACAGCATCGGCGTCTCGAACGTCAGCGAGCCCTGCCACATGGTGCTGGCCCAGTTGAACACCTTCACGCCCGTCGGCACCGCAATCAGCAACGTGGCGTACATGAAGAACAACTCGCCCACCAGCGGAATGCCGACCACGAACATGTGGTGCGCCCAGACGATGAACGACAGGAACGCGATACTCGCCGTGGCGTAGACCATCGAGGTGTAGCCGAACAGTGGCTTGCGCGAAAAGGCCGGAATGATCGAGCTGACGGCGCCGAAGGCCGGCAGGATCATGATGTACACCTCGGGGTGACCGAAGAACCAGAACACATGCTGGAACAGCACCGGGTCTCCGCCACCGGCGGCACTGAAGAAACTGGTGCCGAAGTGGATGTCCATCAGCATCATCGTCACGCAACCGGCCAGTACCGGCATCACCGCAATCAACAGGAACGCGGTGATCAGCCAGGTCCAGACGAACAACGGCATTTTCATCAGCGTCATGCCGGGGGCGCGCAGGTTGAGGATGGTGGCGATCACGTTGATCGCGCCCATGATCGAACTGATCCCCATCAAGTGGATGGCGAAAATGAAGAAAGTCACGCTTTCCGGTGCGTAGGTCGTCGACAGCGGCGCATAGAACGTCCAGCCGAAGTTCGGCCCGCCACCGGCAGTGAACAGGGTCGACACCAGCATCAGGAACGCCGCCGGCAACAGCCAGAAGCTGAAGTTGTTCATGCGCGGCAGAGCCATGTCCGGCGCGCCGATCATCAGCGGGATCATCCAGTTGGCGAGGCCGACGAAGGCCGGCATCACCGCACCGAAGACCATCACCAGACCGTGCATGGTGGTCATCTGGTTGAAAAATTCCGGCTGGACGATCTGCAGCCCTGGCTGGAACAGCTCGGCGCGAATCACCATCGCGAACGAACCGCCAAGCAGGAACATGGAGAACGCAAACCACAGGTACAACGTACCGATGTCCTTGTGGTTGGTGGTCAGCACCCAGCGCATCAGGCCTTTTGCGGGGCCATGGGCGTGGTCGGTGGCGGTATGAACATGCTCATCGATTACAGCAGTCATGTCCTGTCTCCTGCAAACAGATGGACTGGGCAGGCCGGGGTGCGTAGCCCCGACCGGTTCCTTACGTGCGCAATAGACCGGGTCATTTGCTTTCCGCCTGTTTCAGCTCCAGCACTTCTTTAGGCGTGACCATGTCGCCCTTGTTGTTGCCCCAAGCGTTACGTTCATAGGTCACGACCGCCGCGATATCGACCTCCGAGAGTTGCTTGCCGAATGCGGCCATGGAAGTGCCAGGCTTGCCGTGGAAAACAATGCTCAGGTGAGCGTCTTTCGGTCCGGTGGCGATTTTCGAGCCCTTGAGTGCCGGGAACATCGGCGGCAGACCCTGGCCTTCGGCCTGGTGACAGGCCACGCAGGTGGTGTGATAGACCTTGTCGCCGCGCTCCTTGAGCTCCTCGAGCGTCCATTCCTTGCTGGTCAGCTCTTTGAGCTGCGCGGCCTCGGCCTTGCGATCGGCCAGCCACTTTTCGTAATCGGCCTTTTCCTTGACCTCGACCACGGTCGGCATGAAGCCGTGATCCTTGCCGCACAACTCGGCGCACTGGCCACGGTAGATGCCGGGCTTGTCGATACGGGTCCAGGCTTCATTGACGAACCCGGGAATCGCATCGCGCTTGACCGCGAAAGCCGGCACCCACCAGGAGTGGATCACGTCGGCGGAGGTCACAAGGAAGCGCACCTTGGCACCGACCGGCAGCACCAATGGCTTGTCGACTTCGAGCAGATAGTGCTCGCCCTTGGCTTCCTTGTTGTGGATCTGATCCTGGGGGGTGGTCAGGTTGCTGAAAAACTCGACGTCCTGGCCCAGGTATTTGTAGTGCCACTTCCACTGGTAACCGGTGATCTGGATGTCGATATCCGGCTCACTGGCGTCGTACATCTTGATCAGGGTCGCGGTAGCGGGAACCGCCATGGCCACCAGGATCAGGAAGGGCACGATGGTCCAGAGGATTTCGACGGTGGTGCTTTCATGAAATTTGGCGGCCACCTGCCCGGTCGAGCGGCGGTGGAGAATCATCGACCAGAACATGGCACCAAATACGATGATGCCGATCACCACACAGATCCAGAAAATGATCATGTGCAGGTCGAATACTGCGTGACTGATTTCAGTCGCTCCAGGCGCCATATTCACAGTCCAGGCCGCTTGCGCCTGACTGAAAATCGACCACAACAGGAGGCCCATCCAGACATGTGGATGTCGCATCATTGCGGGTTCCCCTTATCGTTCTTGTTATCCCGCCGGCTTTCACCTGCGGCAAGGGAGCGGCTGCATCAGACTACGAACTTGAGCACCGGGCCTTGCTGCATATGCAGTCGGGCGTCATCAGCTAACTCCATTCCACCCCGAGTATAGACAGCGACTCTCACCTCGCAATGCGAAGGCGTAAATGATCTGAAACAGCATTAACTTGCGTTGCAGGGCACGAATGGAGAAGGATGCAGACGAGTGGTGGCAAATCGATATAACGGGACCGTCTCAAGGATGAAATAATTATGACAAATGCGTCTTAGCATTTTTCGTAAGCCAGCTAAGTTATGTCTTCCCTATTTCATTGCCTTGTTTCCTGGAGTTTTCATGAACACCGCCGCATTGCGCGAGCAGATCCAAACAGCCCAACAACACGAAGCAGAGACCGGTCTGCTGACGCGTCAACTGGAAAGCAAACTGGCTCATCTGCACCCGGCGATCCAATTGCCGGAGGCCGATACCAAAGGCGTACTGACGCGATTTGTCGCCGCCTACATCGAAGAAGTGCCTGATCTGCTGGATGCAGCCAATGAAGTCGCCAGGGAAGCGGGCATTGAGTCACAGATCAAACCGGTGCTGAAAATCGCCGAGCAGTACTTCCTCCAGCCGCCAGCCATCATGGCCGGCCATGCCGGGCTCGACAGTCTGCTGGATGAAGCCTATCTGGCGCATCGGTTTGTCGAAGAGGTCAACGACCTGTACATCAAGCATCTTGGCCAGCCACTGATCCCCTTGGACATGACTGTTGCCAACCTGATTGCTCACCAATTGATCGGTGAGACGTTCGCCAACCAACTGGACGAAGTGGTGCATCACGCCATCGACGAGATGCTCAACGACGAAACCTTCGCACTGGAGTCCGTGGAAGCCTACCGCGAGAAGCTCAACAGCCCGGACACCGGCGCCGCGTGGAAACGCTGGCCGTGCATGTCCCGCCGTTTGGGCGTAGGCCTGGAACTGGATCAACCGGCGGCTTGATTCACCGGTAAACACAATCCCCTGTGGGAGCGAGCTTGCTCGCGATGAGGCTATGTCATTCAACATCAAAGTTGACTGATCTACCGCCATCGCGAGCAAGCTCGCTCCCACATCGGGCCTCAGCCAGCCGCACCTATGCCCGTGTTGGTACGAACCCTGCCTTCAAGTCTGCGCTTCAGCCCCCGCGATTCAATCAACAGCTTCGAACCCTTGGCCGCATTCGCCCGGCCCCACTCCTCCAGAAGCTCCAGACACGAGTGATCGATGTAGCTCAGGTTGTTAAGCGGCACATGCACCGTCGCGCCTGGTGGAATACTACCCAGCACCTGGGTCAGCGCCGGCACTTTGAGGAAGGTCGCCGCGCCCACCAGGCGCAATTCCATTTCCCCTTCCTGAGGCAGGTCGATCAGGCTGATTTTCAACCGCGAAGCTTTCAGCGCCAGTTTCACCAGCGTCAGGCCGAAGCCAATCAATACGCCAGTCAGCAGGTCCGTGAAAACGATGGCGAGCGCGGTTGCCGCATAGGTGAACATCGGCGCCCGACCATACCGGCCCAAACCACGGAATACCTTGAGATCCACCAGCTTGAAACCGGTGTACACCAGCACGCCCGCCAGGCTCGCCACCGGAATGCTTTGCAGCACGCTGGACAGCAACAGTACGAACGCCAACAACCACAGGCCGTGGAAAATGGTCGAAAACCGCGTGGTTGCGCCAGCCTGAACATTCGCCGAACTGCGTACGATAACGCCGGTCATCGGCAACGCTCCAAGCAGGCCACACAGCATGTTGCCGATACCTTGCG
Organism: Pseudomonas sp. GW822-FHT01E03; assembly: GCF_058802985.1. Taxonomy (NCBI): domain Bacteria; kingdom Pseudomonadati; phylum Pseudomonadota; class Gammaproteobacteria; order Pseudomonadales; family Pseudomonadaceae; genus Pseudomonas; species Pseudomonas sp. GW822-FHT01E03. Next base: position 59,902 of record NZ_JBXAOQ010000002.1, read on the forward strand.
CCGACAATTCCCGGTCGAAGTCCGAGCGCTGACCACTGTGCATGCGATCAACCGCGGCGGCTGAGAGCAAGGTTTCGGCGCTCGCGATGAAAGCCACGGCAAACGCCGCGATCAGCAAGGTCGGATCAGCCAGGTTGAGCAGATCCTCTGGCTTGAGCCAGTCGATGGCCTCCGTCAGGTTGGCCGGAACCTCAACCCGTTTGACCTGCAACGCCAGCATCAGGCTGGCAAGCGTGGCCAGACCGACCCCAAGTAGCGCGCCAGGAACGAAGCGCAGGGATTGCGGACGGAATTTATCCCACAGCCACATGACGGCGATTGTCGACAAACCGAGCAACCCGGCTTGCCAGCCAAACGTGGGCAACGCCAGAGACAGCGCCGCCGGGAAGGCCGCCAGGTTATCCAGACCCGAAGGTTTGGGCACGGCATCCAGCATCACATGCACCTGAGACAGGATTATCAGCACGCCAATCCCGGCCAGCATGCCGTACACCACCGCGGGTGCCGTCACTCGAAACCAGCAGCCCAGCTTCAATCGGCCAGCCACCAGTTGCAGCAAACCCGCCAACAACAGTATCGGCCCGAGCATGGCGATGCCGTGCTGGCGGACCAACTCGAACACCAGAACGGCCAGGCCCGCCGCCGGGCCGCTGACTTGCAGTGGCGAACCGGCCAACCAGCCGACCACCAGACCACCGATGATGCCGGTGATCAGGCCTTTGGCCGGCGGCAGCCCCGAAGCAATCGCGATGCCCATGCACAGAGGCAGGGCGACCAGAAACACAACCACCGAAGCCAGCAGCTCCCGTGGCAGAACAGCTTTGAGTCGAGCAGCACGCATGGTGAGTCTCCCGAAATTTTTCTTCAGGCATGGCAAAGCCAGGCTGCCTGAACGGCAGCCTCGGCTGAACCACACAACGATTTAGGAGGATTTAGAAGCGCGCTTTGGGCGTCGCCACGGGAATTGGCAGGCTGCCATTGAGCGGCAGGAAACAGCCTTGATCTGCGTCGTACGCTTTGATTTCGCTGGTTTCGATGTTGTAGACCCAGCCGTGAATAAATAGCTGACCGTTGGCCATGCGCGAAGCCACCGACGGATGGGTGCGCAGATGCTGCAACTGGGCGATCACATTCTCTTCAGTGAGGATGTGCATGCTTTCGCTTTCGCTGGAGCAGTTGCAGTTCTCTTGCACCATGGTTTTGGCCACTTCGGCATGACGCAGCCAGGCTTTGACCGTGGGCATTTTTTCCAGACTGTCCGGGTTGAGCACCGCGCGCATGGCGCCGCAGTCGGAATGCCCGCAAATGATGATGTGATGCACCCCAAGAGCCAGTACGGCGTACTCGATGGCCGTGGAAACACCACCGTTCATTTGCCCGTAAGGCGGCACGACGTTGCCGACGTTACGGGTCACGAACAGGTCGCCGGGGGAGCTCTGGGTAATCAGCTCGGGAACGATGCGCGAATCGGCGCAGGCGATGAACATCGCTCGTGGCCGCTGGGCCGTGGCGAGTTTCTTGAAGAGCTCTTCCTGTTGAGGAAAGATCTCATGATGAAAATGCAAAAAGCCGTCAACGATATGCTGCAACGCTGCATCGGCGGTTTCGGCCTCGGGTTGGGCTGAAGCCGACGCAGCCAACGACTGTTTATCCTTGTCACTCATCAATTCATCCTCATTGGCGGGCTCAGGGAGTCATCCCGTGTGGTCCGGTGTGAAGCCAGTGGCTGGTTAAAAAACATCCAGGCCAAACATCTCGACCCATCAGTCACTCGATGAACAAGGTAGCGGCCGAATCTTAATTGAAACTGAATAAAACGCTCTAGAATGCGTGTTACAGGTCACAAAAAACGTGACCAGCCTAAGACGCGAGCGCGATCTTCAGTACTCAACCATAGGCCAATTGTCCTCAAATCAACGACATTTGGCGACCAGGCGGACAAAAGGCATTGCAGTCCAGGTCAAAGCCTTCCCGGCGATTGAGCCCCAGGCGCTTGATGGCTTTGGCAAAACGCTGTGCCAGCAGGTCGGCGAAGGGACCTTCGCCGCGCATTCGAGCACCAAAGCGGCTGTCGTAGAGTTCACCGCCACGGCTCTGGCGAATCAGGCTCAGCACATGCGCCGCCCGTTGCGGATAGTGGGCGCCCAGCCATTCTTCGAACAGCGGCGCCACTTCCAGCGGCAGACGCAGCATCATGTAGGCGGCGCTTTGTGCTCCGGCGCCGTGAGCCTCGGCGAGCAGGCTTTCGAGTTCGCTGTCGTTGATCATCGGAATCATCGGTGAACACAGGACGCCCACCGGAATGCCCGCCTCGCGCATGACCCTGATCGCCCGCAACCGGGCCTTGGGCGCTGCGGCGCGGGGTTCAAGGATGCGTTTGAGATCGTCGTCCAGGGTGGTCAGGCTGATCATCACCGCCACCAGGTTTTGCTGTGCAAGTTCGGTCAGCAGGTCCAAATCGCGAAGGATCAGCGAGCCTTTGGTGACGATGGTCACGGGATGGCGATATCGCAGCAGTACTTCGAGGGTATGCCGGGTGATCCTGTATTCACGCTCGATCGGCTGATAGGGGTCGGTGTTGGAGCCGAGGTTGATCGGCGCACATTGATAGCCGCGTTTGGACAGTTGTTGCTCCAACACATCCACAGCGTTGATCTTGGCGATCAGCTTTGTCTCGAAATCCAGCCCGGGCGACATGTCCCAATAGGCATGGCTTGGCCTCGCGTAGCAGTAGATGCAGCCATGCTCGCAACCGCGATAGGGATTGATCGATCGATCGAAGGGCAAGTCCGGCGACGTATTGCGGGTAATGATGGTTTTCGCCGTTTCAATGCTCACCTCGGTGCCCTGGGTGAGCGGTACTTCCTGATACCAGCCGTCGTCCTCAACCACCGAATGGCTGGGGGCAAAGCGGTTGTGCGGGTTGGTTGCGGTGCCGCGGCCGCGGGGAGGCAGAGAGCTAACCATCAGCGGACTCCTTGATCTGTATATCCATACAGTAACCGACTCACTGCCTGTCGACCAGTACCGCTCAGCCCTTCATCTGACAAAGGGGCATCATGATGCTTACTTGTTCATTGATAATCAGAAAACTCAGGAAACATATAGTCAGTGGTTAGATTCAATACCCAACCGTATATTCAACCCAACAGGCAATACCCTCAACAGCAATCAAATAAAAGGATTTATTAATGTCTTTCTTTAATCAACGCGGTATTTTCCTTCAACTCATGAAACCAGGCCCTTCGGAACCCAACACCTTGGTTTCTTTGCAACTGGCTCGCAAAGAGTTGAGTTGGGATGCGGAAAATGAAATGCAAGTTGAAAAGCTGGTCGACTCAACTTACTACACCGCCACTTCCACCGACCTTGGCAACTCTTTCAGCATCCGGACCGTGGGCAAGGATGTCGATGGAGACGGGACCATCGATGCCGACGACAAAGCCAAGTTACAGGCGCTGGCAAAGGCTTATGCCAGTATCGTCAATCCCTGAGCCCTGACTTTCCGATCACTGGAAAGTGCTATTGCCGAATGCATGCGGGCTCCCGCATGCATTCCAGACAGCCTGGAGGATAAAAATGTCAATGCTCATAAAAACTGGTGCTTATCTACAACAAAAAGAAACGACGAAAGGTGTGCAGGTAATTATCAAGCTAATAAGGGCAGGCGAGTATCCGAACAAAACAATGGAGCAATTCGCTGATATTCTCGCAAGCGCTCCCTCAGTGACACTCCATATAAAAGACGAAGGCAAGACTTCAAAGCTCGATTTTGATCCTTGGTCCGATATCAATGTCACTCCAGACAATAGCATCGACGAAAAGGACATTGCCGCCCTTACACAACTTGCACTCGCTTTTTATCATCAACAAATAATTGCCCCAGAGGGCATAGCGTACCTTTATCGTCTTCCCGCTGAATCACCCGAGCTTCGAGTAGACGTTGAGGAATTTGAAATTGACGAAGATGATCATCAACTGTATAGCCTCGGTGTGTACGAAACCAAATCTGCGAATGCCGGCTCGTCTTTTGAAGGCCGCAAGCGCAACCCTTTAACTGGACAGGTGTTTAACTATGGGGGCGGACTGAACGAGCTGCTCAAATCCTTCATCAAACTGAAACTATAACCTGAGCGCGGACTTCACGATTCTTTGACAGTCAGCTCACAGGCCTTTGACCGTGCATGGCTGATCCTTGCCACCATCTTCCCGTCCCTTTCTGAACGGTCGCTCAAGCATGCTTTTTCCACGTTTTTTATCTGCAATATGCTTGTCGCTGGTTGTGTTCGCTAACCTGACACCGGCACTTGCTGACGACAGTGTGATGCAGCGTCCAGCAGACTGGGCTCAACAGATAGAGAAGCAATACAACCTCTTCCAGATGTCGCCGACGCTCTATCGCAGCGCCTTGCCGGACAAGGGCGCGGTGCCGCTGCTGGAGAAACTCAAGGTGGGTACTGTGATCAATTTCCTGCCCGAAGCAGACTCCAGTTGGTTGTCCGCGCCAGGCATCACGCAAGTACAACTGCCTTATCGCACCAACCATGTGGATGACGCCGATGTGCTCAAGGCCTTGCGCGCCATTCGGTCCGCCGAAGCCAAAGGCCCGGTGCTGATGCACTGCAAACACGGTTCCGACCGTACCGGCCTGATGGCCGCCATGTACCGGGCTGTCATCCAGGGCTGGACCAAGGAGGAGGCCCTGAACGAAATGACCCAGGGCGGCTTTGGCGACAGCACCCACTTCAAGGACGGAATTCGCTACATGATGCAGGCCGACGTGGAAAAACTGCGCACGGCCCTGGCCAATGGCGATTGCAGTACCAGCCCGTTCGCTGCATGTTCAATGAAGAGCTGGTTCAAGTCCGCTCATATCGAGTAAAAAAGCCCCCGTTGCATTGCGCAACGGGGGCTTTTTTCACTCAGTTTTGTTCGTCAGGCTTTTTCTTCAGCTTCGGATTCGGGAAGAACTGAACCGGCTGAACCTTGGTGTCGGCAGGTTTGGGGGCGCTGGTGTTCACCCGCGTACCCAACTCCTTGGGCACCGACAGCCCTTGCTCATTGAGTGTGTCGGAGTAACCGCAGGCCACGCACTCTCGGTGCGGGACCTGGTCTTCATTCCACATCATCAATTTATCCGGCTCGCTGCATGCCGGGCAGACCGCCCCGGCGATAAAGCGTTTTTTCGTAATCACAGGTCCCTCACTCATGCTGCCGCGCCCTCACTCAGGCCGCTGTGGCGCAAGAGTGCGTCAATTGATGGCTCACGACCACGGAAGTCGACGAACAGCACCATCGGCTCCTGGGAGCCGCCACGGGCCAGGATTGCTTCGCGGAACGCACGACCGGTGTCGGCGTTGAGCACGCCTTCTTCTTCGAACTTCGAGAACGCATCGGCCGACAGCACTTCAGCCCACTTATAGCTGTAGTAACCCGCGGCGTAACCGCCAGCGAAGATGTGCGCAAAGCTGTTGGGGAAGCGGTTGTAGGCCGGCGGACGCATCACCGAAACCTCGTCACGCACGCCTTCAAGCACTTGCAGCACGCTGCGGCCGTCGCCATGGGTGGCGTGCAGTTCGAAGTCGAACAGCGAGAACTCCAGTTGGCGCACCATCATCAGGCCGGACTGGAAGTTTTTCGCCGCAAGCATCTTCCCAAGCAGGTCCTGAGGCAGCGGTTCGCCGGTTTCATAATGACCGGAAATCAGCGCCAGGCCTTCCGGCTCCCAGCACCAGTTTTCCATGAACTGGCTCGGCAGCTCGACCGCATCCCAAGCCACGCCGTTGATGCCGGACACGCCAGCATGCTCGACGCGGGTCAGCAGGTGATGCAGGCCGTGACCGAACTCGTGGAACAGGGTGGTGACTTCGTCGTGGGTGAGCAGCGCAGGCTTGCCGCTGTCGGCCGGGGTGAAGTTGCACACCAGGTTGGCTACCGGGCTTTGCAATACACCACCAGCGGTGCGACGACGGTCGCGGGCGCCATCCATCCAGGCGCCGCCACGCTTGTTGGCGCGAGCATAGAGGTCGAAGAAGAAGCGGCCGACGTGCTGGCCGTGTTCCTTGATTTCAAACAGGCGGACATCCGGGTGCCAGGTGTCGAAGCCTTTCTGCTCGGCAATCTCGATGCCGTACAGGCGCTGGACGATGGCGAACAGGCCGCTGAGTACCTTGTCGATCGGGAAGTAGGCGCGCAGGGCTTCCTGGGCGACGCTGTAACGCTGTTCACGGAGTTTTTCGCCGTAGAAACCGCTGTCCCAGCTTTGCAGATCCGGGCAGCCCTGTTCGGCGGCATAAGCCTTGAGCTGTTCCAGATCCTGGGCAGCGAACGGTTTGCTGCGCTTGGCCAGGTCGCGCAGGAAACTCAGCACCTGATCGCTGGACTCGGCCATTTTGGTCGCCAGGCTCAACTCGGAGAAACTGCTGAACCCCAAGAGTTTTGCCAGTTCCTGACGCAGGTCGAGGATTTCTTCCATGACCGGGCCGTTGTCGTTCTGGCCGGCATTCGGCCCCTGGTCCGACGCCCGGGTGCAGTACGCGGCGTAGACTTCTTCACGCAGCGCGCGGTCCTGGGCGTAGGTCATCACCGCGTAATAGCTCGGGAATTCCAGAGTGATCAGCCAGCCGTCCAGATCCTTGGCCTGAGCCGCGGCGGCCATTTGCGCTTTGGCCGAATCAGTCAGGCCGGCGAGGGCGGCTTCATCGGTGATGTGCTTGGTCCAGGCCTGAGTGGCATCGAGCAACTGGTTGGAAAAACGGCTGCCCAATTCGGACAGCTTGCTCTGCACTTCGGCGTAACGCTTTTGTTCGGCTTCCGGCAGGTCGATACCCGACAGACGGAAGTCACGCAGGGAGTGTTCCAGGATAGTTTTCTGCGCCACGTCGAAGCCGGCGGCCTCCGGGCTGCTGGCCAGGGCTTCGAAAGCCTGGAACAGTTCGCGGTTCTGACCCATTTCAGTGGAATAGGCGCTCAAGGCAGGCAGGCACGACTCGTAGGCTTCACGCAGTTCGGCGCTGTTGCACACGGCATTGAGGTGGCTGACCGGGCTCCAGGCGGCGCCCAGACGGTCGTTGAGTTCGTCCATCGCCAGCACCAGGCCAGCCCACGTTGGCTGTTTGACCTGGGTCTTGAGGATCTCGACGATAGCGGCACGGTTGTCAGCCAGGATCTGTTCAATGGCCGGTTGTACGTGTTCGGCGCGGATGGCGGAGAACGGCGGCAGGTCATAGGACTGCAAAAGAGGGTTGTTCACGCTCACGGTTGATACCTTGGCTGGAGAAACATGCAGCCATCTTAATTACAATCGACGTTCACCGCAGCTATCAGCAACAGAGAGAAACCCTATCGTGAACCTTCGCAAGTATCAGAACCACACGCCGCTGCTGGGTAAAGGCGCTTTTGTCGACGGCTCGGCAGTGGTGATCGGCGACGTTGAAATCGGCGAAGACAGCTCGGTCTGGCCGCTGACAGTGATCCGTGGCGACATGCATCGAATCCGCATCGGCGCGCGCACCAGCGTGCAGGATGGCTGCGTGTTGCACATCACCCACGCCGGGCCGTTCAACCCGGATGGCTTCCCGCTGCTGATCGGCGATGACGTGACTATCGCCCACAAGGTCATGCTGCATGGCTGTTCGGTGGGCAGCCGGGTGTTGATCGGCATGGGCAGCATCGTCATGGACGGTGCGGTGGTCGACGATGAGGTGATCATCGGTGCCGGCAGCCTGGTACCGCCGGGCAAGCATCTGCAAAGCGGCTTCCTGTATGTGGGCAGCCCGGTGAAGCAGATCCGCCCGCTGACCGACAAGGAACGCGCGTTTTTCACCTACAGCGCGGCGAACTACGTGAAGCTCAAGGACCTGCATCTGGCCGAAGGCTACGACCAGCTTTGACCCGGCCCCTTAATCAGGATTCGACATGCATTACCAAACCGTTTTGTTCGACCTCGATGGCACCCTGACCGACCCACGCGAGGGCATTACTCGTTCGATCCAGTTCGCCCTGAGCAAACTGGGTATCGATGAGCCGGACCTGGCCAGACTCGAACACTTCATCGGCCCGCCGTTGTTGCAGGCATTCATGCAGTTCTACGACTTCGATGAAGCCAAGGCCTGGGAAGCGGTGAATTTCTACCGCGAGCGCTTCAAGGTCACCGGCCTCTACGAAAACCGGGTGTTCGATGGTGTCACGCCACTACTGGAAACCCTGAGCGGGCAAGGCCGACAGCTGTACATCGCGACCTCGAAACCGTGGGTGTTCGCCCGGGAAATCGCCCGGCATTTCGATTTTGCCAAACACTTCAAGGTGATTTACGGCAGCGAACTGGACGGCACCCGGACCAACAAGGTCGAGCTGATCGCTCACCTGATGGCCGAAGAAAACCTGGACCCGGCCAACACTTTGATGATCGGCGACCGCAAGCACGACCTGATCGGCGCACGCAGCAATGGCCTGGACGCGGCGGCGGTAGGTTACGGGTTCGGCAGCCATGAAGAGTTGAGCGCCGAAGCGCCGGCGTATCACTTTGAGACGCTGGAAGAGTTGCATCAGGCGTTTTTGCCGAGCTGATCAGGCCGACACAAGTCAACTGTGGGAGCGAGCTTGCTCGCGATAGCGGTGTGTCAGGCACATTGATTGTGAAGGTGCCTCAGTCATCGCGAGCAAGCTCGCTCCCACAGGACTGCGCAAGTCCTCAAGGTCTGGGCGGCGGGGCGAGTTTCTGTCCTTGCTCAACCGCCCAGTTCACCACCTGCGCGGTCAACTGATCGTTCGCCTGACCAAACCCCGCCACCACCGCCGGGACTTGCACATTGCTCAACGGCTGGCGCACTTCAAAGCGGCGGCTGGCGAGGATGCGCTGGTCGTAACTGCGCACCAGCAATGCATCCAGACGCACGACCGCGCTGGCATTCGTGCCCTGGTATTCAGTCTGGAACGCCTGCAGGCTACCGCCCAATTCAAGATCAGTCTGGAAAATGCTGTCATCGGTGCTCAGCAGCGGCACCCGCCCGTCATGCTGGAAACCTTCCAGCAGGCGATTGCGCACCAGCACCGGCGCCGGGTCGCTCCAGCGTGAACTCTTGTAGTGGCTGATCACATCGCCCTGGGGAATTACGGCAATGTTCGGACTGTTCAACGCTTCGCTGGACTGGAATTTGCTCAGGCGCAGCGACCAGCGCTGCGGCGTGCCATGGCTGGCCGATGCGCTCTGGGCCGACGGCAATCGATAGACCTCGAAGGGCTCGGGCTTGGGCAGGATCGAGCACGAACTGATCAATGTGAAGCCAGCGAGGAGGGCAATCCGAATCAGCTTCATGGCGTAAATTCCTTGGTCTTGTCACTGCCCAGCAGGTAACCGCTGGGGTTGGCTTCCAGGCGTGTGGTGATGGTGCGCAACGAACTCAGGGTTTCGCGCATCTCACGGACCGCCGGGCCCAGGCCATTAAGGCCTTGCATGCCGCTGTTGAGCGAATCCTGATTGGCGGTGATCAGTTTGTTGAGGGTGGCGCTGCTCTCCTGCAGCGACTTCATCGCCTGCTCGGCACTGCCCAGCGCTTCCTTGCCATGCTCGTTGAGCAGCCCGTTGGCATTGCGCATCAACGCCGTCGTCTGCTCCAGCATGGTGTTGGCCTGCTTACCCACCGAGGCCAGTTGCTGCATGGTCTGGCGGATATCGCCGCGCTGATCGGCAATGGCCCCGGTGGTTTGCTCCAGGTGCTCCAGGGTGTTGCTGATGCGCTCGATGTTTTCCGCGGAGAACATCAGGTTGGCGTTATGCATCAGCGTACTCACCCCGGCCATCAGGTCTTCGCTGTCATTGAGCAGCCGGGCGATGGGCGAGGGCGAGGCGACGATGGTCGGCAGGTTGCCGTCCTTGCCCTTGAGCGTCGGACTCTGTGGTGTGCCGCCGCTGAGTTGGATGATCGAAGTCCCGGTGACGCCGGTCAGGGCCAGTTTGGCCTGGGTGTCCTCCTTGACCGGGGTATCGCCGGCCAAGCGAATTCGCGCCAGCACCCGGCGCGGGTCTTTCGGGTCCAGGCGCAGCGAGATCACGTCGCCGACCTTGATCCCGCTGTACTGTACCGAGCTACCTTGGGACAAACCGCTGACCGCCTCGTTGAACACGACTTCGTAGTCCTTGAACTCGGTGTCGACACTGGACTTGGCCAGCCACAGGCCGAACAGCAGCGCGGCCGTCACCACAATCACGGTGAACAGGCCGATCAATACATGATGGGCTCGGGTTTCCATGTCAGACCTCGTTGAGCTGTTGGGCGGCCGTCAATGCCGCGCGGCCACGAGGGCCATGGAAGTATTCGTGAATCCACGCATCGTTGGTTTCCGAAACCTTGTCGATGGCGTCCGCCACCAGCACTTTTTTCTGCGCCAGCACCGCCACCCGGTCAGTGATGGTGTAGAGCGTGTCGAGGTCGTGGGTCACCAGAAAGACACTCAGGCCCAAAGCATCGCGCAGGGTCAGGATCAATTGGTCGAACGCGGCGGCGCCGATCGGGTCGAGACCGGCGGTGGGTTCGTCGAGAAACAGGATGTCAGGGTCCAGCGCCAATGCCCGGGCCAGCGCGGCGCGCTTGATCATGCCGCCGGACAGCGACGAGGGGTACTTCTCTGCGGCCGACAGCGGTAACCCGGCCAAGGCCATTTTCACCGCCGCCAGGTGCTCGGCGTCGTTGCGGCTCAAGCCGGCGTGTTCGATCAGCGGCAGGGCGACATTCTCGGTCACCGTCAGTGAAGAGAACAGCGCGCCTTTCTGGAACAGCACGCCGAATCGCCGCTCCACCAGCGAACGCTCGTGCTCGGACAAGGTCGGCAGGTTTTTCCCGAAAACTTTCACCACGCCTTCGCTGGGCTGGCGCAACCCGACAATGCTGCGCAGCAGCACCGACTTGCCGCTGCCGGAGCCGCCGACCACGGCGAGGATCTCGCCCTTGTACAAGTCCAGGTCGAGGTTCTCGTGCACGCTCTGGCTTCCAAAACGGTTGCACAACCCACGGACTTCAATCACCGCCTCGGAGGGCGCTCTGGGGATACGACTCACCAACCCATCTCCATGAAAAACATCGCGGCGATCGCATCCATCACGATCACCACGAAAATCGACTGCACCACACTCGACGTGGTGTGCGCGCCCACAGACTCAGCGCTGCCACTGACCTTGAAGCCTTCGAGGCAACCGATGGCGGCGATGAGGAAGGCGAACACCGGCGCTTTGACGATCCCCACCAGAAAGTGCTGAACGCCGATGTCCGTTTGCAGCAGCGACAGGAACATCGCTGGCGAGATATCCAGCGCCACCGCGCAGACCACGGCACCGCCGATAATCCCTGACAGCATCGCCAGGAAGGTCAGCATCGGAAGGGCGATCAGCAACGCCAGGACCCGCGGCACCACCAGCAACTCCACGGGATCGAGGCCCAGCGTGCGGATGGCGTCGATTTCTTCGTTGGCCTTCATCGAACCGATTTGCGCCGTGAACGCACTGGCGGTGCGCCCGGCCATCAGGATCGCGGTCAGCAGCACACCGAATTCGCGCAGGAAGGCAAACCCCACCAGGTCCACGGTGAAGACGGTGGCGCCGAAAGTGGCCAGCACCGTTGACCCGAGAAACGCCACCACGGCGCCCACCAGAAAAGTCAGCAACGCAACGATGGGGGCGGCGTCGAGACCGGTCTGTTCGATATGGGCGATCATCGGCGTGACGCGCCAGCGCTTGGGACGGAACAGGCCGCGGACGATGGTTTCGATGATCAGTCCGACGAAACCCAGCAGTTGCAGGGTGTCCTGCCAGACAGTGTCCACCGCGCGGCCAATGCGGGTCAGCAACTGAATGGAAACGCTGACTTCCGGCTCCTTGATCGGTACGCAGAAATCGGTCAACGAGCAGTAGACGGTTTGCAGCAACGCCCGATCAGCGGCAGAGAGTGTGCAATCAGGATGTTCGGCAGAACGACCGAGGCGCTCGGAGCCGAGCAGCTCGACCAACAGCGAGGCACCGGCGGTGTCGAGGGCGCCGAGACCATTGAGGTCGATGGGGGTGTTGGCGTCGTACTGGCCGTGGAGTTTTTCGCTCAACAGCTTGAGGTCAGCGTAATGGGCAAGCGTCCAGTCGCCCGTCACCCGCAACCGCGCAGGGGTAATCGAGGAGTCCAATCGGGCGTTGCCGGCCATCGTGCTGCTGATCATAAGCTCCGTGCTTGTTCAGTGATTACGCAGCTCTACGTAATAGCACGAACCGGACTACTTTTCTTTGATCGCTGTGCTGTCCGTGACTTTGAAGCGCAGCACGCCAATGACCTGGCCATCTTCGGTCAGGACCCGAACCTGCCATTTGCCGGCCGGGTTGCCCGGGAAGTTCTGCTTGTGGGTCCAGGCCCGGTAACCTTCCTTGCGCCCGCCACGAATATCCAGGGGGATGCGGTCGACCTCTTTACCGTTGAACTGCCAGACGTGATAAATCCGCTCGTCCAGGCCACGCGGGGCGTTGATCGCGGTGTACGCGTAAAGCCCGCCATTACGGATCTGTTCGGCGCTGACTTCGTCGAGGCTGGCGCCAGGTGTGCGATCCTGCATTTGCGTACTGATGGCCACGTCGGTCATCCACAGCGTCGCCGGCGGCACCCACGAGCGCAGCTCCCAACCAACGGCGCCGATGCCCAGGGTGATACTCAAGATCGCCAGCGCATTGCGCAGGGTACGAATCGGGAAGATCGACGCCAGGCTCGGGAACGACAGCAGCACCGAGATACCCAGTGCCCATTTGAAACTTTGCGCGGTGGTCAGGTGCATGATCACCGGCAATGCGGTGAGCAGCGCGGCGAACAGGGTCAGGGTGTGCAGGGCCAGAAACGCCCAGCGCCGTGGAGCCAGCCACTTGTAGTAGAGCGGGTCGACGATCGAAATCAGCGCCGCGACGCCCAGCAACCCGGTGAAAAACAACTGACCGCTGTTCCACGTCGTGGTGATGAAGAAGAACGGCAGGACAAAGAACAGGCTTTCCTGATGGATCATCTGCGTTGCGTAACGCAACAACGGTTCCGGTATTTCGCGCTTGAAGATGCGCGTGAACAGCTTGGTCAGGCTGTTTTCCAGCATCAGCCAGATCCAGCTGATCAGCATGATGGTGGTGATCCAGCTCGCCAGGCCTTGCTGGCGATCGACCAGAATGAAACTGCCCACCCCGGAGATGAAACCAAAGAGCGCAATGACCCCAGGGTACCGCTTCATCAAATCAAGGATGCGCTGTACGAAAAGGGATAGGTTTTGCATTCGGTGGTTTCACAGTCGTCGTAGGAAAAAACCTCGACAGGGTACCGCTGGTGCGGCGCTGTGGCGAGGGTTCACGATCAGTTACACCACGCAACCTGTAGGAGCGAGCCTGCTCGCGATGAGGCCGGCACATCCAACATTTTCGGCGGCTGACAATCCGCTATCGCGAGCAAGCTCGCTCCCACAGGGAACCGGCAAGGCCTCTCAGTCCGTTGTCACATGGAATGGTTACTTCCTGCGGTGCAAACGCCAGCCCACCAACATCAACACGATCAAGCCCACCCCACCGACCACCAGCCACATCAACTGGTCATAACTGAACAAAGGCTTCTCGATCCGCAAATACCCCGGTTGCAGGAGCAATTCACGCACGGCCTTGTTCGCTTCTTCCAGGCTCACCCCTTGCAGCTCCCGGGCCGGGTTGGTGAAGTGACCGTCCTCGTAGTTACCGATGGCGCTCCAGTAGTAGTCGGCCAACGCGCTGTTGCCTTGTACGGCCCAGGCCTGGCGGGCAATCGCGGCCTGCTTGAGGCGGTTGAAGGTGTCGGCATTGAGGCCGTCCTTGAGCAGGCCGGCCTTCAGTTCCTCGAGTACTTGTTCGGCATCGGCCACGGCGTCGCGCTCAAGGTCGGCGTTGAGGCTCATGAAACCTACGCCGCCGAACACCTCGCGCTCCGCCCACGGGCCGTAGGACAAACCGTGAGCCAGGCGTAACTGGCGATAAAGCGCCCAATCCAGATAGTCCTTGAGCAAATCGAAGGTTTCATCGTGCCCATCCTCCAGTACCGGCTCCGGCACCAGCCAGTGCAACTTGGCGCCGTTGCCGACCAGACTGTGGGTCAAGGTGCGCTCATGGGTGGCGCTGGCCTGGATTTGCGGCAGCGGCGGATGCTCGCCAGGGGTGATCGCTTCCAGCGCGCCATACTCCCGTTCCAGATAGGCTGGCAGCAACTTGTCGAGGTCGCCGACCACGATCAGGGTCATGTTGTTCGGCGCATACCAGTCCTTGCGCACCTGCTCCAATTGTTCACGGGTCAGGTCATCGACCTGCGCACGCTCCGGGCATTTGAGGCCCAACTCCACGGCCAGTTGGTTGCTGGCCGTGTGGCCGAGGTCCTGACGATCGAGCCAGCGCTGCAGGTGCGAGTAGTGGCCGCCGTCTTCACGCTCGACCACTTGCTTGGCCGCTTTGATGGCGCTGTCGTCGAAGCGGGTCTGGGTCAGCAGCGCCAGCAACAGGTCGAGCACCTTGCGCTGGTTTTTTGCCGGGGCTTCGATGACGAAAGTCGTATCGGCATTACTGGTGAACGCGTTCCACTCGCCGCCCAGAGCCTGCATGCTTTCTTCCAGGCCGCCTTCGCCGCTGGCGTCAATACCGCTGAACAACAAGTGTTCCAGCAGATGCGGCAACTCCTTTTCTTCGCACTTGAAATCGTCCAGGCCAACGCCGACCACCAGCCGGATCGCCACATGCCCGTGGTCAGTGCCGGGCTTGAGCAGCAACTGCAAACCGTTGCGCAGGGTGTAACCCTCGACCTGGAAGCGATCCAGGGCGAATGACGGGAGTGAACCTAGCAACAGGCAGGCGAACAACAGACAACGCATAACGAGCTTCCGTACGGCTAGCGTAAGTTCAACAGACTTCAGGCAACTGTGGACGTTCAGGGTGAATGAGTGATGTCACTCAAATCGTCGACCACCAGCGCACCTGTGTCCGATGTTTCCAGCACCACGTAGGCACTGCTGCAAAACAGCGAATTAAGACGCTTCATGTCGGCGATCAGCTCCAGGTGCAACGAACTGGTTTCGATACTTTGCACGATTTTACGTTGCAAGCGGCTGACATGAGCGTGAGCCAGGCGCCGTTCCTGTGCGCGGAAACGACGTTTTTCACGCACCAGCTGGCGGGCACTTTCCGGGTCGCCACTGAGAAACACCGACATCCCGAGCCGCAGGTTGGAAATCAACTGAGTTTGCAGCCCGGTCAATTCGTCCAGCCCCACTTCGGAAAACGACCGGCGCTGCGAGGTTTTCTGCTGCTGGACCTTGCGCAGCATGCGTTCGATCAAGTCGCTGGCCAGTTTCAGGTTGATCGCCAGTTCGATGATTTCCGCCCAACGCCGGCTGTCCTGATCGCTGAGATCTTCCCGGGGCATTTGCGCCAGATACAACTTGATCGCGCTGTAGAGCGCTTCGACATCGTCGGTCAGGCGCCGCATTTCCTGGGTGACGGCGGTTTGCTTTCCGCGCAACACGTCGAGCATGGCTTCGAGCATGTTGTCGATCAGGTCGCCCATGCGCAGGGTTTCCCGGGCTGCGTTGGCCAGCGCCAAACCGGGGGTAACCAACGCCGTGGGGTCAAGGTGTCGGGGCTTGGCCGTACCGTTGGCTAGCGGGCGCTCCGGCAGCACCCAGGCACAAAACCTGGCCATCGGCCCAACACTGGGCAGCAAGATCAGGCAACGCGCGATGTTGTAGAGCAGGTGAAAGCCAATGACCATTTCCTGAGGGCTGAAATCCAGGCCATCGAGCCAGTGCACCAGCGGATCGAGCACTGGAATGATCAGTAAAAGACCAATCAGTTTGTACAGCAGGCTGCCCAGCGCCACTTGGCGCCCCGCGGCGTTCTGCATGCTGGTGCTGAGGAACGCGAGTACGCCGCTGCCGATATTGGCGCCGATCACGAGCCCGATGGCCACCGGCAGGCTGATCACGTTGGCGCCCGCCAGGGTCGCGGTGAGCAATACAGCGGCCAGGCTGGAATAGGAAAGCATCGCGAACAGCGCGCCGACCAGGGCGTCGAGCAGGATATCGCCGGTGAGCGAGGCGAAAATCACCTTCACCCCTTTGGCATGGGTAATCGGGTGCGCGGCCTCAACAATCAGTTGCAGCGCCAGAATGATCAACCCCAAGCCAATGGCGACACGGCCCATCTGCCCGAGTCGGGTCTGCTTGCGCGACAGAAAGAAAATCACCCCGGCAAAAATCAGCAACGGCGACAACCACGACAGATCGAACGTCAGCACCCGCGCCATCAGGGCCGTACCGACATCGGCACCGAGCATGGTGACCAACGCTGGCGTAAGCGCCATCAGGCCCTGGCCGACAAAGGAGGTGACCAGCATCGCGGTGGCGTTGCTGCTCTGGACCATCGCCGTCACGGCGATCCCGGAGAGGAAAGCCAGCCAGCGGTTGGACATGTTATGGCTGATGACATGGCGCAAGTTGGTGCCGTAGACCCGCAGGATGCCGGTTCGGACGATGTGCGTGCCCCAGATCAGCAGGGCCACGGCAGAAAGCAAATTGAGCAGGGTGAGCATAATGACCCCCTGTGGTGTAGCGCCCCAAAGGAGCAAGTTGACGGTACCGCGCGACGTTCTACGTTCTGTACTTAAGCTGTAGTTGGCTAACGGTCTGCGCGCCAGCATCGCATAGCCAAAGACGCGATTGAAACAAAACTGTCATGAAAAGAGCGATCTTCCAGCCACACAAAACACTGTGGGAGCGAGCTTGCTCGCGATGAGGCCATCAGATTCAACTTTGACGTTGACTGACAGACCACCATCGCAAGCAAGTTCGCTCCCACAGGTTTTGCGTATTGACCGCTACCGGGTTACTGGCCCGGAATGTCCTTGCGCAGCTTTACCGGATCCTGCTGTTTCTTCTTTTTCGCGATGGCAGTGCGCATCCTGATGTTGATCGCTTCCACCGCCAGCGAGAACGCCATGGCGAAGTAGACGTAGCCTTTTGGCACGTGCACGTCCAGGGATTCGGCAATCAGCACCGTACCGACGATCAGCAGGAACGACAGCGCCAGCATCTTCAGCGATGGGTGCTTGTCGATGAACTCACTGATGGTGCCAGATGCCCACATCATCACCAGTACGGCCACGATGATTGCCGCGACCATGACCGGTACGTGGGACACCATGCCGACCGCAGTGATCACCGAGTCCAGGGAGAATACGATGTCGATGATCGCAATCTGGACGATGGTGTAGAGGAAGTTGCCGCCCTTGCCCGAAGGCTCTTCGTTGGTTTCGTCTTCACCTTCCAGCGCGTGGTACATCTCTTGCGAGCTCTTCCACAGCAGGAACAGACCACCGAAGAACAGGATCAGGTCGCGTCCGGAAATACCCTGGCCGAATACTACGAACAGGTCCGCCGTCAGGCGCATGACCCAGGTGATCGACAGCAGAAGCAGGATTCGCGTGATCATGGCCAGCGCCAGACCGAAAATCCGGGTGCGCGCCTGCATGTGTTTGGGCATGCGGCTGACCAGGATCGAAATCATGATGATGTTATCGATACCCAGGACGATTTCCAGGGCGGTCAGGGTGAAGAAGGCAACCCAGATTTCAGGGTTGGTCAGCCATTCCATGTGTATTCCTTTGAGCGATTGTTAAACCAAAACGGGCCCGGGCTTCAAACAGCGAAGCCTGGACCCGAAGTGGTGAGTCTTGGGCTTATAGAGTGCTGAACACCGGGAAAGTCCCCAACAGCAGTGCAGCAATCAGTATGCAGATACAAACCAGCACTGCCCACTTGAGAGTGAAGCGCTGGTGGTCACCGAAGTCGATGCCGGCCAGGGCCACCAACAGGTAGGTCGATGGAACCAGCGGGCTCAACAGGTGGACGGGCTGACCGACGATCGAGGCACGTGCCATTTCCACTGCGGTTATACCGTAATGGCTGGCGGCTTCGGCAAGTACCGGTAACACGCCGTAATAAAATGCATCGTTCGACATGAAGAAAGTGAACGGCATGCTTACCAACGCCGTGATCACTGCCAGGTACGGGCCGAGGAAGTCCGGAATCACCGCCAACAGGCTCTTCGACATGGCGTCGACCATCCCGGTGCCGGTCAGGATACCGGTGAAGATACCGGCCGCAAAGATCAACCCGACCACCGCCAGTACGCTACCGGCGTGAGCCGCGACGCGATCCTTCTGCTGTTGCAGGCAAGGGTAGTTGACGATCATGGCGATACTGAACGCCACCATGAACAGTACCGGCAACGGCAGCAGGCCGGCGATCAGGGTGCACATCAGGGCCAGGGTCAGGGCGCCATTGAACCAGATCAGCTTCGGACGACGGGCATCCGGGAACTGCGAAACGCTGATTTCACTGTGGTCGATTTCATCGCCCACCAGGTGCAGTTCACCCAGACGCGCACGTTCACGCTTGCCGTAGAAGTAGGCAATGACCAGGATCGCCACCACACCAGCCAGCATCGCAGGAATCATCGGTACGAAGATGTCGGACGGATCCACATGCAACGCACTGGCGGCGCGAGCGGTCGGGCCACCCCATGGGGTCATGTTCATCACGCCACCGGCGAGGATGATCAGGCCGGCCATGATTCGCGGGCTCATGCCGATACGGCTGTAGAGCGGCAGCATGGCGGCCACGCAGATCATGTAAGTGGTCGCGCCGTCACCATCGAGGGAGACAACGAGCGCCAGAACGGCGGTGCCGACCGAAACTTTCAGCGGGTCGCCCTTGACCAGTTTGAGGATCTTGCGCACGGCCGGGTCGAACAGGCCGGAGTCGATCATCAGGGCGAAGTACAAGATAGCGAACATCAGCATCACGCCGGTTGGCGCAAGCTTGGTAATGCCTTCGAGCATCATCGGACCGATCTTCGGCGAAAAACCGCCGAACAGGGCAAAGATGATTGGAATGATGATCAGGGCGATCAGCGCGGACAGGCGCTTGGTCATGATCAGGAACATGAACGTGATGACCATGGCGAAGCCAAGGAAAGTCAGCATGGGAATACTCCAGGCGTAGCGCGGCTAGGGAATGGGCGGATCAGGCGGGATCAGCGCAGAACGGGAAGCACGGGACGTACGGGCGGAGTTGCAGCGAAGCGGCGGATGGAAGAGGACATCAGAATCACCATTGTTGTTGTTAAATGGGCTGTGCGAGCGATAAAACGCTGGCATTGGCCAACCGGTCTGTTGCCGGTAGTGGGGGCGATCCTAATCGGGGAAGCTTTCAGCCAGCTTTCGCCAATGAAAGCAAGGACCGGATGTGCAACCGATCGTCGGATTGGGTTTCAAGTCCCTGAACACAGGGCGGGAGGTTGAACATGGGCGAGCTTCACACCGGCGGCTGCCATTGCGGGCAACTGCGCTATCAATTCAGCGGGCCGCTGCACGATATCGCCCACTGTCATTGTTCGATTTGCCGACGGGTCAGCGGCGGCATCGTGACTACCTGGATAACCGTGCCGGCATCCGCCTTTCAATGGCTGGCCGGGACGCCGTCGCGGTACGAATCTTCATCCACCTGTGCGCGATATTTCTGCGGCCACTGTGGGGCGCAACTGGCACTAGCGACGCAACTAAGCCCGGAAAGCATCGACTTGACCATCGCCACCCTCGACCATCCTGAGCAAGCACCAGCCGAGCGGCACATCTGGACCGACAGCCGCTTGCCGTGGCTGCATCTGGACGAACATTTGCCCGGCGAGGCTGAAGAAACACTCTGATCAAAAAACAGACAGGTTCAGCGGCCGAATCGCGCCCATCCAGATCGCGTGCTCGGTGTGGTCAAGCAAATCGTCGCCGGTGTCCGGGTGCAGGAACACCACCAGCCCCTTGCGGTTCAGCGCCAGCCACGGCAGAACGTCGCCCAGCACCTGCGGTTCGAACGCCAACTGGCAGCTCCAGTCCGGGTGTGGACCGACCGGGCGCTCGTGCACGCGGCCCATTTTCAATGGAAACAATTGCGCCGCCCGTTCACATAAGGCTCGCGCCTGCGAGATCGTGTTGGCATCGAAATAAACGTGGGCGTGGTAGCCCGTTATCTGCTGCATCTGAATCCCTCTGAAAGTTGTTCGAACCCTCGCCGTTTCCTGCGGGTCAAACGTTATACAGACGCTGGAAAACAGGAAGCCCAGCCATGAAAAATGCCGAAACCCCCGTCGTGAAAGTGGTGCTTTATGGTGCCATGAGTAGCCTGGGCAGTGCGCTGATGGCTGAAATGCTGCGACGCCAGCATGAAGTGATCGCGATTCTCGATGACCTGACGGCGCTGGCACCCCGTCCGGGGCTGCGCACCAAGACTGGCGACCTGTTCGACGCCCAACGGGTCAAGCAGAGTGTGGCCGGCAGTTCAGTGGTTATCTGCTTACTGGACGCACCAGGGTTACCGTTCAATAGCGAACACGTGGAAAAAACCATCGTGCCCGGCCCGGTCGAGCAGGTGCTGGCAGTGGATGCGCTCATCGACGGCATGCAGGCAGCAAACATCGCCCGATTGTTTCTGGTAGGTGATTTCGACGTGCTGGACGACCCGGAAACCGAGGATAGCTTGCAACGTCACGCCGCCGAGGAAATCCGCGAGGCACTGCAAAGCAGTCCTTTGAAGTGGACGCTGGTTAACGAACCGCGCGGGGTACCAGGGCTGACCATCGAACACTTTGCCAACATCGGTGGCAACCCCGAACCGGGGTTGGCTGAACCGCTCAAACGGCTGGCCCGCACTGCCGTGGGCATTGCCGATGAATTGCACCTGAACCTGCACATCGGCGAGCACGTCAACTTCATCGCAACCGACAGTTAAACCGCAATGGACGGCAGCGTCAGGCCGTTGAGCGATTGCGCACTGCAGGCCTGTTCCGCCATCAACCAATCCACAAACTGCTGGATCAATGCTCCGCGTCTTTTGCGCTGGGGCAGAACCACGTAGTAACCCAGCCTCGACATCACCGTTTCGCCGATCGGTCGACACAACAATCCTTGCGCCAGCAAGTTATCCACAAGGTGGCGCCAGCCGATGGCCACGCCCTGGCCGCCAATCGCCGCCTGAATCAGCAAGGTGTAATTATCGAAGCGCAACTGCCCGGGCGCCGGGGGCGAGGTAATGCCCAGCTCGCGGAACACACCACTCCAGTCGAACCAGTTACTGCTGTGTTCCCCACGCAGGTGCAACAAAGGAAACTCCAGCAATGCCTGGGCTGGCAAGGGCAGTGGACGCTCGCTCAACAACTGCGGGCTGCACACCGGAAACACTTCCTCGCTGAACAGCCAATGGCTTTCACCCTGCTTGAAGCGGCCATCGCCGAACAGCACCGCCACATCGATATCGGTACGTAGCATGTTATGGCTGCGTTCACTGGTGACCAGGCTGACATCCACCTGCGGATTGGCCGCGTGAAAGCGGTGCAGACGCGGCATCAACCAATAGGCGGCGAAGGCAAAATCCGTGGCCACCTGCAGCACTTCATGCTGTTGCTGTGCGCTGATTGCGCTCAATCCTGCGTCGATATTCTGCAAACCGAGCTGAACCTGCTCAAAAAGAATCTGCCCAGCCTCTGTCAGTTCGATTCCGCGATAAATGCGGTCGAATAGCCGTGTTGCCAGTTGTTCTTCCAGGCGCTTGATCTGCTGGCTGATGGCCGGTTGCGTGGTGCCCAGTTCAACCGCCGCCGCTGTGAAGCTGCGCTGACGGGCCGCCGCTTCGAAGGCGCGAAGCAGATCCAGTGACAGGTCACCAAGGGCGTCATACATAAGCTGTGCTTATCCTAGTCATTGCCGCGTATGGGCTTTACCACAAGGTGCGAGGGTTTCATTCTCAAAGCCAGCACTCTCGCATAAACATCCACTATGGAATGCCGCGATCACATGAAGCGCAAGAACATTCTTTTCATCATGGCCGATCAAATGGCCGCGCCAATGTTGCCGTTCTACGGCCCATCGCCCATCAAATTGCCCAATCTCAGTCGCCTCGCCGCACAAGGCGTGGTGTTTGACTCCGCCTATTGCAACAGCCCATTGTGCGCGCCATCGCGTTTCACACTGGTCAGCGGCCAATTGCCGAGCAAGATCGGCGCCTACGACAACGCCGCCGATTTCCCCGCTGACGTACCGACCTACGCCCACTACTTGCGCCGCCTCGGCTACCGCACCGCCCTGTCGGGCAAGATGCATTTCTGCGGGCCAGACCAGTTGCACGGATACGAAGAACGCCTGACCAGTGACATTTACCCGGCCGACTACGGCTGGGCGGTAAACTGGGATGAACCGGACGTGCGCCCGACCTGGTATCACAACATGTCATCGGTGCTGCAAGCCGGCCCGTGCGTACGCACCAATCAACTGGATTTCGACGAAGAGGTGGTGTTCAAGGCCCAGCAGTACCTGTTCGACCATATCCGCGAGGATGGCGACCAGCCGTTCTGCCTGACCGTTTCGATGACTCACCCGCACGATCCGTACACCATTCCCAAGGCTTTCTGGGATTTGTACGACGATGCCGATATCCCGCTGCCTACAACCCCGGACCCGCATGACCTCGATCCGCACTCGCAACGTTTGCTCAAGGTCTACGACCTGTGGGACAAGCCGCTGCCTGTGGATAAGATCCGCGATGCCCGTCGCGCCTATTTCGGCGCGTGCAGCTATATCGACAGCAATGTCGGCAAGCTCCTGCAAACCCTCGAAGATACCGGGCTGATCGATGACACCATCATCGTGTTTTCCGGTGACCACGGCGACATGCTCGGCGAGCGCGGCCTCTGGTACAAAATGCACTGGTATGAGATGGCCGCACGGGTGCCGCTGTTGGTCAGCGCACCGGGGCAGTTCGGCGCCCGCCGGGTCAGCGCCAGTGTATCCACGGCAGACCTGTTGCCGACATTCGTCGAACTGGCCGGCGGCTCGCTGGAACCGGGCTTGCCGCTGGACGGCCGCTCGCTGGTCCCGCACCTGCAAGGGCAGGGCGGCCACGATGAAGTATTCGGTGAATACATGGCCGAAGGCACCGTCAGCCCGTTGATGATGATCCGTCGCGGTGCCTACAAATTCATCTACAGCGAAGACGACCCTTGCCTACTCTTCGACGTACGGAATGACCCTCGCGAACTGGAAGAACTCAGTCATTCGCCGCAACATCGCCGGTTGTTCGACGATTTTCTCGCCGAAGCGCGGGCCAAATGGAACATTCCGGCGATTCACCAGCAGGTGCTCGCCAGCCAACGGCGCCGACGCTTCGTGGCCGAGGCGCTGACCCTCGGCAAGCTGAAGAGCTGGGATCACCAGCCGCTGGTGGACGCCAGTCAGCAGTACATGCGCAACCACATCGACCTCGACGATCTGGAACGTAAAGCACGTTATCCACAACCCTGCCAAAACCAATAATGTTAAGGGGAAGTCCATGCAAAGGTTATCCACAGTACTGACGGTCGGGCTCCTGGCTCTGGGCAGTGCCTCGGCGTTTGCCGATCAGAGTTGCGAGACGGTGAAAATGGCCGACCCGGGCTGGAGCGACATCGCCGCGACCAACGCCATCACCGGGTTTCTGCTGGACGGCATGGGCTACAAGGCCAAGGTCGACACCCTCGCGGTGCCGATCACCTTTGGCGGGCTCAAGGATGGCCAGGTCGATGTGTTCCTGGGTAACTGGATGCCGGCGCAGCAGGGCTTCTACGACAAATTCGTCGCAAGCGGCGATGTCACGCAACTGGCAAAGAACCTCGACGGCACCGAATTCACCCTCGCTGTCCCGGACTACGTGTGGGACGCGGGTGTGCATAACTTTGCCGACCTGAACAAATACGCCGACAAGTTCGACCACAAGATCTATGGCATCGGCTCCGGTGCACCGGCGAATATCTCGCTGCAAGAGATCATCAAGAAAAACGATTTCGACATGGGCCAGTGGAAACTGGTCGAGTCCAGCGAGCAGGCGATGCTGGCGGAAGTGTCCCGCGCGGTGAAAAAACAGAAATTCGTGACCTTCCTCGGCTGGACCCCGCACCCGATGAACGTGCAGTTGAAAATGCATTATCTGAAGGGTGGCGAGAAATACTTCGGTGACACCGGCAGCGTGCATACCCTGACCCGAAAAGGTTATGCACAGGCCTGCCCAAACGTCGGCAAACTGCTGACCAACCTGAGTTTCACTCAGGAGATGGAAAACAGCATCATGGCCGAGGTGGTGAACAAGAAGGTCAGCAATACCGACGCGGCCAAGGCGTGGATCAAGGCCAACCCGGCAGTGCTGGATAAATGGCTCGATGGGGTGAAGACAGTGGATGGCAAGGATGCTTTGCCAGCGGTCAAAGCCAAACTCTAAACCAGAGGCGATATGGTCTTTGTGGCGAGGGGGCTTGTCGGACCGCCGCACCGCCCCGTTCGATGGCGAAGCGATCGTAAAACCATTGAATGCGGTCTACCTGATAAACCACATTCAATGGTTTTGGGACGGCTGCGCCGTCCAACGGGGGCAAGCCCCCTCGCCACAATGATCGCCTTGTCCTGCTACCCTTGCGCAAAATCCCCACCCGAGAGGACCCATGGCCCTTCCCAGCCGCCATTCACTCTTCCCTTTCCTCACCTGGCTACCCCGGCAAACCCGCGCCAGTGTCGGGCGCGACCTGATTGTCGGCCTCAGCGGCGCGATCCTCGCGTTGCCGCAATCCATTGCCTACGCACTGATCGCCGGCCTACCACCGGAATACGGCCTGTACGCTGCAATCATCCCCGTTCTGATCGCCTGCCTCTGGGGTTCGTCGTGGCATTTGATCTGCGGTCCTACGGCCGCCATCTCCATTGTCCTGTATGCCAGCGTCAGTCCTCTGGCCGTTCCAGCGTCGCAGGACTACGTCATGCTGATCCTGTTGCTGACGTTTCTTGCCGGTATCTTTCAGTGGCTGCTGGGTTTGCTGCGGTTCGGCGCGCTGGTGAATTTCGTCTCGCACTCGGTGGTACTCGGCTTCACCCTGGGTGCTGCCGTGGTGATTGCCATCGGTCAATTGCCTAACCTGCTGGGGCTGGACTTGCCCAGCCAGGCCACCGCGCTGGATAGTTTCATCACGTTGTTGCGCCATCTCGGCGAAATGGACAAACCTTCGCTGGCGCTGGGTCTGGCGACCGTGGTGGTCGGCGTGATCCTCAAACTGCTGCTGCCACGCTGGCCGACGCTCTTGATCACCCTGATTCTCGGCGGCTTGCTGGTTTGGCTCTGGCCATCAATGTTCGGCCATGTGCAACTGGTAAGCGCCTTCACCGGCAAACTGCCGCCCTTCAGCCCGTTGCCCCTGGACCTGGATCTGATCCTGCGCCTGCTGCCCAGCGCGGTGGCGGTCGGTATGCTCGGGCTAGTAACCAGCCTGTCGATCGCCCGCTCGATCTCCGCACGTTCGCAGCAATTACTCGACGCGAATCAGGAAGTCCGCGCCCAGGGCTTGTCGAATATCGTCGGTGCGTTTTTTTCCGGATCGTTGTCTGCCGGCTCCTTCACTCGCTCAGGCCTGAGCTACGAAGCGGGGGCCTGTTCGCCGCTGGCCGGGATTTTTTCGGCATTGTGGGTGGCGCTGTTTGCGATCTTCGGCGCGAGCCTGATCGCGCACATCCCGATTCCAGCCATGGCTGGCAGCATTCTGTTGATCGCCTGGGGACTGGTGGACCATCGCGGCATTCGCGCGTTGTTGCGGGTCAGCCGCGCCGAATTTGTGGTCATGGCGCTGACCTGCGTCGCCACGCTGCTGCTGGAGTTGCAGACGGCGATCTACGCCGGCGTGTTGGCCTCGCTTTTTTTCTACCTCAAACGCACATCGCAACCACGGGTGCAGCATGTGCGAGATGGCGAGGAAGACATTCTGCGGGTGGGGGGCTCGATTTTTTTCGGCGCCAGCCATTACCTGCAAGTACGCCTGCAACGCATGCACGGCGCGCGCGTGGTGATCGAGGCGCAGCAGATCAACTTCATCGACTACTCAGGGGTGGAAATGCTGCACCAGGAAGCGCGGCGGCTACTGCGTCAAGATCGCAGCCTCACCTTGCGCCGGGCCCGACCGCAGGTGGTGGAAGAGTTGAGGAAGCTGGAAGGGGCGGAGAAATGCCCGATCCGGTTTGAGGACTGAAACACCGCTCACTGTAGGAGCGAGCTAGCTCGCGAAGGTCGTGAACGATTACGCGCAAAACCAGATGCCCTCAGGTTTTTCGCGAGCAAGCTCGCTCCTACAGTAGGTTACAAGGCCAACTGTCGACGCAACTCAGCCAGCACCGGCGCCGTATCCGGGCGCACGCCGCGCCACAGGAAGAACGCTTCCGCCGCTTGCTCGGCCAGCATGCCCAAGCCATCCATCGATACCGCCGCCCCGTGTTCGCTGGCCCAGCGGCAGAACGAGGTCGGTTCCTTGCCGTACATCATGTCGTAGCACACCGTTTTGCCAGGCTCAATCAAGCTGGGGGCAATAGGCGGCACATCACCGGTCAGGCTCGCCGAGGTCGCGTTGATGATCAAGTCCACCGACTCCTGCAACCAGTCGTAACCGCTGGCCGAGATCGGCCCCAGATCGCAGAACAGTTCCGCCAGCAGCTCGGCCTTGTCCACCGTGCGGTTGGCGATGATCACCGAGGCCGGTTGCTCGGCCAGCAATGGCTCCAAAGCACCGCGCACCGCACCGCCAGCACCGAGCAGCAGGATGCGTTTGCCCTTGAGGCTGAACCCGGCGTTGACCGTCAGGTCCCGCACCAGCCCGGCACCGTCGGTGTTGTCGCCCAGCAGACTGCCATCGGCCAGTTTGCTCAGGGTGTTCACCGCTCCGGCCCGTTGCGCCCGCGCCGTCAGGCTGTTCGCCAGCCGATAGGCTTCTTCCTTGAACGGCACCGTCACGTTGGCGCCGCGTCCTTCGAGGAAAAACCTCCGGGCACAGGTGGAAAAGTCGTCGAGTGGCGCCAGCAGCGTGTTGTAATCCAGTTTCTGCGCGGTCTGCTCGGCGAACAGGCGATGGATCAGCGGCGACTTGCTGTGACCAATCGGGTTACCGAATACGACATAACGGTCCATCAGGATTCCTCGTTCAGGCTTCGGCCAACCAATCGCGGTCTTGCAGGAAGTACTCGGTCAGACGCGCTTCTTCACTGCCAGGCTCGGCTTTCCAGTCGTAGCCCCAGCGCACTTGCGGCGGCAGCGACATCAAGATCGACTCGGTACGCCCACCCGATTGCAGGCCGAACAACGTGCCACGGTCGTAGACCAGGTTGAATTCAACGTAGCGGCCACGGCGGAACTCCTGGAACTCACGCTGCTTGGCGGTGAACGCATCGTTCTTGCGGCGCTGCACGATGGGCAGGTAAGCGTCGATGTACGCATCACCGATGGCGCGCATGAAGGCGAAGCTGGTGTCGAAGTCCCACTCGTTCAGGTCGTCGAAAAACAGGCCGCCGATGCCACGCGGCTCGTGACGATGCTTGATGTGGAAGTAGCTGTCGCACCAGGCCTTGTAACGCGGGTAGACGTCCGGACCGAACGGCGCGCAGGCCTGCTCGGCCACGCGGTGCCAGTGGATGCAGTCTTCTTCGTTGCCGTAATACGGGGTCAGGTCGAAGCCGCCACCGAACCACCAGACCGGCTCTTCACCTTCTTTTTCGGCGATGAAAAAACGCACGTTGGCGTGGGAAGTCGGCACATGCGGATTGTGCGGGTGGATGACCAGCGACACGCCGAGGGCTTCGAAGCCGCGGCCGGCCAGCTCCGGTCGATGGGCGCTGGCAGACGGTGGAAGACCACTGCCGAAGACATGGGAAAAGTTGACGCCACCCTTTTCAATCACCGCGCCGTTTTCTATCACACGGGTGCGACCGCCACCGCCCGCCGGCCTGGTCCAGGCGTCTTCGACGAATTGCGTGC
Organism: Pseudomonas sp. GW822-FHT01E03; assembly: GCF_058802985.1. Taxonomy (NCBI): domain Bacteria; kingdom Pseudomonadati; phylum Pseudomonadota; class Gammaproteobacteria; order Pseudomonadales; family Pseudomonadaceae; genus Pseudomonas; species Pseudomonas sp. GW822-FHT01E03. Next base: position 87,832 of record NZ_JBXAOQ010000002.1, read on the forward strand.
CACCGTCTTCGGCTTCCAGGGCGGCGCAAATACGGTCTTGCAGGTCGAGCAGGTAGGCTTTTACGGCCTCGGTGCGGGTCGTCATGTCATCACCTTGAATCGGGCAAAACAACGCGGCGCTCCATTGGAGCTCAGCCTGCGCAAATGGGCGCGTAGCATACCATCGCAAGTCACCCCGCCGCAGTTGACGAAGATCAAGCTTAGGAGTCCGATAGGGAGCTTGGTAAAACGACCTATGGAGAGTTCTGATGGCAAAGCGTATCCAGTTCCGCGCCCATGGCGGCCCCGAAGTGCTCGAATATGTGGATTACCAACCCGCCGAGCCAGGTCCGAAGGAAGTACGCGTGACCAACAAGGCCATCGGCCTGAACTTCATCGATACCTACTACCGCAGCGGTTTGTATCCACCGCCGTCCCTGCCGTCGGGTGTCGGTTCAGAGGGTGCGGGCGTGGTCGAGGCAGTGGGCAGCGACGTGACCCGCTTCAAGATCGGCGATCGCGTGGCCTATGGCAGCGGGCCGCTGGGCGCCTACAGCGATGTTCACGTCTTACCCGAAGCCAATCTGGTGAAACTGCCGGACGCCATCAGCTTCGAACAGGCCGCTGGCGTCATGCTCAAGGGCCTGACCGTGCAATATCTGCTGCGTCAGACTTATGAACTCAAGGGTGGCGAAACCATCCTGTTCCATGCCGCGGCCGGTGGGGTCGGTTCCCTGGCCTGCCAATGGGCCAAGGCCTTGGGCGTGAAGCTGATCGGCACTGTCAGCTCGGCGGAGAAAGCCGCGCTGGCCAAGGCCAACGGCGCCTGGGCGACCATCGATTACAGCCATGAAAATGTCGCGCAACGTGTGCTGGAATTGACCGACGGCAAAAAAGTCCCGGTGGTGTACGACGGCGTTGGCAAGGACACCTGGCTGACTTCACTCGACAGCGTCGCGCCGCGTGGGCTGGTGGTGAGTTTTGGCAATGCGTCCGGCGCGGTCGACGGCGTGAACCTGGGGATCCTGGCGGGGAAAGGCTCGTTGTACGTGACCCGGCCAACCCTGGGCACTTATGCGAACAACGCCGAAAACCTGCAACGCATGGCCGACGAGTTGTTCGAGATGATCATCGGCGGCAAGCTGACGGTGGACATCAGCCAGCGTTATCCACTGGCTGACGCGGCGAAGGCGCAGACCGAGTTGTCGGCGCGGCGCACGACAGGTTCGGTTGTCCTGTTGCCCTGACTGACGCCATCGCGAGCAAGCTCGCTCCCACAAGGTTTCTGTGTCGAATACAAATCCCCTGTGGGAGCGAGCTTGCTCGCGATGGGCGCTCCTGGGTATCAGTCCGGGCGCACAACCCTGCCGGTCGCCAGATCGCGAATCACGCTCGGGTTCTTGCGTCCGCCCAGGTTTCCGCCCAGCACCAGATCCACCTGGCCACGGAAATACTGTTCGACGCGAATCCGCGTACGTGCCGCCGGGCGCCCCTGCGGATTGGCCGACGTCGACACCAGCGGCCCGACCAGCGCGCACAAATCCCGCACCAGCGGGTGATCGCTGACCCGCAGCGCCACGGTTTCATGCACGCCGGTAATCCACTCCGGCAGCAGGTTCTGGTGCGGCACCAACCAGGTGTTCGGACCCGGCCAGGTACTGGCCATGCGGTCCATCCACAACTCGGGGAAGTCTTCGAAGAGGAAATCGAACTGACGGATGTTGTCGGCGACCAGAATCAGCCCCTTTTCCACAGACCGGCCCTTGATCAGCAGCAGACGCTCCACCGCATCGATGTCCCACGGGTCGCAACCCAGGCCCCAGACTGCTTCGGTTGGGTAGGCAATCACCGCCCCGGCGCGAATTGCTTGCGCGGCTTGTTGCACACGCCAACTGTTGACCATGAAAAACACTCCAGACTAAGGCTCTGCGCAGTTTACCGATCTTGTTTATAAAACCTAGCTCACCCGTGCAAACCAGCGCCCGTTTTCGCACACGGCGCGGCCATCCATTTCCAGTTCCGTCAACGCCGCCAGCACTTTCGGCAAGGCCCAGCCGCTTGCGTCGGCCAGCGCTTCACTGGTGTGAGGCGCGGCATGCAGCAGTTTCAGCAGTGGGTGAGTCGTCGCAGGGGTGCAGGTTTCTGTGGATAACGACAGTCGTTGCCAACCGCGCAAGGCTTCGAGGATATGTTCGATGGTTTCCACCAGCACCGCACCGTCCCGAATCAACTGATGACAGCCGCGGGCGCCGGGGTGATGGATCGACCCGGGCATCGCAAACACCTCGCGCCCCTGTTCCGCCGCCAGCCTCGCGGTGATCAGTGAACCGCTGGCGACACTGGCTTCTACCACCAGCACTCCGAGGGACAAACCACTGATAATGCGATTGCGCCGTGGGAAGTTGCTGGCGCTGGGACCTGCATCCAGCGGAAACTCCGAAAGCACTGCGCTGCCCGAAGCGATCATGGCGTCCGCCAGGCGTCTATTTCGCTGTGGATAAAACTTCTCGAGCCCCGTGCCGAGCACACCGACCGTTTGCCCGCCGACGTCGAGCGCGGCCTGGTGCGCGGCGGCGTCAATACCCAGGGCCAGGCCGCTGGTAATGACAAAACCGGCACCCGCCAGGCTGCGGGAAAACGCGGCAGCGGTGTCCATTCCTGGCCGGGAAGCGCGACGGCTGCCGACCATCGCCAGTTGTGGTTTTTCCAGAATGCCCGGATCGCCCGCGACAAATAACAGCGGTGGTGCATCGCTGATTTGTGCCAGCAGTGCCGGGTAGTCCGGTTGGTCCCACATCAGTAAATGCTGGGCCGGGCGCTCCAGCCAGGCCAATGCATGACTGGCGCCGTCACGGATCTCAGTGCTACGCCTGGCCTCGGAACAGGCCAGTGGCAAACCCAGCGCGCGCCAGGCGCTGGCTGGCGCACTGATGGCTTTGGATGCCGAGCCGAAGGCTTCGAGCAATTTCTTGAAACGCGCCGGGCCGAGTTCCGGCAAACGGTGCAGACGTAAACGAGCTTCCAGTTCCGCGGGGGAAACCGGTGTAACGGCAGACAGCGACATGGATCATCCTTGATCGTTATGAGCACCCGTACAAACGGGAATAAGCTGTGGATAACTCTGTTGGTAACTTGTGAAGCACTTTTACGGATTTCGTACCTTGTCCATCACCGACAGCGAGCGCGAGGCGCTGAGCACCAGCCCGTAACTGAGCTTGTCGTAGGTACGGAAAACCATCAGCAAACCGGCGCGCTCATCGGGAATTTTCAATGGCTGGCCAGTGATCCGGTCCCTTACGGTTTCACCGGTTTTCATTACCGCCAGCAGATTGCCTTCGGCCAGACCGTCGCGCTGACCCTTGTTCAGCGTTACCACGTCCAACTCGCCAATCTGCGTGACCCCACGCGGCACATCGATGATCAAACCGTTGATTTCGTGGCTCGGTGCGCTGGGCGTGAAGGTCGAGTTGATCGCGCGCTCTTCACCGCTGAACAAGCGATCGCCGAGGCGGACCTCCTGAGTCGTGCGCAGCAACTCCAGGGTGGCAACATCACCTTCAATGGCCACGACATCGCCGCCGCCGATATCGTCGGCGTTGATCCCCAGGATTTCCTTGCTCTGCGGATCGGTGTAGACCTTGCCTTGGCGGAAGATACCGTACGCCGGTTGTGCCGGATCGAAATGGCCACGGGCAAAGATGCGGTCACCCGCGCCGCTGAGCACCCGTTCGGAATCACCAGCGACGATGTAAGGCGCCTTGTCGAATTCCTCGGCCTTGTCGACGATGCGGTTGCTCAGCAGAAAGCTGTTGATCGACTTCAGAGCAATGCTGGGGATAGCCTCGGTCACCGGGCTGCTGCGAACCTGAGGCGACAGCTTTATGGTGGGAATCTCTTCCCGAAGCTGCCCTTGCCCGTACGCCCAACCTGCCGAAGCCAGGAGCAGCAGGGCGAGTAGTGATTTCCTCATGCGGTGAATCCCTTTATTATGTGCATTCGCGTGAAACGCCAGAGCCGTCAGTGGCTCGCTCCCGCTTGCTTGTCAACAAAAGGGAGCTACGTTTTACAACGGTAGCCTGCATCTTCGGACCGCCAGGCCATCGACCCGACCTTACTTCACACGTGCACTTATCAAGCTTATGGCCATTTTAAACATCCTCGAATTCCCTGATCCGCGTCTGCGCACTATCGCCAAGCCAGTGGCCGTAGTGGACGACGAAGTGCGTCAGTTGGTCGACGACATGTTTGAAACAATGTATGAAGCGCCTGGCATCGGCCTCGCCGCTACCCAGGTCAACGTGCACAAACGTATCGTCGTGATGGACCTCTCCGAAGACCGCACCGAACCGCGAGTTTTCATCAACCCCGAGTTCGAACCCCTGACCGACGAGATGGAGCAATACCAGGAAGGCTGCCTTTCGGTACCCGGCTTCTATGAAAACGTCGATCGCCCGCAAAGGGTCAAGGTCAAGGCGCTGGACCGCGATGGCCAACCCTACGAACTGATCGCCGAAGGCCTGCTCGCGGTGTGCATCCAACATGAATGCGACCACCTCAACGGCAAATTGTTCGTTGATTACCTGTCGACGCTCAAACGCGACCGCATCAAGAAGAAGCTGGAAAAACAGCATCGCCAAAACGCTTGATGCCCTCCTTCAAAGGCTTGCCGCGGCAAGCCTTTTTCTTTTCAAGATGCTTTGCAATAGAGAACACCCATGACTGAGCCACTGCGCATCGTCTTTGCCGGCACCCCGGAATTCGCCGCCGAACACCTCAAGGCCCTGCTGAGCAGCCCTTACGAGATCGTCGCGGTCTACACCCAACCGGATCGTCCGGCCGGTCGCGGGCAAAAACTGATGCCGAGCCCGGTCAAACAGCTTGCTCTGGAGAACAATATCCCGGTGCTGCAACCGCCCACTCTGCGCAACGAAGATGCTCAGACTGAACTGGCTGCACTGAAGCCGGACTTGATGGTGGTGGTCGCCTATGGCCTGATCCTGCCGCAAGTGGTGCTGGATATTCCGCTTCTGGGTTGCATCAACAGTCACGCCTCGCTGCTGCCACGCTGGCGGGGCGCGGCGCCGATCCAGCGCGCCGTGGAGGCGGGCGACGCCGAAAGTGGCGTGACCGTGATGCGCATGGAAGCCGGCCTCGACACCGGGCCGATGTTGCTGAAAGTCGCCACGCCGATCAGCGCCGAAGATACCGGCGGCAGCCTGCACGATCGCCTGGCCGAAATGGGCCCGCCGGCCGTGGTCCAGGCGATTGCCGGCCTCGCCGCCGGAACCCTGGAGGGCGAAGTGCAGGACGACAGCCTCGCTACCTATGCGCACAAATTGAACAAGGACGAAGCACGCATCGACTGGAGTCGCCCGGCGGTTGAGCTGGAGCGTCTGGTCCGTGCCTTCAACCCGTGGCCGATTACCCACAGCACCTTGAACGGCGAAGCCCTGAAAGTACTGGCCGCAAACCTCGCCGAAGGCAAAGGCACCCCGGGTGAAATCCTCGGCGCCAGCAAAGACGGTCTTATCGTCGCGTGCGGCGAGCAGGCCTTGTGCCTGACCCGTCTGCAATTGCCCGGCGGCAAGGCGCTGAACTTCAGCGATCTGTTCAACAGCCGTCGCGAGAAATTCGCCACCGGCACTGTCCTCGGCCAAGTGGCGGACGCTCAATGAATCCGCGTCTGGCCGCCGCCAAGGCACTCGCTGCCGTCCTGAACGGAAAAGCCTCGCTCAACAGTTCGCTGCCTACGCAGTTGGACAAGGTCGAGGACCGTGATCGCGGCTTTACCCAAGACCTGGCGTTCGGCACCGCGCGCTGGCAGCCACGTTTGTCGGCGTTGGCGGCCAAGCTGCTGCAGAAGCCGTTCAAGGCTGCCGACGCCGATGTCGAGGCGCTGTTGCTGGTCGGTCTCTATCAGTTGCTCTACACCCGTGTCCCGGCCCATGCCGCCATTGGTGAAACCGTCGGTTGCGCCGACAAGCTGAAAAAACCCTGGGCCAAGGCGCTGCTCAACGCTGTGCTGCGTAATGCTCAGCGCGAAAGCGAAACGATTTTCGCCGAGTTGGAACGTGATCCGGTGGTGCGCACCGCTCACCCACGCTGGCTGCAGAAATCTTTGAAAGCGTTCTGGCCAGATCAATGGGAAGCCATTTGTGCGGCGAACAATGCGCATCCGCCTATGATCCTGCGGGTCAACCGTCGCCATCACACCCGTGATGCCTACCTCGGTTTGCTGACTGACGCGGGAATTGCCGCCACGCCGTGTGTCTACAGCCGCGACGGCATCGTGCTCGACGCCGCCGCCGATGTGCGCAGCCTGCCGGGTTTCGCCGACGGCTGGATCAGCGTGCAGGACGAAGCCGCGCAACTGGCTGCCGATCTGCTCGACCTCGCGCCGGGCCAACGGGTGCTCGACGCTTGCTGTGCACCAGGTGGCAAGACCTGCCACATCCTCGAAGCCGAGCCAAAACTGGCCGGCGTCGTGGCGGTAGACCTGGAAGCCAAGCGGCTGGTGCGGGTGCGGGAAAACCTCGAACGCCTGAAACTGAGCGCCGAACTGATTGCCGCCGACGGCCGCGACACTCAGGCGTGGTGGGACGGCAAGCCGTTCCAGCGCATCCTGCTGGACGCGCCATGTTCGGCCACCGGTGTGATTCGTCGTCACCCGGATATCAAACTGACCCGCCAACCCGACGACATCGCCGCGCTGGCGCTGCTGCAGGGCGAGTTGCTCGATGCCATGTGGAAAACCCTGGAGGTCGGCGGCATCCTGCTGTACGCCACCTGTTCCACGCTGCCGACCGAGAACACCGAGGTCATCGAAGCCTTCCTCGCCCGCACGTCGGGTGCTCGTGAACTGGACCTCGCCACGGCGGCCGGCATCAAGCAGCCCCATGGTCGCCAGTTGCTGGCCCAGGAAGGTGGCCACGATGGCTTCTACTACGCCAAGCTGATCAAGATCGCCGCCGCGCGCGGTTAAATGGATTCAATGGAGTGACTGGATGAAAATCATCATCCTTGGTGCAGGGCAGGTCGGCGGTTCGCTGGCGGAACACCTGGCCAGCGAAGCCAACGATATTACTGTGGTCGACACCGATGGCGAGCGCCTGCGCGACCTTGGTGACCGCCTGGACATCCGCACGGTACAAGGTCGTGGCTCGTTCCCGACCGTGTTGCGCCAGGCTGGAGCCGATGACGCCGACATGCTGGTCGCGGTGACCAACAGCGACGAAACCAACATGGTCGCCTGTCAGGTCGCCCATACCCTGTTCCACACCCCGACCAAGATCGCCCGGGTTCGCGAAGCCGCGTACCTGACCCGCGAAGAGCAGTTGTTCCAGAACGAAGCGATTCCGGTGGACGTGCTGATCAGCCCGGAACAAGTGGTCACCAACTACATCAAGCGCCTGATCCAGCACCCCGGTGCCTTGCAGGTGATCGACTTCGCCGAAGGCAAGGCGCAATTGGTGGCGGTGCGGGCGTACTACGGCGGGCCGCTGGTGGGCCAGCAACTGCGGCAGTTGCGTGAACACATGCCGAACGTGGAAACCCGCGTTGCGGCGATTTTCCGTCGTGACCGGCCGATCCTGCCCCAGGGCGACACGGTGATCGAAGCCGACGACGAAGTATTTTTTATCGCCGCCAAGGCGAACATTCGTGCGGTGATGAGCGAAATGCGCCGTCTCGACGAAACCTATAAACGCATCGTCATCGCCGGTGGCGGGCAGATTGGCGAGCGTCTGGCCGAGGCCATCGAAAGCCGTTATCAGGTGAAAATCATCGAGATGAACCCTGTACGCTGCCGTCATCTCTCCGACACACTGGACAGCACGGTGGTGTTGCAGGGCAGCGCTTCGGACCGCGACCTGCTGATGGAAGAGAACATCGCCGACGCTGACCTTTTCCTGGCCCTGACCAACGACGACGAAGCCAACATCATGTCGTCGTTGCTGGCCAAGCGCCTGGGCGCGAAGAAGGTGATGTCCATCATCAACAACCCGGCTTATGTCGATCTGATCCAGGGCGGCGACATCGACATCGCCATCAGCCCGCAACTGGCGACCATCGGCACATTGCTGGCCCACGTGCGCCGGGGCGACATCGTCAGCGTGCATTCACTGCGCCGAGGTGCGGCGGAGGCCATCGAGGCGATTGCCCATGGCGATGCGAAATCGAGCAAGGTGATCGGCAAGGCCATCGAGAACATTGGCCTGCCGCCGGGCACCACCATCGGTGCGATTATCCGCGACGAAGAGGTGATCATCGCCCACGACGACACCGTGATCGAAGCGGGGGACCATGTGATTCTGTTCCTTGTGGATAAAAAGCATATTCGCGATGTAGAGAAGTTGTTCCATGTGGGGCTGAGCTTCTTCTGATACGGGGCCTGCCTTTGCAGGAGCGGGCCCTGCTCGCGATGGTCGTCAACGATAATGCTGGAAACCAGACACCCGCGTCGCTTTCAGGTTTATCGCGAGCAAGCTCGCCCCTACAGTAAATCAACCCATGACATGCCTCAGGCAAGGAATCCACCGATGATCGAATCCCTGGAAAAAATGCTCGCCAAGGGTGTGGATAACGCTTTGCTGCGCTTCGGCCTGGGCAAGGGCTATCTGGATCTGGGGGAAAACGCCAAGGCTGCGGAGCATTTCCAACGCTGCGTGGAGTTCGATCCGAAGTATTCGGCGGCGTGGAAACTACTGGGCAAGGCCCATCTGGCGCTGGCGGACTTTGCGGCCGCGCGGCAGGCTTGGGAGCAAGGCCTGGAAGCTGCTCGCGGCCATGGCGACAAGCAGGCGGAGAAGGAAATGACGGTGTTCCTGAAGAAGCTCGAGCGTCAGGCGCACTGACTCAGAGATAACGCAAACCGATGCCCTCGGCGTCCACCTGCACCACTTCCATGCGCACGCGAGGCGCGCCTGTGGGTAAGTCCTGCACCTGTCCGTAAACCACCGCCCCCCGGGGCAGCGCCGACAGTTTCGGATGCTTCACGTAGACGCCGGTGGTCGACAGGTTGCGCGTCTGGCCCAGGCAATCGCCAATGCTTTCGTGACTGATCTTGATGCGAAATGATTTGCGGTGTTCGGACATCTTTTTGCGCCCTGATGAACGGTTGTGGATACGTGTATGAGCGAGCTTGCTCGCGATGGATGCCAGGGCACCGCGTTCAACCTGGCAGCCCACCTCATCGTTAACGTCCATCGCGAGCAAGCTCGCTCCTACAGGTTATCCACAGAGTGTGCCAAGTAAGTCAGTACCAACGCTCTTCACCCGGTGGGCGCTTCTTGAAGCGCTTCATGCTCCACATGTACTGGCTCGGGTACGCCCGCACATAGCGCTCGACCACTTGGCTCATGGCCGCACAGGACTCTGCCGTATCGGTGCTGTACATGGCCTCTGGCGCGGCTTCAAGGATCACTTTGTAGCCCGAACCGTCCGGCAGGCGCAGGGCGTGCAGGAACACGCCGACCGCTTTGCCGCCGGCCAGCATGTTCGGCACGAACTTGCTGGTCAGCGCCTGAGTGGCGAAGAACGGCACGAAGATCCCGGCGGATTCGGACGGTTCCGGGTCAGCGGGAATGCCCACTGCACCACCTTTGCGCACTTCCTTGATGACACTGAGGATGCCTTCCTTGGTGGAAGCCGCGACCTTGTTACCCAACTGCACCCGCTGCTTTTGCAGCAATTCATCCACTGCCTTCAATTTCGGCGGACGGTAGAAAATGATCGGTTTGCACTGGCTGCAATAGAAGTGATTGAGCACTTCCCAGTTGCCCAGGTGGCTGGTGATGCCGACCACGCCTTTGCCGGAGGCAAGGGCGTCCTTCAATACGTCGAGGCCTTCGACTTCGCGCACCAGGTCGATGGAGCGCTGGGCCGGCCAGATCCAGGCGCAGGCACTCTCGGTCAGGGACTTGCCGATGTCTTTCAGGCTCTGGCCCACCAGGCGTTCACGCTCGGCGGGGTCCATGTCCGGAAAGCACTTGGACAGATTGATCCGTACCACGTCGCGGGAACGGTTCGGGGTTTTCCACATAACCCAGCCAATCGCCGAGCCCACGGCCTGCACGGCCCACCACGGAAGCAGGGCAAACAGCCGCAGAGCGCCTACCAGCAAGGCGCCTTTAAACTTATCCACAGGTCACTCCTGATCTTGTGCTGTGCGCGAGGCGGCCATTCTAACCGCCGTTCGCCAGCTGCGCGTAGCGGTCGCAATCGCGGGTGTGATCCATGACCATGCCCGAGGCCTGCATCAGCGCGTAGCAGATGGTCGGCCCGACGAACGTGAAACCGGCCTTTTTCAAGCCTTTGCTCATTTCCACGGCAGTCGGCGTCACGGCCGGGACCTCGCTGCGATCCTTGAAATGATTGATCACAGGCGTGCCGCCGACGAATGACCACAGAAACGCCACCGGATCCTCCAGCGCCAGCCAGGCCTGGGCATTGCGCCGAGCCGCGTTGAGCTTGAGTCGGTTGCGGATGATGCCGGGATCGAGCATCAGCTCGTCGATTTCGGCATCGCTCATCTGCGCCACGCGCTGCACGTCGAAGCCGAACAAAACTTCGCGATAACGCTCGCGCTTGCGCAGCACGGTGATCCAGGAGAGCCCGGCCTGGAACCCTTCGAGCAAAAGCAACTCGAACAATCCCTGCGCATCCCGTAGCGGCGTGCCCCACTCCTGATCGTGATAAGCCATGTACAGCGGATCTTCGGAACACCAAAAGCAGCGTGGCATAAGGCTCCAGGGGGCGTGCGCAGCAATGAATCGGGTATACTCCCGCTCTTTAAATCGCAGCCCAAGAAACAGGTGAATTTCGTGAGCCAGCCTACGCCAGCCGTGCGTACCTTCCAAGACTTGATCCTCGCCCTCCAGCAATACTGGGCCGAGCAAGGTTGTGTGGTACTTCAGCCCTACGATATGGAAGTAGGCGCCGGCACTTTCCACACCGCAACATTCCTGCGCGCCATCGGCCCGGAAACCTGGAACGCCGCCTACGTGCAGCCAAGCCGCCGTCCGACTGATGGCCGTTACGGTGAAAACCCGAACCGTCTGCAGCACTACTACCAGTTCCAGGTGGTCCTGAAGCCGAACCCGGACAACTTCCAGGAACTGTACCTGGGCTCTCTCAAGCACGTTGGCCTGGACCCGCTGGTCCACGACATTCGCTTCGTCGAAGACAACTGGGAATCGCCGACCCTCGGCGCCTGGGGTCTGGGCTGGGAAGTCTGGCTCAACGGCATGGAAGTGACCCAGTTTACCTACTTCCAGCAAGCGGGCGGCATCGAGTGCTACCCAGTGACCGGCGAGATCACCTACGGTCTCGAACGTCTGGCCATGTACCTGCAAGGCGTGGACTCGGTCTACGACCTGGTGTGGGCTGACGGTCCGTTCGGCAAAGTGACCTACGGCGACGTGTTCCACCAGAACGAAGTGGAGCAGTCCACTTACAACTTCGAACACGCCAATGTCGACAAGCTGTTCGAACTGTTCGATTTCTACGAAAGCGAAGCCAAGCGCCTGATCGAACTCGACCAGCCGCTGCCGTTGCCGAGCTACGAAATGGTGTTGAAGGCTTCCCACACCTTCAACCTGCTGGATGCGCGCCGGGCGATCTCGGTGACCGCGCGTCAGCAATACATCCTGCGTGTACGCACCCTGGCGCGTTCCGTTGCGCAAGCCTACCTGCTGGCTCGCGCCAAGCTGGGCTTCCCGATGGCGACCCCGGACCTGCGTGATGAAGTACTGGCCAAGCTGGAGGCTGCACAATGAGTGCTCTGGATTTTCTGGTTGAACTGGGCACTGAAGAACTGCCACCCAAAGCCCTGAACACCCTGGCCGAGGCGTTCCTCGCCGGTATCGACAAGGGCCTGCAAGCTGCCGGCCTGAACTACGAGAGCAAAACCGTTTATGCCGCTCCGCGCCGCCTGGCCGTGCTGATCACCGCACTGGCCACCCAGCAGCCGGATCGCAGCATCAACCTCGACGGCCCGCCGCGTCAGGCCGCGTTCGATGCTGAAGGCAACCCGACCCAGGCAGCATTGGGCTTCGCCAAGAAGTGCGGCGTCGAGCTGAGCGAAATCGATCAGAGCGGCCCGAAACTTCGCTACAGCCAGAGCATCGCCGGCAAGGCGACTGCGAGCCTGCTGCCGACCATCGTCGAAGATTCGCTGAACGACCTGCCGATCCCGAAACGCATGCGTTGGGGCGCGCGCAAGGAAGAATTCGTTCGTCCAACCCAGTGGCTGGTGATGCTGCTCGGTGACCAGGTCATCGACTGCACCATCCTCGCCCAAAAGGCCGGCCGCGACTCCCGTGGCCACCGCTTCCACCACCCTGAAAACGTGCGCATCGGTTCGCCGTCCAGCTACCTGGCCGACCTGCGTGCCGCCTACGTTTTGGCCGACGCCAACGAGCGTCGCGAGATCATCAGCAAGCGCACCGAAGAACTGGCCACCCGCCAGGAAGGCACGGCAATCGTTCCTCCAGCGCTGCTCGATGAAGTGACCGCGCTGGTCGAATGGCCGGTGCCGCTGGTGTGCTCGTTCGAGGAGCGCTTCCTCGACGTGCCGCAGGAAGCCCTGATCACCACCATGCAGGACAACCAGAAGTACTTCTGCCTGCTGGACGCCGACGGCAAGTTGCTGCCACGTTTCATTACCGTGGCCAACATCGAGAGCAAGGACCCACAGCAGATCATCGCCGGTAACGAGAAAGTGGTTCGCCCACGCCTGACCGACGCCGAGTTCTTCTTCAAGCAAGACAAGAAGCAAAAGCTCGAAGACTTCAACCTGCGTCTGCAAAACGTGGTGTTCCAGGAAAAACTCGGCAGCGTCTACGACAAGGCCGAACGCGTTTCCAGACTCGCCGCCTACATCGCGGCGCGCATTGGCGGCAACGCTTCGTGGGCTGCTCGTGCAGGCCTGCTGTCCAAGTGTGACCTGTCGACCGAGATGGTCGGCGAGTTCCCGGAGATGCAAGGTGTCGCCGGTTACTACTACGCCCTCAACGATGGCGAGCCGGAAGATGTCGCACTGGCGCTGAACGAACAGTACATGCCGCGCGGTGCCGGCGCTGAACTGCCAAGCACCCTGACCGGTGCGGCCGTGGCCATTGCCGACAAGCTCGACACCCTCGTGGGAATCTTCGGTATCGGCATGCTGCCGACCGGCAGCAAAGACCCGTACGCCCTGCGCCGTGCTGCACTGGGCGTGTTGCGTATCCTGATCGAGAAGCAACTGGATCTGGACCTGAACGACGCCGTGGCCTTCGCTGTGAATGCGTTCGGTACCAAGGTCAAGGCTGCGGGCCTGAACGATTCGGTGCTGGAATTCATCTTCGACCGCCTGCGTGCCCGTTACGAAGACGAAGGCGTCGATGTGGCGACCTACCTGTCGGTACGTGCCCTGAAGCCCGGTTCGGCCCTGGACTTCGACCAGCGCGTGCAAGCGGTACAGGCTTTCCGCAAACTGCCGGAAGCTGCCGCCCTGGCCGCCGTGAACAAGCGCGTGTCGAACTTGCTGAGCAAGGTTGAAGGCTCCGTTCCGACAGTCGTGGAAGCCAAATACTTCGACAACGCCAACGAGTTCTCCCTGTACTCGGCGATCCAGCAGGCTGACCAGGCTGTACAGCCAATGGCCGCCTCGCGTCAGTACAGCGAATCACTGGCACGCCTGGCTGCACTGCGCGAACCGGTGGATGCGTTCTTCGAAGCCGTGATGGTCAATGCGGAGGACGCAAAGGTCCGCGCCAACCGTTATGCGTTGCTGGCACGTCTGCGTGGGCTGTTCCTCGGCGTCGCCGACATTTCGCTGCTGGGTTGAGGGACTGCTGTTGAAACTGCTGATTCTCGATCGGGACGGAGTGATCAATTACGACTCCGACGCTTACATCAAGTCGGTGGAGGAGTGGATTCCACTCCCCGGATCGATCGAAGCCATCGCGCAGTTGAGCAAGGCTGGCTGGACGGTAGCCGTCGCTACCAACCAGTCGGGCATCGCTCGCGGCTATTACGACCTTGCCACCCTCAATGCCATGCACGAGCGCTTGCGCGCGTTGGTGGCGGAGCAGGGTGGTGAAGTCGGCCTGATCGTCTACTGCCCGCATGGGCCGGACGAAGGCTGCGATTGCCGCAAGCCGAAACCCGGGATGTTGAAAACCATCGCCGCTCATTACAACGTGTCGCTGACCGATCTCTGGTTCGTTGGCGACAGCCTTGGTGACCTGGAAGCCGCCAAAGCCGTCGATTCACAGCCAGTTTTGGTAAAGACCGGGAAAGGCGAAAAGACTTTGGGCAAGACCCTTCCGGTTGGCACATTGATTTTTGACGATCTGGCGGCGATTGCCGCAGAACTTATCCACAATTAGAGTGCTTCTGAAATTCCTGATAAAGGACCCATCAGGAGTGCGCTTTATACAGGCGGGCAATTCCCGCAACGGTAAACGTCACCATGTCGATATTGCAGGCCATCAGAACCTTCCTCTTTTACCTGCTGCTGGGCACCAGCTCCTTGCTGTGGTGCAGCCTGAGTTTTTTTATCGCGCCGTTTCTGCCCTTCAAGGCACGTTATCGCTTCATCAACGTGTATTGGTGCCGTTGTGCCCTGTGGCTGAGCAAAGTGTTCCTTGGTATTCGCTACGAAGTGAAGGGTGCCGAGAACGTACCTGAACGGCCGTGCGTGATTCAATCGAACCATCAGAGTACCTGGGAGACGTTTTTTCTCTCCGCCTACTTCTCACCGCTGAGCCAGGTGCTCAAACGTGAGTTGCTCTATGTGCCGTTCTTCGGTTGGGCCATGGCCATGCTGCGACCGATCGCCATCGATCGCGACAACCCGAAAGCAGCACTCAAGCATGTGGCTCAAAAAGGTGATGAGTTGCTCAAGGACAATGTCTGGGTGCTGATCTTCCCCGAAGGCACGCGCGTTCCTTTCGGCACCGTCGGAAAGTTCTCGCGCGGTGGCAGTGCCTTGGCGGTCAACGCCGAATTGCCGGTGCTGCCGATTGCGCACAACGCAGGCAAGTTCTGGCCGAAAACCGGTTGGGCGAAGAAGCAGGGCGTCATCACTGTGATTATTGGCGAGCCGATGTATGCCGCAGGCACCGGACCACGAGCCATTGCTGAATTGAACGACCGGGTCCAGGCGTGGAACGAGCAGATGCAACGGGAAATGGGCTCACTGCCACCGGCTCCGCAAGCGCCGGTTTCAAACGATCAGGTGGTTGTCTGAGATTCTGTGGATAACCTGTGTACCGTTTCATTGAAAAGCGTCGTTTTTTGTACGTAACATTATGATTTTTTTACATATTTCTTAGAATGATAAAAACCATAAAAACGTGCATAAGTTTTTTTTGGACGTAAAAAAACCGGCGGATATAGCCGGTTTTTTTATGCCCATCCACAACGGCTTTGACCATCGATAATCCCAACCCCACGCCATCGATACCTTGGGCGGAAGAAAAGCGTCGGTATTGGCTGAACAGTTCGATCTTCAGCTGCGCGATGGGCAGCGCCTGGTCGCGGGATTACCTGTACGAACGATTCTGGCCCGATGAAGAAGTGTCCTCGTCCCGGCTGCTCGATACTCACGTCTATCGCCTGCGCAACAAGCTTGGGCTGACGGCGGATCGCGGTTGGCAGTTGCTGACGATTTATGGGTATCGGTTGGAGAGTGTGGTACCGGCGAGCGAGTAAAACGCGGGCAAAAAAAGGCCAATGCAAATGCATTGGCCTTTTCGTTGGTGTCGACCGGGATCAGAAGTCCAGGTTGGACACCGCCAGGGCATTACTTTCGATGAAGTCACGACGTGGTTCGACCGCATCACCCATCAGGGTGTTGAAGATCTGGTCAGCGCCAATGGCGTCTTCGATGGTCACTTTCAGCATGCGACGCACGCTTGGGTCCATGGTGGTTTCCCACAGCTGGTCTGGGTTCATCTCGCCCAGACCTTTGTATCGCTGAATGGTGTGGCGTTTGGTGCTTTCAGCCATCAGCCAGTCCAGGGCTTCCTTGAACTCGGTGACCGATTTACGGCGTTCGCCACGCTGGATGTACGCGCCATCATCGAGCAGGGTGCTCAGTTGAGCGCCCAGGGAAACAACGGTCTTGTAGTCGTTGCTGCCGAAGAAGTCGCGGTTGAACGTGACGTAGTTCGACAGGCCGTGGGAGATCAGTTCGACCTCTGGCAGCCACACGCCACGCTCACGGTCTTCACGCAGGCTTGCCTTGTAGACCAGACCCGACTTCTCGACGGTGCGCAGGCGCACTTCGTACTGGGCCAGCCAGTCCTGCATCGCTGCATGATCGGACAACTGATCCATGCTGACAGCCGGCAGGTAGATGAAGTGCTCGGTCAGTTCCTGTGGGTACAGGCGCGACAGACGCTTGAGGGTCTTCATCACCAGACGGAAGTCATTCACCAGACGCTCGAGGGCTTCGCCGGAGATACCCGGTGCATCCTCGTTCAAGTGCAGGCTCGCATCTTCCAGGGCCGACTGCGTCATGTACTCTTCCATGGCGTCGTCGTCTTTGATGTATTGCTCTTGCTTGCCTTTCTTCACTTTGTACAGCGGCGGCTGAGCGATGTAGATGTAGCCACGCTCGATCAGCTCCGGCAGCTGACGGAAGAAGAAGGTCAACAGCAGGGTACGGATGTGCGAACCGTCGACGTCAGCATCGGTCATGATGATGATGTTGTGATAGCGCAGCTTGTCGATGTTGTACTCTTCGCGACCGATGCCGCAGCCCAGCGCGGTGATCAAGGTGCCCACTTCCTGGGAAGAGATCATCTTGTCGAAGCGGGCCTTCTCGACGTTCAGGATTTTACCCTTGAGGGGCAGAATCGCCTGGGTCTTGCGGTTACGTCCCTGCTTGGCAGAGCCGCCCGCGGAGTCACCTTCCACGAGGTACAGTTCGGACAGGGCAGGGTCTTTTTCCTGGCAGTCGGCCAGTTTGCCCGGCAGGCCTGCGATGTCCAGCGCGCCTTTGCGACGGGTCATCTCGCGGGCTTTACGTGCCGCTTCACGGGCACGGGCCGCGTCGATCATCTTGCCGACGACCAGCTTGGCTTCGTTCGGGTTTTCCAGCAGGAAGTCGGAGAAGTACTTGCCCATTTCCTGTTCGACCGCGGTCTTCACTTCGGAAGACACCAACTTGTCTTTGGTCTGGGAGCTGAACTTCGGATCCGGCACCTTCACCGAAATGATCGCGGTGAGGCCTTCACGGGCATCGTCACCGGTGGTGGCGACTTTGTGCTTCTTCGCCAGGCCTTCTGCTTCGATGTAGGTATTCAGGTTACGCGTCAGTGCGGAACGGAAACCCACCAGGTGAGTACCGCCGTCGCGCTGTGGAATGTTGTTGGTGAAGCACAACAGGTTCTCGTTGAAGCTGTCGTTCCACTGCAGGGCAATTTCCACACCGATGCCGTCTTCACGCTGGACGTTGAAGTGGAACACCTGGTTGACCGGGGTCTTGTTGGTGTTCAGGTATTCAACGAACGCACGCAGGCCGCCTTCGTATTTGAACAGTTCTTCCTTGCCGCTGCGCTCGTCCTTGAGGACGATACCGACACCGGAGTTGAGGAAGGACAGTTCACGAATCCGCTTGGCCAGGATGTCCCAGCTGAAGTGGATGTTCTTGAAGGTTTCGCTGGAAGCCTTGAAGTGGATCTGTGTACCGGTGGTTTCGCTGTCGCCAACGATTTTCATCGGCTCTTGCGGAACACCGTGGACGTAAGTCTGTTCCCAGATCTTGCCGCTACGGCGAACGGTCAGGACCAGCTCTTCCGACAGGGCGTTAACTACCGACACACCCACACCGTGCAGACCGCCGGAAACCTTGTAGGAGTTGTCGTCGAATTTACCGCCGGCGTGCAGCACGGTCATGATGACCTCGGCTGCTGAAACGCCTTCTTCTTTGTGTACGTCTACCGGGATGCCACGGCCGTTGTCGCGAACGGTGATGGACTCATCCGGGTGGATGATGATGCTGATGTCGTCGCAGTAGCCGGCGAGCGCTTCGTCGATCGAGTTGTCGACCACCTCGAACACCATGTGGTGCAGACCGCTGCCATCGTCGGTGTCGCCAATATACATACCGGGACGTTTGCGTACGGCATCCAGGCCTTTCAGCACTTTAATGCTCGTTGAGTCGTACGTATTTTCTTCGCTCAATGCCTTCACTCCCGATGGTCGTGGGTCTGGGTGATACGGCCCTGTTCCACGTGGAACAGAGCGACTGGCGTTTCCGTCTGCCAGCCTTCCCTCAATAATTCGTGATCTACACAGGTGATAAATACCTGGCAGCGTAAGTCTTCCAACAAGCGGCAAAGCGCGCGACGGTGGTGCTCGTCCAGTTCGGACGGCAAGTCATCCACCAGATAAATACACTGACCGCGTCGAGCCTGGCTGACCAAGTGCCCTTGGGCAATCCGTAATGCGCAAACCACCAACTTCTGCTGGCCTCGGGACAAGATGTCCGCGGCGTTGTGCGCACCCAGTCTGAGCCGCAAATCAGCGCGTTGTGGTCCGGCCTGGGTATGTCCCATTTGCTGGTCCCGCTGAAGAGACCCGGCGAGCACAGCACTCAGTTCACGGTCCTTGTCCCAGCCGCGGTAATAGCTGAGCGTCAAGCCTTCAAGCTCAACCAGTTCGCTCAAGGTTTGTTCAAAGACTGGTTTCAAGGCTTTGATATAAGCGCGGCGGTATTCATCGATTTCAGCGCTGGCCTGGCACAGTTCCCTGTCCCAAACCGCTTGCGAAACGGCGTCAAGTGTACCATGCCGCAGCCAAGAGTTTCTCTGGCGCAGGGCCTTCTGCAAGCGCTGCCAGGTTGACATGAAGCGCGGTTCCACGTGGAACACACCCCAGTCGAGAAACTGTCGGCGAATCTTCGGCGCGCCTTCCAGCAATCGAAAGCTATCCGGATTGATCAGTTGCAGTGGCAAGATCTCGGCCAGTTGCGCGGCGCTGCGAGCATTCTGCCCATCGATACGGATCTGGAATTCCCCTTGGCGATCCCGTGAGATGCCCAAGGCGCTATGCCCACCCTCCGCCAGTTCAACCTGGCCAAAAACCGTACAGGCAAGCTGTTCGTATTGAATGACCGGCAACAGACGGGTGCTGCGAAACGAACGGGCAAGCCCCAGCAGATGGATGGCTTCCAGAACACTGGTTTTGCCGCTGCCGTTGGCGCCGTAAAGAATATTGATGCGGGGGGAGGGGGAGAAGGTCACCGGGTGCAGATTGCGCACCGCGGTGACCGAGACGCGACTTAAGGACATCTAGCTTCTGCTGAACATGATTACAGACGCATCGGCATGACAACGTAGGCCGAGTCGTCGTTATCCGATTCCTGCACCAGCGCGCTGCTGTTGGAGTCGGAAAGGATCAGACGAACCTGCTCGGTGGTCATCACGCCCAGTACGTCGAGCAGGTAGCTCACGTTGAAGCCGATTTCCAGAGAGCCGCCGTTGTATTCAACGCCCACTTCTTCTTCCGCTTCTTCCTGCTCCGGGTTGTTCGCCTGGATCTTCAGCTGACCGCTGGCCAGTTGCAGACGGATACCACGGTACTTCTCGTTGGACAGAATGGCGGTACGGCTGAACGCTTCGCGCAGAGCCTGACGATCACCAAGAACCAGCTTGTCGCCACCTTTAGGCAGAACTCGCTCGTAGTCCGGGAATTTTCCGTCAACCAGCTTCGAGGTGAAGGTGAACTCACCGGTGGTGGCGCGAATGTGATGCTGACCCAGCACGATGCTGACATTGCCGTCCGGCTCGGTGAGCAGGCGAGCCAGTTCGAGGATACCTTTGCGCGGCACGATGACCTGGTGACGATCCGGCTGGCCGATGTCGGCCTGCATCGAGCACATGGCCAGACGGTGGCCGTCGGTGGCTACCGCGCGGATCACACCCGCGGAAACTTCCAGCAGCATGCCGTTGAGGTAGTAACGCACGTCCTGCTGGGCCATGGCGAAGCTGGTGCGTTCGATCAGACGACGCAGCTTGCTTTGCTCCAGGCTGCAGGTCAGCGAACCCGGGCCTTCTTCCACGGTAGGGAAGTCGTTGGCCGGCAGTGTCGACAGGGTGAAGCGGCTACGGCCAGCCTTGACCACAAGCTTCTGCTCGTCGACCTTGATGTCGATCAGCGCATCGTTCGGCAGGCTTTTGCAGATGTCCATCAGCTTGCGCGCCGGCACGGTGATGGAACCCGGATCCGCCGGCTCTTCGAGTTGAACACGACCGACCAGCTCGACTTCCAGGTCGGTACCGGTCAGCGACAATTGCTGGCCTTCGACAACCAGCAGCACGTTGGAAAGTACCGGCAAGGTCTGTCGGCGTTCGACGACGCCTGCGACCAGTTGCAGGGGTTTCAACAGGGCTTCGCGTTGAATGGTGAAATGCATGGTCTAGTCCCTTGCCTTAATTAGCTGCGCTGGTGTTCATCAAGTGGTCAGTGTACGCAGCAGGTTCTTGTAGTCCTCGCGGATGTCCGCGTCGGATTCCTTAAGTTCGTTGATCTTGCGGCACGCGTGCAAGACCGTCGTATGGTCGCGGCCGCCAAACACATCGCCGATTTCCGGCAGGCTGTGGTTGGTCAGTTCCTTGGACAACGCCATGGCGACCTGACGCGGACGAGCGACCGAACGCGAACGGCGTTTGGACAGCAAGTCGGAGATCTTGATCTTGTAGTACTCGGCGACAGTGCGCTGAATGTTATCCACAGAGACCAGTTTATCCTGCAACGCCAACAAGTCCTTAAGGGATTCGCGAATCAGCTCGATGGTGATATCGCGGCCCATGAAGTGCGAGTGGGCGATCACGCGCTTGAGCGCGCCTTCCAGCTCACGGACGTTGGAGCGAATGCGTTGGGCAATGAAGAACGCGGCGTCGTGAGGCAACTCGACTTTGGCCTGATCGGCCTTCTTCATCAGGATCGCCACGCGGGTTTCCAGCTCCGGCGGCTCGACCGCTACGGTCAGGCCCCAGCCAAAACGGGATTTGAGGCGTTCTTCAAGGCCTTCGATTTCCTTCGGGTAGCGGTCACTGGTGAGAATGACCTGCTGCCCACCTTCGAGCAAGGCGTTGAAGGTGTGGAAAAACTCTTCCTGGGAACGCTCCTTGCGGGCGAAGAACTGAATGTCATCGATCAGCAACGCATCCACCGAACGGTAGAAGCGTTTGAACTCGTTAATCGCGTTCAGTTGCAGGGCCTTGACCATGTCCGCCACGAAACGCTCGGAATGCAGGTACACCACCTTGGCATTCGGGTTCTTCTTTAATAGATGGTTACCCACAGCATGCATCAAGTGGGTTTTACCCAGGCCGACACCACCATAAAGGAAGAGTGGGTTGTAACCGTGCTTGGGGTTGTCTGCCACCTGCCAGGCAGCGGCGCGCGCCAGCTGGTTGGATTTACCTTCAACGAAATTCTCGAAGGTAAAGGTGCGGTTCAGGTAACTGGTGTGCTTGAGCGCACCTTCGACCTGCACGGTACGTTGCTCGGCACGAACCGGAGCCTGTTGCGAACTGGCACCGGCCATCGGGTCGAAGCTGTCACGGGAAGGTTCTTCCTCGGAGACTTCAGCCACTTTTTGCGTCGCACGCTTGGTCGACACGGCGGTAGGTGCCGGCGGCGGACTGACGGGTGCTTGAGCAGCCTGGGCCTGGGAAGCCGCGGCAGCCAGGGGAGCATTGGGCGCAGCACGGGGTGCCGAACTGCGTTTGCTGCCTATTAATAAGGAAAGCGCAGGCGCCATGCCATTGCCGTGCTCATCGAGCAATTCGAGAACACGCCCCAGGTACTTTTCGTTAACCCAGTCCAGAACAAAACGATTGGGTGCATAGACACGCAACTCGTCGCCTTCGGCTTCGACCTGTAGTGGACGGATCCAAGTGTTGAATTGTTGGGCAGGCAGCTCATCGCGCAGAAGCTCCACGCACTGCTGCCAAAGTTCCACTGACACGGATATCCCCTAAGTTGAAAGCCGGTGAGGCAAAAACAAGCGGCCATTGTAGCGACCAGACGCCGACTTATCCACACGAAGGTGGTTCATCGACCAAGAAGAATCACCGTTTCATACGCAAAAAAGGCGACCAGTGGTCTGTGCATAAGCTCTGTGGATAACCGGGGTTAAGGTCATTGCACAAGTGGGGGCGAAACTCGGTGGATAACCGGCCTGTGGATAAAGCGACCTTTCACACACAGGTTATCCGACAGCGCAGCACAGGCTGAACACTGTTTTCCACCGTAGTTGTCATTCTCTGTACAGCAGGTAAAACAAGGGCTGAATCGAGTTATCCACAGAAGATGGCGACCCTAGCTTTTATAAGCTTTACAGAAAAGCTTTAAATACTTTCCTTTCTTATTTTTATATCTACCCAAGGTGCAAGTGCTGAAAAACCTCTGGAGATCTATTTATAAGGAAACGTTGGTTGGAAATTGACCTGAAGGCTTGCTTTCTCTAGAATCCCCGGTCTCTTAAAACGGGGGCCATTCCGGCCCGTTGTGGACGAACCAGGTAACACGACAATGAAACGTACTTTCCAACCAAGCACTATCAAACGCGCTCGTACCCACGGTTTCCGTGCTCGCATGGCTACCAAGAACGGTCGTGCCGTCCTGTCGCGTCGTCGCGCCAAAGGTCGTGCGCGTCTGGCAGTTTGATAATCCGGCACTGGAGGTGAGTCAGGACTTCAGTCGGGAAAAGCGTCTGCTTACCCCCCGGCAATTCAAGGCAGTCTTTGACTCCCCTACCGGCAAGGTTCCGGGGAAAAATCTCCTGCTCCTTGCGCGCAACAACGATCTTGATCACCCCCGTCTCGGGTTGGTAATCGGGAAAAAGAGCGTAAAGCTCTCCGTCGAGCGCAATCGCCTCAAACGTCTGATGCGCGAATCGTTTCGCCTGAACCAGGATTCTCTGGTCGGCTGGGACATTGTTATCGTCGCGCGCAAAGGTTTGGGCGACGTAGAAAACCCCGAATTGATTCAGCATTTCGGCAAACTCTGGAAACGACTGGCTCGCAGTTCGCCAGTACCAGCAGTCAAAACCGAAACTGTAGGGGTAGACAGTCCAGATGCGTAAACTGGCACTCGTTCCGATCCAGTTTTATCGCTATGCCATTAGTCCCCTGATGGCCAGTCACTGTCGTTTCTACCCCAGTTGTTCCTGCTACGCGTTAGAAGCCATCGAAAATCATGGCCTTCTTCGCGGTGGCTGGCTGACCTTTCGTCGTTTAGGTCGCTGTCATCCGTGGAATCCCGGTGGTTATGACCCGGTTCCACCTATCCCTACCTCCCGTTCTTCTTCGATGGCCGAGTAATCATGGATATCAAACGCACGATCCTGATCGTCGCCCTGGCAATCGTGTCCTACGTTATGGTTCTTAAATGGAACCAGGACTATGGCCAGGCTGCCCTGCCGACTCAGAATGTTGCCACCAATACGACTGCATCGGGCCTGCCGGATACGGCATCTGGCTCCAACGCTTCTGCCAGTGACGACATTCCACGTGCTGCAAGCGACACCAGCGCACCTGCCGAAACGCCGGTGGCTGTGAGCAAGGACCTCATCCAGATCAAAACGGATGTACTGGACCTGGCTGTCGACCCACAAGGTGGCGATGTTGCCCAGTTGACCCTGCCGCTGTATCCGCGTCGTCAGGATCACCCGGAAATTCCGTTCCAGCTGTTCGATAACGGCGGCGAACGTACTTATCTGGCGCAAAGCGGTCTGATCGGCACCAACGGTCCGGATGCAAATCCGGCCGGTCGTCCGGTTTATTCCTCGGAGAAGAAGATTTATCAGCTGGCTGACGGTCAGGACCAATTGGTCGTAGACCTGAAGTTCAGCAAAGACGGCGTCAACTACATCAAGCGTTTCACCCTGAAACGCGGCCTGTATGACGTAACCGTTTCCTACCTGGTCGACAACCAGAGCGCCCAGCCCTGGAATGGTGCGATGTTCGCCCAGTTGAAGCGCGACGCCAGCGCCGATCCTTCATCGACTACGGCTACCGGCACCGCGACTTACCTGGGCGCCGCCCTGTGGACAAGTTCCGAGCCGTACAAGAAAGTGTCCATGAAGGACATGGACAAGGCGCCGCTGAAAGAAACCGTCACAGGCGGTTGGGTTGCCTGGTTGCAGCACTACTTCGTGACCGCATGGATTCCGGCCAAGGGCGAAAACAACGTCGTCCAGACCCGTAAAGACAGCAAAGGCAACTACATCATCGGCTACACCGGCCCATCGATGAGTGTTGCGCCGGGTGCCAAGGCCGAGACCAGCGCTGTTCTGTACGCCGGTCCGAAAAGCCAGGCTGTGTTGAAAGAGTTGTCCCCAGGTCTGGAACTGACGGTCGACTATGGCATTCTGTGGTTCATCGCCCAACCGATTTTCTGGTTGCTGCAACACATCCACGCCATTGTGGGTAACTGGGGCTGGTCGATCATCTTCCTGACCATGCTGATCAAAGGGATCTTCTTCCCGCTGTCGGCTGCCAGCTACAAATCCATGGCGCGCATGCGGGCAGTGGCACCGAAACTGGCCGCGCTGAAAGAGCAACATGGCGATGACCGGCAGAAAATGTCGCAAGCCATGATGGAACTGTACAAGAAAGAGAAGATCAATCCGCTGGGTGGTTGCTTGCCAATCCTCGTGCAGATGCCGGTTTTCCTCTCGCTGTACTGGGTTCTGCTGGAAAGCGTTGAAATGCGTCAGGCGCCGTTCATGCTGTGGATTACTGACCTGTCGATCAAGGATCCGTTCTTCATTCTGCCGATCATCATGGGCGCAACCATGTTCATCCAGCAGCAGTTGAACCCGACTCCTCCGGATCCGATGCAGGCCAAGGTGATGAAGCTGATGCCAATCATCTTCACCTTCTTCTTCCTGTGGTTCCCGGCCGGTCTGGTGCTGTACTGGGTTGTAAACAACGTGCTGTCCATCGCACAACAGTGGTACATCACACGTAAAATCGAAGCGGCCGCTAAAGCAGCTGCCTGATTTACACTGTGGATAACCACTCAAAACGCCCCCTAGTGGGGCGTTTTGCTATCTGTCACTTTTGTCTGGATACCGGTTTATGAGCGTTCCTCGCGAAACCATCGCAGCCGTCGCCACCGCTCAAGGTCGCGGCGGTGTAGGCATCGTGCGTATTTCCGGGCCGTTGGCCAGCGTTGCGGCCAAGGCCTTCAGCGGTCGCGAGCTCAAGCCGCGATTTGCCCACTACGGTCCGTTTTTCAGTGAAAACGACGAGGTGCTGGACCAGGGCATTGCCTTG
This sequence comes from Pseudomonas sp. GW822-FHT01E03, assembly GCF_058802985.1. Lineage (NCBI taxonomy): Bacteria > Pseudomonadati > Pseudomonadota > Gammaproteobacteria > Pseudomonadales > Pseudomonadaceae > Pseudomonas > Pseudomonas sp. GW822-FHT01E03. The sequence continues at coordinate 113,094 of NZ_JBXAOQ010000002.1, forward strand.
TATTTCCCCGGCCCGAACTCGTTCACAGGCGAAGATGTGCTGGAGCTGCAAGGCCATGGCGGTCCGATTGTTCTGGATATGTTGCTCAAGCGCTGCCTGGAACTGGGTTGCCGTCTCGCCCGGCCGGGGGAATTCAGTGAGCGCGCCTTCCTCAACGACAAACTGGACCTCGCCCAGGCCGAAGCCATTGCCGACCTGATTGAAGCCAGTTCTGCCCAGGCTGCGCGAAACGCGTTGCGCTCCCTGCAAGGTGCTTTCTCGTCACGTGTGCATAACCTCACCGAGCAATTGATCGGCTTGCGCATCTATGTCGAAGCGGCCATCGATTTTCCGGAAGAGGAAATCGACTTCCTCGCCGATGGCCACGTCCTGAGCATGCTCGACAAGGTGCGCGACGAGTTATCCACCGTCATGCGCGAAGCCGGGCAGGGCGCCTTGCTGCGTGACGGTATGACCGTGGTCATTGCCGGTCGTCCGAATGCCGGTAAATCCAGCCTGCTCAATGCCCTGGCCGGGCGTGAAGCGGCGATCGTGACCGAAATTGCCGGCACCACCCGTGACGTGCTTCGCGAACATATCCACATCGATGGCATGCCGCTGCACGTCGTGGATACCGCCGGTCTGCGCGATACCGATGATCATGTGGAAAAAATCGGCGTCGAGCGTGCCTTGAAAGCTATCGGCGAAGCCGATCGGGTACTGTTGGTGGTTGATGCCACTGCACCGGAAGCCCTCGATCCTTTCGCACTCTGGCCGGAGTTTCTCGAAATCCGACCCGATCCCGCGAAAGTCACCCTGATCCGCAACAAAGCCGATCTTACGGGCGAAGCCATTGCGCTGGAGGTCAGCCAGGACGGCCATGTCACCATCAGCCTGAGCGCCAAGTCGGGTGGTGTCGGGCTGGAGCTGCTGCGTGATCACCTCAAGGCCTGCATGGGCTATGAACAAACGTCCGAAAGCAGCTTCAGCGCTCGCCGGCGACACCTTGAGGCGCTACGTCATGCCAGTGCGGCCCTCGAGCATGGCCGTGCCCAATTGACCCTGGCCGGTGCTGGCGAGTTGTTGGCCGAGGATTTGCGCCAGGCTCAGCAGTCGCTGGGTGAAATCACCGGTGCTTTCAGTTCCGATGACCTGCTGGGGCGGATTTTTTCCAGTTTCTGTATCGGTAAGTAGCCCTCCTGTTATTCACAGACAGGCCATTCGTGCCTGTCTGTTCTCTCCTTTTCTGAAAAAAACTTCCAGTGCCGAGCGGACTTCGTCTGCTTGAGCGGAATTCCTGCACCCGAATTTCGAGCGAACGGCACTTTTCTGTGGATTAAGCCCTGTGAATAACCGCGGCTAAGGTCAGTTGATAACAGGGCTCGAAAACTGGACATAACCGCCTCTGTGGATAACCACCCCTTTCATCCACAGGCTTAAACCGGTTATCCAAGGGCCTCATTGGCACATGAACACAGGGTTTTGAATCTCTGTACACATTGAAAATAAAGGGCTGTATCAATCTATCCACAGAAAGGTAGGTGCATAGAAATAAACATAAAAACAAAGATTTAATAAATTTCTTTCTTTTTAATTTCTATAACTCCGACTTTTCCACAGCTGGTTAAATTTTGTGCAAAGGGTTCTTTAGGAAGGGCGAAGTCCCTATACTTGTCGACCAGGTCCAAAAACCTGAGCTCAAACTATTCCTGAATTACCTACTTAAGCAGGCACGAGGTGCGTGGTGGATTTCCCTTCCCGTTTTGAAGTGATCGTCATCGGCGGCGGTCATGCCGGTACCGAGGCAGCACTGGCCTCAGCACGTATGGGGGTTAAAACCCTATTGCTGACGCATAACGTGGAAACCCTCGGTGCCATGAGTTGCAATCCGGCCATTGGCGGGATCGGCAAAAGCCACCTGGTCAAGGAAATCGACGCCCTCGGCGGCGCGATGGCCATGGCTACCGATAAAGGCGGTATCCAGTTTCGCGTGTTGAACAGCCGCAAAGGCCCGGCCGTGCGAGCAACCCGCGCGCAGGCAGACCGGGTTCTGTACAAGGCAGCTGTCCGCGAAATCCTGGAGAACCAGCCGAACCTGTGGATATTTCAACAGGCCGCTGACGATCTGATCGTCGAGCAGGAACAAGTCCGTGGTGTTGTCACCCAAATGGGCCTGCGTTTCTTCGCTGATTCCGTGGTGTTGACCACTGGTACGTTCCTCGGTGGACTTATCCACATCGGTTTGCAGAATTTTTCCGGCGGTCGCGCCGGTGATCCGCCATCGATCGCGCTGGCTCACCGTCTGCGTGAACTGCCATTGCGCGTGGGTCGTTTGAAAACCGGTACTCCGCCACGTATCGACGGTCGGTCTGTGGATTTCTCGGTGATGTCCGAGCAACCGGGTGATACGCCTATCCCGGTGATGTCGTTCATGGGGTCAAAAGAGCAGCATCCGAAGCAAGTCAGCTGCTGGATTACCCACACGAATGCGCGCACCCACGAAATCATTGCCGCGAACCTCGACCGTTCGCCGATGTATTCCGCTGCCGGTGAGATCGAAGGGATCGGCCCGCGTTATTGCCCGTCGATCGAAGACAAGATCCATCGCTTCGCCGACAAGGAAAGCCATCAGGTGTTTATCGAACCGGAAGGTTTGACCACCCATGAGCTGTATCCGAACGGGATATCCACAAGCTTGCCGTTCGACGTGCAATTGCAGATCGTGCAATCGATCCGCGGCATGGAAAACGCGCACATCGTGCGTCCGGGCTACGCGATCGAGTACGACTACTTCGATCCACGCGATTTGAAATACAGCCTGGAGACCAAAGTCATCGGCGGCTTGTTCTTCGCCGGGCAAATCAACGGCACAACCGGTTACGAAGAAGCCGGTGCCCAGGGTTTGCTCGCCGGGACCAACGCTGCACTGCGTGCGCAAGGCAAAGAGGCCTGGTGCCCGCGTCGCGACGAGGCCTATATCGGCGTGTTGGTCGACGACCTGATCACCCTCGGTACCCAAGAGCCGTACCGCATGTTCACTTCCCGTGCCGAGTACCGCCTGATTCTGCGCGAGGACAACGCCGACCTGCGTTTGACCGAAAAAGGTCGCGAACTGGGTCTGGTGGATGACGTGCGCTGGGCGGCTTTCTGCAAGAAACGCGAAAGCATCGAACTGGAAGAGCAGCGCCTGAAAAGTACCTGGGTACGCCCGGGTACCGAACAGGGCGATGCGATTGCCGAAAAATTCGGCACACCGCTGACTCACGAATACAACCTGCTCAATCTCTTGAGCCGTCCGGAAATCGACTACGCTGGTCTGATCGAAGTGACCGGTGGCGGGGCAGACGATCCACAGGTCGCCGAACAGGTCGAAATCAAGACCAAATACGCCGGTTACATCGATCGTCAACAGGATGAAATCGCCCGCTTGCGCGCCAGCGAAGACACCAAACTGCCTGTGGATATCGATTACACGAATATTTCCGGTCTCTCCAAGGAGATCCAGAGCAAGCTCGGCGCGACCCGTCCAGAAACCTTGGGCCAGGCCTCGCGTATACCGGGCGTTACGCCGGCAGCCATTTCGCTGTTGATGATTCATTTGAAAAAACGCGGCGCGGGCCGTCAGTTGGAGCAAAGCGCTTGAGTTCGTTGGTCACTCCGCAACACGCAGAAGAGTTATCCACAGGTGCTCGCCAGCTCGGTGTCACGCTGACAGAAACCCAGCACGCGCAGCTGCTGGGTTATCTGTCCCTGTTGATAAAATGGAACAAGGCTTACAACCTGACCGCGGTACGCGATCCGGACGAGATGGTCTCCCGCCACTTGCTCGATAGTTTGAGCGTGATGTCGTTCGTCGAAAACGGCCGGTGGCTGGACGTTGGCAGCGGCGGTGGTATGCCGGGCATTCCGTTGGCCATCCTGTTTCCAGAGTCGCAAGTGACTTGCCTGGACAGCAACGGCAAGAAAACCCGCTTCCTGACCCAGGTCAAACTCGAACTCAAACTGGATAACCTGCAAGTTATCCACAGTCGCGTCGAAGCCTTCCAGCCTGCACAGCCCTTCAACGGAATCATTTCCCGGGCGTTCAGCAGCATGGAGAACTTCAGTAACTGGACGCGCCACCTCGGCGATAGCGAAACACGCTGGCTGGCAATGAAGGGCGTTCATCCGGCCGATGAGCTGGTAGCATTGCCGGCAGACTTCCACCTCGATAGCGAACACGCCCTGGCCGTACCTGGTTGCCAAGGCCAACGCCATCTGCTGATACTGCGCCGCACGGCATGATTGGGAACACAAGCAAGAATGGCTAAGGTATTCGCGATTGCGAACCAAAAGGGTGGCGTGGGCAAAACCACCACCTGCATCAACCTCGCAGCATCCCTGGTCGCGACCAAGCGCCGGGTGCTGTTGATCGATCTTGATCCACAGGGCAACGCCACCATGGGTAGCGGTGTGGATAAACATGGCCTGGAAAACTCGGTCTACGACCTGCTGATCGGAGAATGTGATCTGGCCCAGGCCATGCACTTCTCCGAACACGGTGGTTACCAGCTGTTGCCGGCCAACCGCGATCTCACCGCGGCCGAAGTGGTGCTGCTGGAAATGCAGATGAAGGAAAGCCGTCTGCGCAGCGCGCTGGCGCCGATCCGGGAAAACTACGATTACATCCTGATCGACTGCCCGCCGTCGCTGTCGATGCTGACCTTGAACGCACTGGTTGCCGCTGACGGGGTCATTATCCCCATGCAGTGCGAGTACTTCGCACTCGAAGGCTTGAGCGACCTTGTGGATAACATCAAGCGTATCTCTGAACTGCTGAACCCGAATCTCAAGGTCGAAGGCCTGCTGCGTACGATGTACGACCCACGCCTGAGCCTGATGAACGATGTCTCGGCGCAGCTCAAGGAACACTTCGGCGAGCAGCTCTACGACACCGTCATTCCGCGCAATATCCGTCTGGCCGAAGCGCCAAGCTACGGCATGCCGGCGCTGGCGTACGACAAAGCTTCGCGAGGCGCCGTTGCCTACCTGGCATTGGCGGGCGAAATGGTTCGTCGTCAACGCAAAAACTCACGCATCGCCGCTGCTCAGGCAACTTAAGGAATCCCCATGGCCGTCAAGAAACGAGGTCTCGGACGTGGACTGGATGCTCTGTTGAGTGGTCCGACTGTCAGCTCGCTGGAAGAACAAGCGGCGCAAGCCGATCAGCGTGAGCTGCAACATCTCCCCCTGGATCTGCTCCAGCGCGGCAAGTACCAGCCGCGTCGTGACATGGATCCGCAGGCGCTCGAAGAGCTGGCGCAATCGATCAAGGCCCAGGGCGTCATGCAGCCCATCGTGGTTCGCCCGATCGGCAGCGGCCGCTTTGAAATCATTGCCGGCGAACGCCGCTGGCGCGCCAGCCAGCAGGCCGGGCAGGAAACCATCCCGGCGATGGTTCGCGATGTACCCGATGAAACCGCGATCGCCATCGCGCTGATCGAGAACATTCAGCGCGAAGACCTGAACCCGATTGAAGAAGCGGTGGCCCTGCAGCGGTTGCAGCAGGAGTTCCAGCTGACCCAGCAACAGGTGGCCGAGGCTGTGGGCAAGTCCCGGGTGACCGTGGCCAACCTGTTGCGCCTGATTTCCTTGCCGGAAGTCATCAAGACCATGTTGTCCCACGGCGACCTGGAAATGGGTCATGCCCGTGCTTTGCTCGGTTTGCCGGAAATTCAACAGGTTGAAGGGGCGCGACATGTTGTCGCACGCGGTCTGACCGTGCGCCAAACCGAGGCACTGGTTCGCCAGTGGTTGAGTGGTAAACCGGAGCCTGTGGAAGCGGCAAAACCGGACCCGGATATCGCCCGTCTCGAACAGCGCCTGGCCGAGCGCCTAGGCTCTGCGGTGCAGATCCGCCACGGTAAGAAGGGTAAAGGGCAGTTGGTGATTGGCTACAACTCACTGGATGAGCTTCAAGGCGTACTTGCACATATCCGCTGAAACATTTCCTCATGTAGCGCGCAGTCGGAAATCACTACCTGGCAGTTGAATAGGGGCAGAACCGCCCCTATACTCTGCGCGCATTTTGTCGGCACAAATTATGCCAAGTTATTGAATTTCGGCAGCCGACCATTGGGGAGTAAAAGTGATGGAAACCCGCACGCCAAACCGCCTGCCCTTCCATCGCCTGGCAGTTTTTCCGGTGTTAATGGCTCAATTTGTCGTGTTGCTGATCGCCGCTTTGGCGCTCTGGTACCGATATGGAGTCGTTGCCGGGTACTCGGGACTCTGCGGAGGCCTGATAGCCTTGCTACCCAATATTTATTTCGCTCACAGGGCATTTCGGTTTTCCGGCGCCCGAGCAGCCCAGTCCATCGTCCGGTCTTTTTATGCCGGCGAGGCAGGCAAACTGATTTTGACGGCAGTGCTGTTTGCACTGGTGTTTGCAGGTGTGAAGCCACTGGCGCCGATTGCAGTATTCGGTGCCTTCGTGCTGACTCAGTCGGTCAGCTGGTTCGCTCCCCTGCTGATGAGAACAAGACTTTCGAGACCTTAGGGCGTTTGAGGCAACCATGGCAGAAACAACCGCTTCGGGCTATATCCAGCACCACTTGCAGAACCTGACCTTCGGTCAGCACCCTACCGGCGGCTGGGGCTTTGCCCACACCGCAGCAGAAGCCAAAGAAATGGGTTTCTGGGCTTTCCACGTCGATACTCTCGGCTGGTCGGTCGCATTGGGTCTGATCTTCGTTCTTCTTTTCCGCATGGCGGCCAAGAAAGCGACTTCCGGTCAGCCTGGTGCTTTGCAGAACTTCGTTGAAGTATTGGTCGAATTCGTCGATGGCAGCGTGAAAGACAGCTTCCATGGCCGTAGCCCGGTGATTGCACCGCTGGCACTGACCATCTTCGTCTGGGTGTTCCTGATGAACGCCGTCGACCTGGTACCGGTCGACTGGATTCCTCAGCTGGCCATCCTGATCTCCGGCGATGCACACATCCCGTTCCGCGCCGTGTCGACCACCGACCCGAACGCGACTCTGGCCATGGCCTTCACGGTGTTCGCGCTGATCATTTTCTACAGCATCAAGATCAAGGGCCTCGGCGGCTTCATCGGCGAGCTGACCCTGCACCCGTTCGGCAGCAAGAACATCTTCGTTCAGGCGCTGCTGATCCCGGTGAACTTCCTGCTGGAATTCGTGACCCTGATCGCCAAGCCGATCTCCCTGGCTCTGCGTCTGTTCGGCAACATGTACGCCGGCGAGCTGGTCTTCATTCTGATTGCTGTGATGTTCGGCAGCGGTCTGCTCTGGCTTAGTGGCCTGGGCGTTGTTCTGCAGTGGGCGTGGGCTGTGTTCCACATCCTGATCATCACCCTGCAGGCGTTCATCTTCATGATGTTGACCATCGTCTACCTGTCGATGGCGCACGAAGAAAACCATTAAGGCCAGTCTCGACTAGTCTGATGTCCTTCCCGGTAAAACGGGAAGGTGCTCCTTACGGGGCATCTGAAACGATTTGTTTTACCGCTTTAATCTAAAAAACCTAAACCATACGACGTAAAAGTCGGGAGGAAAGATGGAAACTGTAGTTGGTCTAACCGCTATCGCTGTTGCACTGTTGATCGGCCTGGGCGCACTGGGTACCGCAATTGGTTTCGGCCTGCTGGGCGGCAAGTTCCTGGAAGGCGCAGCGCGTCAGCCAGAAATGGTTCCAATGCTGCAAGTTAAAATGTTCATCGTTGCCGGTCTGCTCGACGCCGTAACCATGATCGGTGTTGGTATCGCTCTGTTCTTCACCTTTGCGAACCCGTTCGTTGGTCAAATCGCTGGCTAATTACTCGGATCTTCCGGGTAATTTGGTGTGATGGACAACGTAACTGCGAGGTGTTGGCGTGAACATTAATGCGACCCTGATTGGCCAGTCCGTTGCGTTCCTGATTTTTGTACTGTTCTGCATGAAGTTCGTATGGCCTCCGGTCATTGCGGCACTGCACGAACGTCAAAAGAAGATCGCTGATGGTCTGGACGCTGCCAGCCGTGCAGCTCGCGACCTGGAGTTGGCCCAAGAAAAAGCGGGTCACCAACTGCGCGAAGCGAAAGCTCAGGCAGCTGAAATCATCGAGCAAGCCAAGAAACGCGGTAACCAGATTGTCGAAGAGGCTGTTGAAAAGGCCCGTGTCGACGCTGACCGTGTGAAGGTTCAGGCTCAGGCCGAGATCGAACAGGAACTGAACAGTGTCAAAGACGCGCTGCGTGCCCAAGTGGGCTTGCTGGCAGTCGGCGGCGCCGAGAAGATCCTGGGTGCCACAATCGATCAAAACGCGCACGCAGAGCTGGTTAACCAACTGGCTGCTGAAATCTAAGCGAGGGCGATCATGGCAGAACTGACCACGTTGGCCCGACCTTACGCTAAGGCGGCCTTCGAGCACGCTCAGGCCCACCAGCAACTGGCCAATTGGTCAGCCATGCTCGGCCTGGCTGCAGCGGTGTCGGAAGACGACACCATGCAGCGCGTGCTCAAGGCCCCGCGACTGACGAGCGCAGAAAAGGCCGCCACGTTTATTGACGTGTGCGGCGACAAGTTTGATGCCAAGGCACAGAACTTCATCCACGTCGTTGCCGAAAACGACCGTCTCCCGCTGTTGCCGGAGATCGCCGCTCTGTTCGACCTGTACAAGGCCGAACAAGAGAAATCGGTAGACGTTGAAGTCACCAGTGCTTTCGCATTGAACCAAGAACAGCAAGACAAACTCGCCAAGGTTCTCAGTGCACGACTCAACCGGGAAGTGCGCCTGCAAGTTGCGGAGGACGCTGCCCTTATTGGTGGTGTCGTCATCCGCGCCGGCGACCTGGTTATCGATGGCTCGATTCGCGGCAAAATCGCGAAACTTGCCGAAGCATTGAAATCTTGAGTTTGAAGGGGCAGCAGAGCAATGCAGCAACTCAATCCTTCCGAAATAAGTGAAATTATCAAGGGCCGCATCGACAAGCTCGATGTGACCTCCCAAGCCCGTAACGAAGGCACTGTCGTCAGCGTATCTGACGGTATCGTGCGGATTCACGGTCTGGCCGACGTAATGTACGGCGAGATGATCGAGTTTCCGGGCGGCGTCTTCGGTATGGCCCTCAACCTGGAGCAAGACTCCGTAGGTGCCGTTGTATTGGGCGCATACCAGTCTCTGGCTGAAGGCATGAGCGCCAAGTGCACTGGCCGCATCCTGGAAGTTCCGGTTGGTAAGGAACTGCTGGGTCGCGTAGTCGACGCACTGGGTAACCCTGTTGACGGCAAAGGTCCACTGGGCAACACCGAGACCGACGCGGTCGAGAAAGTTGCTCCAGGCGTGATCTGGCGTAAGTCGGTAGACCAGCCTGTACAGACTGGCTACAAGGCTGTCGATGCCATGATCCCTGTCGGCCGTGGCCAGCGTGAGCTGATCATCGGTGACCGTCAGATCGGTAAAACCGCTCTGGCGATCGACGCGATCATCAACCAGAAGAACAGCGGCATTTTCTGCGTCTACGTAGCAATCGGTCAGAAACAATCGACCATCGCCAACGTGGTTCGCAAGCTGGAAGAAAACGGCGCCCTGGCCAACACGATCATCGTGGCTGCCAGTGCTTCGGAATCTCCTGCGCTGCAATTCCTGGCACCGTACTCCGGTTGCACCATGGGTGAATTCTTCCGCGACCGCGGTGAAGACGCGCTGATCGTTTATGACGATCTGTCCAAGCAAGCAGTGGCTTACCGCCAGATTTCCCTGCTGCTGCGCCGTCCACCAGGCCGTGAAGCTTACCCAGGCGACGTGTTCTATCTCCACTCCCGTCTGCTGGAGCGCGCATCCCGCGTTTCGGAAGAATACGTAGAGAAGTTCACCAACGGCGCAGTGACCGGCAAAACCGGTTCCCTGACCGCACTGCCGATCATCGAAACCCAGGCTGGCGACGTTTCCGCGTTCGTTCCGACCAACGTGATTTCCATCACCGACGGTCAGATCTTCCTGGAATCGGCCATGTTCAACTCGGGCATCCGTCCTGCAGTGAACGCCGGTGTTTCGGTATCCCGTGTGGGTGGTGCCGCTCAGACCAAGATCATCAAGAAGCTGTCCGGTGGTATCCGTACCGCTCTGGCTCAGTACCGTGAACTGGCGGCATTCGCCCAGTTCGCTTCTGACCTGGACGAAGCGACCCGTAAGCAACTTGAGCATGGTCAGCGCGTTACCGAGCTGATGAAGCAGAAGCAATACGCACCAATGTCGATCGCTGACATGGCGCTGTCGCTGTATGCCGCTGAGCGTGGGTTCCTGACTGACGTTGAAATCGCCAAGATCGGCAGCTTCGAGCAAGCGCTGATTGCTTTCTTCAACCGCGATCACGCCGATTTGATGGCGAAGATCAACGTGAAAGGTGACTTCAATGACGAAATCGACGCTGGCATGAAAGCCGGTATCGAGAAGTTCAAGGCCACCCAAACCTGGTAAGCCGCAGCGGGAGCCGCAAGGCTCCCGCTTGCTAACCTGATAGGTGTTACATGGCAGGCGCAAAAGAGATTCGCAGTAAGATTGCGAGCATCAAAAGCACGCAAAAGATTACCAGCGCCATGGAAAAAGTGGCGGTCAGCAAAATGCGCAAGGCACAAATGCGCATGGCTGCTAGCCGTCCTTATGCGGAGCGTATCCGCCAGGTAATTGGGCATCTGGCCAACGCCAACCCGGAATACCGCCACCCGTTCATGATCGACCGCGAAATCAAGCGTGTTGGTTATGTCGTAGTGAGCAGTGACCGTGGTCTGTGCGGCGGCTTGAACACCAACCTGTTCAAGGCCCTGGTCAAGGACATGGCGGTAAACCGCGAAAACGGCGTCGAGATCGATCTGTGTGTCGTTGGTAGCAAGGGTGCGGCCTTTTTCCGCAACTTCGGCGGTAACGTCGTTGCAGCTATCAGCCACCTGGGTGAAGAGCCGTCGATCAATGATCTGATCGGCAGCGTCAAGGTGATGCTGGATGCCTACCTGGACGGCCGTATTGACCGCCTGTCCGTGGTGTCCAACAAGTTCATCAACACCATGACGCAACAGCCTACCGTGGAGCAGTTGATTCCACTGGTGGCAACCCCGGATCAAGACCTCAAGCACCACTGGGACTATCTCTACGAACCGGATGCCAAGGAGCTGCTCGACGGCTTGATGGTCCGTTACGTGGAGTCGCAGGTCTACCAGGCGGTGGTCGAGAACAACGCGGCTGAACAAGCTGCGCGGATGATCGCGATGAAGAACGCTACCGACAACGCCGGTGATTTGATCAGCGATTTGCAGCTGGTCTACAACAAGGCGCGTCAGGCTGCGATCACCCAAGAGATCTCGGAAATCGTCGGCGGCGCTGCCGCGGTTTAACGGTTCAAATATTCAGAGGATCCAGCTATGAGTAGCGGACGTATCGTTCAAATCATCGGCGCCGTTATCGACGTGGAATTTCCACGCGACAGCGTACCGAGCATCTACAACGCGCTGACAGTACAAAGCGCGGCCGGGACCACTCTGGAAGTTCAGCAGCAGCTGGGCGACGGCGTGGTTCGTACCATTGCGATGGGTTCCACCGAAGGCCTGAAGCGCGGTCTGGAAGTTACCGACTCTGGCGCAGCCATCTCCGTACCGGTCGGTAAAGCGACTCTGGGCCGGATCATGGACGTTCTGGGCAACCCGATCGACGAAGCTGGCCCTATCGCCACTGAAGAGCGTTGGGGCATTCACCGTCCAGCGCCTTCGTTCGCTGAACAAGCAGGCGGCAACGACCTGCTGGAAACCGGCATCAAGGTTATCGACCTAGTTTGCCCGTTCGCCAAAGGCGGTAAAGTCGGTCTGTTCGGTGGTGCCGGTGTAGGCAAAACCGTAAACATGATGGAACTGATCCGTAACATCGCCATCGAGCACAGCGGTTATTCCGTGTTCGCCGGTGTGGGTGAGCGTACTCGTGAGGGTAACGACTTCTACCACGAGATGAAGGACTCCAACGTTCTGGACAAAGTGGCACTGGTTTACGGTCAGATGAACGAGCCGCCGGGTAACCGTCTGCGCGTAGCACTGACCGGCCTGACCATGGCCGAGAAGTTCCGTGACGAAGGTAACGACGTTCTGCTGTTCGTCGACAACATCTATCGTTACACCCTGGCCGGTACTGAAGTATCCGCACTGCTGGGCCGTATGCCTTCGGCAGTAGGTTACCAGCCGACCCTGGCTGAAGAGATGGGCGTTCTGCAAGAACGTATCACTTCGACCAAGGAAGGTTCGATCACTTCGATCCAAGCGGTATACGTACCTGCGGATGACTTGACCGACCCATCGCCAGCGACCACCTTCGCCCACTTGGACGCTACCGTCGTTCTGTCCCGTGACATCGCTTCCCTGGGTATCTACCCAGCGGTCGATCCACTCGACTCGACTTCGCGCCAGCTGGACCCGAACGTAATCGGCCAGGACCACTACGACACCGCTCGCGGCGTTCAGTACGTTCTGCAGCGTTACAAAGAACTGAAGGACATCATTGCGATCCTGGGTATGGACGAGCTGTCGGAAGCCGACAAGCAGTTGGTAAACCGTGCTCGTAAGATCCAGCGCTTCTTGTCGCAGCCGTTCTTCGTGGCTGAAGTCTTCACCGGTGCATCGGGTAAATACGTTTCCCTGAAAGACACCATTGCTGGCTTCAAAGGCATCCTCAACGGTGACTACGACCACCTGCCAGAACAAGCGTTCTACATGGTTGGCGGCATCGAAGAAGCGATCGAGAAAGCCAAGAAACTGTAATCCCGGCGCCCGGCAACGGGCGCTAATTTAGGTTGAGGCAATCAGATGGCTATGACAGTCCATTGCGATATCGTCAGCGCGGAAGGAGAAATCTTTTCCGGTCTGGTCGAGATGGTGATTGCGCACGGTGCACTGGGTGATCTTGGTATCGCTCTGGGTCACGCGCCGCTGATCACTAATCTGAAGCCAGGTCCGATCCGCCTGGTCAAGCAGGGCGGGGAAGAGGAGGTGTATTACATCTCCGGTGGTTTCCTCGAGGTTCAGCCGAACATGGTCAAGGTTCTTGCCGACACCGTGCAACGTGCTGCCGACCTGGATGAAGCCTCCGCTCAGGAAGCCGTTAAGGCAGCCGAGAAGGCCTTGCATGAACGTGGCGCAGAATTCGATTACGGTTCTGCTGCCGCACGTCTGGCCGAGGCTGCAGCTCAGCTGCGCACCGTCCAGCAGATCCGCAAGAAGTTCGGCCACTAAGGCTGCACTTGTTGTGTGATTGATTAAAAAGGGTAGCCTCGGCTACCCTTTTTTCTTTTCCGATTTTTACAACCCGGTCGCAGCCGCTGACCACCCAGGATTGGTAGCCAGTCATGTCTCTTGAAATCGTTATTCTCGCTGCTGGCCAAGGCACGCGTATGCGTTCTGCTTTGCCGAAAGTTTTGCACCCGATTGCCGGCAACTCCATGCTCGGCCATGTTATCCACAGCGCCCGGCAACTTGATCCACAGCGCATTCACGTCGTGATCGGTCATGGTGCCGATGCGGTGCGCGAACGCCTGGCGGCGGATGACCTGAACTTCGTCCTGCAGGACAAACAATTGGGTACCGGCCACGCCGTTGCTCAAGCCGTGCCGTTCATTCAGTCCGACACCGTGCTGGTGCTCTACGGTGATGTGCCGTTGATTGAGGTCGAAACACTGCAGCGCCTGCTCAAGCAGGTGGGTCCAGAGCAATTGGGACTGCTGACCGTCGAACTGGACGATCCGACCGGTTACGGCCGCATCGTTCGTGATGGCGCTGGCAAGGTTGCCGCCATTGTCGAGCAGAAAGATGCCGATGAAGCCCAACGCCAGATCACCGAAGGCAATACCGGCATTCTGGCGCTGCCTTTTGCCCGGCTCGGCGACTGGATGAGCCGTCTCTCCAACAACAACGCCCAGGGCGAGTACTACCTGACCGACATCATTGCCATGGCAGTGAGCGATGGTCTGGTTGTGGCCACCGAGCAACCGCACGACGCCATGGAAGTGCAGGGCGCGAATGACCGCAAGCAGCTTTCCGAACTTGAACGGCATTATCAATTGCGCGCCGGTCGTCGTTTGATGGCTCAAGGTGTGACGCTGCGCGACCCGGCTCGTTTTGATGTTCGTGGCGAAGTGACGGTCGGGCGTGACGTGCTGATCGACATCAACGTGATCCTTGAAGGCAAGGTGGTCATTGAAGATGACGTGGTGATCGGCCCGAACTGCGTGATCAAGGACAGCACCCTGCGCAAAGGCGTGGTCATCAAGGCCAACAGTCATATCGAAGGTGCCATTCTGGGTGAAGGCAGCGATGCCGGCCCGTTTGCGCGTCTGCGTCCAGGTACCGTGCTGGAAGCCCGGGCGCATGTGGGTAACTTCGTCGAGTTGAAAAATGCTCACCTGGGCGAAGGTGCCAAGGCCGGTCATCTGACTTACCTGGGCGATGCCGAAGTCGGGGCGCGCACCAACATTGGTGCCGGCACCATCACTTGCAACTACGACGGCGCCAACAAGTGGAAAACCGTGTTGGGCGAAGATGTGTTCATTGGTTCCAACAACTCGTTGGTAGCGCCTGTGGATATCCTGGCCGGTGCGACCACGGCGGCTGGCTCGACCATTACTTCGACTGTGGATAAATCCCAGTTGGCCATCGGGCGTGCTCGTCAGAAGAACATCGACGGCTGGAAGCGGCCGGAGAAGATCAAGAAGGGCTGAGTTATCCACAACTCCCTTGTAGGAGCGAGCTTGCTCGCGATGGACGTCAATGATGACGAGGTCAGTCTGAATAAAAGCAGCGCCCTTAAGTCCATCGCGAGCGAGCTCGCTCCTACACAGGGTTATCCACAGCTCTTTTTATCGCATGGTGCTTGACGAAGTTTCGCTGATAGGTTTTGATTGCTTCCGCTATCTTTCGAAACGAAACTTACCAGCTCATGTCAAAGCGCAACACACCTCAGCGTCGTCACAACATCCTCGCCTTGCTCAATCAGCAGGGCGAAGTCAGTGTGGATGAGTTGGCCAAGCGCTTCGAAACGTCGGAAGTTACGATTCGCAAGGATCTGGCGGCACTTGAAAGCAATGGCCTGTTGCTGCGTCGTTACGGCGGGGCGATCACCCTGCCTCAGGAACTGGTGGCCGACATTGGTCAGCCGGTTTCCAAATACAAACAAGCCATCGCCCGCGCCGCCGTCGCGCGAATTCGCGAGCATGCGCGCATCATTATCGACAGTGGCAGTACCACCGCTTCCATGATCCCGGAACTCGGACAGCAACCCGGTCTGGTGGTGATGACCAACTCGCTGCATGTCGCCAATGCCCTGAGCGAACTTGAGCACGAACCGGTGCTGTTGATGACCGGTGGCACCTGGGACCCGCATTCCGAGTCCTTTCAGGGGCAGGTTGCCGAGCAGGTACTGCGCTCCTACGACTTCGACCAGCTGTTTATCGGCGCTGATGGCATCGATCTGGTTCGCGGTACAACCACCTTCAACGAACTGCTCGGGCTGAGCCGGGTCATGGCTGAAGTCGCCCGCGAAGTAGTCGTGATGGTGGAGGCCGACAAGATCGGCCGCAAGATTCCAAACCTGGAGCTGCCATGGAGCAGTGTCCATACCATTATTACCGATGAACGCCTGCCCCTTGAGGCTCGCGATCAGATTCAGGCCCGCGGCATCACTTTGATTTGCGCGGCTGTCAGTCAGGAGAAATAGCATGTGTGGAATTGTCGGCGCAGTCGCAGAACGTAACATCACCGCCATCCTCGTCGAAGGCCTGAAACGCCTCGAATACCGTGGGTATGACAGCGCTGGCGTGGCGGTCTACACCAACGATGAAAAACTCGAGCGCGTGCGTCGTCCGGGCAAGGTCAGTGAGCTGGAGCAGGCGTTGACCACCGAGCCGCTGGTCGGTCGCCTGGGCATTGCCCACACGCGCTGGGCCACCCACGGTGCGCCGTGCGAGCGTAATGCCCACCCGCATTTCTCCGGCGACCTGGCGGTGGTGCACAACGGCATCATCGAAAACCACGAAGCCCTGCGTGAACAACTCAAAGCCTTGGGCTATGTGTTCACCTCGGACACCGACACTGAAGTCATCTCCCACCTGCTGAACCACAAACTCAAGGATCTGCGCGATCTGACCGTCGCCCTCAAGGCGACCGTCAAAGAGTTGCACGGTGCTTACGGCCTGGCAGTGATCAGCGCGCAGCAACCGGATCGCCTGGTCGCAGCCCGCAGCGGCAGCCCGCTGGTGATCGGCCTGGGCCTGGGGGAAAACTTCCTGGCATCCGACCAGTTGGCCCTGCGTCAGGTTACTGACCGTTTCATGTATCTGGAAGAAGGCGATATCGCTGAAATCCGCCGCGACAGCGTGCAGATCTGGGACGTTGACGGCAAGGTCGTCGAGCGCGAAGCCGTGCAATATCGCGATGGCGCCGAAGCCGCTGAAAAGGGCGAGTTCCGCCACTTCATGCTCAAGGAAATCCACGAGCAACCGTCCGTGGTGCAGCGCACCCTGGAAGGTCGCCTGAGCCAGAACCAGGTACTGGTACAGGCATTCGGCCCACAGGCTGCCGAACTGTTCGCCAAAGTGCGTAACGTACAGATCGTCGCGTGTGGCACCAGTTACCACGCCGGCATGGTCGCGCGTTACTGGCTCGAAGAGTTGGCCGGCATTCCTTGCCAGGTCGAAGTCGCCAGCGAATTCCGCTACCGCAAGGTGGTGGTGCAGCCGGACACCTTGTTCGTGACCATTTCTCAGTCCGGCGAAACCGCCGACACCCTGGCCGCGCTGCGCAACGCCAAGGAACTGGGCTTCCTGGCCAGCCTTGCGATCTGCAACGTCGGCATCAGCTCGCTGGTGCGCGAATCCGATCTGACCCTGTTGACCCAGGCCGGTCGCGAAATCGGTGTGGCTTCGACCAAAGCCTTCACCACGCAATTGGTTGGCCTGCTGTTGCTGACACTTTCCCTGGGCCAGGTTCGTGGCACCTTGGCCAAAGGTGTCGAAGCGACGTTGGTCGAAGAGTTGCGTCGTTTGCCGACCCGTCTGGGCGAGGCGCTGGCCATGGACGGCACCGTGGAAAAAATCTCCGAGCTGTTCGCCGAGAAACACCACACGCTGTTTCTCGGCCGTGGCGCGCAGTTCCCGGTGGCGATGGAAGGGGCACTCAAGCTCAAGGAAATCTCCTACATCCACGCTGAAGCCTATCCGGCTGGCGAGCTGAAACATGGCCCGTTGGCGCTTGTGGATAACGACATGCCAGTGGTGACCGTGGCGCCGAACAACGAACTGCTGGAGAAGCTGAAGTCCAACCTTCAGGAAGTCCGCGCCCGCGGTGGCCAGTTGATCGTCTTCGCTGACGAGAAGGCCGGCATGACCAACGGTGAAGGCACTCACGTTGTGCACATGCCGCACATCCACGACATCCTGTCGCCGATTCTCTACACCATCCCGCTGCAACTGCTGTCGTACTACGTTGCCGTACTCAAGGGCACCGACGTTGACCAGCCGCGCAACCTGGCGAAGTCGGTCACTGTGGAATAAGTTATCCACAGGTGAAAAACCCCCTTCTCAGGGGGTTTTTCTGTTTCTAGGCGGTCGTAATTCGACGCTCCCGCCGCATGTCCAGCAGATGGACCATGACACAGGCGTACAAGGTCACCAGTATGAACAGGCCCATGCGAATGGCGAAGGCGGTGTAGACGTCCTTGCCCGCCGCACTGTCCTGTACCGATTGGCCGAGCAGAATGATCAGGGTCGCCAGGCTGTTGAGCCAGAAACTCGGTGGCTGTCGGGTCAGGGCCAGGCCGTAGAGTTTTCTGGCCACCAGCAAACTGAACAGCAGCATCCACAGAAAGAACATCCACAGGTTGACGAACAGGCTGAGTGCGCACCAGAAAAGAATCGCCATCAGGCCACCGAGCAGGGTCGAGCCGAGCAACTCCTGGCCGGCGGTGCGGGCGCTGGTCGCGCAGCTTTGTTGACCGAGGCTGACGGCTTTCATGATGATCGGCAGGTAACTGGCCGGGTCGATCATGGCCAGCAGGAAAGTCGGCAGTACCACCAGCGTGGCACGTAGCGCCAGCCAACTGCTTTCGGTTGGAGTAAGGCTCGGGCCGGGTTTGGCCGCAGGGGCGCTGGCGGGGTCGGGAAACAGCCAATGGCTGATGGTCAGCGTGGTGACGGCCAGGAACAGCCCCTTGACCAGGGCCACGATCACCTCAAGCGCCAGGGCGAATTCAGCGGTTCCGGCCGAACTGATCAAGGTCAGGCCCACCACCAGAAACGTCGCCACCAGCGGGTTGCCGCCGCGCAGGCCATAACCGAAGGCCAGGAACAGGCATAGCCCTACCAGCAGTACACCGCTGAACGGGTAGTAACGCAGCAGGGGAATGAGCAGCAGGCCGGTCCCGGTGGTCAGCATAAGGATCAGGATCAGGCCCAGGCTGGCCTTGAACGGCAATGGTCGGTTCATCGCTGCCAGCATCATCAGCGCCAGCATCGGAGAGAGGAACGGGATGGGCAGGGCCAGACCAAAGCTCGCCGCCAGGCACAGCGCCGTGCCGAAGCTCAGGCGCAGGGCGCGCTGAACCCGGGGCGGGCGCTCAATACGCATAGGACATCCAGCTCATCAGGCGCAGAAACAGTCGACCCAGGAAATTCAGCGGGTTACTTTCACTCGGAAATGCCATGACTTCGGCCTGCCCGCCGGACCGGATACCTTGCGGGCCGGTCAACTCACCGGGTTCGAACTCGATGATCACCGGAAAGCGCTGGGCAGGGCGCAACCAATCGCGGCTGTTCTCCACTTTCGGCAGGCTGCCCGGCTGGGTGGTCTGGCCGATATCGACGCCATAGCCGACGCTACGCACATGGCCTTTGAAAATTCTCCCCGGCAGGGAGTCGAGGACGATGGACACCGGCGTCCCGGGCTGGACACTTCCCAGATTGTTTTCGGTCATGTCGGCGCTGATCCACACATCGTGGATGGCGATCAGGGTCATCACCGGCGCACCGGCGGAAGCAAACTGGCCGACGTCGGTGCGCAAATCGGTAATCAGGCCGGCCGAGCGCGCGTGGACCTTCGTATTGCTCAAGTCCAGCTCGGCTTTTTCAAGGTTGCTGGCGGCGCTGAGCAACTGGGCGTTTTCGTCTTCGTTACCGCCCTGTTGTTCGCGCGCACGTTGCACTTCGGCCTTGGCCGCGGCGACCTGGCTGATGGATTCTTCCAGGGTGGCGCGGGATATCTCCAGGCGTCGCAGCGAGATGGTGCCCGGGTCTTCTCTGTACAGGCGTTCAAGCCGCTGGATGTCCTGGCGTGCCTTGAGCTCGTTGGCCTGGGATGCACGCAGTGATGCTTGCTTGGAGTCGACACCGGCGGTGTTGGCGCCCACCTGGCGACGGGTCGACTCAAGGTCGGCGCGAGCGCGATCGACGGCAATCTGGTACTGCTCCGGGTTGACTTCAAACAGCAATTCGCCAGCCTTTACGTCCTGGTTGTTGCGTACATGCACCTTGGTCACCCGGCCGGATACCTCGGCGGCCACCGGTACAATGAAGGCCTGCACCCGTGCCTGTTGCGTGTAGGGGGTGTAACGGTCGGCCATCAGGTACCAGACCAGACTCAGGATGATCAGCAGCACCACCCAGTTGATCGCTTTTTTCGCAGGGTCGGCGGCAGGTGTCGGGGCTTTCTCGGCGGCCGGTTGTTGGCTGTCAGTCATTGGCACTTTCCTTCGGTTCGTCGAGCAGATCGCCCCAATCGGTCCGTTCTTGCATTTGTTTGCGGGTGGCCGGGTCGATCATCGGCTGGTCGCTGTACCAGCCTCCGCCCAGAGCCTTGTATAGGGCGATCAGGCTGTTGACCGCGGTGCCACGGTTGACCAGGTAGATATCCTGTTGGGCAAACAGGGCCCGCTGGGCATCCAGCACGCGCTGGAAATCGGAATAGCCTTCGCGGTATTGGGTATTGGCCAGGGTCACCGAACGTTCGGCGGCCACCGATGCATCGCTGAGGATCCGGTCGCGCTCCAGTGCCTTGATCAAGCCGGTCGCGGCGTCGTCCGCCTCGCGTGCCGCCTGGCGCACGCTGTCCTGGTAGATAACGATCAGTTGCTGCAAGCGCGCATCCTGCACGCGGACGTTGTTGGTGATCCGGCCGTGGTCGAAGATGTCCCAGCGCAAACTGGGGCCGGCCACCATGTCCAGGGTGTTGGATGCACCGCTGAGCGAGCTGGCAGACCAGACGATGCTGCCCAGCAGGCTGATGGAGGGGTACAGGTCAGTCTCGGCCACACCGATCAACGCCGACTGCGCCGCCACTTGCAGCTCGGCAGCACGAACATCGGGGCGCCGCACCAGCAGGTTGGCCGGCACATCCTGCAAGATCGCAGTATCGAGCAGCGGCACTAAGCCGGTGTTGCGATTGAGGTCAGGGATCGAGCCGGGTGGCTGGCCGATCAGGGTGGACAACGCATTGCGCAAGCTCGCCACCTGGCTCTCGAAATCCGGGATGGTACTGAGTGTGCCCAGGTATTGGGTCTTGGCTTGTTGCAGATCAAGTTCGGCTTCGGCCCCGCTGTTGAACAGGCGCTCGGTGATCTCGTAGCTGCGTTTTTGCAATTTGGCGTTACTGCGGGCGATGGCCAGGCGTGCCTCGGCGGTGCGCAAGGCGTAGTAGTTTTGCGCCAGTTGCGCGTGCAACAGCACCAAGGCATTTTCATAGTTGGCCTGGGCGGCAAACCAGGATGCGTCCGCCGACTCGATGGCACGGCTGAAACGCCCCCAGAAATCCAGCTCCCAGCCGATATCGAAACCGGCGCTGTATTGCCAGAAATGCGTGTCCTGAGGGTTGGCGCCGCCCGATTGTCGACGGTTCAAGTACAGGCTGTCGGCGCTGGCCTGCTGCAATTGCGGGTAGCGTCCACTCAGGGCGATACCCAATTGCGCCCGGGACTCCATGACCCGCAGGCCAGCGAGGTGCAGGTCGGCGTTGTGGGCATCGGCTTCGGCCATCAAATGGTCCAGCACCGGGTCGTTGAACACGCGCCACCATTGGCGGCTGTCAGGTTGCGCGTGTTGTTGGCCGGCGACCTCCAGGGCCGGGCTGTTCCAGTGGTCGACCCAGGGCTGGGCCGGCGACTGGAAATCCGGGCCCAGTTGTACACAGCCCCCCAGGACGACGGTGCCACAGAGCAGAAGCCGGCTGATGCGAGCAGGGCGTGGCATCAAGCGCAAACTCCTCAGACAGGACGCTGATCGTTCAACGCCTCGATCTCGGGTGTCTCGTTCATTAGCTCGGCAGACGGTTGGTCCTGGACCCATTGCCAGAACAATTGGTAGCCCACCGCCAGCGCCACCGGCCCGATGAACAAACCGATGAAGCCGCCGCTTACCATGCCGCCCAGGGCGCCAATCAGAATCACCGGCATCGGGACATCGACGCCACGACCCAGCATCAACGGTTTGAGGACGTTGTCGGCCATCCCGGCAATCAGGCTGTAGATGCCAAACACGACGGTGGCCAGGCTGGTCCCTTCGGTGGCGAAGACAAAAGCGATCACCGGAAGGGTAACCAGCAGTACCGGCAATTGCATGATCCCCATCAACAGCGCCACCATGGCCAGTAGCCCGGCACCGGGGACACCCATGAGCACGAAGCCCACGCCGACCAGCAACATCTGAATGAACGCGATGCCCACTACGCCCTGGGCGACCGCGCGGATGGTTGCAGTGCAGAGCACGGTAATGCGTGGCCCACGCTCTGGTCCGGAAAGGCGCGAGGTGATGGCCAGGGCGCTTCTTTCGCCGTTTTCGCCATAGGCCATGAACACGCCGGCAATGATCAGGGCGCCGATGAACAACAGAAAGCCCACGCCAACATCGGCCATTTTGCCCAACAAGGTCAGGCCGACGGACTTGATGTAAGGCATCAGCTTCATGAGCACGCTGCTCATGTCGGTGGCGGCCTGCATCCAGTAGCCATAGAGCGGCTCGCCTATGAGCGGCAGGGAAGCGATTTTTTCGCTGGGGAGCGGAATCTGCAACGTATCGGACTTGAGGACCGCCAGGGTGCCCTGGACCGATTCACTGATCGAGGTGCCCAGCAGGTAGATCGGTACCATCAGCAAAGCCAGGGCGACCACCACGATCAGGGTGGCGGCACGACCGTCCTTGTTGACCAGCTTGCGCTTGATGAGCGCATGCAGTGGATACAGGGTGATGGCCAGAATCATTGCCCAGAGCATCAGGTTGAGGAAGGGGTGGAAGATCTGGAAGCAGAACAGTACCAGCACCGTAATCAACCCGGCGCGAATCAGTACATCGAGCAAACCACCGGACAGTGCTCTAGCGGAAATGTTAGTGCGCAACATTGTCGAACTCCTTGCTGTGTCACACAGGTTAGCCAGGCCGTTGAAGTTCAACTCTTCTCTACTAAGTGAATCCATAAAGCAGGATCGACGGACAGCCGTCAAAGCGTTAAAAACCGATAACGCCTTACTTTAAGTAGAGAAAACTTCAATGAGGTACCTACCAAAAACCCAATAGGTAACAGGTGGTTTGTAGTATAGGAGCAGTCGTATATTCCGCCTGTTTATACAGGCTGGAATCCTGCTGCAGTTGATGGAGTCCGCTGCGAGCCCTTGACTGAAGCGGTTTGGAAGCTGAGCCAATGGCTCCTTTTTCTCTACCGGGCATTTGCCGTTGCAGCGGGTTGATCAGAATAATTGCCAACAGTCGCACCCGTCGCAAGAAAATAATCGTCATTAATTATCAATAATCCCCGGTCCGCTTTTTGAGGTTTGTGACACGCTTGGTTTTTGCGGTGCAGGCGCTACAGTGCAGTAGCCCATTGATTTACCTGATGGTCTGGCGCCCAACTATGTTGTTGAACATTTGCGCTTAACATTCCGGCCTTCGGTTGCGGTTTATCTATCTGAAATGAGGACAGTCCCATGGACCGCTTCCAGGAAATGCAGGTCTTCGCTGCTGTCGCCAAGGAGCAGGGTTTTTCGGCGGCGGCGCGGGGTTTGGGTCTGTCGGCGGCCAGCGTCACCCGAGCGGTCGCGGCGCTGGAGAAGCGAATAGGCACACAACTGCTCACGCGTACGACGCGCAGCGTTTATTTGAGCGAGGCCGGTCAGCGATATCTGGAGGATTGTCGGAGAATTCTCGCCGAGGTGCAGGAAGCCGAGGACTCGGCAGCGGGCAGCCATATCCATCCCCGTGGGCAACTGACCATCACCGCACCGGTCTTGTTTGGCGAGCTGTTTGTCACGCCGTTGATGGTGAATTATCTGACGCAATTCCCCGAGGTGTGCATCAACGCGCTGCTGGTGGACCGGATCGTGAGCGTGGTCGAGGAGGGCGTCGATGTGGCCATCCGCATTGGCGAACTCCCTGACAGCAATCAGCATGCGATCCGTGTGGGGGACGTGCGGCGGGTGATCTGCGCCTCGCCACAGTTTCTCGCCAGCCATGGTCGGCCCCGACATCCCCGGGAACTGGCCCAGGCGCCGATTATTGCGACTTCTGCTATTGGCCAACTCAGGAGTTGGCCATTCATCGAAGACGGCGAAACCTTGAGCGTGCGGGCTGAACCGCGACTGGTGGTGACGGCGAATCAGGCAGCCATCACGGCGGCCAGTTTGGGGTTAGGCTTCACGCGGGTGCTGTCTTATCAAGTCGCGAGCAAGGTGGCTGCCGGAGAGCTGGAAATCATTCTGGCGGACTTCGAACTGCCGCCGTTGCCCATCCATGTGGTCTATCAGGGCGGACGTAAAGCACCGGCCCGGGTGCGCAGTTTTGTTGATTTCGCGGTGAACACGCTGCGCGAGCATCCGGCGCTCAGGCGTTGAGTTATTTCATCCGGTGAAATAATGGATTGCGTTTGCTGGTGATTCTGTTGTTTTGGTCGAGGGTAGAAGATACGACCCATCTCTCCCCTGAACAGCACCACTCACCCGAGGTGTCGACCATGCAAGCGATCAAACTCTACAACTTCCCACGTTCCGGCCACGCTCATCGTGTCGAGTTGATGCTGTCCCTGCTGAAACTGCCGACCGAATTGATCTTCGTTGACCTCGCCCAAGGCGAACACAAGCAACCGGCGTTCCTCGCGCTCAATGCTTTCGGTCAGGTGCCGGTGATTGATGATCAGGGCGTGGTGTTGGCCGATTCCAACGCGATTCTGGTTTACCTGGCGCAAAAGTACGGCAACGGTCGCTGGCTACCGGCTGATCCGGTAGGGGCCGCCAAGGTCCAACGCTGGTTGTCGGTGGCTGCCGGTCCGATTGCCTTCGGCCCTGCCCGGGCAAGATTGATTACTGTGTTCGGCGCGCCTTACAACGCTGCAGAAGTGGTTGCCTATGCCCATACCGTGCTCAAGGTAATCGATCACGAATTGGCCGATACGCCGTATCTGGCTGGCACTGATCCGACGATTGCCGACGTCGCCGCCTACAGCTACATCGCCCATGCGCCTGAGGGTAATGTGTCGCTGGACGAGTACACCAACATTCGTGCCTGGCTGGCCCGCATCGAAGCCTTGCCGGGTTTTGTCGGCATGCCGCGCACCGTCGCCGGCCTGCAAAAAACCGCCTGATGCTGGTGGCCCGGTGTTGCCGGGCCGCCCCGTTCTGCGCCACAGGCGCAAGGGAGCAGCCGTATGGACCGTTCACCCTGGCATGCCGGCGAGAAACAATTGCAGGCGCATGTGGGCGTTGCCGAACGAATGGAGGCGTTCGGTCGTAAGGTGATTCGCAGCGAGATGCCGGACCAGCACCGCACCTTCTATCAACAATTGCCGTTCATGCTGTACGCAGCGGTGGATGCCGACGGTCATCCCTGGGCCAGTGTCCTTGAAGGCCAGCCCGGTTTCGCACATTCGCCAGAACCTGGCTTGCTGCAATTTCGCAGTCTGCCGGCCTTTGATGATCCCGCGCAGTTGAGCGAAGGCTCGGCCATCGGACTGCTGGGCATCGAGTTGCACACCCGCCGCCGCAACCGCATCAATGGGCATGTCAGTGCCATGACCATGGATGGTTTCGCGGTGACGGTGGACCAGTCCTTCGGCAATTGCCCGCAGTACATTCAGTTGCGCCAGTTTCGCTCGGTGCCGCTGACCGATCCTGCGACCCGTGCCGCCCAGCATTTCGGCGAACTGGATGACACGACCAAAGCCATGATCGCCGAGGCGGACACCTTTTTCGTTGCCAGTTATGTGGACGTCGACGGTGAACGCTCGGTGGATGTTTCTCACCGCGGCGGTCAGGCCGGTTTCGTACAGGTGGAAGGCAATCGCCTGACCATTCCGGATTTCGCCGGCAACCTGCATTTCAACACCTTGGGCAACCTGCTGCTCAATCCCCGGGCCGGGTTATTGTTCATCGATTTCAATACCGGTGATTTGCTGCAGCTCAGTGGGCGCACCGAAATCATCCTGGACGGTCCTCAGGTCGAGGCGTTCCAGGGGGCCGAGCGCCTGTGGACAATCGATGTCGAGCAAGTGGTACGTCGTCCGGCTGCCCTGTCGTTGCGCTGGCGCTTCGACGGCGTTTCACCCACCAGTTTGCTCACCGGTACCTGGGAGCAGGCCAAGGCGCGTTTGCAGGCCAAGGCCCTGGGCGATCAGTGGCGGCCGTTGCGGGTGACGCGGATTGAAGCGCAAAGCCACAGCATTCGCTCGCTTTACCTGGAGCCCGCCGACGGAGCGGGGTTGCCACTGTTCCAGGCCGGGCAGCATTTGCCTTTGCGCTTGAACATTGACGGCGATGTGCATATCCGCACGTACAGTTTATCGAGCGCACCGTCCGATGATTTTTTCCGCATCAGCGTGAAGCGTGACGGACGGGTGTCTACGCATTTGCATGAGCAGATTCGTGTCGGCGACCTGTTGGAGGCGCGGGCGCCGCAAGGGCATTTCACCGTGGCGCCCCATGAGCGTCGACCCTTGGTGTTGTTGGCGGCCGGGGTCGGCATCACGCCGCTGTTATCGATGCTGCGGGAAGTGGTTTACCAAGGGTTACGCACCCGCCGTATCCGGCCGACATGGTTCATCCAGAGTTCGCGCACGCTGGCCGACCAGCCATTTCGCCGCGAACTGGATCGCTTGCTCGAGGATGCCGGTGACGCGGTGCGGGTAGTGCGTTTGCTCAGTCAACCGGAAGCCGAGGCGATACAAGGAGAGGACTTCGACCTCAGTGGACGGATCGACGTCGCGCTGCTCAAGGATCTGCTGACAGTCGCGGACTACGATCAGCCGGATTTTGTGGTCTGCGGTCCCGGGAGTTTTACCCAGGCGTTGTACGACGGCTTGCGCGAGTTGGACATTCGCGATTCGCGGATTCACGCCGAAACCTTCGGCCCGTCCACCTTGCGCCGGCGACCGGACCCCGATGCGGTGGTCATCGAACAACCGCCAGCCGCCACCACGTCCGTGCCCGTGGTGTTCCAGCGTTCGGCCAAGGAGGCGCGCTGGCAGCCAGACGGCGGCAGCTTGCTGGAGTTGGCGGAAAGCCGTGGCCTGCGCCCGGAATTCAGTTGTCGCGGCGGCTCCTGCGGCACCTGCAAAACACGCTTGATCAGCGGTCAGGTGCATTACCCACTGCCGCCAGCGGAGGTGCCGGATGATGGACAGGTGCTGATTTGCTGTGCGATTCCGGCGCAGGGCGCGCAACCGCTGGTACTCGATATCTGAATATCATTGCAGGCGAACATTGCCCGCCGGTCGATGGCTGAGTAGGGTAGGGGCAGAACGAACAAGGGCCGCAGAGGGTAGTGCCTGTCAGTTAAGCCCCGGACATTGTGGGAGCGAGCTTGCTCGCGATAGCGGACCGTCAGGCACCCCTTGTGTGACTGTCCAACCGTCATCGCGAGCAAGCTCGCTCCCACAAGGTTTGCGGTGTTTAAACGCTTAACTGACTGGCATTCACCGCACAGGCCCTTTCTGCATTTCAGGAACAGGCGTTTCAATGGTTTTTTTCACTCGCTCGATGGTCTTGCTGATGGCGCTGGCGCTCACCACCGGTTGCGAAAGACAGGATGCACCGCCGCTGGATCAACAGCTTTACGTCTGGCAGCGGCAGTGGACGCCGGCCCACGACGCTGCCCTCAGGGATAGCCGCGCCGACTTTTCGACGTTGCGGGTGCTGGCCTTGCAGGCCTTTCCCAACGCGGGCTGGAGTCGAGCCCGGATTGACCCGGCACTGCTCAAGCGCGATGGCCGGCCGGTGATTGCGGTGATTCGCCTGGATGGGCAGCTCAAGGCGCTGGATCAGGATGAGATCACAGCGCAAATCCGCCAGGTGATCGGCGACTGGCAGGGACAGGGGCTGAACCTCGCCGGCGTGGAAATCGACCACGATGCCGGTAACGCTCGGCTACCGGAGTACCGCCAATTTCTCGCGCAGTTGCGCGGAGCATTGCCGACTTCGCTGGTACTGAGCATCACCGCGTTGCCATCCTGGCTCGACAGTCGCGAACTGCCGGCGCTGTTATCCACAGTCGACAGCAGTGTGTTGCAGGTGCACGCGGTGAGCGATCCGCGTCGTGGCTTGTTCGATGCTGATCAGGCCCGGCAATGGGCGAAGGCCTGGAGCCGTATCACGACGAAACCGTTCTATCTGGCGCTGCCGGCCTATGGCGTGGCGTTGCTGCCCTCGGCGGGTGGCGCGCCCGTTGTGGAAAGCGAAGTGACGGTGGAGCGTGAAGGGCTGCGTCGGGAATTGCTTGCCGACCCTCAGTCATTGCGCACCCTCGGCACCGAGTTGCGTGCCGATCCACCGAAACATCTGGCGGGCCTGATCTGGTTTCGCCTGCCATTGGCCAACGACCGTCGGGCCTGGAGCTTGACCACTTTGCTCGCCGTGGCGCGTGGTGATGTCCTCGACAGTCAATTGAAACTGAAACTCTCGGTCGACAATGGCCTCTATGACATCGGCATCAGCAACCAGGGCAATCTCGACAGCGCCTGGCCCGAACGCCTGACACTGGCGGTCAGCGGTTGTGAGGGGGCCGATGCCTTGGCCGGTTACGCGTTGCAACAGCGTCCGGATCTGCTTACCTTCACCCGCCTGCGCGATGGCCGAATACCAGCCGGCGGACAGCGTGCCGTTGGTTGGGCTCGCTGCGCACACATTGATCAAGGAGGTTCGAATGTTCATCCGTAACTGGCCGCGTCATTTGCTTTGCCTGAGCCTCAGCCTGCCGCTGGGTTCGGCATTGGCCTGCGGCCCGGACTTCCCCATGCGCCTGCTGGATAACCGAGGCCAGTCGCTGGCGGAACTGCCGGAAGGCAACTTCAGCTTCGAAATCAGCCGCCTCGGCCACGCCATCAACGGGTTGAAGAACGTCACCGCTGGCGTTGACTACACGGATGTACCTGACGCTGTAGCGCTGCGCGATCAAGCCGAGCAGGCGGGACTTTCCGCCGAGCAACAGGTGCTGGTGAAACACTTGCGCAGCCTGACCGATGCCCGCCAGGTCGAAAGCGAGGGCGCGCAACTGCCGCCTGAGCTCAGGTTGTACCTGGCCGGCGCTGTGGCATTTGCCGCGGGTGATCCTGCCTTGGCCGCCGGGTATTTCAAGAAAGTGCTGGCCCTGCCCGCAGAGCAACGGGCCTCGCGCAGTACCTGGGCGGCTTACTCGTTGGGTCGAGCGTTGTTCGCCATGAGCGCCGAAGCCAATGCGGCTCCGGATCTGCTCGAACAATCCTGCGACGCCTTCGAGCAAACCCGGCAACTGAGCATCGACGGCTTCAGTGATCCACTGGAACTGGGTGTCGCCAGCCTCGGTGAAGAAGCCCGGGTGGTGCGCACCGCTGGCGACTGGAACCGCGCCATCGAGTTGTACGCCACGCAGAATCTGCACGGCTCCGCGGTGGGCTACACCTCGTTGAAGCTGTTGATGGCGGACCTGATGACGCTGCCGGATGATCAAGTGGCCGAGTTGCTCAAGGGCCAGCCAGTGCAGCAATTGGTGACAGCATCCCTGATCAGTCGGTTGGGGTGGTCGTTCGGTGATCAACCGCCCAACGAACAGAAAATGATCAAGCTGCTGCAAAACAGTACCCGTGGCAGTCTCGAAAACGCCGACCGCCTGGCGGCGATGAATTATCAACAGGGTGATTACGCCAGCGCCAAGGCTTTCCTCGAACAGGCTGGCGATGGTGGGTTGGCCTGGTGGCTGCGGGCAAAACTGGCGGTGCGCGAGGGCGATAAGAGCGCGGCCGCCGCAGCCTATGCCAAAGCGGCGCAGGCCTTCCCGCAGAATGAGTCCTGGGGCGAGCGCCGCACACCGGACTTCGATTACGAAACACTCCAGCCCAAATGCCGGGTCGAGGGTGAAAGTGCGATCCTGGCCTTGCAACGCGGGGATTACCTGCAAGCCTTCGATCAGTTGTATCGCAGCCAAAGCATTTACTGGTTCGACGCCGCCACCGTCGCCGAGCGCGTGTTGACCCTCGACGAACTCAAGCACTACGTAGACACTCAAGTGCCGGCCCCGCCGCCGCTCAGCCAACAGGACCGCGACAACTACGTGCCCTTGCCGGTGGCGGCGAGCCTGCGCAATCTGCTGGGCCGTCGGCTGTTGCGCGAGGGGCATTACGAGCAGGCGCCAGCGTACTTCGACAATGACGGCTTGCGGCACAAGGCAAAGCTGTATGGCGAGCAACGTCTGGCAGCTGATTCAGCCTGGTGGCCGACCCGTCGTGCCGCTGCTCTGTTCAATGCGGCCTGGACGGCACGCGAGTGGGGCATGGACATTCTGGGCTATGAAATGGCGCCGGATTACGCCACGTTCGGCGGTAACTACATTCTCGAAAACACCGAACTCAAGGTCGGTCCTTTGGTGGCCGAGGACGAAGTGAAGCGCCAGCAGGCCAGCGCTGCCCAGCCTGATCAGCGTTATCACTATCGCTTCGTGGCCACCGCGCTGGCGAGCAGGGCGGCGGATAACTTGCCTCACACCAGTCAGGCGTTTGCGGCCGTGCTGTGCGAGGCGTCGGGGTGGAACAGCAGCCTCGAAGAGCAAAGTGCGATATATCAGCGTTATGTCAAAGAAGGGCCTTACGTGGAATGGGCCGCCGATTTCGGCCACCAGTGCCCGTACCCCGACTTCGAAAACGCCGACAAACGCTACGTGACCCAAGTGACAGACGCTGCGCGTTCGGCCTTGCGGCCGTACAAGATGCCGTTACAGGTTGGTAGCGTAGTGGCGTTCGCGGCAGCCGCGCTGTTGATGTTCAAACGCCGCCGCCGCAAGGCGCAGTGAGGTTCAAGCCTGTTGCACAAAGGTCAGCCGCACGGCGAAACCGATCAACAGGCTGCCGAACAACCATTGTTGCAGGCGCTGGGCTGAGGGGCTGCTTTGCAGCCAACGGCCGAGTGCGGCGCCGACCAGGGCGTATGCGCTGTCGAACAGCAACCCGACACTAACCAGCACCACGCCCAAGGTCGCAAATTGCCCGAGCACCGGCCCAGACTGTGGGTCGATGAATTGCGGCAGCAGCACCGAACAGAACAGCAGTGCCTTGGGATTGAGCAGGTTGGTCAGCAGTCCGCGTCGGATGGCTGCGCCCCAGCGCGGTTTTTCGCCGGTTGTGTCGGCGCTGGTGAGGCTCGGCAGCATCGTGGTTCGCAGGCACTGAATGCCGATCCACAGCAGGTACGCGGCACCGGCCAGGCGTACCACGTCGAACGTCCAGGGCGCTGCCTTGAACAGTGCCGCCAGCCCCAGCGCCGCCAATGCCACATGGCAACCCCGGGCAATGCCCAGGCCCACGGCCGTGGCCAGCGCAGCGCCTTTGCCTTGGCGGGCACCGGTCTGCAACAGCAGGATCATGTCGGGCCCCGGCAACAGGTAGACCACCGCCAGTGCCATGAAAAACAGCCAGAGACCTTGCATGTTGCACCCCATTCGTTGTCGATTTGGTCGTGCCAGTCTAGGGCTGAAGGGCGGGGCAGGTGCTTGCGTTGTCAGCTTCTATCGGGTCATGTATTGGCATAATCTGCCACTTAATCAAGATTGAACCATCAGGATCTGCCAAACCATGAAACTCGACGCCTACGACCGCAAGATTCTCGCCGCACTGCAACGGGATGGCCGCTTGAGCAATGTGCAACTGGCAGACGAGATCGGTCTGTCGGCATCGCCTTGCTTGCGCCGGGTTCGGATGCTTGAAGAGGCGGGGGTGATTCGCGGCTACCAGGCCAATCTGGACCGCGACGAAGTGGGGTTGGGGCTGACGGTGTTTGTCGGGGTCAAGGTCGAGCGTCATAACGATGAGCAAGCCGAAGCCTTCCGCCTGGCGGTGACGGCATTGCCGGAGGTGATTTCGGCGTTTCTGGTATCAGGAGAGTCGGATTTTCTGCTGCAAGTAGTGGTGCCGGACTTGCGTGCCTATGACCGGTTTCTCACCGGGCGTTTGTTGAAGTTGCCGGGGGTGAGCGACATCCGCAGCAACTTTGCGATTCATACTGTGAAGGCCCCGGGGGTGTTGCCGCTGGAGCATTTGCCGCTGTAGACCGAGTTGCCTGCCATCGCGAGCAAGCTCGCTCCCACAGGTACAGCGCAAACCATGTGGGAGCGAGCCTGCTCGCGAAGGCGATAAATCAGTCACTGCAACTCTTCAAGTCTTACATCTGCGTCGCCATCCCCTCCACATTCATCGCCGCCTGGCGCAAGGCCTCGGAGCGAGTCGGGTGTGGATGGCAGGTCAGGGCGATGTCCTCGGCCGAGGCGCTGAACTCCATGGCCACGCAATACTCGCCAATCATTTCACTGACGCTCGGACCAACCAGATGCACGCCGAGGACTTCGTCCGTGCGTTCATCGGCCAGCACTTTGGCGAAGCCTTCGGTCTCGTGGTTGATCTTCGCCCGGCTGTTGGCGGTAAAGGGAAACTTGCCGACCTTGTACGCCCGACCTTCAGCCTTGAGCTGCTCTTCGGTTTTGCCGACGCTGGCCAGCTCCGGTTTGGTGTAGACCACACTGGGGATCAGGTTGTAATTGACCTCGCCAGCCTTGCCGACCATCTGCTCGACGCAGGCCATGGCTTCGTCCTCGGCCTTGTGGGCGAGCATGGGGCCGGAGGTCACGTCACCAATCACCCAGATCCCGGCGGCTTCGGTGCGATGCCCCTTGTTGGCGAGCATGCCGCGCTTGTCCGTGGCGAGGCCGACGTTCTCCAGGCCCAGGCCCTGTGTATAAGGTCGGCGCCCGATGGCCACCAATACGTAATCCGCTTCCAGTAGCTCGGCGGCACCGCCTGCGGCAGGCTCGATGCTGAGCTGCACGCCGGTGGCGGAGGAGGTGGCGCTGGTCACTTTTGAACTCAATTTGAAACTCAAGCCTTGTTTGCTCAGGGAGCGCTGCAGGGTTTTGCCGGCTTCGATGTCCACACCGGGGCAGATCCGGTCGAGAAACTCGACCACCGTTACCTGTGCCCCAAGGCGTCGCCAGACCGAACCCAGCTCCAGGCCGATCACGCCGGCGCCGATCACTACCAGATGCTTGGGCACCTCGGTCAGCGCCAGGGCACCGGTGGAGTCGAGGATGCGTTTGTTATCGATATCCACGCCGGGCAGGGGCGTAGGCTCGGAACCGGTGGCGATGATGATGTCCCTGGCACTCAGTTCGGTCTTGCCGCCGGCGCTATCGGTCACCGTGACTTTGCCCGGCCCGTCGATGTGGCCCCAGCCTCTGATCCAGTCGACCTTGTTCTTGCGGAAAAGAAACTCGATGCCCTTGGTCAGCCCGGTAACGCTTTCATCCTTTTGCTTCATCATCTGGTTGAGGTTGAGCACGGGTTTGACTTCGATCCCCAGATTGGCGAATTCCGCGCCCTTGGCCGCGTCGTACAGTTCGGAGGCATGCAGCAACGCCTTGGATGGCATGCAACCGACGTTCAGGCAGGTGCCGCCGAGTGTGGCGCGTCCTTCCACGCAGGCAGCTTTCAGACCCAGTTGTCCGGCGCGGATCGCCGCGTTGTAACCGCCGGGGCCACCGCCGAGTATCACGACGTCATAAGTGCTCATGGATGTACTCCTGGATCGAATGGGGAAGGGATGGGTAAAAGTAGTTCCTGAGTAAAATTACGAACGTAATATGTGCGTTCTGTCGCATTTCGGTCAAGGCTTCAGCCAAGTGACAGGTTGGGCATCTTTAGATAGCGCGCTCGAGTACGAAAATTTCACCATTTTCGTTATATCGTAACGAATTGCCATGCAAGCGAAGACATTCTGGGGTGGTATGCAAGTCGATCTCGATGTTGATGAAACGCCGTTAGCCGGGTTGCCGCGCTTTCAGCAGGCGTTCATTCAAGGGCGGCGTTTGCGCCAGTTCGCCATCGGTGCGGGCGTGCTCGCGACGGTAGGTGTGCTGCTGGCGTTTTTTGCCGGGCTGTTTGCATCGCAAACACTGTGGCCGGCGTTGCTGCTGAACCTGAGCGCGGCGTCTGTGGTGTTGATGGCCGGTTTGCAATCGGCCTGGTGGATAACCCAGTGGCGTGCCCGCGCCATGAATCCCGCAGTGCCATTGGTTGTTGTCGACGAGTCTGTCGCGCCTTCGGGGTGGTATGAGCGTTTGCTGGACCGGATCAGCCTGCAATCGCAGCACCTGCTCGGGCAAATCGGCGCGCCAACGCTGTGGCTTGGTAGCTGGGCATTGTTGGCGGTATTGGGCGTCGAACAGGCCTGGAACCTCACATTGCCCCCGGCAGCACTGGGGCTGACAGCCAATGTCGGGGCAGCGTGCTTCTTGCTGTTGGCGTTCGGCCTGTTGGTGATGGAGCGTCATCTGGCGCAGGAAAACACCGCGCAATGGCCTGAAGCCGCCACGTTGGCGCAATTGATCCGTGTGGCGATCATCAGCCTGGCGCTCGGTGCTTTTTGTCTGTTGTTTGCCGATGAAACCTCGGTATGGCCCGTACGCCTGGCGGTGTTGATTGGACTGCTGCCGGGGCTGGTGGCGGCAGAACTGTTGCTGCGCGCGGTGTTGTCATTGTTCAGCCCGCGCCGTGAACGTCTTGAGCCAGAGCTACTGGCGCGCAGTTTTATCGCTGACATGTTGCGCTGGCCACCACAGCCATTGCTGGCGTTGCAGCACGAATTGCATAACCGCTTCGGCATCGATCTGCGGCAGATCTGGGCCTTCAGTTACATGCGTCGGGCCTTCCTGCCGGTGTTGGCGGTGGTTGCACTTGTTGGCTGGTCGCTGACCGGCATTCACGAAATTGCCCTGCAAGAGCGTGGCATCTACGAACGATTCGGTAAGCCAGTGGAGGTGTTTGGCCCAGGTTTGCATATGGGGTTGCCTTGGCCATTGGGCCGGGTGTTGAGCGTCGAGAATGGCGTGGTACACGAGTTGGCCACCAGTGTTGGCGAAACCACGGCCACTGCTCAGGCGGACCCCGCTGAAGGCCCGGCCCCGGCAGTTGCCAATCGTCTGTGGGACGCCAGCCACGTGAACGACAAATCCCAGGTGATCGCCAGCAGCCGAGCCGACAAGCAGAGCTTTCAGATCGTCAACATGGACGTACGCTTCGTCTATCGCATTGGTCTGAGCGATGAGGCGGCGTTGGCTGCGACCTATAACAGTGCCGATGTACCGATGTTGATTCGCAGCACCGCCAGCCGAATCCTGGTTCACGACTTCGCCTCGCGCACTCTCGACGGATTGCTTGGCGAGGACAGGGTAGGGCTGGCTGAAGAGATCGGCCGCGCGGTTCAGGTGGACCTGCAAAAACTCGACAGCGGCGTGGAAATTCTCGCCACGGTGGTCGAGGCGATTCACCCCCCGGCCGGTGCAGCCAACGCCTATCACGGCGTGCAAGCGGCGCAGATTGGCGCGCAAGCCTTGATCGCCCGTGAACGTGGTGCCGCTGCCGAAGCTACCAATCAGGCGCAGTTGCAAGCCAGCATCGCCCGCGATCAGGCGACGGCCAGCGCCCGCGAAATCAATGCTGGCGCCCAGGCAGCGGACCTGAAATTCAACGCCGAACAAAAAGCCTATGCCAGCGCCGGTCAGGCCTTTGTGCTGGAGCAGTATTTCAGCCAACTATCCCAGGGTTTGGCCAATGCCAAGTTGCTGGTTCTTGATCATCGTCTGGGCGGCAGCAGCAATGCGCCGACCATCGACCTCCGTACGTTCGCGCTGCCGGTTGACCCTGCGCCGTCGCGTAAAACCGCTCAGCCAGGAGCTGCCAATTGAGCCAGTCCCATACTCACGATCACGATGACCACGGCGGCCACGATCACGGCCATGGCGGGCACCATCACCACGGCCATCATCATCACGGCGATCCGCAGGAGGCCGGTCCATTCCCATGGCGTCGGATGGGGTGGGCGGCATTGCTGGTGGCGTTTGCGGTCGCTGCCGCGAGCCTGGTGCAGGTGCGCTCGGGTGAGGCCACGGTGATCACGCGCTTCGGCAACCCCTCACGGGTCTTGCTGGAGCCGGGACTGGGCTGGCGCTGGCCGGCACCGTTCGAAGCGGCGATCCCTGTGGATCTGCGGCTGCGTACCACGTCCAGCGGTTTGCAGGATGTCGGCACACGAGACGGTCTGCGCATCATCGTTCAGGCCTATGTGGCGTGGCAGGTGCAGGGCGATCCGGACAATGTGCAACGTTTCATGCGGGCGGTGCAGAACCAGCCCGATGAAGCCGCGCGGCAGATTCGCACCTTTGTCGGCTCCGCGCTGGAAACCACCGCCAGCAGTTTTGATCTGGCGAATCTCGTCAATACAGATGCCAGCCAGGTACGCATCGCCGATTTCGAAACACAACTGCGCAAGCAAATAGATCAGCAGTTGCTCACCACTTATGGTGTGCGCGTGTTGCAGGTCGGTATCGAGCGATTGACGCTGCCTTCGGTGACGCTCACCGCGACAGTCGACCGGATGCGTGCCGAGCGCGAAACCATCGCTACTGAGCGCACGGCCATCGGCAAGCGTGAAGCCGCGCAAATTCGTTCCGCCGCCGAGCGTGATGCGCGAATTGTGCAGGCCGATGCCACGGTGAAAGCAGCAGATATCGAAGCGCAATCGCGCGTCGAAGCGGCGCAGATTTATGGCCGCGCCTACGCGCAATCGCCGCAGCTCTACAACTTGCTGCGCTCGCTCGACACCTTGGGCACAGTGGTGACGCCAGGAACCAAGCTGATTCTGCGTACCGACACCGCACCGTTCCGGGTCCTGGTTGACGGTCCGCCGAGCCTCGACAACAAGTCCGGATCGCAGCCATGAGTTTGGTTCCACGTGGAACAAATGAGTTGAGCAGCCCCTGGATTCAGGCTGGGCGCTTGGCGTTTCTCGCCCTCTACGCGGTGACGGTGTTGGCGGCATTGGCGTGGGCGTTTTCCAATGTGCGGCAGATTGATCCGCAGAATCGCGCAGTGGTTTTGCATTTCGGCGCGCTGGATCGCATTCAGAATGCCGGGCTGTTATTGGCCTGGCCACAACCGTTCGAGCAGGTGATTTTGTTGCCGGCGGCGGATCGGGTGATCGAGCGCCGAGTGGAAGGCTTGTTGCGCAGTGGTGCCGCGATGCAGGCAGATCGCGTGGCCAGTTTTGCCACGCCCATCAGCGATGCCCTCGCAGGCTCCGGCTATCTGTTAACGGGTGATGCCGGTGTGGTGCAACTCGATGTGCGGGTTTTCTACAAAGTCACCGAGCCCTATACGTTCGTGCTTCAGGGCGAACACGTGTTGCCGGCACTGGATCGTCTGGTGACCCGCAGTGCGGTCGCGCTCACGGCCGCACGGGATCTGGACACTATCCTGGTCGCTCGCCCGGAATTGATCGGCGCTGATAGCCAGGCGGCGGAACGGCGCGAGCGCTTGCGTGGCGATCTGGTGCAGGGCATCAATCAACGGCTGGCCGAACTCACCGCAACGGGGCAGGGCTTGGGGATCGAAGTGGCGCGGGTCGATGTGCAATCGAGTCTGCCAAGCCCGGCGGTCAATGCCTTCAATGCGGTCCTGACAGCCAGTCAGCAAGCCGACAAAGCCGTGGCCAATGCGCGTACCGAAGCCGAAAAGCTGACGCAAACTGCCAACGAGCAAGCCGACAGAACATTACAAGTTGCCCATGCCAAGGCCAGTGAGCGACTGGCCAAAGCGTCTACCGACACGGCCACTGTGTTGAGCCTGGCCAAGGCGCAACAACAGGGCATTGATCCGCAAATGCTGCTACGCATTTATCGCGAGCGGTTGCCGAAAATTCTCGGTCAGGCCGGTTCGGTCACCACGGTCGATCCCAAAGACGATTCCCGCCTGATCATTCAGGGAGCTGCACAATGACCGCTCAAACCGCCGCCGTACCGAGCCTGTTGTCATCGGCCGAACAGCGCCGCGCCGCGCGCCAGTTGACCCTGGCCATGCTTGCGTTGGGCCTGCTTGCGCTGGGCTTGATCTGGCGTTGGCTGGCGCCGGAGCAGACTGGTGTCAGTCAGCTGCTGCTGGGTTTTGCCTCGCTGCTGGTCGCCGTTCCGGTCATGCGTTCAGCCTGGTACAGCCTGCGTTATCCAAGCCTGCACGGCATCACCGATCAATTGATCGCCCTGGCCATGCTGGGTGCCTGGGCCACCGGCGATCTGCTGACGGCGGCGCTGTTGCCGATCATCATGATTTTTGGCCACGTGCTGGAAGAGCGCAGCGTGATTGGTTCCCAGGAGGCGATTCATGCCCTCGGCAAATTGACCCGCAGCCACGCGCGCAAGGTTCAGGCGGACGGCTCCATCATCGAAGTCGACAACGGTACGCTCAAGGCGGGCGACCTGGTCGAGGTACGCGCCGGGGACAGGGTGCCCGCGGATGGCCGGGTGTTGTCCGGCCAGGCCAGCCTGGACACCGCCTCCATTACCGGCGAATCGGTACCGATGGAGGCGGGCGTCGGCATGTCGGTGTTCGGCGGCGCGATCAACCTCGACGGTCTGCTACGGATCGAAGTGACCCGCACCGGCCAGGAATCGACCCTCGGCAAAGTCATCGCCCTGATGCAAAACGCCGAGCGCTCGAAACCGCCGATCACTCGTCTGCTGGAGCGTTACGCGGGCAGCTATATGGTGCTGGTGTTGCTGCTGGCGGCGGTGACCTGGTTCATCACCAACAACGCTCAAGCGATGCTCGCGGTGTTGGTGGCGGCCTGTCCTTGTGCGCTGGTGTTGTCGGCGCCGGCCACGGCGATTGCCGGGGTGGCGGTAGCGGCACGCCACGGGATTCTGATTCGCAGTTCTGCGTTCCTTGAAGAGTTGGCGGACCTGACTTCGCTGGTGGTCGACAAGACCGGGACGCTGACCTTCGGCACCTTGCGCCTGCAATCCATCGACAGTCCGCTGGAGGATCGCAGTCATCTCCTGAAGCTCGCCGCCAGCCTTGGCTCGGCCAGCAGTCACCCGGTCAGCCGTGCGCTGGCGGGGTTGGTGACCCAGGAGCATTTCCTGCTGCTTACTGACATCCATGAGCGCCAGGGCCTGGGCGTGGTGGCGATGACCGGGCAGGGCGAAGCAGCGCTCGGCCGACCGGAACTGTTCGCGCAACTGGGCATCAGTACAACGGAGGTTCCCGATCACGACGGTCCGATTGCCGGGCTGGCGCTCAACGGTGAATTTCTCGCCTGGTTGTTGTTGGCCGACAGCGTCAAACCCGAGGCGCAATTTGCCTTGGGTGAGTTGCGCGACCTCGGGTTGGGTCGCCAGTTGTTGCTCACCGGTGACCGGCACAGCGTCGCACAAACGCTCGCCCGGGATGTCGGGATCAGTGATGTCGAAGCGCAGGCCCTGCCCGAAGACAAACTGAAGCGTGTGCTCAAGGAAATCGACAGCGGTTTCCGGCCGATGGTGGTCGGCGATGGGATCAACGATTCCCTGGCCCTCAAGGCTGGCGTGGTGGGTGTCGCCATGGGCGCGGGCGGTGCGGACATCGCCCTGGCATCGGCGGATATCGTGCTGATCGGCAGTGACCTGCGCCGCCTCGGTACTTGCGTGCGCCTGAGTCGTCAGTGCCGCCAAACGTTACAGGTGAATGTGATCATCGGGCTAGGTTGGACCCTGGCGATCGTGGCCTTCGCCGCGTTCGGCTGGCTTGGCGCTGCCGGGGCGATGATTGCGGCGTTGCTGCACAACCTCAGCACCTTGCTGGTGTTGGGCAATGCCGGTCGTTTGCTGCGGTTCCAGGAGCCACTGCTCAAGCTCAAGGATGAAGCCTGAAGGCGAATGCTCTAAACCGGGTAATCACGGGGCTTCAACTTTTTAGAACTGTGCGCCCGGTTCGTAGTCTTTGAAGATGAGGGCACATCATTTTGTGCGTTCGCGGCGGCCGGTTCTGGCGTCGCGAATCATTGAAAACGGCTATTAATTCGATAGCCAGCTATTTTTCAAAGATGGTCTACCCTCTGTTTAGACGTCTGAAACAAGGGGGCTTCTCCATGCTCGCGCATCTTCCACCGGCCTTACAGAATCTGCAATTGCCGCTTCGCCTGAGACTCTGGGATGGCCATGAATTCAATCTGGGGCCGACGCCCAGTGTCACGATTGTGGTCAAGGACCCACAAATGGTCACCCAGTTTACCCATCCAAGCCTGGACGCCCTTGGTGCTGCATTTGTCGAAGGCAAACTTGAGCTTGAAGGCTCCATCAGCGATGTGATCCGCGTCTGCGATGAATGGAGCCAGGCGTTGCTGGATGAAGGCGACGACAATCAGCCGGTTCGTAACGCCCACGACAAAGAGATGGACGCCAAGGCCATTTCCTACCACTACGACCTTTCCAACGCGTTCTATCAGCTGTGGCTCGACAGCGACATGGCATATTCCTGCGCCTATTTCGAGACCGGCAGCGAATCCCTGGAACAGGCCCAGCAAGCCAAGTTCCGTCATTTGTGCCGCAAGCTGCGCCTGCAGCCCGGCGAGTATCTGCTGGATGTGGGTTGTGGTTGGGGCGGATTGGCGCGTTTTGCTGCGCGAGAATTTGGCGCGAAAGTGTTCGGTATCACCCTCAGCAAGGAGCAGTTGGCCCTGGCCCGGGAGCGCGTAAAAGCGGAGGGCCTGGAGGACCTGGTCGAACTGCAACTGCTCGACTATCGCGATCTGCCGCAGGATGGCCGTTTCGACAAGGTTGTCAGCGTCGGCATGTTCGAACACGTCGGTCACGCCAATCTTGCCGAGTACTGCAAGACCCTGTTCGGCGCGGTGAAAGACGGTGGCCTGGTGATGAACCACGGGATCACCGCCAAATACACCGATGGCCGTCCGGTGGGACGCGGTGCCGGTGAATTCATTGGAAAATATGTGTTCCCCAACGGCGAGCTGCCGCACCTGTCGATGATCTCTGCCGAGATCAGTGAGGCCGGGCTGGAAATCGTCGACGTCGAGAGCTTGCGTCTGCACTACGCACGTACGCTCGATCACTGGAGCGAACGCCTGGAGGACAACCTCGAAGCGGCCTCCAGACTCGTACCGGAACAAGCCCTGCGTATCTGGCGGCTGTACCTGGCCGGTTGCGCTTACGCCTTTGCCCGGGGCTGGATCAACCTGCACCAGATTCTCGCGGTGAAGGCCCACGCCGATGGCAGTCATGAACTGCCATGGACCCGTGACGATATCTACCTCTAGAGAACCGGCGAAATAAGCCGGGCGACCCGCATGCCGACCTGCTGCAGGCGGTGAGTCTCCCGGCCTTCTCCTTTGGCGATTTCGTGGGCGTTGGCGAAATCATCGTTGAGCATCTGTTCCACCTCTGCGGCAAAGGCGCTGTCGACGGTCAGCAACATCACTTCGAAATTCAGCCGGAACGAACGGTTGTCCAGATTGGCGCTGCCGATGGCGCTGATTTCGTAGTCGATCAACACCACTTTCTGGTGCAGGAAACCTGGCTCGTAACGGAACACCCGAACACCGGCGCGCACGGCTTCGAAGGCGTAGAGGCTGGAGGCGGCGTAGACGATTCGATGGTCGGGTCGAGACGGTAACAGCAGCCGCACATCCACACCCCGCAGGACCGCCAGACGCAACGCTGCGAATACGGCTTCATCGGGGATGAAGTACGGGCTGGTGATCCAGATCCGTTCCGTCGCTGCATGGATCGCTTCGACAAAGAACAGAGAACAGGTTTCGTAGGCGTCTGCCGGCCCGCTGGCGAGCAACTGGCACAGCACGCCGTCTTCCGGATAAACCTCGGGCAGGATCAGTGGCGGCAGGGCATGAGCCACCCAGAACCAGTCTTCAGCGAAAGACTCCTGCATGCACGCCACCACTGGCCCGCGCACTTGCACGTGGGTATCGCGCCAAGGGGCCAGGGGCGGTTTCTCGCCCATGTATTCATCACCGACGTTGTGCCCGCCAACGAAGCCGAGAATGCCGTCCACCACCACAATTTTGCGATGGTTACGGAAGTTCACCTGAAAGCGATTGAACCAGCCATTACGGGGGCCAAAAGCCTTGACCTCGACCCCGCCATCACGCAAGGCCTGCACGTAGCCGTTGGATAGGGAATGGCTGCCGATTCGGTCATACAACAGATAGATCGCTACGCCTTCGGCGGCTTTCTTCAACAGCAAAGTCTGCAGGCGTTGACCGAGACGGTCGTCGTGGACGATGAAAAACTGGATCAGCACGGCCTCTTTCGCCTGGCCGATGGCATCGAAAATGGCCTCGAACGTCGACTGGCCGTTGATCAGCAACCGCATCTGGTTATTGGCCAGGCAGGGCATGTGTCCGAGCTTGGGCATCGCTCTGAGTGAGGCGTAGGCAGACGAAGCGCGGGCGGTGAGGGCTTCTTCTACCCAGGGTCGCCAGTTGAGTTCGGAAACAGCCTTGCGCATCTCGTCGTTGGCCTGCCGCCGGGCCTTGATGTAGCCATCAAAGGTGCTGCGGCCGAACATCAGGTAAGGGATCAGCGTCAGGTAAGGGATGAAAAACAGCGACAGGGCCCAGGCGATCGAGCCTTGGGCGGTACGGACGGTCAACACGGCGTGTATGGCCGCAATCATGCCCAGCGAGTGCAACAGGGCGATGGTATAACCGAAAATATGTGGTCCGAAGTAATCCATGGGGGCTGCCTTGCTCCTGAAGATTCAGTGCTTAACAGACCATGTTCCGTGCAGAATGTCGCTAATTAATTCGACCATGAACCGAAGCCCGCGGCTGACGTCTAACGGCCACTACTGATCAGGAGTTACTCGATGAACGTTCGTCTGCTGGGTTTGGCCATGGCATTGGGTTTGGCACTTCCTGTGGCCGCTCACGCGCAAATGCTGCAACCAGGATTGTGGGAGCTGACCACGAGCAACATGAAGGTCGACGAGCAGAATATGCCGGACCTGCAATTGATCCTCGGCCAGATCCAGAACCAGATGACTCCCGAGCAGCGTGCGCAGCTGGAAAAGCAGGGTATCACCATGGGCGGCAAAGGGATCCGGG
Source organism: Pseudomonas sp. GW822-FHT01E03 (assembly GCF_058802985.1). Lineage (NCBI taxonomy): Bacteria > Pseudomonadati > Pseudomonadota > Gammaproteobacteria > Pseudomonadales > Pseudomonadaceae > Pseudomonas > Pseudomonas sp. GW822-FHT01E03. Next base: position 155,503 of record NZ_JBXAOQ010000002.1, read on the forward strand.
CGTGCCTGACCCCTGAACAGGTCAAGACCGACAACATTCCGCTGACCGATCCGCAGTCGGGCTGCAAACAGGAAATCACCGACCGCTCCGGCAATCAGTGGAAATTCCGTTTCAGCTGCCCGAAAGCCCAGGGAGCCGGCGTGGCGACGTTCCTCAGTGATCGCGAATTCACCACCAAGGTCAACGGGACGTTCAACGCCACCGGCATTCAGCAGAAGGGCAGCCTCGAATCCCGCGCCGTCTGGTTGGGGCAGGATTGTGGCACGGTGAAGCCAAGAGCTTAAAAAGCTTCGCGAGCAGGCTCGCTCCCACATTGGTTATGTGTCGAACACAAATCCCCTCTGGGAGCGAGCCTGCTCGCGAAAGCGTCCGTTCAGCCGCCCTGAATACCCGGCCGACTTAACCACTCACACGCCGCCTCGACAGCCATCCGGCCAAAATCCTCCCCCGTGCGACTGCGCACACTGACGAACCCCCCAGCCTGTTCCATTTCGCCAACCACGACCAGGAACGGCACGGTCTGGCTGTGCTGGCGAATCTTGTAGCGGACCTTTTCGTTTCGCAGGTCGGCCTTTGCATGCACGCCTTTTTGGCGCAAGGACTCGGTCACCGCTTGTGCATAAGTCGCCTGGCGTTCATCCATGCTCACGACGACCACATGGGGGGGAACGCGCCAGTGTTGCAGCTCCTGATGGCTGGACCAGCAGGTGCCGTAGATCCGTTGTTGCAACGTGCCGCTGATGTGATCGAGGGCAAACGCCTGCAAGACTTTGGTGGTTGGGACGTGCGGTCCATGGCTCTGGTACTCGGCGTCCCCCAGACGGTACAGCGACACTGCTTCGCGCGCCGGCCGACGACGGATCGAGTGATTGGTTGCTGCCAATGACTGCATGCGCGCTTCGATTAGAGGCAGGTCTGCGGGGGTCAGCGGTTGCTCGACTGCAAACTCGTAATAGAAACCGTCACCCAGTTCCTTTCCCGCACGCAATTGCGCATGAGGGTGGAGTTGCTTGACCGCCATGGCCAGCATCAATGCACAGGAGCGACGCAGGATCTCCAGGCCGTCCGGCTCCCGGGGGGTGACAATGCTGACCCGGGCATCCGCCTCGATCAGGTATTCGCAGTCCACCAGTACACCATTGACCCTTCCCGCGACGGCCGCGATGGCCAGTTCGGGGCCGATGCTGGCGGCCACCTCGTGCACGGACAGCGGCTGATCGTACTCACGCAATGAACCATCGGGCAGGGTGATCTGGATCATGGTCGGCGTACTCTGGTGCTTCTAACGAGCGTTATCGCATAAACCGTAGGGGTGCTTCATTAAGACGTTTGTCGTGCCAGGCAATTTGTCCTGACACGATGGCTGGTTCTGGCCCAGTGTGCTGATCGGAAAAATCTGTTCCGCGACCGGTTCCAGCAACGCGGGCATTGCGAATCAGCACGCTACTCATGCTCAGAACTCGTTTTGCAGGGCTTTGTAGCCGCGTACCAGGTCGACGTTGGTGCGCGCCACATCTTCGGAAAATTCCGAAGCACTGACGCTCACCGGCGGGTATTGCGAGAGGTCGGTGTTTGGGCCGATCCGCGTGGTGGAAGGTACGTAGAAAGCTTCAGGCAGGTCACGACCATCGACCACCGAGTTGTGCCGCACCACGCAACCGTCACCGACTACGCAGTTGAACAGCACGCTGTTGAAGCCGATGAACACTCGATTGCCGACGGTGCAGGGCCCATGAACGATCGAGCGGTGGGCGATGGAACTGAATTCGCCGATGGTCACCGCCGCACCGGATTTGGAGTGGATCACCACGCCGTCCTGGATGTTCGAGTTGGCGCCGATGGTGATCGGCTGCATGTCGCCCGAGTCATCGACTTCGTCAGCACGTATCACCGCGTAGGGGCCGACGAACACGTTCTCCCCGATCACCACTTTGCCGCAGATGATTGCCGTTTTGTCGACGTAGGCAGACTCGGCAATCAGCGGTAAATCGCCGGAAGGATTCTTGCGGATCATGGCTTGCTCAATGCGTTGTACAGGGTGTTGAGGTTGTAATCGAACAACCCGGTGAAGGTGCTGGCCGGTCCGCTCGCCGCCAGGGCATCGGAGTACAGCGTGCCGCCGATCTGAGCGCCGCTTTCATCCGCGATCTGCTTGAGCAGGCGGGCGTCCTTGATGTTTTCCATGAACACCGCCTTGACCTTGGACTGACGAATCTGGGTAATCAGTGCGGCCACTTCGGCGGCTGAAGGCTCGCGCTCGGTTGAGAGTCCTTGAGGCGCCATGAACTCGATGCCGTAGGCTTGGCCGAGATAACCGAAGGCATCATGGGACGTCACGACCTTGCGGTTGCCCGGTGGCAGTGAGCCGAGTTTGGCCTTGGCTTCGGCGAGCAGGGCGTAGACCTGTTTCAGGTACAGCTGGCTGTTGCGCTCATAGTCGGCGGTGTTCGCCGGGTCAGCGGCGATCAGCGCTTTGGTGATGTTGGTGATGTACAGCTCGGTGTTCGCCAGGTTATGCCAGGCGTGCGGGTCGGGAACGGTTTCGCCGTCTTCATCCAGGCTACGGGGTATGACACCGTGGCTTGCGCTGATGACCGGCGCCCGAGTCTCCGTGCTCGTCACTAGGCGATCCAGCCAGGGCTCGAAACCCAGGCCGTTCTTGATGATGAGCCTGGCCTTGAGCAGCGCTTTGGCGTCGTCCGGTGTCGGCTCGTAGGTGTGGGCATCCGCGTCCGGGCCGACCATGTTGGTGATCTGGATATGATCCTTGCCAACCTGCCGGGTCATGTCGGCAAGGATGCTGAAGCTGGTGACCACCTGAAGTTTTTCGGCGGCAGACAGTGACATCGACACCATCAAGCTGAACAGCACAAGTAAAGCGCGCATCGGTTAACACCTCATTGGGATGTGAGCAAAGGCGGGCGGCGCAGCAAGCCGTGCACCGGCCCAAACACCACGGACAACAGATATCCACCGCCGGCCACCAGCACGATTGCCGGGCCACTGGGCAGCGAGTAATAGAATGAGATCAATAAACCGAGCCATACCGAGAGGCTGCCGAGCACGGCGGCGACGACGATCAGTATTGGAAGGCGGCGACTCCAGAAACGTGCCGCGGCGGCAGGCAACATCATCAGGCCGACTACCATCAACGCGCCGATCGCCTGGAAGCCGATGACCAGATTCAACACCACCAGCGTCAGGAATACGCCGTGGGCCAGTGGGCCGAGTCGGCTGACGGTTTGCAGAAAAAGCGGGTCGAGGGTGTCGAGCAGCAGTGGTTTGTAGATCAGTGCCATGACCATCAGGCTCAGGCCCGAGACCCAAAGCATGCCGGTCAAGGTCGGGCCGTCGACTGCCAGCGCGGAACCAAACAGCAGGTGCAACAGGTCCAGGCGTTTGCCGGCGATGCCGAGAATCAGCACGCCACCGGCCAGGGAAATCGGGTAGATCGCCGCAAGGCTGGCGTCCTCTCGCAGGCCGGTGCGTCGCGTAATCCAGGCTGCGAGGCCTGCCATGCTCAGGCCCGCGCCGAGGCCACCGATGGTCAGCGCAGGGAGGCTCAACCCGGCAAACCAGAAACCTAACGCCGCACCGGGGAGGATGCCGTGGGCGACGGCATCACCGATCAGGCTCATGCGTCTGAGGATCAGAAATACCCCCAGGGGCGCCGTGCTGCATGCCAGGACCAATCCACCGAGAAGCGCTCGGCGCATGAACACGAATTCGTGGAACGGTTGCCAGAGATGCGCGGCAGCGATCATCAGGCCACCTGCGATTGAGGTTGTTGGCGGATCAGTTCGGCGCTCGGGCCGAATACACAACCGCTGCTTTTGATCAGCAATGTATGTGGGATGTGCTCGCGAACAGCGGCGAGGTCATGGCACACGACCACCAGTGTCCGGCCGTCGAGGCGCCAATCGTGTATGTGTTTCCAGAGCAATGCCTGACCGAGCTCATCGAGGGCCGCGTGGGGTTCATCGAGCAACAGCACGGGTGCGTCTGTCAGGCTCAATCGGGCGAGCAGGGCGCGTTGCAATTCGCCGCCGGAAAGGGCCATCAAGGGTCGATCTTCCAGGCCATTCAGGCACCAGTTTTCGAGGACGGTTGCCAGTCGTTGGCTACGGATTACCGGTGATTGTTTGTTGCCCCAGAAACCGGCGGCGACCAATGCCTGAAGGCTGATCGGAAATTGCCTGTCCAAGTGTTGTTGCTGGGGCAGGAACGACACACCGCCCTTGAGTGGAACATCCAGTCGAACCTTTCCGGCCAACGGTTTTTGCAAGCCGGCGATGACCTTCAGCAGGCTGCTTTTCCCGGAGCCGTTCGCACCGATGATGGCGGTCAGGCTGCCCTTCGACAGTTCGAAGTCCAGCGCTGGCGTCAGTGGCTGCCCCGGTGCGCCCCAGCGCAAGGCGTGGCAACCGATCATGCGACCTCCCAGTTGAAACGGCTTTCGGCTACGGCGTCGTGGGCGTGCAGGCTTTCGGCGTGGATCACACGAATGTGGAAGGCGTTAATGCCCGTGGAGCGCTTCAGGGCCAGATTCAAGCGGCGTGCGGCGTCCTCGCAGAACATCAGGTTCTGACCATTGGCGAGGGCGAAGGCCTGTTCGTCGGCGCGTTTTACCGCTGTTTGAACGGCTGTGCCGAGTGCGGCTTCGGCGTCATTGATGACGGCGATCAGAGGCAACTCGTCTAAAAAATCAGCCAGCCGTACGCGCAACTTTGCGCTGCTGCGTTGGCTGTGAGGTGTGGCGACGATGCCATTCGTGGAGCCGAGCCACGCTAAAACGTCGGCGTGTTGCAGTGGCTTGTTGGCGAAATCATCGACGAACCGCTGCTGAATCAACTGTCGAGAAAGAGCAGCAGAACACGGGCAGGTTGAGGAATAAGGCACCTCGATTTTTAGTTCCACGTGGAACATTGCGTTTTTCAAACGTGCTTCGATGCTGACCGGATAGCTTTTCCAGCCAGCCAATGGACTGATTAGTGCGGGCCTTTTCAGCAACAAATCGGCGTGAAGGGTCAAGTGGGCGCTGCTGGACAGCCCTTCATGGCTCTCAAGAAAACGCTGCAAAACCCGCCGCAATAAAGCCGCTGAAAGGCTTTCCTGTTCCAACAATTCAAGTGCCAGATAGAGCCGTGACATGTGAATGCCACGCGCGTTGCCATCGTCGAGGCTCACGCCGGCATCGGCCTTTGCATTCAGTCGTTGGCCCTCAAACAAAACGGGAAGAGCAATGCCGCACATGCCCACCCACTCCAGTGGCAGGGCTTGGCGTGAGGCCTGCGCGGCGATATCCGGCAGAGTCAGCGCATTCATGAGCAGGTCCATCGTGGGAGTTGATTTATAATGTTATATCATAACAAAAAAATCGACGATGCCTTTTTCATGAACAGGTTTTCATCATGCACAGACGTCATTTTCCTGGCAGCAAGAGCAGAAAAACAAGCCGGCCTAACAGCCAGCGATCCGGCTGCAGGTGAACCTGGCGCTGCTGCCGCCGGAGCTGGAAAACCGGTTGATCGTGGTCCAGCCGACGCGCCGGTTGTAGCCAACCCAGGTCTCGCCGTCGGAAGCGATACCGGTGAAAAACGTAAGCTGGCCGTAGCGGCTGTTGGTCTGTGCCCAATAGCGTTTTCCGGCCACTTCAAAACCCCGCAAATAGATCGTGCTTCCGGCGGTATTGACGCTGTAGGCGTTGCCATCCGCATCCACGCAGGCCAGCAGGTTGGCGCTGCGAGTGCACTTGGCCAGGCTCGGGACCTGTGCCATCGCGTCGGCAGCCACCAGCAGGGAGAGCATGATCAATGCGGGTTTAAGGGTGTTGCGCATGGGTTTTCTCACGAGGGTCGCGGCGTTCAGCATCCTGTCGTTCGCCCTGCTGAGCAAGAGGGGATGGTTTATTTGTGTTGTTACAGTATAACATTATGTAAGCCCGACACAGCGACCGGGCATCCCTGTGAGGAATATGCAGATGTCCAATCGACTCCCCGTGACCGTTCTCTCCGGCTTTCTTGGTGCCGGAAAAAGTACACTTCTTAATTACATACTACGTAATCGCGATGGCTTGCGGGTTGCAGTCATCGTCAACGATATGAGCGAAATCAACGTCGATGGCACCGAAGTCCAGCGCGATGTCAGCCTTAATCGCGCTGAAGAACGGTTAGTGGAAATGAGTAACGGGTGTATTTGCTGTACGTTACGTGAAGATTTGCTGGAGGAAGTGAGCCAACTCGCCAGGGAGGGTCGCTTCGACTACCTGCTGATCGAGTCCACCGGTATTTCCGAACCGCTGCCGGTGGCGGAAACCTTCACCTTCCGCGATGAAAACGGCCAGAGCCTCAACGACATCGCACGTCTGGACACCATGGTCACGGTGGTCGATGGCATGAACTTCCTGCTCGATTACCAGGCTGCCGATAGCCTGGCTTCCCGAGGAGAAACACTAGGGGAGGAAGACGAACGTTCGATTACCGATCTGTTGATTGAGCAGGTCGAGTTCGCCGATGTGATTTTGCTCAGCAAGATCGACTTGATCAGCAGCCACCAGCGTGAGGAGTTGATCGCCATACTTGAACGGCTCAACGCCAGGGCGGAAATCATTGCGATGTCGATGGGTGAAATCCCCTTGAACAAGATTCTCAACACCGGTCGTTTTGACTTCGAAAAGGCTGCCCAGGCACCGGGATGGTTGCAGGAGCTGCGCGGCGAACATGTGCCGGAAACCGAAGAATACGGCATTGCTTCCAGTGCTTACCGGGCTCGCCGACCGTTCCATCCACAGCGTTTCTTCAACTTCATCGACGGTCCTTGGGACAACGGCAAACTGCTGCGCTCCAAGGGCTTTTTCTGGCTGGCGAGCAAGCACATGGATGCCGGCAGCTGGTCTCAGGCCGGTGGTTTGATGCGCTACGGCTTCGCCGGACGCTGGTGGCGTTTCGTACCGAAAAACCAATGGCCGCAAGACGAAGAAAGTACCGCCGGGATCATGAAAAACTGGACCGCTGACAGCGGGGACTGTCGTCAGGAACTGGTTTTCATCGGCCAGAACATCGACTTCACGCAGCTTGCGGCCGAGCTGGACGCATGCCTGCTGACCGATGAGGAAATGGCGCTGGGCGTAGAGGGCTGGCATTTGCTGCCTGATCCATTCGGCCCTTGGTACGAAGAGGCTGCCTGATCCTCTGCTGGCGCTTCAGGGCCTGATCCAGGCGCCTTGGTTCTGGGCCTCGCAGTACGGCTGCAAATACGCCGCGTCGGTGGCAACGCCGTAATAGTGAATATCCTGTCGGTAGGGCATATTGGCGACTTGGGCGTTGCTGCAGATACCAAATGCGCCACCGGGACATTGATCGACATACTGCACATCGACGTTCTGCCCAGCCAGGTTCGGTTGGCAGAAACCATCGGCGAAGAGTTTTGGCGGGATGTTGCGGTTCTGCTGGCAAACCTGGACATCAAGCCGCTCGCCTTGGCTATGAACCACACAAGCCTGGGCCAGCGCTTCGCCTGAAACGAGTGCCAGGAGCAATGCCAAGCCAATCAACCGCATCCATCACCTCCTCAGAAATCATCAACCATGCTGCAGAATATCCCCACTCATGTCATTGCCGGCCCCTTGGGTGCCGGCAAGACCAGCCTGATCAAGCACCTGCTGGCCCAGCGCCCGGCTGGCGAGCGGTGGGCGGTGTTGATCAACGAGTTTGGCCAGATCGGTCTCGACGCTGCGCTACTGACCCAGGACGCCGATGGTATCGCACTGGGGGAAGTGGCCGGGGGCTGCTTGTGTTGCGTCAACGGTGCGCCGTTTCAGATTGGTCTTGGGCGCTTGTTGCGCAAGGCACAACCGGATCGGCTGTTCATCGAACCCTCGGGGCTGGGGCATCCGGCGCAGTTGCTCAGGCAATTGAGCGAAGCGCCGTGGCAAGGCGTGTTGGCTGTCCAGCCTTGTGTGCTGGTGTTGGATGCCCAGTCGCTCGCCGCGGGCAAACCGCTGCCGGATGTTCAACAGCAAGCGCTGGGCCATGCGGGATTATTACTGTTGAACAAGTCTGAAGGGCTCGAAGAAGAAAGCCGCCAGCGAATCACCGGGCAATTGCCGCCGCTCCCCCTGCACTGGACGCAGCAGGCGGCTTTACCCTTGAGCGAGTTGCCGGGGCTGAATGCCAAAGCGCTGGCAGGTGTGGATAACTTCGTCTTGCCCAAGGGATTGGCGCAGCTGCCGGCGGTCTGGAGTGATCCCGCGTTGCCCATTTGCTTGAGTCAGGAACAGGACGGAGGCTGGAGCATCGGATGGCGTTGGCACCCAAGCCAGGTGTTTGATGCCGCTCTGGTTGGCCGGTGGCTTGACTGCCTTGGCTGGAAGCGGGCGAAGCTGGTTATCCACAGCGCCCACGGGTGGGTCTCGGCGAACGCTGTGGATAACTCGGTGCTGGACTGGCAGCCCAGTGAATGGCGGCAGGATTCGCGTATCGAGCTGATTTTCAGTGAAACGCAGAATGCAGAACGACTGCAGCGTGAGCTGGCAGCATGTCGATCCGGATCGGGTTAATGACTCAAGGTCGCCACTTGGTGTGTTCCTGACGCCACTGGCTCAGCTCGATCACTTCAGCGCGAGGTTTCGCCACTTCGACCACCGGTTCGGTTTCGTCGAACGGGACCGGGTAGGGCGCCAGCTCAATCTGTGCGCTGTGAGCGCCGAACTGGGTGATGGTACCGTTGTGGCGGGTTTCGCCCGTCACGGTGAACTCGAAGTTATACACACGGGCCAGGCGTCGCCGACCACTGGCATCCCTGATGAATGCGATTCTTTTCAAGGCCACGTTGCCGTCGAGCAATTCGATCCCGAGTTTGCCGCAATGCTGCTTGACCCGCTCCAGCGCGCGCTCGCGCAAGCCGTGGTTGTGCCATAGCCATGCGCCGGCAGTGGCGAACAGCATCAGCACGAATATATTTCCAAGGGTCAGCATCAACAGGGTGCTCCAACAAGATAGTGTCAGCTTAACTGTGTCGCTGGTCTGTCGTACAGGCTGCGTTTAGTCGCATACTGCGCGGCTAGAATTTCAATCGTTTTACGGAAATCCACCGCATGAAACGTACACCGCATTTGCTCGCTATCCAGTCCCACGTGGTATTCGGTCACGCCGGCAACAGTGCCGCGGTTTTCCCGATGCAACGGGTCGGGGTGAATGTCTGGCCGCTCAACACCGTGCAGTTCTCCAATCACACCCAGTACGGTCAGTGGGCCGGTGAAGTGTTGGCGCCGCACCAGATACCTGACCTGGTCGAGGGCATCGCGGCGATTGGCGAGCTGGGCAACTGCGATGCGGTGCTCTCCGGTTACCTCGGCAGTGCGGCCCAGGGCCGGGCGATCCTGACGGGGGTGGAGCGGATCAAGTCGATGAACCCCAAGGCGCTGTACCTGTGTGACCCGGTCATGGGGCATCCGGAGAAGGGCTGCAGTGTTCCGGCGGAGGTCAGTGATTTTCTGCTGGAGGAGGCCGCCGCCGTGGCGGACTTCATGTGCCCGAACCAGCTGGAGCTGGACAGCTTCTCCGGACGCAAGCCGCAATCGCTGTTCGATTGCCTGGCAATGGCGCGTGCATTGCTGGTGCGCGGTCCGAAAGCGGTGCTGGTCAAGCATCTGGACTACCCAGGCAAGTCTGCTGAGGTCTTCGAGATGCTGCTGGTGACGGCCGAAGGCAGCTGGCATTTGCAGCGCCCGTTGCTGGCGTTCCCGCGTCAGCCGGTGGGCGTGGGCGATCTGACGTCCGGCCTGTTCCTGGCGCGTGTGCTGCTGGGCGACAGCCTGGTGGCCGCGTTCGAGTTCACGGCATCGGCGGTGCATGAAGTGCTGCTGGAAACCCAGGCTTGTGCCAGCTACGAGTTGGAACTGGTTCGGGCTCAGGACCGGATTGCCCATCCGCGGGTGCGGTTCGAGGCGACCTCGATCAGCCTTTGATTCTGCGTTGCCCCCATTCGCGAGCAGGCTCCCACATTTGATCTTCGGTATTGCATAGATCCAGTGTGGGAGCGGGCTTGCTCGCGAATGGCTATCTAACGAACACCATCAGCCTGACAGACCAGCTCAGGCGTCGCCCTTGATTTCCTGATAGCGCTTTTCCAGCTCCTGACGAATCTGCCGACGCTGCTGGGCCTGCATATAGCGGCGCTTGTCTTCGCTGTTCTGCGGTTGCAGCGGTGGTACCGATGCAGGTTTACGCTGCTCATCCACCGCGACCATGGTGAAGAAGCAACTGTTGGTATGGCGCACCGAGCGTTCGCGGATGTTCTCGGTCACCACTTTGATGCCCACCTCCATGGAGGTGTTGCCGGTGTAGTTGACCGAGGCCAGGAAGGTCACCAGTTCGCCGACATGGATCGGCTCACGGAAAATGACCTGATCCACCGACAAGGTCACCACATAGCGGCCGGCATAACGGCTGGCGCAGGCGTAGGCCACTTCGTCGAGGTATTTGAGCAGGGTGCCGCCGTGAACATTGCCAGAGAAATTGGCCATGTCGGGGGTCATCAATACCGTCATCGACAGCTGGGCGTTTCCGGGTTCCATAGCATTCTCACGGGTCAAGGCCAGGTTTGAGGGATGCACCTCTGCGGGTGCCTCGGCGGTTTTTTTTCAAACCAACAGTTATCGGGACGCCGGGTGCCGGGTCGCCGTCACGCCGGATCGATCTGTTTCCATATATTGCACCGCCTTTCTGCCAGAAGTCGCGGTGTTACCCTGCAAAAAAGCCCCGCCTCAAGGGCATTTCCTACGTGCAATTCCGATTTTTGTTCTGCTCGATCAGACTTTTCCTGCGTCCGGGGATCGAGCAATACCACCCAGGGAGTCTCACGCCATGCATGCCATCAGTTTCATTCAGGATCTGGCAGTGATCATGTTGATCGCAGGCGTGGTCACCGTGGTCTTCCATCGCCTGAAACAACCGGTGGTACTGGGATACATCGTCGCCGGTTTCATCATTGGCCCGCACACCCCGCCATTCGGCCTGATCCACGACGAAGAAACCATCAAGACCCTGGCCGAGCTCGGTGTGATATTCCTGATGTTCTGCCTGGGCCTGGAGTTCAGTCTGCGCAAGTTGTTCAAGGTCGGTGCCACGGCATTCATCGCGGCATTCCTGGAAATCGTGCTGATGATCTGGATCGGCTACGAGATCGGTCGCTGGTTCGACTGGAACACCATGGATTCACTGTTCCTCGGCGCGATCCTGGCGATTTCCTCAACCACCATCATCGTCAAGGCGCTCAATGATCTGAAGCTGAAGAACGAGCGGTTTGCCCAGTTGATATTCGGAGTGCTGATCGTCGAAGACATTCTGGGCATCGGCATCATCGCGCTGCTGTCCAGCATCGCGGTCAGCGGTACGGTCAGCTCCGGCGAAGTGTTTTCCACGGTCGGCAAGCTGTCGCTGTTCATGATCGTCGCCTTGGTCATTGGCATCCTGATGGTGCCGCGGTTGCTGGCCTACGTCGCCAGATTCGAAAGCAACGAAATGCTGCTGATCACGGTGCTGGGCCTGTGTTTTGGTTTCTGCCTGCTGGTGGTCAAGCTTGAATACAGCATGGTCCTCGGTGCATTCCTGATCGGCGCGATCATGGCGGAATCCCGGCAACTGCTGAAAATCGAGCGCTTGATTGAACCGGTTCGCGATCTTTTCAGTGCGATTTTCTTTGTGGCCATCGGGCTGATGCTCGATCCGGCGATCCTGCTTCAGTACGCCTGGCCAATCGCGGTAATCACCGTAGCCGTGGTGCTCGGCAAGATGTTGTCCTGCGGCCTTGGTGCATTTATCGCCGGCAATGACGGACGTACCTCGCTGCGAGTCGGGATGGGTCTTTCACAGATTGGCGAATTCTCTTTCATCATCGCGGCACTGGGCATGACGTTGCAGGTCACCAGTAACTTTTTATACCCCGTGGCTGTGGCGGTTTCGGTGATCACGACCCTGCTGACGCCTTATCTGATCCGTGCAGCCGATCCATTGTCGATCAAGCTCGCCAGCGCGATGCCAGAACGCTTGGGGCGGGTGCTGGGGATGTATGGCGAATGGCTGCGCAGCATCCAGCCGCAGGGTGAGGGTGCGTTACTGGCATCCATGATTCGCAGGATCTTGCTGCAGGTGGGCGTCAATCTGGCGCTGGTGATCGCGATCTTTTTTTCGGGCGCTTACTTCGCCGAACGCATGTCGGCTTACCTGCAAGGCTGGATCAGTGATCCGAGCTGGCAAAAGGCGTTGATCTGGGGCGGGGCGCTGTTGTTATCGCTGCCTTTTTTGATTGCGGCGTACCGCAAGCTAAAGGCGCTGTCGATGTTGCTCGCGGAAATGGGCGTGAAACCGGAGATGGCCGGGCGCCACACGCAGCGAGTGCGCCGGGTGATCGCCGAAGTGATCCCGATCCTGTCGCTGCTGGTGATCTTTTTTCTGCTGGCAGCCTTGTCGGCCAGTATTCTGCCGACCAACAAGTTGCTGGTACTGATCGCCGTGGTCGCGGCCGCCGTGGCGGCGCTGTTGTGGCGCTGGTTCATTCGTGTGCATACGCGGATGCAGGTGGCGTTGCTGGAAACCCTCGACAATCACAAGGAGTCGTCCGGGCATTGACCACCCCGCGGCGTTGACTGGATCAGCTTTCCAGCCAGACGTCCCGTGCCCAGTGCCAAACCGACTCCCAGGTCTCTTCGGCGATCAGTTCTTCTTCGGCCTGCCAAAGCACCACGGTGCCGTCTTCTTCGACACAATAGTAGTCATCACCGTCCTGGCAGATCGGGATCAGGCTGCGATCGACGCCGGCGTCCCAGGCGTTGGCGGCAACGTCGGGCAGGTAGGTGTGGGATTGCGGGTCGGTCACGGTGACCGGTTCCAGGCTGCCGTAGACCACATCGCTGACGGTCAGCAGAAACTCTCTGAAGACGAACGGAATGTCGATGAACAGTTGTTCTTCGATTTCGACCAGCAGGTCTTCGTCGGGCAACTCCAAGGGGACCGGTACCGGTTCGTTGGCTTCACGCAGTTGTTCGATGATTTCTTCCACGTCCGGGATCCTCTTGCTTGTATGGCGCGGTTTATATGGGGCGGTTTATACAGTAGCTTGCTATAGATGCAACCGCGAAATAGAAAACCCCGGCCTGGGCCGGGGTTTTGTTTACAACAAGTGAAACGCGGAGGGTGATCAGCCGTTCTGGCGGATACCGGCCACCAGCCAAGGCTGGTTTTCGCCCTGTGCACGTTCCATGTTCCAGCTTTCGCTGAAGACTTCGCCCTGGTCGAAACGCGAGGTTTTCGACAGGCCAGTGAAGGTCAGGGTGGCGATGGTCTTGTCGGCGCGATCGTCCACACCGTCCAGCTGTACATTGAGGTTATCGATGTAGGTGGACTGGAAGCCGTCGCCCAGGTCAGCACGCTCACGCTTGAGGAACTCCAGCATTTGCGGGGTCACGAACTCGGCGATCTTGTCCATTTCGTTGGCGTCCCAGTGCTGTTGCAGGGACTGGAAGTGATTGCGTGCCGCTTCGACGAAGTTTCCTTCGTTGAACCAGGCTGGCGCGTTGATCACCGGGCGAGCGGCAACAGGCGCTGCCGAACCACCGAAGATCGAACCGCCGGCAGGCTTTTGTTCGAACGCCTCACGTTGCATCGGCGCGTGGCCGGCCGGAGCGTACTGCTCCTGCTGCTTGCGACGACGGGCGGCGATAAAGCGGAAGACCAGGAACGCAATGACGGCCATGATCAGGATGTCGAAGATCTGCATGCCCTGGAAGCCGTCACCCATGAACATGGATGCGAGCAGGCCACCGGCCGCGATACCGGCCAGTGGGCCGAGCCAGCGCGAAGCGCCACCGGCCTTGGCAGCAGCGCCAGCGGCACCGGCAGCACCAGCGGTCGCCGCAGCGCCGCCCATGCCTGGAGAAGAAGGAGCCATCTGGCTGGTCTGGTGAGTCGGCGCAGCGCCTGCGCTTTTGCCACCACCGAAGCGCTTGGCGGCATTGACGTCGAGACTCATCGTCAGGCCGATGCACAACGCCATGGCGATGCTAAGAAAACGTTTCATAAAGGGAATTCCCATTTGTGGAAGGCACGCGCGCCATGTTGCACAGGTGAAGTGTTGCTGGCTAGCGGCAGAGTGTTTCGGGCTTTTGCCTGACAGGTCGTGTTCAGCTCCAGTCAGTGCAATAAGGCCTTTTGACTTTGATCTGTCAGATGAGCGGACAGGGCTTGTAGGACGCTTGCCTAGCGTCGCAGGGCAAGCATGACCACTCCGGCCGTGATCAGGCCTATTCCGCCCCATTGGCGCAAGTCGAGTTTTTCACCCAGCAGGACAACGCCAAGGACAGCCACCAGCACCACGCTGAGTTTGTCCACTGGAGCAACCAGTGACGCCGGACCGACCTTGAGTGCGCGGAAATAGCAGATCCACGATGCACCGGTGGCAAGGCCCGACAACATCAGGAACAGGTAGCTCTTCGCAGAGATCGATCCCAAGGACTGATATTGGCCCGTGGCGTACAAAATCAAGGCCAGGCTGACCAATACCACCATCGTACGCAGCAGGGTGGCGAAGTCGGAGTTGACGTTTTCGATGCCGACTTTCGCGAAAATGGCGGTCATTGCCGCGAATGCCGCGGATAACAGGGCCCAGAATGTCCAGGAGGAAAAAAAGCCTGAGCCCATGTGTTTGCGTCTCCCGGATCAGTCAAGGCCAGCGCAGAACCCTGTGGGAGTGAGCTTGCTCGCGATGACGGACTGACAACCAGAAATAATGTCGACTGATCTACCGCTATCGCGAGCAAGCTCGCTCCCACAGAAAGGCTAGATTGCTTCCAGTTTGGCATACCCCAGCATCAGCCACTTGCTGCCTTCGCTGAAGTTCACCTGCACCCGGGCCTGAGCCCCGGCGCCTTCGAAGTTGAGGATCACGCCGTCACCGAAGATCGAGTGGCGCACAGTCTGGCCCAAGCTGAAGCCGGTCTGCGGAATTTCGCTGCCGCTGAACAGGTTGCTGCCACTCATCGACTGGTTGCCACCGAACGGACGGCTGACGCTGTTGGACAGCCGCACCTCCTGAATCAGGCCTTTCGGAACTTCGCGTACGAAGCGCGACACCTTGTTGTAGGTCTCGCTGCCATAAAGGCGCCGGGTTTCGGCGAAGGTCATCACCAGATTCTGCATGGCCCGGGTGATGCCTACGTAGGCCAGACGACGCTCTTCCTCCAGGCGGCCGGGTTCTTCCAGGCTCATCTTGTGCGGGAACAGGCCTTCTTCCATGCCCACCAGGAACACGTAAGGGAACTCCAGGCCTTTGGCGCTGTGCAGGGTCATCAGTTGAATGCTGTCTTCGTGCTCGTCGGCCTGCGTGTCGCCGGCCTCCAGCGATGCGTGACCAAGGAACGCCGCCAATGGCGTCAGGTCTTCGTCTTCTTCGCTGTTTTCGAAGTTGCGCGCGGCGCTGACCAGTTCCTCAAGGTTTTCTACCCGGGCCTGGCCTTTCTCGCCTTTTTCCGCTTCGTGATAGGCGATCAGCCCCGACTGCTCGATGACGGTCTGGGTCATCAGGTGCAGCGGCATTTCCATGCACTTGGCGGCGAGGTTCTCGATCAGCTCGATAAACGCGCCCAGAGCGCCGGCCGCACGACCGGTCAGGCCTTTGTTGGCCACCAGTTGGCGCATCGCTTCCCACATCGACACATCGCTGTGGCGCGCATGGTCGCGGATCGCTTCGACGGTTTTCTCACCGATGCCACGGGCCGGCACGTTGATGACCCGTTCCAGTGCAGCATCGTTACCGCGGCCTTCGAGCAAGCGCATGTAGGCCATGGCGTTCTTGATTTCGGCGCGTTCGAAGAAGCGCTGACCGCCATAGATGCGGTAGGGAATGCGCTCGCGCAGCAAGGCTTCTTCCAGAACCCGCGACTGGGCGTTGGAGCGGTACAGAATCGCGATATCGCTTCGAGACAAGCCGGTTTTCAGCGCGCTTTCGATGGTTTCGACAACGTAGCGTGCTTCATCGTGTTCGTTGAAGGCGGCGTACAGGTTGATCGCTTCGCCGTCGCCGCCGTCAGTCCACAGCTCTTTGCCCAGGCGCCCGGTGTTGTTGGCGATCAAGGCGTTGGCAGCCTTAAGGATGCCGGCGGTGGAGCGATAATTCTGCTCCAGGCGAATGGTTTCGGCGTCCGGGAAGTCTTCGGAATACTGGTAGATGTTCTCGATTTTGGCGCCGCGCCAGCCGTAGATCGACTGGTCGTCGTCGCCCACCACCATCAGGCTGTCGCCACCCTTGGCCAGCAGGCGCAACCAGGCGTATTGCACGGCGTTGGTGTCCTGGAACTCGTCTACCAGAATGTGCCGGAAGCGCTTTTGATAGTGAGCGAGCAGGCCTGGGTGATCGCGCCACAGATCGAGTGCGCGCAGCAGCAATTCGGAGAAGTCGATGACACCGGCACGCAGGCAGGCGGCCTCGTAGGCCTCATAGATACCGCGCATGGTTGCCAGGAACAGGTCGCCGCTGGCTTGAATGTGTTGCGGGCGCAGGCCTTCGTCTTTCTGGCCGTTGATGAACCATTGGGCCTGACGGGCCGGCCAACGCTGTTCGTCCAGGCCGAGCTCGCGGATCACCCGCTTGACCAACCGCTGCTGGTCATCGCTGTCGAGAATCTGGAAGGTCTGGCTTAAGCCCGCTTCCTGCCAGTGTGCCCGCAGAAGGCGGTGCGCCAGGCCGTGGAAGGTGCCAACCCACATGCCGGCCGGGTTGATGCCCATCAGCTGCTCGATGCGCTGGCGCATCTCGGCAGCGGCCTTGTTGGTGAAGGTCACCGACAGGATGGAGTGGGGCGAGGCGTTTTCGACCTGGATCAACCAGGCGATACGGTGCACCAGCACTCGGGTTTTACCGGAACCAGCACCGGCCAGGACCAACTGACGACCCACGGGGGCCGCTACGGCCTGGCGTTGGGCATCGTTGAGGGAGTTCAGCAGAAGGGAGAGATCATCGCGCATCGGGGCATTCTAGGGGGCCGCGACACACCGGGCAAACCCCGCTTCGCTTTAACCGATGAAAGTTATGCGAAGGACGACCGGTCAGTCATCGGCTGCAGGCATTGGCGGGGCGTGCCTTCAGCATTTTCAGTGGCATCGGCGTCCGAAAAATTTGGCGATTTATTGATCAGCAGCAGTTTGGTCCGGGCAATTGCTTGTGTATGCTCCGAGCAGTTTCGGGCACATGCTCATCATTATAAGAACAAGAACATCGCCTATGACCCTCAGCTTCGACCTGTCGGGCCCCACTGTGGAACCCCGGGTGATCCGTAAACAGTACGCCATGGAAATGGCGGTCGAACGCACGCGCCTGTTGTATCAAGGCTCGCTGCTGCCCACGTTGTTCATGCTGATCAATGGCCTGGTCTGTGCCGGTTTGCTCTGGAGCCCGCAGCGCTATTTCCTGGTCAGTGTCTGGCTGGTGTGGTTGTTGTCATTGGTGGCATTGCGGGTGATTCAGGTCGCAGCCTTTGATTCGGCCATTCCCAACCGTCAGGCCCATCCCATCTGGCGGCGGATGTTTTTGCTGGGCTCCGGCCTCACCGGTCTGACCCTGGCCGGTGCCGGCATCGCCCTGGTTCCGGCCGATAACTTCATTCAGCAAGCCTGGGTCTTCGGCCTCATCGGTGCCGCAGCGCTCTCGGCCAGCGTGGCTTATGCGGTCAGCTTGCCGGCCTTCCTGTCATTCACCTTGCCCTGCCTGTTGCCGGCCATCGCCTATATGTTTTGGGGGGCTGACGAACAGCAGCAAGGTTGGGGCTGGTTCGGGCTGATCCTGCTCGGTGCGTTGAGCGTGGTTGCCTGGCAAGTCAATCGATTGATCGATCGGGGCTTGATGCGACGCTTTCAGAACCAGGCGCTGATCGAGCATCTGCAGCAGGCGCAAAGCTGCAGTGATCAGCTCAATCAGAAGCTGGCCAAGGAGATAGAACAGCGCCGACGTGCCGAGGACGAATTGCGAGAGATCCAGGTCGACCTGGAAAACCGAGTCGCTCAGCGCAGCCTGGAACTGGACGCCGCCAACCAGGCACTGAGCAAGAGTGAGGCGCGCCTGGCGCTGGCATTGAAGGCCAGCGAGTTGGGGTTGTGGGACTGGAATCTGCAAACCGACGAAGTCCATCACACACAAATTCAGGAATTGTTCGGCCTGGAGCCGGAACAGGTCACGGCGATATTGCGTCACCTCAAGCCGCGCCTTCACCCCGAGGATCTTCCTGCGCTGAAAAGGGCGCTGGTCGAGCATTTGAAGGGCCGCACCGAGGACTATCAAATCGAGTATCGCGTGCGGCATGGCGACGGCCACTGGGTCTGGATCGAGGACCGCGGGCGGGCAGTCGAGCGTGCCGACAACGGCCGGGTGATTCGCATGGTCGGCACTCGCCGCGATATCAGCGCCAGCAAAAGTCTGGAAGAGCAGCGGCAATTGGCGGCGACCGTGTTCGAGGCGGCCAGCGAAGGGATCGTGATTTTCGATCCTAACTACGTCCTGATCGCGATCAATCAAGCCTTCAGTCGGGTGACCG
This sequence comes from Pseudomonas sp. GW822-FHT01E03, assembly GCF_058802985.1. NCBI lineage: Bacteria > Pseudomonadati > Pseudomonadota > Gammaproteobacteria > Pseudomonadales > Pseudomonadaceae > Pseudomonas > Pseudomonas sp. GW822-FHT01E03. Next base: position 174,083 of record NZ_JBXAOQ010000002.1, read on the forward strand.
GTTATGACATCGACGACATGATCGGACGCAATGTCGTTGAGTTGCCATGCAGTCGCGATGCGCGTAGGCATTACGCCGCGATACATCAGGCGCTGGAGCAGCAAGGCAGCTGGCAGGGCGAATTGGTGGAAACCCGCAAGAACGGCGAGATGTATCCGCAATGGCTGCAACTGAATGCCGTGCGCGATGCCCGGGGAAATGTGAGCCATATTGTGGGCTTCTTCGCTGATCTCTCGGCTCGTCGAGAGTCCGAACAGCGTATGCGCTATCTGACCCATTACGACGAACTTACCGGTCTGGCCAACCGCGCGATGTTTCGCGAACGACTCAACGAGGCTCATCAACGAGTGCGGCAGGGCGGTTATCGCAGCCTGGCGTTGCTGCACATCAATCTCGATCGGTTCAAGCAACTCAACGACAGCCTGGGGCATGAAGTCGCCGATCAGTTATTGCAGAAAATGGCCCGGCGACTGGTGAATGCATTGCCTGAAGCAGACACCATTGCGCGCCTTTCCGGTGATGAGTTTGCCGTGCTGTTCAATTCCTACGGCAACCTTTCGAGCCTGGCGAGGGTGGCGACTCGTCTGGCGAACAAGTTGCGTTTGCCGGTGACCATTGACGGGCATGAACTGGTGCTCAGCGCGTCGATGGGCATCAGCTTGTTGCCGGACAGCGCGCGGGAAATATCGGCACTGGTCAGTCAGTCGAACATGGCAATGCAGCACGCCAAACACCTGGGTGGCGATAATTTCCAGTTTTACACCGACAGCTTGCAAGCCAGCACGTTGGAGCGTTTACAGCTGGAAAACCACTTGCGCAAAGCCATCGAAGACAAACAACTGAAGGTGTTTTACCAACCGAAACTGTGCCTGGCCACTGGCAGGTTGAATGCCGCCGAAGCCTTGGTGCGTTGGGATCATCCGACCATGGGCCGCGTGCCGCCGGGGGATTTCATTGGCCTGGCTGAAGAAACCGGATTGATCGGCCCGATCGGTGAGTTCGTGCTGCGTCAGGCCTGCTGGCAAGCCTGTGAGTGGCAACGGCAGGGACTCGAAGCAATTCGGGTGTCGGTCAATCTGTCGGTGCATCAATTGCGCCAAGGCAAGCTGGTCAGTCTGGTGCGGCAGGTGCTGGAAGAGACCGGGCTGGCGCCGCAACTGCTGGAGCTGGAACTCACCGAAAGCCAGTTGCTGGACAGCGTCGAACACATCATCGCAACCTTCCAGCAGTTGCGTGATCTCGGGGTGAAACTGGCCATTGACGATTTTGGCACTGGTTACTCATCCCTGAGCTATCTCAAGCGGATCCCGGTGGATTACGTGAAGATTGATCAGGCCTTTATCCGTGGCTTGGGTGAGGGCAGCGAAGACGCGGCGATTACCCGGGCAATCATTGCCATGGCCCACGGCCTGAAGCTTAAGGTCGTGGCGGAAGGAGTGGAGCGCGGAGAACAGCTTGAGTTCCTGAAAGCCGAGCGCTGCGATGAGGTACAGGGCTATTTGATCAGCCGTCCGGTTGAGGCTGAGACGTTGGCAGGTTTGCTGCGCGCGCAAGCCGCAAGCTGACGAGGATACGTAAGTAGCTTTTGTCCTTTAAAACGTGCACCCGGCACACCTGGACAGGCGCCATGAGTGCTACATGAAGCGCGGGCACCTGAAATCGAGGGATTCGGTAACGCATTGAGCAGGCAAAAAGCCGATTCATGTAGTATAACTACAAGCGTGCTACATCCCCGGCACCTGCCAATAACAAAGAGTCCAGCCCTTTGAATCTGCTGCAACACATCGCCCAGTCTCGCCACCTGTTACGCAAGTCGGAGCTCAAGGTCGCCGACCATGTGCTGCTTGATCCTGCGGCCGTGATGCACAGCTCCATGGCCGACCTGGCCCACAGCGTGGGCATCAGTGAGCCGACCATCGTGCGCTTTTGCCGTGCCATCGGTTGTTCCGGCTTTCAGGACCTGAAGCTGAAGCTGGCCCAGAGCCTGGCGGCAGGTGCGAGTTTCGGCCAGTTTGCGATCCATGAGGATGATTCGGTCGCTGACTACAGCCTGAAAATCTTCGACACCACCCTGCATACGCTGATGGAGGTTCGCGAGAAACTCGATCCGCTGGAATTGCAGCGGGCGGTGACGCTGATGTCCCAGGCCCAGCGTGTCGAGTTCTATGGCTTTGGTGCCTCGGGTGCGGTCGCGGCGGACGCCCAGCACAAGTTCTTCCGCTTGCTGCTCACCGCTGCGGCGTATTCCGACCCGCACATGCAGGCGATGTCGGCCGTGACGCTCAAGCCAACCGACGTGGCGATCTGCATTTCCCAGTCCGGGCGTTCCAAGGACCTGCTGATCACTGCCAACCTGGTGCGTGAAAGCGGTGCCTCGTTGATCACCCTGTGCCCGAGCCAGACGCCGTTGGCCGAACTGTCTACGGTCAATCTGGCGATCGATGTGCATGAAGACACTGAAATCTATACGCCGCTGACTTCGCGTATTGCCCACCTGGTGGTGATCGACGTGCTGGCGATGGGCGTGGCCATGGCGCGTGGCCCGAGCCTGGTCAACCACCTCAAGAGCGTCAAGCGCAGCCTGCGCAGCTTGCGGTTGTCGCCCAAGTCGGTGAAAGCGCTGGACGATTGAGCCAGGCCTGAGATTGCATGAAGGTCGTTCCGACCTTATCGCGAGCAAGCTCGCTCCCACATTTGATCATGCACGCCGCAGAACCTGTGGGAGCGAGGTCGCTCGCGATGGCGGCCTCGAATGCACCGCAATTTTCATCAGTTTGTAACCCCCAAGCCGCCAAACCGTCATCCCCCGCGCCTATCTTGAAACTCCCGTACTCGCCTTGGGAGACTCGAAATGGCCATGCCCTACGAAGAACGCAACAGCGCTGTCAAAACCCGTCGTCAGCAAGAAGATCAGCGCCGCATGGAATTCCGTCGCGCCATCGAAGATCGCTGCGAACGCCGTCAGCTTCTGGCCGAGATTGGCGATTTTCCAGAGCTGGAACTTAACTTCTGGCAGACGTCTCCCGTAGCTTCCCGTCGAAACGCTCAACCAGCGCGCTGATCTGAATCCGTTCGCTACGGATAAACGCCAGGAAGGCATGAGCCACCGGTGACAGGCGCTTTGCCTTGGCCTGCACCAGGCACCAGCTACGGAATAGCGGCAGTTCTTCGACCGGCAATTCGATCAGCCCACCGGTTGCCAGCTCAAGGTTCAGGGCGTGGCGCGTCAACAGCGCAACGCCCAGGCCTGCCAGTACACATTCTCGCTGGGCTTCGGCAGACGAGACTTCCTGAGTCTGGTTGAAGTGCACGCGTTTCTCTTTGAAGTATTCTTCGCACGCCAGTCGCGTCCCGGAGCCTGGCTCACGCAGCAGCAGTGTGTAGGGTTCGAGATCCTGCAAGCGCAGCGGCCCCATATGACACAGCGGGTGATCCGGTGGCGCCACGGCGACGATCGGGTTGTTCAGGAACGGCAGGAATTCCAGGCCCATGTCCTGAGGCACCATGGACATGATCACCAGGTCATCGCGGTTGTCCGACAAACGCCGAATGACCTGGCCGCGATTGACCACCGTCAGTTGCAGGTTCACCTCCGGGTGCTGGCGTTTGAAGGCGGCAAACAAGTGCGGCACGAAGTATTTGGCGCTGGATTCAATCGCCAGCTTCAGTTGCCCCTGCAACGAACCCTGCATGTCCGACAGTTGCATGTCGAGGTTTTCCAGGCGTCCGAAAATATCCCGGCTGGCCCGCTGTAACGCTTCAGCCGCTTCGGTCATGTAGAGTTTTTTGCCGACGTAATCGAACAAAGGCTGGCCAATCAGCTCCTCAAGTTGACGAATCTGCAGGCTGACGGCAGGTTGTGTGAGCGACATTTCCTCGGCCGCGCGACTGTACGACCGCAAATCACAGACCTCGTTGAAGATCTGCAATTGTCGTAAAGTCATACGCATCAATGACTTACGCATTTTTTGATCACTCTCGTCGCTGGCTGGTGAATCAACTATAAGTCTTTACTTATGCGCGACCCAATAATTATTCATTTTTGTTAATCCCTTGTGGGCGCTAGTGTGGACCTGCGACCAAATTGAAACATTTGGTCACGCGTCGACCTGGTCTAGCAGGTCGTGGGTACCACCGGCTCAAGGGAATTTCCAAGTGATAACAAAGATCCTGATCGCCAACCGTGGTGAGATTGCCGTACGAATCGTGCGTGCCTGCGCCGAAATGGGCATTCGCTCGGTCGCGATCTATTCCGACGCCGACCGCCATGCCTTGCATGTGAAGCGTGCGGACGAGGCCCACAGCATTGGTGCCGAGCCACTGGCCGGTTACCTGAACCCGCGCAAGCTGGTGAACCTGGCTGTGGAAACCGGTTGCGATGCACTGCACCCAGGCTATGGCTTCCTTTCGGAAAACGCCGAGCTGGCGGAGATCTGCGCCGAGCGCGGGATCAAGTTCATTGGCCCGTCGGCTGAAGTGATTCGCCGCATGGGCGACAAGACCGAAGCCCGTCGCAGCATGATCAAGGCCGGTGTACCGGTGACCCCGGGCACTGAAGGCAACGTGTCGGGCATCGAAGAAGCCCTGACCGAAGGCGATCGTATCGGTTACCCGGTGATGCTCAAGGCCACTTCCGGTGGTGGCGGTCGCGGCATTCGTCGTTGCAACAGCCGTGAAGAGCTCGAACAGGCTTTCCCGCGGGTCATTTCCGAAGCCACCAAGGCATTTGGTTCGGCGGAAGTGTTCCTGGAAAAATGTATCGTCAATCCGAAGCACATTGAAGCGCAAATTCTTGGCGACAGCTTCGGCAACGTGGTGCACCTGTTCGAACGTGACTGCTCGATCCAGCGCCGCAACCAGAAGCTGATCGAAATCGCCCCAAGCCCACAGCTGACCCCGGAACAGCGCGCCTATATCGGCGACCTGTCGGTGCGCGCAGCCAAGGCCGTGGGATACGAGAACGCCGGCACCGTGGAGTTCCTGCTCGCCGAGGGCGAGGTGTACTTCATGGAGATGAATACCCGGGTGCAGGTGGAACACACCATCACCGAAGAAATCACCGGCATCGACATTGTCCGCGAGCAGATTCGCATCGCCTCCGGCCTGCCGCTTTCGGTGAAACAGGAAGACATCCAGCACCGCGGCTTCGCCCTGCAATTCCGGATCAACGCCGAAGACCCGAAGAACAACTTCCTGCCGAGCTTCGGCAAGATCACCCGTTACTACGCTCCCGGCGGCCCCGGCGTGCGAACCGACACGGCGATCTATACCGGCTACACCATTCCACCGTTCTACGACTCCATGTGCCTGAAACTGGTGGTGTGGGCGCTGACCTGGGAAGAGGCGATGGACCGTGGCTTGCGCGCCCTGGATGACATGCGTCTGCAAGGGGTCAAGACCACCGCCGCGTACTACCAGGAAATCCTGCGTAACCCGGAATTCCGTAGCGGCCAGTTCAACACCAGCTTCGTTGAAAGCCACCCTGAACTGACCAACTACTCGATCAAGCGCAAACCCGAAGAGCTGGCCCTGGCCATCGCCGCCGCCATCGCCGCCCACGCAGGCCTGTGAGGAATAGAACAATGAGCAAACAAATCCACGTTACCGACACTATCCTGCGCGACGCCCACCAATCGCTGCTCGCCACCCGCATGCGCACCGAAGACATGCTGCCGATCTGCGACAAGCTCGACAAAGTCGGCTACTGGTCGCTGGAGTGCTGGGGCGGCGCGACGTTCGACGCCTGCGTACGTTTCCTGAAAGAAGATCCGTGGGAGCGTCTGCGCCAGCTGCGCGCCGCGCTGCCTAACACCCGCCTGCAAATGTTGTTGCGCGGCCAGAACCTGCTGGGCTACCGCCACTACAGCGACGACGTGGTCAAAGCCTTCGTGGCCAAGGCAGCGGTCAACGGTATCGACGTGTTCCGCATCTTCGACGCCATGAACGACGTGCGTAACCTGCGCGTGGCCATCGAAGCGGTGAAAGCCGCCGGCAAACACGCCCAGGGCACCATCGCCTACACCACCAGCCCGGTGCACACCATCGAGGCGTTCGTGAACCAGGCCAAGCAAATGGAAGCCATGGGTTGCGACTCGGTGGCGATCAAGGACATGGCCGGCCTGCTGACCCCGTACGCCACCGGCGAACTGGTCAAGGCTCTGAAAGCCGAGCAATCGTTGCCAGTGTTCATTCACTCCCACGACACTGCTGGCCTGGCCGCGATGTGCCAAATGAAGGCCATCGAAAACGGCGCCGATCACATCGACACCGCGATCTCCAGTTTCGCCTGGGGCACCAGCCACCCGGGTACGGAGTCGATGGTCGCCGCCCTTAAAGGCAGCGAGTTCGACACCGGCCTGAACCTGGAACTGCTGCAAGAGATCGGTCTGTACTTCTACGCGGTGCGCAAGAAGTACCACCAGTTCGAAAGCGAGTTCACCGCCGTCGACACCCGTGTGCAAGTCAACCAGGTACCGGGCGGGATGATTTCCAACCTGGCCAACCAGTTGAAAGAGCAGGGCGCGCTCAACCGCATGAGCGAAGTGCTGGCCGAAATCCCGCGCGTTCGTGAAGACCTCGGCTTCCCGCCGCTGGTGACCCCGACTTCGCAGATCGTCGGTACCCAGGCGTTCTTCAACGTGTTGGCCGGCGAGCGCTACAAGACCATCACCAACGAAGTGAAGCTGTACCTGCAAGGCGGCTACGGCAAGGCGCCGGGCACCGTGAACGAACAACTGCGTCGCCAGGCCATCGGCAGCGAAGAAGTGATCGACGTTCGCCCGGCCGACCTGCTCAAGCCGGAAATGGCCAAGCTGCGTGCCGACATCGGCGCACTGGCCAAGTCTGAAGAAGACGTGCTGACCTACGCCATGTTCCCGGACATCGGTCGCAAGTTCCTCGAGGAACGCGCTGCCGGCACCCTCACGCCAGAGGTTCTGCTGCCGATTCCTGAAGCGGGTGGCGTGGCCTCTGCCGGTGGCGAAGGCGTGCCGACCGAGTTCGTCATCGACGTGCACGGTGAAACCTACCGCGTCGACATCACCGGTGTTGGCGTCAAGGCCGAAGGCAAGCGTCACTTCTACCTGTCCATCGACGGCATGCCGGAAGAAGTGGTGTTCGAGCCGCTCAACGAATTTGTCGGCGGCGGCAGCAGCAAGCGCAAGCAAGCCACTGCACCGGGTCACGTCAGCACCACCATGCCGGGCAACATCGTCGACGTGCTGGTCAAGGAGGGCGACACCGTCAAGGCAGGCCAGGCCGTGTTGATCACCGAAGCGATGAAGATGGAAACAGAAGTCCAGGCAGCCATCGCCGGTAAAGTCACCGCCATTCACGTGGCCAAGGGCGACCGGGTGAACCCGGGCGAGATCCTGATCGAGATCGAAGGCTGAGTTAACAGCCTCGATACAACGCTTTATACCTCGGGGGGGCATGTGCTCCCCTTTTTTTATGCCTGCAAATCCGTGCCTGAAACCCTGTGGGAGCGAGCTTGCTCGCGATAGCGGAGCATCAGTCTCAACAATTGCTGAATGTGATGCCGCCATCGCGAGCAAGCTCGCTCCCACAGGTGCTGTGTCCCATCAGTGAAGCGGGTGTTAATTGATCAAGAGCTCGCTCGCGATGGCGTAATTCCAGGCGCTGACGATTACCCGCGACACTCCACCAACGACTTCACCTGCCCCGAACCGGTCTGGTTCTCATCGCTCAGCCACTTTTCAAACCCCGCACCAATTGCCGGCCACTCCGAATCCAGGATCGAATACCACGCCGTATCCCGGTTCTGTCCCTTGACCACCATGTGCTGGCGAAACACACCCTCAAAACTGAAGCCCAAACGCTCGGCAGCATATTTGGAGCGAGCGTTGGCGTTGTTGCATTTCCATTCCAGGCGACGGTAACCCAGGGCAAAGGATTCCTTGGCCAGAAGGTAAACCGCCTCTGTGCTTTTCGGCGAGCGCTGCATCGGGGCGCCGAAGGTGACGTGGCCGATTTCGATGCGGCCCTGGGCCGGGACGATGGACATCAGGCTGAGAATGCCCTGGACCTCGCCGCTGACGCGGTCGATCACGCTGAAGAAATACGGATCGCTGCTGGTCGCGTGGTTGTTCAGCCAGTCGTTGAAGACGCTGCGCTCCGGGAAGGGGCCGTAAGGCAGGTAGTCCCACAACTTCGGGTCAGCGCCCGGGCCTTGCAGGGCCTTGAACAGGTCGTCGCCGTGGCGCGCCGGGTCGAGTCTTTCCAGGCGGATGTAACGCCCTTCGATCAGTTGAGTCGTGGGGGGCGGAACGCCTTTCCAGTCGGCGAGTGAAATCGACATGCTGTTCTCCTTGAACCTAGATGGCTTTGCGAAACTGGATGAAACCGGGGCGTTCGGCGATGCGCTCGTAGAGCTGGATCGCGGTGGCATTGGTTTCGTGGGTCAGCCAGTGGACCTTGTTGCAACCGTCGGCCTTGGCTGTGGTGTAGACGAACTCGATCAACTGGCGGCCGACGCCGGTACCACGGGTTTGCGGGACCACCAACAAGTCTTGCAGGTAGCAGGAGTTTTCGATGGCCCAGTTCGAACGATGGTAGATGAAGTGCACCATCCCCACCGCTTTGTCATCGGCCCAGGCGAGGGCGGCGTGGGTCGGTTCGCTCGGGTCGAGCATGCGCTGCCAGGTGCTTTGAGTGACGGTATCCGCAAGTTCGGTGTTGTAGAAGCGCAGGTAGGCTTGCCACAGCGGCAACCATGCCGCGTGATCACCGGCGGTGACTTGGCGAATGTCGATCTGACTCATGGTGATTTCCTTAGCGCATCAATTGGGCGAGGGTTTGGTCGTTGACGTCGGGGCTGGCGGCCAGGCCTTTGCGCACGCCGGCGATGTCGGCGGGGCTGCGGTTCTGGCTGAGCTTGCGCTTGCCTTCCAGGCGGTCGATGGGAATGGCGAAACCGACGATGGCCTTGAGCATGCCGTCGATGTAATCGGCGGGGGCATCGGCCACTGACCACGGCTGGGCGCGGCCGGCCTCATGACGATCGGTGAGGGTGCTGACGATGTCGAGCAGCCGCCCGCCATCGCTGAAGGTTTCGGCTCGGCCATAGGCGTGTACGGCGACGTAGTTCCAGGTTGGCACGACTTTGCCGTGTTCGGCCTTGCTCGGGTAGAAGCCAGGGCTGACGTAGGCGTCGGCACCGGCAAAAATCAGCAGGGCTTCGGCGCCGTCGCGCAGGTCTTTCCACTGTGGATTGGCTTTGGCCAGATGCCCGTACAACGTGCCGTTCGAGCCTTGTTCGCAATGCAGTAGCACCGGTACATGGCTGGCTTGCAGGCCGCTTTCACCGTGGGTCACCAATATGGCGAGACGGGTGGCGAGGATCAGTTCATGCAGTTGGGACAACTCGTCGATGGCAAAAGCACGTGGCGTGTACATGGAGATATTTCCCTTGGCGAATGTCTGCATCCTAGGCAGGCTATTGGTCTGTTGTAAGAGCCATTAATGACCAATTTCATAGGTCCATTGCCATGACGGATGCGCCGCTTTCCTTGTCGTTCAACCCGGCCGGTATCGAACTCGACCGTCGCCAGGGGCTGAGCCGCCAGCTCTATCAGGCTTTGCGCCTTCGCGTCCTCGATGGACGGTTGGCCAGTGGTACGCGCTTGCCGGCCAGTCGTGACCTGGCCGCGGCGCTGGCGATTTCCCGTAACAGCGTGGTGCGCGCCTATGATCAGCTGTATGCCGAAGGGTTTATCGAAGGGCGGGTAGGCGATGGGACTTATGTCGCGCAACTGCCCCAGGCAACCGTGCCGGCAAAAAAACTATCCACAAAAGTATCCACAGGGTTTTCAACAGGGTTACCCACAACCTTATCCACAAATTGGCTCGATTTACCTGTGGATTCATCCAGCAAAGTTATCCACAGTGGTGCATTGACTCGCGTTGAAAAGAACCATTTACCCATGCCGCCCAGTGGTCCGCCCAAGGCTTTTCGGGTTGGTGTTCCGGCGTTCGATCTGTTTCCGTTCGAGGTCTGGGCCAAGCTGCATGCGGCTTTCTGGCGTAAACCGGATTTCCAGCAGCTGTGCTACGGCGACCCTGCAGGTGATGCGCGCTTGCGGGGGATGATCGCGGCGTATCTACGCAGCTCGCGGGGCATGCAGTGCACGGCTGAACAAATTGTGATCACCAGTGGCGCGCAGCAGGGAATCAGCCTTTGTGCACAGCTGCTGGTGGAGCCGGGCGATGGGGTGGCGATCGAAAATCCGGGCTACCGCGCGGCGGGTCATGCCTTCGCCGTGGCCGGGGCGCGCTTGCACGGGGTAGCGGTGGATAGCGAGGGTATCGACTGCGGTGAGCTGGCGGGGCTCAGTGATTGCCGCCTGACCTATGTCACGCCGTCACATCAATACCCGACTGGCGTGGTGATGAGCCTCGCTCGCCGTCTGGAGTTGCTGGCTTGGGCCGAGCGCACTCAAGGCTGGATTGTCGAGGATGATTACGATGGCGAGTACCGCTACAGCGGTGCGCCATTGGCGCCTTTGGCGGCACTCGATCGTCACGGGCGAGTGTTGTATGTTGGCACGTTCGGCAAGGTCGCGTTTCCGGCGTTGCGCCTGGGTTATCTGGTGTTGCCAATGGGGCTGGTGGACGCGTTTTCCCAGCGTCGTGCCGTGGATGTGCGCCACTCCGAGGTCAGCACGCAGGCAGTCATGGCCGAGTTCATGGCGGCCGGACACTTCCAGCGGCATATCCGCCGCATGCGCCGTGCGGCACTGAGTCGGCGCAATACGCTGCTCAGTGGTTGGCCGCTGGATATCCCCGGCGTTGGCCCGTTGCCCACAGTCGCTGCCGGGCTGCACATGACCGTGTCAGTCGAAAGCGTGGCGCGCGAACAGGAACTGATCGAATTGGCGCGCAGTGTCGATGTCGAGATCAACGGTTTGAGCAGCTATTGGCTGCCGGAATCCGCCACGCCCTTCGATCAACGCGCCGGGTTGGTACTGGGCTTTGCGGCGGTGCCCGAAAAGTCGGTCGAGGCGGCGCTGGAGCGATTGCGAGAGGCGTGGCGCGCTCGATGAAGCGGGCGGACCAGCAGTCCGCCCGCAGTCGTTCATCAGGGTTGAGTTTCGAGTTTGAGGAACAGATTCGGGTCGCTGATACGCCGCAGCACGTAGTCGATTGGCGCCAGAGTCGTGAGTACCTGGCGGCGTTCGGTCGTGAACTGCTGCAGATGCGCTTCGGCGATTTTCAGGTGCGCCGCCGTGAACTGCTCCATCGGCGCATCAAGCGAATCGTAGTGAAAGTGCGCAAGCCGCAGAGGCTGATCCTTGTTGGTGGTGTCTAGCACCTGGTACTCCTGGAAATAATCCCTGCGCTTTTTGGTCTTGATTCGTCCCTGTTCGTTGCGGACGATACGGACCTGGTCGTTGTCCAGCAGCCACTGCAAGTACGCCTGTCGGGGCTGTCGATCCTTGAGCAGGCTGGCGCGAATACCGATGCCTTGAGCGCGTAGCTGGACGGCGGCACCATTGAGCTCCGAGCTCGGACCAGCGCCTGGGTCAGCGACTCGAACTGTGTGGGCATGGCTACGAGCGTGCCGTCGCGGACCCGCCATTGAGGCGTGCCGATCATGGTTTGGTCGGGGGCCGATCTCGCGCTCGGGTTGCAGCACCTTCAGCGCTTGGCGCAGTAACAGCGCGGCGACGCTATCGACAGTGGGACCCCTGTTGGTCTGGTAACTCACTTGGCTCTTTTTTAGCAAGCCGGGGGTTTGGGTATTCTCTGGGTGGTCTGTCATCGTCATTTTCCTTTTTGACGTGGCGGCTTACGAAAAGAACAGTGAGCGCGCCAGTTGCGGGCTGATCGCGCTGCGATAGATGGCGATCACCTGGCTGCTGGAAGCGGAATTAAGGTCGCTCCCTCCGGCCATCATCCGTTGATCACGCAGTTTCAAATGGGCGGCGGTAAACGCCTCGACAGGCGTATCAGAAGCGGCGTAGTGAAAATGGGCGTACCACAACGGTTGCCCGGTGCCTCGCTCGCGAATTTCGTACTCCTGCAGGTAATCCTTGCGCGGGCCTTTGAGTCGGCGTCGTTCACCACTGCGCACGACATCGATTTCATTTTTGCTTGATAGCCATTCGATGCGGGCGGCCGTGGGCGGCTGTTGCTTGATCATCTGGACGCGAATCCGGTAGCCCTCGGCGTACAGTCGAACACGTGCCGTGTTCAAGGCCGCGCCCAGTGTTGTCGCAGTGACGGTCGTATTCGAAGCGGTCAGGGTTTGCTCGAGTGTCTTCGCGCTTTTGTCGATCTGTTCGGCTTTATGCTGGAACAACTCTTCGATTTCCACCGGGATGCGGCCGGCTTTTTTTGCGCTCGCTTCGGTTTTCTGGATGAAGCTTTCCACGCCATCGAGCAGCTCCTGACCCTGAGTGATTTGTGTGGCGAGGTCCGGTATTTGTACCGCAGGGCGGCGACGTCTGGGTTGCACGCGCTCAATCCAGACGCCGGGTGATTTTTCGTGAAAGGTGGCGATCACTTTGCCGGTCAAGGGCGATTTCACATCCAGCAGGACCGGCTCTCCCGATGCAGAGGGACGCACTTCGCCCACAACCGTACCCTTGAAGCGTGTCTTGACCACCCGTTTACGCGATGCCGATGCGGGCTTTGATGGGCCGGGTCGGGGTTCTACCGGCCGTTGTTCGCGCAGCAGTTGCGCCAGATTGGCTTCGGTGTCCTGCTGGAATTCACTGATCCGTGTACGTACGTGTTTGAACGGTTGCTCCAGAACCGCGTCCTTGTGGGTGAGGCTGAAGTCTTCAAAGGCCTGGTCGATAGCGGCAAACTGTTCGAGCATGCCGTTGAGGCCTTCGATACGTTCGCCTGCCGCCCAGGCACTGTTTTGCAGCATCAGTTCTTGCGAGGTCTGTATGACCAGGTTGGTGGTATCGAGCAAGCGCTCGAATGCGCCCCGGGCGTCGATCAGCGCGGCACTGTTTCCTTCTTTCAAGCAGACGTCGCGAGCCAGCGAAACCTGGAGCGCCTTGAGATCGTTAACACTGAAAGCGGGCAGTTTTGCCCGGTAGGTACTGGCCACTTCAGCAGCATTTCTACCGAGTCGACTCAAGTCATGGAGCCGCGATTGGGCAAACTCTATTTTGCCGATCACACCCTCGGTCAGGTCGACCATTTTCCGGTAGGTTGCGGAATTACCGGTCCCGCCTGTCGTTTCCTCGGCATCGAGCAGCGCCAGGGTTTCCCTCAAGGTCTGCGTAAACGTTGCATTGTGCTGATCGAGCCACGTCTGGTTGAAGAACAATTGAGTGCCGAGCATCTCGACCATGGCGGTTCGGTAGTTGGGCACCGTTTCGAGCAGGTTCAGCGACTTCAACTGCTCGATAGGGGCGGCGTATTCCTGGGTGCGGTGCTCGAGCTTCTCGAGGAACTGCGTTTGCGCGGCCGACAGTGCTTCGTCACCGACTGATTTTTTCATGGCGTTGTGGGCGTCCGTCAGCTCTGTACGTGCCCGCTCGCGTTCATTGTCAAACTCGGCCAGTTGCTTCTTGAGTTCGGCGATGCGTGCACGGTTTTGTTGCTTCAGTGCCTTGCGTCGGCTCGACAGACCGCCGCCGCGCAGGCGCAGGCGCGTGTCGACGAACCAGTCACCGCGTTGGTTGCTGATCAGTGCCGGACCGCTGCGCACGGGCTGCTGTCGAGAGTCGATGATCGACACTTCGCCCGTGTCCTCGACGGCCACCTCGAACCAGCGCTCGCCCACCGGCGCATAAAAGCTCTTTTCTTTTCGGTAGAGGTGGCGATAGACGCCGTTGCCACTATCGGGCGGTGTGAGCTGTTCGGGTGGAGTGACCTTGAACTGATCCAGGGTTTTTGTCAGGTCCAAGGCCGCATCGGTTGCCACTGTCTGGCGATGTTGCACAGGAGGGGGCTCGCTGACGATGTCGGGTAATTGCACGACGGTCACAGGTTGTCGGGCCGGTTTTTCCTGTTGCTCGATCGCTTTTGCAATGGGCTTTTCCTGGACCCTGCGCGCAGGCGGATTACGCGTACTGGCGTGATGGGCAAGCACCATGGCCAGGGTCAGCAACAGGTCGGTCATGGCGGATTTCTGCTGCTGATGGTCGCCACTGTCGGCAGCATCGAGGGTTTGCTGCAAGTCATCCAGCACTTGCCAGATCCAGGCGGCCGTCCCGACGGTTCGACCAAGAAAGGGCAGCGCCGCGTTGAGCAGCATCCAGGCTGTACGCTTGAAAGTCGCCCAGCGATTTTGCGCGTTGGAAAGCGATTGCCGTTGCGCCAGTTCGACCAGCGCATTGACGTTGGCCTTGTACAGGACGGCCAGGTAATTGCCGCTGAGAACCCGCGAGCCGAGGGAAATCGGGCCGCTCATTTGCAGGGAGGTCAGCGGGTCGCCCAGCAGTTGAGAAATGCTCCAGACCGAAGGTCGGTCACCGGTGAACACATAGTTGGCATAGTTGGCGCGGGCACCGTCCGGCAGCCAGGCGAGTACGGACTGGCGCAACGTCGGCGAGTGTTTGATGGTGTAGACCAGGTTGGCCGGCGTTGGATACTGGCTCAGCGGTTGTTCAAGCATTGGCCGGTAAAGCAGGCAAGGCCCCTTGTCCATCTGGCGGGGCCCGATCACGAATATGTTGGTCACTTCATCGGTGGCGCCACCGATGCGCCAGCCGGGCGCGAATGCCAGTGGGCGAATCACGATCTCCTGGCCATCCACCCAGCGATTGGCGTCGAGCACTTGCACCACGGCGGCGACATAGCGGTAACCGGTCTCGTCGATGCCGTGCTGCTTGCGAATCTTCAGCTGTAAGGCCAGCAGCGGTAACTCGACGCGCAAATGGCTGGTGAACAGGTTCTGACGCCGCAGGCTGTCCACGGGTTCGGCGAGCAGCTTGCTTTTGATCAGCGCCGGGTAGTGCTGGCCGATGTCGACGCGTGTAATCAGCTCCTCCAGATAGCTCACCGTCATCCACTGCGGCAGCGCGGCGGCGCTGGAACTGCGTACGAATTTGTTGCCTTGCGGCAGGGCAATCAGGTTTTGCAGCGCCAGGTCGACCAGGCTCAGGGTGGTGCGCTCAGGGTCCACCGTTGGCACAAAGCTGCCCCAGACCACCACGCTGTCGACCACGATTTCGATGTCCGCCAGGTTCAGATGTGCGGCATCGGCATGTTGCGCGAGCATGGCTTCGCGCAGTCGATCCAGCGCAAATTCGCGGATCGGTTTGAGCCCGTCCAGAAAGGACTTCCCGGCGTTCTGATTGCGCACCGTCACCAGATCCATCAGATGACGGCTGTAAGCGGTGAGATCGGTGGATGACGCATCGGCCATCCAGTCTGGCAGCGATTGCTCGACCTGATTGAATCGCGAGGATGACTGTTTGTCCGTCGGGTCGAGCTCGTTGGTCGTACGGCTGACGTGGGGCGCCAGGTCCGGGTTTGCCGCCGCGGGTTCGTTGGCCAGCGCACCGATTGCATCGGCCTGCAGGGCTATCAGGTTGCACGCCAGGCGGTCGAAATAATTGCCCGGCAGTTCGATCAGGCGCCAATGCAGGACATTTCCCGGTACTTGCCCATCGGTGTCCGCCAGCAACGACGCGCCCAGTTCCTGCAAGGAGTCAAACGCCTGGAAGCCACGGGTGATGGTGTGAGTGAGAACCAGAGTACGGCTACCCAGCGTCCCGATCAGTACCGCCGTGTCGACGATGTTAATGTGCGTCGAAGCCGCGCCGCTTTGGCCGTCCAGGTCAATCAGGCAGGCGCGTGACTGATAAGGGTCATGCGCACGACGTGCGTTTTTGTCCGGGTAGGCGAAAAGCTTGCCGGCCATGGCGTGCTGGTCGCTGTCCCAGTCCGGGTTGGCTTCGATGTTCCATAGGTCGCGCAAGGATTTGGACAGTGCCTGCCAGCGTGGAGCCGATGCGCGGGTGAACTGGTTCCAGTAATCGACTTGTTGCTCTTGAAACGCGACAAACAGCAGTGGCGCCAACTCATTGAGCAGGCGCCCGATGGCATCAATGCTGACGGGCAGTTGCGCCGGTGTCTGCTCCTGGGGTTGCAGCGTGAGGTAGTGCTCGCCGTCGAGGTAGACCACGGGTGTTCGCGCTACGCCATGGCGCACCAGTGCGTCTGTCAGCGACTCGAAGTGCCTTGGCCCGGGCTCGATACTGCCATTGTGCAAGATCCAGGTCGGCGTCACCACCATGGCCAGGCGGGGATCGATTGGCAAATTCGGGTACAGCGCTTTCAGGGCTGGTTGCAGCGCATGTGTGGCGACTTCCCTGATCGAGGGGCCGGTTACCAATTGGGTGAGAAGGGCATCTTGATCAGAGGGGAGGCTGGTTTCAGACGAAGGGCTGGAGGTACTTGTCATGGTCACATCCTTTGTGAGGGCAGCAGGCACCGTGGAAGGTTCGGTGCGCTATCCATTGCAAAGTAGCGACGGGTACCGCGGCGTTGGCGGTAAATAAATATCGCGGGCAAAAAAAGACCTGCGTAAATGCAGGTCCTGGTGACAGCAGGCGAGTCTCAAGTCCCGGACTTGATTTTGGTCCAGGCCCGGGTCCGCGCGCGCTCGGCATCGCGCGGCAGCGGTTGCAGGGTGTAGAGCGTACCCATCGCCGCATCGGTCGGGTACAGGTTCGGGTTGTTGCGGATTGCCGGGTCGACCAGTTCCGTGGCGTCCTTGTTCGGGTTCGGGTAACCGACAAAGTCACTGACCGGTGCAATCACCTGCGGCTGTAGCAGGTAGTTGATGAAGGTGTAGGCGTCTTCGGGGTTTTTCGCCCCCTTCGGAATCGCCAGCATGTCGAACCAGATCGGCGCGCCTTCCTTCGGCAAACGCATGTCGACGACCACCCCATTCTTGGCTTCCTTGGCGCGATTGGCGGCTTGCGAGAAGCTGCCGGAATAGCCGACTGCGACACAGATGTCACCGTTGGCAATGTCAGCCATGTACTTGGACGAGTGGAAGTAGGTGATGTACGGACGGATCTTCATCAGCAGTGCTTCAGCCTTGTCATAGTCCGCAGGCTTCTTGCTGTTGGGGTCCAGGCCGAGGTGTTGCAGGGCCAGCGGCAGGATCTCCGAGGGCGAGTCGAGCAGGGCGACACCGCACTGCTTGAGCTTGCTGATGTTCTCTTCCTTGAAGATCAGGTCCCAGCTGTCTACCGGCGCGTCGGCGCCCAGGGCTGCCTTGACCTTGTCCGGGTTGAAGCCGATCAGGATGGTCCCGTACATGTACGGCACGGCAAATTTGTTGCTCGGGTCGTTGGCTTCGATCAGCTTCATCAGCTTGGGATCGAGGTGGTTCCAGTTCGGCAGCTTGCTGCGGTCTAGGGGCTGGAATACGCCGGCTTCGATTTGCTTGGCGAGGAACACGTTGGACGGCACCACCACGTCGTAGCCGGAGTTGCCGGTCAGCAGCTTGGCTTCCAGTGCTTCGTTGGTGTCGAAGATGTCGTAGACCAGTTTGGTCTGGGTGTTCTGAGCCTTGAAGTCTTCCAGGGCCTTGGGGGTGATGTAGTCGAACCAGTTGTAGACGCGCAGGGTTCGCTCTTCAGCGTGGGCGGCGCCACTGAGCACCGTGGCGCACAGCGCTGGAAAAATAAAACGCTTAAGACTTTTCATTCTTCTACTTCCTCATCAAGCGCTTTCAAAACCTTCGAGAACGTTCACGGCATTGATGCCGATTTCTTCCACGGCATAGCCGCCTTCCATGACGAACAGTGTGGGTTTGCCGAGCGCCGCGATGCGCTTGCCCATGGCTAGGTAATCCGGGCTGTCGAGTTTGAATTGCGAGATCGGATCATCCTTGAAGGTATCGACGCCAAGGGACACCACGACGATGTCGGCGCCGTAGCTATCGATCTCTTTGCAGGCTTGCTCCAGCGCTGCGCTCCAGGTATCCCAGCCTGAGCCGGCGGCCAAGGGGTAGTTGAAGTTGAAGCCTTCACCGGCGCCTTCGCCCAGTTCGTCTTCATAGCCTAGGAAGAACGGGAACTCGGCTTCCGGGTGACCGTGGATCGAGGTGAACAGCACATCGCTTCGCTCGTAGAAAATCGACTGGGTGCCGTTGCCGTGGTGGTAATCGACGTCGAGGATCGCGACTTTTTTGTGGCCCTGATCGAGGAACGCCTGGGCAGCGATGGCGGCGTTGTTGAGGTAGCAATAACCACCCATCAAATCGCTGGCGGCGTGGTGTCCCGGTGGACGGCACAGGGCGAAAGCAGAACGGGCGCCGCGCTGGATTTCAGCTTGGGCGGTGAGCGCGACTTGTGCTGCGCTGTACGCCGCTTGCCAGGTGCCGGCGGTGATCGGAGCGCCGCCGTCGAAGCTGTAATAGCCGAGTTGGCCGTGCAGGCTAGTCGGTTTGATCGCACGCAAGGTGCGTGCAGGCCAGGTGTAGGGCAGCAGGTCACCGTCGGTGTTGAACTCGGTCCAGCGTGCCCAGGCACCTTTGAAGAAGTTGAGGTAGTCGCGGCTGTGAATGCGCGCGATGGGCTCAAGACCGAAATCCTTTGGCGCTTCGACTGGGCCAAGGTTCTGGTTCTGCACGCGTTGCAGCACATGATCGGCGCGCGATGGCATCTCGAAGCACGGCTTGAGCTGGCCGTCGATGAGTTCGCAGCGGCCATGGTGCAGGTGGTGATCGTCAGAGTAGATCGTCAGCATTTGTTGTTCTCCGCAGGGCTGATTCGGTTGCCCCCAGTGTTGCGGCGCACGGCGAATCGGAGAACGGCAGGAAAGGCCAAAAGGGGATCGATATGGCCAAAACATTTGACCGAAATTCGCCCCTTGATAATGCGGAGCTCTCGCGGCCGCCATCGCGAGCAAGCTCGCTCCCACAGGTGAGCCTCAGCGTCCGCGATTTTTTGCAAGACGCATACCCCTTGTGGGAGCGAACTTGCTCGCGATGGCGGCAGATCGGTCACTACAGCCCTCAGGGCCGGAACTGACTCGGCGCCACACCACTCCAGCGCACAAAGGCATGGCGAAAACTCGCGGTCTCGCTGAAGCCCAACGCTTCGGCAATCTGATAGATCGGCAATTGATCCTCGCAAAGCATTTGCTTGGCCTGCTCGAAGCGCAGTTCGTCGAGCAGCTCCTGGTAGCTGCAACCCATGTCCTTGAGATGCCGGCGCAAGGTCCGCGCCGAACAGTTCATTTGCTCGGCCAGCCCCTCCAGCCCGGGCGCGGCATTCAGTTGCGCGCTGAGCAATTGGCGGATCCGTCCCAACCAGGCCTGTCGCCCGGTGAACTCGATGTTCTGTTTGCGACAACGTTCGGCCATGGCCTGATGGGTGATCACATCGGCCAGCGGCAACGGCTGGTCGAGCCAGCGCTTGTCAAAGGCGAAGGCATTGTTGCGCGCGCCGAAGTGCACAGGGCAATCGAAGTGTTCGGCGTAGCTTGTCTCGTAGTCGGGCGCGGCATGTTCGAAGCGTGCGCCGAGCAAGGGCAAAGGATGGCCGAGCAGGTCGTCGCAGGTGACTTTCAGCGACACCAGGCAGAACTCGGCGTTGAACACCGCCATGGTCGGGCTCTCGCGGTAATCGGCGGCGGCGAACCAGATGCGTTCTCCATCGTCTTCAAGGCTCAGTTCGAAAAGTGTTCCCAGCAGCGCCGGATAACGCATCGCCAGACGCAAAGCGTCACCGAAGGTGGCACTGGTGAGCAAGGCGTAACCGAGCATGCCGTAGCAGGAGACGTGCATCCGCCGGCCCAGTTCCAGGCCGATGTCACGCTTGAGCGCGACAGCGTTGGCGCAGACCTGCATTTCCTGATTGGTGGTGATGCGCGTGTCGGCACGGTTCAGATCCGCCGCACTGATGCCGCTTCCGGCCAGCAGTGCTTCGCTGGACAAGCCTTGTGCCTTGAAGGCATCGAGTACCAGGGAGACGGCATTGAGGGTGGTGAGGTGGGAGTGGAGCATAAGGACTTCCAGCCTTGGGATAGCTGGAACACAGCAAGTTATATGCCGAGCGCTGGAAACTGTAGGAGCGAGCCCGCTCGCGAAAAGCCTGAGAGCGCCGCGGGGTGCCAGGCTCCTGGCGTTATCGTTAACGACCATCGCGAGCGAGCTCGCTCCTACACGTGGTGTGGTGTGTCAGCTCAATTCGCCGCAGAGGTCGAGTTCAACGAGACGGCGAACCTCGGCCGCTTCGAGTCCGGCTCCCAGCAAGCCATGCAACTTGCCAAACGCCGCCTCACGGGTCATGCCGCCACCGGACAGCACGCCAACGCCACGCAGGCGGCTGCCTGCCTCATACACGTCGAGCTTCACGCCACCTTCATGGCATTGGGTAACGGCAACCACCACCACGCCGTTGTCCCGTGCACGGCCGAGGCTGGCGAGGAACTCTGGATTGTCGCTCGGCCCGGTGCCACTGCCGTAGCACTCCAGCACCAGACCTTGAATGCCGCTGTCGAGCAAACCATCCAGCACCTCGGCGCTAATGCCGGGAAACAGCGGCAATACCGCGACCTTCGCCAATTGCTTCGGCTGGTTGTAGTTCAGTTGTGCCGGAATCGAGGCCGCTTTCACACCGCCGCCCTGACGCACCAGTCGCTTGAAGGGATGACGGCCAAAACTGCGCACCTTGGCGCAACGGGTCGGGTCCAGCAGTTCGCCATGGAAGTACAGATGCACGCCCGGCGCCAGGCCTTGGCCCATCGCAACCAGCGCGCCGCCGAGGTTTTCCCAGGCGTCGCTGTCAGTTACACCTGCCGGCAGCATCGAGCCGGTGAAACACACGCGGGCATGCAGGCCGAGCAACTGGAAACTCATCGCGGCCGCGCTGTAGGCCAGGGTGTCGGTGCCATGCAGGATCAGCACGCTGTCGCAGCCCTGAACATCCACCGCATCGACCACCGCTTCACGCAACTGCTGCCAGTACGTCGGGGTCATGTTGGCACTGTCGATCAGCGGCGACATTTCACGGAAACGCCATTGCGGTACCACCAGCTCAGGCTGGCTGTGCAGATAGTCACGCATCCGCGCTTCGAAGCCGGACGCCGGGGCCAGGCCGTTGGCGCTGGCCTGCATACCGATGGTGCCGCCGGTGTAAAGCACCATGACGTGCTGAGCGGCGGGGTAGGTCGACGAATTCATGAAGATTCTCCGAAAGGAAGAGTTCCTGTGGGAGCGAGCTTGCTCGCGATAGCGGTATGTCAGACATCGCTCTATTGACTGACAGTGCGCCATCGCGAGCAAGCTCGCTCCCACAGTTTTTCGAACTTTAACTGACGGGCGCACGCGATGCGCCCGTCATTCACCTGTCAGCGTTGCGCTGCGGGTACGCCTTGCGGCTCAACTTCAGTCTTGCCGACAGCGGCAGGCGGGTTGGCCGGCCACGCCTGGCGATCCAGATCCAGGTCCGGGAACTTGGCGGAGTCGAACACCGGAGTCTTGATCCCGGCGGCGCGTTGGTCATCGTAGTCACGCAGGATGCGCATGCCGACCTTGAACAGCAGGAAGAGCGCGATCAGGTTGACGAACGCGAGCATGGTCATGGTGATGTCGGCGAAAGCGAACACGGTGCCGAGGTTTTCGATGGCGCCCCAGAAAATCAGCACCAGTACCAGCGCGCGATAGCCCATCAGCGCTTTGCGGTTTTCACCGATCAAAAAGCGCAGGTTGTTCTCACCCAGGTAGTAGTTGTAGAGGATCGAGGTGAACACGAACAACGCCAGGGCCACGGAGATGAACATCCGGCCCCAGTCACCGACCACGGCGGCCAGCGAGTTCTGGGTCAGGGCAATGCCGTCGCCTTCGAAGCCTGGGGTGTAGAAACCGGAGAGCAGAATCAGCAACGCGGTGCAGGTGCAGATCACGAAGGTATCGAGGAATACGCTGAACGCCTGGACCACGCCTTGCGCCACCGGGTGTTCGACCGCTGCAACCGCCGCCACGTTAGGTGCACTGCCCAGACCTGCTTCGTTGGCGAACACGCCACGCTTCACGCCCATGATAATGGCGCTGCCGATCAGGCCACCGAAAGCCTGGTCCAGACCGAAGGCGCTCTTGACGATGGTCATCAGCATGTCCGGCACCTGGTCGAACTGCAGCACGATCACGTAGATGGTCACGCCGATGTACGCCAGGGTTTTCACCGGCACCAACAGGTCGGCGACCTTGGCGATGCGCTTGATCCCGCCGATGAACACCAGGCCCAGCAGTACGGCCAGGCCGATGCCGGTGTAAGTGGTGTCGAGGCCGAACGCGTTGTTCAACGAGTGCGTTACAGCGTGGGCTTGCAGGCCGTTGAAGGCGAAGCCGAACGTCACCAGCAACAGGAACGCCATCAGCATGCCCAACCAGCGTTTTTGCAAACCGTGTTGGATGTAATAGGACGGGCCTCCACGGAACTGGCCCTCGGAATCGCAGCGCTTGTAGAGCTGGCCGAGGGAGCATTCGAAGAAGCTGCTGGACATGCCGACCAGCGCGGTCACCCACATCCAGAACACCGCGCCTGGGCCACCGAGGGTCACGGCAATGCCGACACCGGCGATGTTGCCCGCACCGACGCGGCCGGCGAGGCTGAGCATCAGGGCCTGGAACGAGCTCAGTTGCCCGGCGCTGCTTTTGAGGCTGTCGCGGAACACCGCGAACATGTGGAAGAAGTGACGCAATTGAACGAAACGCGAGCGGATCGTGAAGTAGCTACCGAGCCCGACAATGAGCACGATCAGTACTTTCCCTGAGAGGAAGTCGTTAATGACTTCGAGCATGGATTATTCCTCGCTGTTTTTTGTGTAGGCAACAATGCTGGCCGGACAGACACATCGAGTTACACCCCTTGGCGCACGGCACAATGGGCGGTACGAAGTTCGTCCCGGTTTCATATCGCGGGTTTGTTATTAGTTCGGGTTTCGCATGGGTTGTGGCCTCGCTACCGACGACCGCTCATGCGAAGAGGGGCGGCACTATACCGATGACAGTGCCGTCCGTCTGCACGGTTGTGGTGCATGCGGTGAAACGAAGCCTTTGAAACACCTGACATTTTTGCTGTCAGGCTATGTGGGAACTGCTCTTGGTGGGAGCGGGCTTGCTCGCGAAAGCGGTGTATCAGACACGTCATTGTTGAATGTGCCACCGCCTTCGCGAGCAAGCCCGCTCCCACATTGGTCAGTCCCCAGACATACGGTTTTCACTGGCAAATGGTTAAAAAAAAGGGCCTGGAGATTGATCTCCAAGCCCTCAAAAGGTGAGAGGTGTCTAGTCCCTCGACCTGGTGAGCGGTGCTACAAGTAACCCGTCGGGTTATGCCTTCAGAGGCACCAGACGCGGCGCAATCATGTTTTCCGGGCGCAGGATGTCGGCGAGCATGGCTTCGTCGAGCAGACCTTCTTCGCGCACCAGTTCCAGCACGCCACGGCCGCTTTCAAGGGCGAGGCCGGCGATGCGGGTGGCATTTTTGTAGCCGATGTACGGGTTCAGCGCGGTGACCAGGCCGATCGAGTGCTCGACCAGTTCACGGCAGCGTGCTTCGTTGGCAGTGATGCCGACGATGCAGTGCTCGCGCAGCATGTCCATGGCACGTTGCAGCAGGCGGATCGAGTCGAAGATCTTGAAGGCGATCAGCGGCTCCATCACGTTCAGTTGCAGTTGGCCGCCTTCGGCTGCCATGGTCAGTGCCAAGTCGTTACCGATGACCTGGAACGCTACCTGGTTCACAGCTTCCGGGATGACCGGGTTGACCTTGCCGGGCATGATCGAGCTGCCTGGCTGACGCGCCGGCAGGTTGATTTCGTTGATGCCGGTGCGTGGGCCGCTGGACAGCAGGCGCAGGTCGTTACAGATCTTCGACAGCTTGACCGCGGTGCGCTTGAGCATGCCGGAGAACAGCACGAAGGCGCCCATGTCGGAAGTCGCTTCGATCAGGTCGGCCGCTGGCACCAGCGGTTGACCGCTGATCAGTGCCAGGCGCTGTACCGCCAGTGCTTGATAACGTGGGTCGGCGTTGATGCCGGTACCGATCGCGGTGCCGCCCAGGTTCACTTCAGTCAGCAGTTCCGGGGCCAGCGTCTTCAGACGGGCCAGGTCTTCGCCCATGGTGGTGGCGAAGGCACGGAATTCCTGGCCGAGGGTCATTGGCACGGCGTCTTGCAGTTGAGTACGGCCCATTTTCAGGACGTGATCGAATTCTTTGCCCTTGGCCGCAAACGCCTGAATCAGGCTGTCGAGGCTGGCCAGCAGGGTGTCGTGACCGAGCAGCAGACCCAGGCGGATCGCCGTTGGGTAAGCGTCGTTGGTCGACTGCGCCATGTTGACGTCGTCGTTCGGATGCAGGTACTGGTACTCGCCTTTCTGGTGACCCATTGCTTCCAGAGCAACGTTGGCGATCACTTCGTTGGCGTTCATGTTGGTGGAGGTACCGGCGCCACCTTGAATCATGTCGACCACGAACTCTTCGTGGAAATCACCGCGGATCAATCGGGCACAGGCTTCGCTGATGGCGGCGTGCTTGGCTTCGCTCAGGTGACCCAACTCACGGTTGGCGTCAGCAGCGGCCTGTTTAACCATGGCCAGACCGACAACCAGTTTCGGGTAGTGCGAAATCGGAACGCCCGAAAGGCGGAAGTTATTCACCGCTCGCAGGGTCTGGATACCGTAATACGCTTGAGCCGGTACTTCGAGGGCGCCAAGCAGGTCATTTTCTGTGCGGAATGATGCAGCGGAGGACATGATAGAAATCATCTCAATATGGACCCGGTCTGTGCCGGAACGCTGTGAATGCTAGGCTTGTGTAGAATTTTGGGCCAATGCTGTTAAGCACTAGCCTATGCACATTCGGCATAATGCCCGTGTGACGCCGGCTTGACGGCGAACGTGTGACCTAAATTGGTGCGTGTCCGGGAGGACGTGATGAATCTGGAAAGCAAATGGCTGGAGGACTTCAGTGCCCTGGCCGCCACCCGCAGTTTCTCCCAGGCCGCCGAGCGGCGTTTTGTGACGCAGCCGGCGTTCAGTCGGCGAATCCGCAGCCTTGAAGCCGCGTTGGGGCTGACCCTGGTCAACCGTTCGCGCACGCCGGTGGAGCTGACGGCGGCAGGGCAATTGTTTCTGGTCACCGCGCGCACCGTGGTCGAACAGCTGGGCGAAGTATTGCGCCATCTGCATCACCTGGAGGGCGGGCAGGGCGAAGTGATGCAGGTCGCTGCCGCGCACTCCCTGGCGCTCGGTTTCTTTCCGCGCTGGATCGCGCAGTTGCGCAACGAAGGTTTGAACATCGCCACGCGGCTGGTGGCGACCAACGTCGGTGACGCCGTGCATGCCTTGCGCGAAGGCGGCTGCGATCTGATGCTGGCGTTCTATGATCCGGACGCGGCCATGCAAATGGACCCCGAAATCTTCCCCTCGCTACACCTTGGCCACACCGAGATGCTGCCGGTCTGCGCGGCAGACGCCGAGGGCAAGCCGCTGTTCGATCTGGAAGGCGAGGGCAGCGTGCCGCTGTTGGCCTACAGCGCCGGTGCGTTCCTCGGTCGTTCGGTGAACATGTTGCTGCGCCAACGGGCGCTGCGCTTCACCACCATCTACGAAACTGCGATGGCCGACAGCCTGAAAAGCATGGCTCTTGAAGGCCTGGGCATTGCCTGGGTGCCACAACTGAGCGTGCGTGCCGAACTGGCGCGCGGTGAACTGGTGGTCTGCGGAGGGCCGCAATGGCATGTGCCGCTGGAAATTCGTCTCTACCGCTGCGCCCTTGTGCGCAAGGCCAATGTGCGGTTGTTGTGGCGCAAACTGGAAGGCGGAGCGGCGGGTTCTGCTTCCTGAGGGCGAAGCGTGATCAAGGCCAATCGAGTTGGCCTTGATCTGTCGAAAACGGCGTCAATCAGATCAAGGGTACTGATTGAGGTAATTGCGAATGTTCTCTTGGTTTTTCTTGCTGAAGACAAACGCCGACTTTCCTGTGGTTTTGTACATTGTCGATTTGTAGGTTCCGTAGTAGGTGGAAACGTTTTCATCGCTATCTTCATGAACGGCATCGAGCATATGCCCAAGCTCATGGGATGCAGTTAATTTCGATGTGATCGAGGCAATTCCTAGCGCACCTTGTCTTCGAGCAACACCCAGCGTACTTTTATTGATGTCATCGCGCGTTAATAGCAAATACTTGTTGATAGTGGCATCGTTAGTGTCGCTCTCTTGATTTTCCAGATGGGTAAGGAGAGTGTCTTGAAATTGACTTATCAAGAGCTCCATATTTTCGGATTTATAGTTGAAGCTACTTAATGTTGGGGCGTCTGAAGGTTGTATTAAAATAACGTCCATTGTACGGCCTGAGATTCGGGAGACCGTATCTGCCAGCCAGTCGAAATAATCTTGGTGGAGCAAGTCTTCGTTAATGCCTTTCAGATCTTCGTGCAGGAAGACGTTAAGCTTGATCGGTCGTTTTGACATAATGGGTTCCATTGGGTTTATCAAGACATAAGTGGCTGAATTGAAGTTGGTGAGGTAGTCGATTAATAAGGTGTTAGTTCAGTGTGAATTAAATAATACAGAATAATTTTGTTCTCAGTTCGACGATGCTGAAGGCATCATCACTTGTGGCGAATCATGATTTACGTATGTGTGGTTGTTTTTCAAGGTTTATATTCAGGATGGTATTGAGCAGTTGTCTTTCAAAGGACTTTGGATCGGTGCAGAGTTGTTGTCGGAATTTATAGCTTTTGGCTAGAAGCTGATTATTTCCATCCATCATTCGTACTCAAGACATGCATAATACGTAGCTTGCAGGTTTTTTGACGCGCCTGCGGGCGACGAAGTGCGCAAAACTTTCAGGGGTTTTCTTGATGGATAATCCAGGAGTTATCAGTTTACGCTCGCCAAATAATTTTTTATGTTCTGTCGGTTGGCAGGACTGAATATATAACAGTTTGATGTAATACCTCCGGGCTTTGGTGTCATATAAGTTTC
This sequence comes from Pseudomonas sp. GW822-FHT01E03, assembly GCF_058802985.1. NCBI lineage: Bacteria > Pseudomonadati > Pseudomonadota > Gammaproteobacteria > Pseudomonadales > Pseudomonadaceae > Pseudomonas > Pseudomonas sp. GW822-FHT01E03. The sequence goes on from NZ_JBXAOQ010000002.1 coordinate 201,024, forward strand.
ACACCACCAGCCGTTGAATTGAGTTTCATAGTCCTCATGCCTTGCACCCAGTAAGTGTCCAATTTCATGGGCGACATTTATGTAGTTGATCAGTGATGCAATTGCGCTATTTCCGGAAAAAAACGGTGGGTAAACACGAGCGATGCCCGCTATCCTGCTGTTCAAGCTTTCGTTGGTGACTAAAAGCACTTTGGTCAGTCGGTCCGTTTTGAACCCTTCTGCACGCCTTTCCTCTAAATAGCCGAAGCACATGTTTTCCCAGCGCGACGAGGTCATTTGCTCGTTTTCGTTCTTATAATCAAAGTTGCTGTAGGGCGCGAGTCGGCCAAAAACTACGTGGACTTTTCGCTCGATAAAACTTTGCAGTTCGGTTGTGAATGGCTGGAAATGGTCAGCATAAAGGTTTTTTCGTGTTGATTCCGGTACGTCATCATGAATGATCACGAAAATAGTAATTGCTTTTTTCTCAGTGGGAGCGCTAATTGGGTTCATCCGTGAATCCTTTAGTTGTCTTGGGGTTGTTGCAGGTTTGGTTTGTTTTGAGGTTTCTATAAGTTTAATCTAATGGCGGTGTTTTGTTTTTGCGAGTTGGGGATTGTTGCGTTCTATTGCATGGAATTAATATTTATAGAATTTTAGGCACTGGAAGTTTTGGATCTTATTGCGAGTAATCAAGTCGTCATCTGAAATAGCTGTCTCGGCTGACTTTTGAGTCAGTTAATAACTCCGGCAAGGTGAATGACAGATGGTCGCGACAGGGGCTGTTTATCTGTCGTATTGCGGTATACTGCGCGGCCTTCGGCCGGTTACGACCGGCCATAATTCGTACAATCAAGCCACGCATTTTGCGTGGCTTGTTGTTTTTTGATGCGCCTGCGGGCGCCCAGAGAGAAGAGGCACGACGATGAGTGCACTGGTTGGCGTGATCATGGGCTCCAAGTCCGATTGGTCCACCCTTAGCCACACCGCCGATATGCTGGAAAAGCTCGGCATCCCCTACGAGGTGAAAGTGGTTTCTGCCCACCGCACCCCGGACCTGCTGTTCCAGTACGCTGAAGAAGCCGAGGCGCGTGGCATCGAGGTGATCATCGCCGGTGCCGGTGGCGCGGCCCATTTGCCTGGCATGTGTGCGGCCAAGACCCACCTGCCGGTGCTGGGCGTACCAGTACAATCGGCAATGCTGTCGGGCGTTGATTCGCTGCTATCCATTGTGCAGATGCCGGCGGGCATTCCGGTCGCCACCCTGGCCATCGGCAAGGCGGGCGCGATCAACGCGGCGCTGCTGTCGGCGAGTATCCTTGGCGCCAAGCACCCGCAGTTCCACGCGGTGCTGAAAACCTTCCGTGCTGAGCAGACAGACAGCGTCCTGGACAATCCAGACCCACGCATCGCCTGAGGTTGTTGACGATGAAGATCGGTGTAATCGGTGGCGGCCAGTTGGGTCGCATGTTGGCGCTGGCGGGCACTCCGCTGGGCATGAACTTCGCTTTCCTGGACCCGGCTCCGGATGCTTGTGCAGCCGCGTTGGGCGAACACCTGCGAGCCGATTACGGCGATCAGGATCACCTGCGCCAGCTGGCCGATGAAGTCGATCTGGTGACCTTCGAGTTCGAAAGCGTTCCGGCCGAGACCGTGGCTTTCCTGTCGCAATTCGTCCCGGTCTATCCGAGCGCCGAAGCGCTGCGCATCGCCCGCGATCGTTGGTTCGAGAAGAGCATGTTCAAGGACCTGGGGATTCCTACCCCGGCGTTCGCCGACATTCAGTCCCAGGCTGACCTGGACGCCGCCGTGGCTTCCATCGGCCTGCCGGCAGTGCTGAAGACCCGTACTTTGGGTTACGACGGCAAGGGGCAGAAAGTCCTGCGCACGCCAGAAGATGTGGTTGGCACCTTTGCCGAGCTGGGCAGCGTGGCCTGTCTGCTGGAAGGCTTCGTGCCGTTCACCGGTGAAGTCTCGCTGATCGCCGTGCGTGCCCGCGACGGTGAAACCCGCTTCTATCCGCTGGTACACAACACCCACGACAGCGGCATCCTCAAGCTGTCCGTGGCCAGCACCGATCACCCGCTGCAAGCCTTGGCCGAAGACTACTCCAGCCGTGTGCTCAAGCAACTGGATTACGTGGGCGTGATGGCGTTCGAGTTCTTTGAAGTCGACGGCGGCCTCAAGGCCAACGAAATCGCCCCGCGAGTGCACAACTCCGGGCACTGGACCACCGAAGGCGCCGAGTGCAGCCAATTCGAAAACCACCTGCGGGCCGTTGCCGGGCTGCCGTTGGGTTCGACGGCCAAGGTCGGCGAAAGCGCGATGCTCAACTTCATCGGCAAAGTGCCTGAGACCGAGAAGGTCCTGACCATCGCCGATTGCCATCTGCATCACTATGGCAAGGCGTTCAAGGTCGGTCGCAAGGTCGGTCACGCCAACCTTCGTTGTGCAGACCGCGAGACGCTGACGGCCCAGATTCTCAAGGTTGAAGCACTGATAGCCGAATAGTATTTATGTGCAACGGTGGAACCTTCAGGTTGCACCGTTCTCTCATGGCAGGTCACGAAAGTCTGACTAGGCTTTCCAATAGCGACTTCATTGAGAGGGGAATGCCATGGGAATTATCGGAACCATCTTTATCGGCTTGATCGTCGGTCTGCTGGCACGGTTCCTGAAACCGGGCGATGACAGCATGGGCTGGATCATGACGATCCTGCTCGGCATCGGCGGTTCGCTGGCGGCCACTTACGGCGGTCAAGCCCTGGGCATCTATCAGGCCGGCCAAGGCGCAGGCTTCATCGGTGCGCTGGTGGGCGCCGTTGTGTTGCTGGTGATCTACGGCCTGGTCAAAAAGAACTGATCCAGACGACAAAGTCCTCTCGGCCGTACAAGCCGGGAGGGCTAGAATGCTCGGCGTTTCCTGATCCTTCCTATACCGAGCACCTTCATGCGCCGTCTTCTGCTGACTCTACTTTTATTGGGAACGGGCCTTGCCCATGCCGGTGAACTGCCGGAAACCGACTGGCTCGAATTGATGCCCAAGTCGGACCAGAAGGCCCTCGAGGCCATGCCTGAAATCGACCACAACTCCCCTGAAGCCAATGGCACTTTCACCGACAAGGGTGGGATGAAGCAGGCCAAAGGCTTGCCGGCGGTGATGTACTCGACCAAGACCGTTGCGTCGATGAACGACAAGAACATCCGCATTGGCGGTTACCCCGTGCCGCTGGAGTCCGATGCCAAGGGCCGCAGTACGTTGTTCTTCCTGGTGCCGTACCCGGGCGCGTGCATCCACGTGCCGCCGCCGCCGCCCAACCAACTGGTGCTGGTGCGCTATCCAAAGGGCCTGAAACTGAACGATATCTACACGCCGCTGTGGGTCACCGGCACGCTGAAGGTCGAGAAGGTCAGCAATGACTTGGCGGATGCGGCGTATGCGCTGGATGCGGCGACGGTACGGGTGGTGAAAGAGTCGGATTTGTAACGCGCCGTCAGATGGCATGGCACAAAAAACTGTGGGAGCGAGATTGCTCGCGATGAGGCCATAACATTCAACATTCATGTTGCCTGTTACGCCGCCATCGCGAGCAAGCTCGCTCCCACATTGGTTTTGTGGTGTTGCTTAGAGCGGCTTGCTACCGACGCTCACACCCAGGGTATGGCTGGCCCCTGGTTTCAGGTTCACCACATCGTCCATCACGTTCGCCGTCTCGATGCACAGCATGCGCTGCCAACCGTCGTCGGCCATGTCGCTGAACGCGGCGGCGCGGTCGATCCATGGGTTCCAGATCACTGCGGTGCGCGAGCCCGTGCTGGTCAGTTCGATGCGTCGCTCCCAGGCCGGATCGACGATGCTCAGCAGTGGCGGGGCATCGAGATAGATGCGGTCGGTTTCGCCGGTAAAACGCAGATCACCGCTCTGGGTTACGGTTTTCCAGTTATCCAGGGTTTCGATGTATTTGAGACCGCCCACACCTTCGACATGCACCTCGCGCACATCGCTGACGGCAAAATAGCTGTGCAGCGCCTGGCTGATACTGACGGTTTCAGCGCCCCGGTTATGGCTGGTCAGGTGGATGTGCAACTGCTCGTCGAGGCGAATGCTCAGCGTCAAGTCCACCTGGTGCGGCCAGCCAGGAAAGCCGCCGTCGGGGTAGGGCAGGAGGAATTCGACTTTCAGGCTTTCGCCTTCGGCTTCGATGCCGCCCAGCTCCCAATCCATCGCTCGCACGAAGCCGTGAGCTGACGGCGCTTCATTGCTGACGCGCATCGCCTGCACGCTTTGCGGGTTACGGTCGAAGACGCCGAACCACGGCCAGCACACCGGCACGCCGGCACGGATGCTCTTGCCGGTCTTGAACACGGCCTCGTCATTGAGCCAGATCAGTGGCGGCTGGCCGGCCAGTTGATAACTGAGGATGTGCGCGCCTTGCTGGGCCACCAGTAATTCAGCCTGACCGTGGCGAATACGCCAGCAGTTCAGTTCATCCAGTTTTACGGCTTCAACATTGGGCGTGCTCATGGGACAGCTCTCGATCAGTAACGTGGACGACTATCGACCGCAAAACGGCTACCAGGTTTAGAAGTTCTTTCAGCGAGCCCGGGGTGGAACCGAACGGGTGCGACCGCTGCCGTCGATGGCAACGAACACAAACACTGCTTCGGTTACTTTACGCCACTCGCTGGACAGTGGGTCGTCGCTCCAGACCTCGACCATCATCTTGATCGAGCTGCGGCCGATTTCCAGGGCCTGGGTATAAAAGGAGAGCTGAGCGCCCACCGCCACCGGAACCAGAAACGCCATGCGGTCGATTGCAACGGTGGCAACGCGTCCGCCGGCGACCTTGCTGGCCATCGCGGTGCCTGCCAAATCCATCTGCGCCACCAGCCAGCCGCCGAAAATATCGCCAAAGCCGTTGGTTTCGCGTGGGAGCGCGGTGATTTGCAAGGCCAGGTCGCCTTGCGGGATCGGATCTTCTTGTTCGAGTTCTATCATGCCGGGGGGCCTCTGACCCGTGACTCTTCGTTGGTATTGCTGGTGGTAGCCGTCTTCGGGAAAAACGATTCAGCACCGAACATACTACGTTCGTCACGTTTTCCATCAGGCGCCTAAAGGGAAACTCTGCGAAATCGCCTATGAACCTGACAGGCGCTTTCGCACAGCAACCCCTCAAAAACCGGAGCAGGCTTTGAGTATATCGGTCGGTAGACTCCGCGACGACCGTCCGGTTCTCATTTTGACTGTCAAAAACGCACCTCTATGTGCTTTTTCGAACAATTTGCTATCGTGCCGGACCTGCCCAAACCTCAGCCAGCGTTGTTGAGGTAGCAGATCCGACTATAAGAGAAGCCCTTGCCATGACCACAGCGCCCTCGAGCATCGCGCAGCCAGACCAACCCGCACGTCCGCTGACCCGCAACGACTACAAGACTCTATCGCTGTCGGCCCTGGGCGGCGCGCTGGAGTTCTACGATTTCATCATCTTCGTGTTCTTCGCTACGGTGGTGGGCAAGTTGTTCTTCCCGGCGGACATGCCTGAGTGGCTACGCCTGATGCAGACCTTCGGCATCTTCGCCGCCGGCTACCTGGCGCGGCCGCTGGGCGGCATCGTGATGGCGCACTTCGGTGACCTGCTGGGCCGCAAGAAAATGTTCACTCTGAGCATTTTCATGATGGCGGTGCCGACCTTGATCATGGGTTTGCTGCCGACTTATGCGCAGATCGGCATGTGGGCGCCTATCCTGCTGCTGTTGATGCGGGTGATCCAGGGCGCGGCCATTGGCGGTGAAGTGCCGGGTGCATGGGTCTTCGTTTCCGAACACGTGCCGCAACGGCATATCGGCTATGCCTGCGGGACCCTGACCAGCGGCCTGACGGCGGGCATCCTGCTCGGTTCGCTGGTCGCCACGGCGATCAACAGTATCTACACCCCGGTGGAAGTAGCGGATTACGCCTGGCGAATTCCGTTCCTGCTGGGTGGCGTGTTCGGTCTGTTCTCGGTGTACCTGCGTCGCTGGTTGCACGAAACCCCGGTGTTCGCCGAACTGCAACAGCGAAAGGCCCTGGCCGAAGAAGTGCCGCTGCGTGCGGTGTTGCGTGACCATCGTGGCGCCATAGCCATTTCGATGCTGCTGACCTGGCTGCTGTCGGCCGCCATCGTGGTGTTGATCCTGATGACACCGACTGTGTTGCAGACGGTCTATCACTTCTCGCCAACCACGTCCCTGCAGGCGAACAGCGTGGCGATCGTGTTCCTGAGTTTTGGTTGCATCATTGCCGGCGCACTGGCCGATCGCTTCGGTGCGGGACGAGTCTTCGTGATCGGCTGTACCGCATTGCTGGCCAGTTCCTGGACCTTCTACCACAGCCTGGCCGATCATCCCGACTGGCTATTCCCGATGTATGCCCTGACCGGTCTGCTGGTCGGCACCATCGGCGCGGTGCCGTATGTGATGGTCAAGGCGTTCCCGCCGGTGGTGCGTTTCAGCGGCCTGTCGTTCTCCTACAACGTCGCCTACGCGATTTTCGGTGGTCTGACGCCGATGATCGTCAGCCTGTTGCTCAAGGAAAGTGCGATGGGGCCTGCCTATTATGTGGCGGTGCTGTGCGGGGTGGGGATCCTGGTCGGCGCCTGGCTATGGAAGAAAGGCCGTTGATCCGTTAGTAGTGGCAACGGCGGGCACTGCGCTCTCGGCTAAATCCAGCCAATTCCAACATTTACAGTTACAACTGAAAGGCCAGCCTTCCGAGCGGAATGCTGGCCTTTCATCCAATTGTCATATTTCAGCCATAGAGTGTTCACACGGCCTGCTGATACTTGGCCCCGACTTAACACACCCTATCTGCTAGGAGTAAGGCATGAAACTGAAGCGTTTGATGGCGGCAATGACTTTTGTCGCTGCTGGCGTTGCGACTGCCAACGCGGTTGCCGCTGTTGACCCTGCTATCCCGAGCTACACCAAGACCACTGGTGTGTCGGGCAACCTGTCCAGCGTCGGCTCCGATACCCTGGCCAACCTCATGACCCTCTGGGCTGAGAACTACAAAAAAGAATATCCGAACGTAAACATCCAGATTCAGGCCGCCGGTTCTTCTACCGCGCCACCTGCGCTGACCGAAGGCACCGCTAACCTGGGTCCGATGAGCCGCAAAATGAAGGACAACGAGCTGCAGGCCTTCGAAACCAAATACGGTTACAAGCCAACCGCTATTCCGGTTGCCGTGGATGCCTTGGCCGTATTTGTGCACAAGGACAACCCGATCAAGCATATGACCATGGAACAGGTCGATGCGGTCTTCTCGTCCACCCGTCTGTGCGGCGGCAAAGCCGACGTCAAAACCTGGGGTGACCTGGGTGTGACCGGCGACTTGGCCAACAAGCCGGTTCAGCTGTTCGGTCGTAACTCGGTATCCGGCACTTATGGCTACTTCAAGGAAGAAGCCCTGTGCAAAGGTGACTTCAAGCCAAACGTCAACGAACAGCCAGGCTCGGCTTCGGTTGTGCAGTCGATCAGCTCCTCGCTGAACGGCATCGGTTACTCGGGTATCGGTTACAAGACTGCCAGCGTGAAGACGGTGGCCTTGGCCAAGAAAGGCAGCACCGAGTTTGTTGAAGACACTGAAGAAAACGCCCTGAACGGCAAGTACCCGCTGTCGCGCTTCCTGTACGTGTACGTCAACAAAGCCCCGAACAAGCCTTTGGCTCCGCTGGAAGCTGAGTTCGTGAAGCTGGTTCTGTCCAAACAGGGCCAGGAAGTTGTGGTGAAAGACGGCTACATCCCACTGCCAGCCAAGGTTGCTGCAAAAGCACTGGCTGACCTGGGTCTGGCGGAAGGCGGCACTGCAGTCGTAAAAAAGTAACAAATTGAGTCCGGGGTGAATCCTTCCGGACTCAAGTAAAAGGCCGGATCTGCTTGCAGGCCGGCCTTTTACACACCTCAAATTTTCGATCCTCTGCCAGTCCCGCTGGCGGTGGATTTGGTGCGTCACTGCATTGTCATCTTTCTGTCATACAGGATCGCTAGGGTGAGCGCATGAATGATCTGGCCAATTCCAACATGACTACTAATCCCCCCAAGCGAATTGACTTCAATACGCCTGAGCTGCAACGCAAGCGCCGCATTCGCGCGCTCAAAGATCGCTTCACCCGTTGGTACGTCCTCATCGGCGGCCTGGCGGTGCTGGCAGCCATCACCCTGATCTTCTTCTTCCTCGCCTATGTTGTTGCGCCGCTGTTCCAGGGTGCCGACCTGACCGCGAAAGAGTCCATTACCCCGGCCTGGATGCAGGACGCTGGCAAGCCACTGATGATCTCGCTCGAAGAGCAGAATCAGGTGGCCATGCGCGTTTCCGACAAGGGCCAGGCGTTGTTCTTCGATATCGACAGTGGCGCTGAATTGAAGCGCGTCGATCTGTCGATCCCGGCCGGCACCACCGTGACCTCCATCGGTGAAGACCAGCCAGGTCACCCGCTGGTGGCCGTAGGTCTGTCCAACGGTCAGGCCCTGGTGTTCCGTCACACCTATAAAGTCAGCTACCCGGAAGGCAAGAAAACCATCACCCCGGCCGTCGAGTACCCGTACGGCGAAACGCCAATCGCGGTCAACGAAGCCGGCGGTGCGCTGGAACACGTCAGCCTCAACGCCAATGATTCGACCCTGATGCTGGTCGGCTCCACCGGTTCGCAACTCAATGTTCTGTCGCTGACCAGCGAAGAGAACATGATGACCGGCGAAGTCACCAACGAGCAGAAACGCATCGAACTGCCGCAAATGACCGAGCCGGTGAAGAATATTTTCGTCGACCCGCGTCAGCAGTGGCTTTACGTGGTCAACGGGCGTGCCCAGGCCGACGTGTTCAGCCTGCGCGACAAGAGCCTCAACGGTCGCTACAAACTGCTTGAAGACGGTGAGGCTCAAGTCACCGCCAGCACCCAACTGGTGGGCGGCATCTCGCTGATCATCGGTGACTCCAAAGGCGGCCTGGCCCAGTGGTTCATGGCCCGCGACCCCGATGGCGAGCAACGCCTGAAGCAGATCCGCACCTTCCAGATGGGCACCACGCCTATCGTTGAAATCACCGCCGAAGAGCGTCGCAAGGGCTTCGTTGCCCTCGACGCTTCCGGCAAGCTTGGCGTGTTCCACAGCACTGCCCACCGCACCTTGCTGGTGGAGCCGGTCGCAGAAGGCCAAGGCGTTTTCGGTCTGTCGCCGCGCGCCAACCGCGTGATCGTGGAAGCCGGTGGCAAGTTGCACCCGCTGCTGCTCGACAACCCGCACCCGGAAGTCTCGTGGAGCGCGCTGTGGAGCAAGGTCTGGTACGAGAACTACGACGAGCCTAAATACGTCTGGCAATCGACTGCCGCCAACACCGACTTCGAACCCAAGCTGAGCCTGTCACCGCTGACCTTCGGTACCCTGAAAGCCGCGTTCTACGCCATGCTGCTGGCCGCTCCACTGGCCGTTGCCGCTGCGATCTACACCGCGTACTTCATGGCTCCGGGCATGCGCCGCAAGGTCAAGCCGGTGATCGAGCTGATGGAAGCGATGCCGACGGTGATCCTCGGTTTCTTCGCCGGCCTGTTCCTCGCGCCCTATGTGGAAGGGCATTTGCCGGGCATCTTCAGCCTGCTGATGTTGCTGCCGATCGGCATCCTGGTCGCCGGTTTCACCTTCAGCCGCCTGCCTGAGTCGATCCGCCTGAAAGTCCCGGATGGCTGGGAAAGTGCGCTGCTGATTCCGGTGATCCTGTTCGTGGGCTGGCTGTCGCTGTACATGAGCCCGTTCATGGAGAACTGGTTCTTCGGTGGCGACATGCGCATGTGGATCTCCCACGACCTGGGCATCACCTACGACCAGCGCAACGCCCTGGTAGTGGGCCTGGCCATGGGCTTCGCGGTCATCCCGAACATCTACTCCATCGCCGAAGACGCCGTGTTCAGCGTGCCTCGCGGTCTGACCCTGGGCTCCCTGGCCCTCGGTGCCACACCGTGGCAGACCATGACTCGCGTGGTGATCCTCACCGCGAGCCCGGGCATCTTCTCGGCGCTGATGATCGGCATGGGCCGTGCGGTCGGTGAAACCATGATCGTGTTGATGGCCACCGGTAACACCCCGGTCATGGAAATGAACCTGTTCGAAGGCCTGCGCACCCTGGCAGCCAACGTTGCAGTGGAAATGCCCGAATCGGAAGTCGGCGGCAGCCACTACCGCGTGCTGTTCCTCTCGGCGCTGGTGCTGCTGTTGTTCACCTTCGTCATGAACACCCTCGCAGAACTGATTCGTCAGCGTCTGCGCAAGAAATACTCGTCGCTTTAAGAAAGGTAGAAGTCTGTGAAACAGAACTCCCTGAAAGGATGGTTCAAGAGCGGCGCCCCCGGCGTCTGGATCAGCGGTGGCGCGGTGTCCATCGCGGTCATCATGACCATTGGCCTGCTGGCAGTGATTGCCGTGCGTGGCCTGGGTCACTTCTGGCCGGCGGATCTGATCCACGCCAGCTATGACGTGCCGGGCCAGGGCCAACACCTGGTCATTGGCGAAGTGGTGCAGAAAGAAGAAGTGCCACGTGCCCGACTGAAGAGCGCCGGCCTGCCGGTGCCTGACGAAGGCCCGGAGTTCATGACCCGCGAGCTGATCAAGGTCGGCAACCGTGATCTGAACGGCAACGACTTCACCTGGATCGTCGGCGAGTGGCTGACCCAGCAAACGACGCCGCCGGAGTTGATGGCCATCGAGCGTCGTGAGTGGGGTAACTTCTACGGTTACCTGGTCAACGTCAAACAGGATGGCAAAGTCATCGCTGAAGGCGAAGCTGCATGGCCTGAGTTGCAGGCCCGTGTCGACCGCGTCAACAAGCTTGCTGCGCAACTGAAGTCACTGGAAAAGAGTGATATTGGTGCGATCAACGCAGGTCTGGAGCGCATCCGTCTGCACGGCCGCAAGCTGGAGCTGGAAGGTAAACTCGACGCAACCGCACAAGCGGACATGGAATCCGAGCGCGCTGAGCTGAACGCCCGCTATCAGGATATCGAAGCACGTCTGACTGACTTGCATGCACAGTTCAACCGCGACGCTTTGACAGCCCGCGACGCCAATGGCAAAGAAATCGAAATCGGTCTGGGCAAAGTGGTTCACGCCTACCAGCCGAACGCCATGAGCACCTTCACCAAGATCGGTTTCTATTTCAGCAAGATCTGGGAGTTCCTGTCCGACGACCCGCGTGAAGCAAACACCGAAGGCGGGATTTTCCCGGCGATTTTCGGCACCGTGATGATGACCCTGATCATGGCGATGATCGTGACTCCGTTCGGCGTGTTGGCAGCGGTTTACTTGCGTGAATATGCCAAGCAGAACGCGCTGACCCGAATCATCCGCATCGCGGTGAACAACCTGGCGGGCGTTCCGGCGATCGTTTACGGCGTGTTCGGTCTGGGCTTCTTCGTCTATGTGCTGGGCGGCTCGCTCGACCGTCTGTTCTTCCCGGAAGCACTGCCGGCACCGACCTTCGGTACGCCGGGTCTGCTCTGGGCCTCGCTGACCTTGGCGCTGCTGGCGGTGCCTGTGGTGATCGTGGCCACCGAAGAAGGCCTGGCGCGGATTCCTCGCACCGTGCGTGAAGGCTCGTTGGCCCTCGGCGCGACCAAGGCTGAAACCTTGTGGAAGATCGTGCTGCCGATGGCCAGCCCGGCGATGATGACCGGCATGATCCTCGCCGTGGCTCGCGCCGCAGGTGAAGTGGCACCGCTGATGCTGGTGGGTGTGGTGAAGCTGGCGCCGTCGCTGCCGGTGGACGGTAACTACCCGTACCTGCACCTGGACCAGAAGATCATGCACCTGGGCTTCCACATCTATGACGTCGGCTTCCAGAGCCCGAACGTCGAAGCCGCGCGACCGCTGGTGTACGCCACGGCGTTGCTGTTGGTGCTGGTGATCGCGACATTGAACCTGTCGGCGGTGTACATCCGTAACCACCTGCGCGAGAAGTACAAGGCGCTGGATAGCTGATTTCCAATGTGGGAGCGGGCTTGCTCGCGAAAGCGGTGGGTCAGGCAACATTGATGTTGAATGTGCCGGCCTCTTCGCGAGCAAGCCCGCTCCCACACTGGACCGCGTCCACCGGAATATTGATGGGAACTGCAATAAGCAGCGTTCCGAACCGAATTTGTTAGCACAGGGAGCCTCCCATGCAGCACGAAGCACATACCCACGGCATCAACATGTCGGCGCTGGGTCGCGACAAACAGAGCCTGAACCTCGAGCAGGAAACCGTAGCCATCGAAGTGCCGGGCCTGAGCCTGTTCTACGGCGAAAAACAAGCGCTGTACGACGTCAGCATGAACATCCCGAAACAGCGCGTGACCGCCTTCATCGGCCCGTCCGGCTGTGGCAAGTCCACGCTGCTGCGTACCTTCAACCGCATGAACGACCTGGTTGACGGCTGCCGCGTTGAAGGCGAGATCAACCTGTACGGCAACAACATCTACCGCAAGGGCGAAGACGTGGCCGAACTGCGTCGTCGCGTCGGCATGGTGTTCCAGAAGCCGAACCCTTTCCCGAAAACCATCTACGAAAACGTGGTTTACGGCCTGCGTATCCAGGGCATCAACAAGAAGCGCGTCCTCGACGAAGCCGTCGAGTGGGCTTTGAAAGGCGCGGCACTGTGGGACGAGGTCAAGGACCGTCTGCACGAGTCGGCACTGGGTCTGTCCGGTGGTCAGCAGCAACGTCTGGTGATCGCCCGCACCATTGCCGTGGAACCGGAAGTACTGTTGCTCGACGAACCGTGCTCGGCACTCGACCCGATCTCTACGCTGAAAGTCGAAGAGCTGATCTACGAACTGAAATCCAAGTTCACCATCGTGATCGTGACCCACAACATGCAACAAGCCGCGCGGGTGTCCGACTACACCGCGTTCATGTACATGGGCAAACTGGTCGAGTTTGGCGACACCGATACCCTGTTCACCAATCCGGCGAAGAAGCAGACCGAAGACTACATCACTGGTCGGTATGGCTAGTTGAGGCGGCCGCGAGCTACAAGCTGCAAGCGGCAAGAAAGAAGCGGTGCGATTCCAGGACTTGTACATAACTGCTTGAAGCTTGCAGCTTGAAGCTTGCAACTTTCGCGGAGCGAAAAAGATGATTAGTAAAGAAGGCCTTACCCACCACATTTCCGCGCAATTCAACGCCGAGCTTGAGGAAGTGCGCAGCCACCTCCTGGCCATGGGCGGGCTGGTGGAAAAGCAAGTCAACGACGCGGTGACCGCGCTGATCGAGGCCGACTCCGGCCTGGCCCAGCAGGTGCGCGAGATCGACGACCAGATCAACCAGATGGAACGCAACATCGACGAAGAATGCCTGCGCATTCTGGCCCGTCGTCAGCCGGCAGCGTCCGACCTGCGCCTGATCATCAGCATTTCCAAGTCGGTGATCGACCTGGAGCGCATCGGTGACGAAGCGACCAAGATCGCCCGTCGTGCCATCCAGCTGTGCGAAGAAGGCGAAGCGCCGCGCGGTTACGTCGAAGTGCGTCACATCGGCGACCAGGTGCGCAACATGGTCCGCGATGCACTGGACGCCTTTGCCCGTTTCGACGCCGAACTGGCCTTGTCGGTGGCGCAGTACGACAAGATCATCGACCGCGAATACAAGACGGCCCTGCGTGAGCTGGCTACCTACATGATGGAAGATCCGCGTTCCATTTCGCGGGTTCTGAGCATTATCTGGGTGCTGCGTTCGCTGGAGCGTATCGGCGACCACGCGCGCAATATCTCGGAGCTGGTGATCTACCTGGTACGCGGCACCGACGTGCGGCACCTGGGTCTCAAGCGCATGAAGGAAGAAGTCGAAGGAACAACCGGCGAAAGCGCTAATGTTCCGGGCAAAACTGACGATAAGTAAGGTTGCCCAAGTAAAGCGCCCGGCCTTTTGGCCGGGCGTTTTTGTTTGAGCTTCACGAATTCGAAAAGCAGCACCCCGCGAACGAAAAGTCCGGCGTGACTGAAGGTTTTTGGCAATGTGCCATCAGCAAGGCGGTATGCTGGCCGGGATTTTTTAAAGGGGTTTTGGATGAGTAAGGTCAATGTGTTGGTCGTGGACGACGCGTCGTTCATTCGTGACCTGGTGAAGAAGTGCCTGCGCAACTATTTCCCGGGCATGCGGATTGAAGACGCGATCAACGGCAGAAAGGCCCAGGCCATGCTGGCCAAGGAAGCCTTCGACCTGGTCCTGTGCGACTGGGAAATGCCGGAAATGTCCGGCCTGGAACTGCTGACCTGGTGCCGCGAGCAAGACACCCTCAAAACAATGCCCTTCGTGATGGTCACCAGCCGTGGCGACAAGGAGAACGTTGTCCAGGCGATCCAGGCCGGAGTTTCCGGTTACGTCAGCAAGCCGTTCACCAACGAGCAACTGATCACCAAGGTCAAGCAGGCGCTGCACAAGGTCGGCAAACTCGACGCCTTGATCAACGTAGCCGCAACCAAAACCAGTCCTGCCTTCGGTAACGACTCCCTTGCCGCCTTGACCGGTGGCAAGGCACCCGTAGCGACCCCAACGGTCGCACCCGCACTGTCCAAAGGCTTGCTCAACAGTCCACCGGTCAAGACGCCTGCGACCTCCTCGGCACCCACCAGTGGCCGTGGCCAGGGTCAACTGCGTTTGCCTAACGGCATCGCGCAATGTGTGATCAAGGCCTTGAGCCTCAAGGAAGCCCTGTTGGTGGTCAAACGCACCGAGACCCTGCCGCAGATCCTCGACAGCGCCGTGCTGGACCTTGAGCAGGGCGACAACGCCGAAATCGCCCGCCTCAACGGTTACCTGCACGCCGTCGTGGCCCACGAACCGAAGCCCGACAGCGACTGGCTGCAACTGACCTTCCGCTTTGTCGACCAGGATGCGCAGAAGCTCGATTACATCTCCCGCCTGATTGCACGTGGTACGGCGCAGAAGCACTTTATTCCTGGTGCTTGATATAGGGCCGCCTGACAGTCCGCTTTTGCGAGCAGGCTCGCTCCCACATTTGTAATGCGTTCTCTTGTGGGAGCGAGCTTGCTCCGGGCGGCGATCCGACGATGGGGTCATCACGTTTACCGCACATCTGCTGAACACCTTTTCTGAAACAACTGCCGACTACCCGGGTCCATTGCAGCTGCTAGGCTCAATCCCAGATCTCACTCGACAGAATCCTTGCTCATGTTCACGCGCCTGCTGTTTTTATGTGGCTTGTTCATGGTCGCCACCTCGGCCGTGGCCATGACCATCTACAAGTCCAAGGACGCCTATGGCGTGGTTTCCTACAGCGACCGCCCCAGCAAGGGCGCCCATGTGTTCGTTTTTCGCGATGGCATGGTCGAGCACCTTGAGCGTCAGGTGCGCCTCATCATCATGAAGAAGAACGGCGTGCACAGCGTGTACGTGCGCAATGACCTGTATGCGCCGGTAGAAGTCGAATTGAGTTTTGCCGGGGTGAAGAACGCCAGCGGCGTGCCGGGCGGGACGATTCGGCGGGTGATACCGCTACGCAGCAGCGTTCGTCTGGCGCGGCTCACGGCGACTAAAGGCGGGAGGCCCCTCGCATACGTCCCGAAGTTCAAATACTCCCTGGGCGACCCCTCTGGGCCCACGGTGGGCTATCGGTACCCGTTGCCCTGGCGTGGTGGACCATTCCGGATCAGTCAGGGCGCCAATGGCCCCTACAGCCACTTCGGGCCCAAGAGCCGATATGCCATAGACATCGCAATGCCTGAGGGCACGCCGATCATTGCCGCGCGAGGCGGGGTGGTGGTGAAAACCGAGAACAGGCAGAGCGGGCGCGGCACCGACGCTTCCGGCAATTTCGTGCGGGTGCTGCACGATGACGGGACCATGGGTGTTTACCTGCACCTGAAGAAAGGTTCGGTCTGCGTTCGGGAAGGTCAGCGGGTAACGGTAGGCAGTGCGTTGGCGTTGTCCGGCAACACCGGCAACAGCACCGGGCCGCATTTGCACTTCGTGGTGCAGCGCAATACCGGGCTGGGGCTGGTCTCGATTCCGTACCAGTTCAACCAGCCGGTGGGTGCGCTGCCCAACTTTGCGTTGGGCGGGAAGTGAAGTTTTCGGTGATCAACTGTGGCGAGGGGGCAAGCCCCCTCACCACAAAAGGCCCTTCAGCCGCAGATCAATCCAGCATCAACACCTTGGCCAGAACGATCTTCGGCCCTTTCATCTTCTTGATGATGATCCGCAGGCCTTCGACTTCCAGCACTTCTTCCTCTTCCGGAACGCGCTTGAGGCTCTCATAGACCAGCCCGGCAAGGGTTTCGGCTTCGACGTGGTCGAGGTCGATGCCCAGCAACCTTTCAACCTTGAAAAGTGGCGTATCGCCCCGCACCAGCAGCTTGCCCGGCTGATACGCGAGGATCCCGCGTTCGGCCTTGCGGTGTTCGTCCTGGATGTCGCCGACCAGCACTTCCAGCACGTCTTCCATGGTCAGGTAGCCGATGATGTTGCCGTCGGCCTCTTCGACCACGGCGAAGTGCGAGCCGCCCTTGCGGAACTGCTCCAGCAACTGCGACAGCGGCATGTGCCGCGACACGCGCTCCAGCGGGCGGGTCAGTTCGGCCAGGTTGAATGACTCGGGAATGTGGTCCAGCGCCGCCAGCTCCAGCAGCAGATCCTTGATGTGCAGCAGGCCGACGAACTCCTGGCGCTCGCTGTCGTACACCGGGTAGCGGCTGAACTTGTGGCGACGGAACATCGCCAGGATCTGCTTGAGTGGTGCGTTGAACTCCAGAGTCACCAGGTCTTCGCGGGAGTTGGCCCAGTCGACCACTTCCAGTTCACCCATTTCCACTGCCGAGGCCAGCACGCGCATGCCTTGGTCGCTCGGGTCCTGGCCACGGCTGGAGTGCAGGATCAGTTTCAGTTCTTCCCGGCTGTAGTGGTGCTCGTGATGCGGGCCGGGTTCACCTTGTCCCGCAATGCGCAGGATAGTGTTGGCGCTGGCGTTGAGCAGGTAGATGGCCGGGTACATGGCCCAATAGAACAGGTACAGCGGCACGGCGGTCCACAGCGACAGCAACTCGGGTTTGCGGATGGCCCAGGATTTGGGGGCCAGTTCGCCGACCACGATGTGCAGGTACGAAATGATGAAGAAGGCGGTGAAGAATGAGATGCCTTTGACCACTTCGGCCGACTCGACGCCGACTGCGCTCAACACCGGCTCAAGAATGTGGGCAAACGCGGGTTCACCGACCCAGCCCAGGCCCAGGGAGGCGAGGGTGATACCCAATTGGCAAGCCGACAGGTAAGCATCGAGCTGACTGTGCACGGTGCGCAGGATGTGCCCGCGCCAGCCGTTTTTGTCAGCGATGGCCTCGACCCGGGTCGAGCGCAATTTGACCATGGCAAATTCCGCCGCAACGAAAAATCCGTTGAGCAAAACCAGGATCAGAGCAAAAAGAATCATGCCGAAGTCGGCGAAAATTGTAGCGAGGGTCAAGCCAGGGGAAGGGTCCATGATGGAGTTTTGCGGGTTCCGTATATTCGAGTGGGAAGTAAAAAACCGCGCCTGAAAGGCAGGCACAAGTCAGCCAATGTAGCGGCTGACCGGCCAGTTGCCTAGTGGCGCGTGCTGGCCGGTATCAGTCAGCGGTGCTGATAACCCGTGATTTGGTGACCTGGGCCGGGGCAAAGTGGCAGGTAAAGGTACTGCCGTGGCCCGGCACGCTGCTGATTTCCATGCGTGCCCGATGTCGTAACAAGACGTGTTTGACGATCGCCAGCCCCAGGCCGGTGCCCCCGGTGTTGGAGTTGCGGCTGGAGTCGACGCGATAGAAGCGTTCGGTCAGGCGCGGCAGGTGTTTGTTATCGATGCCGATCCCGGAATCCTGCACGCTCAGGTGCGCCCCCTGGTCATCGCCCCACCAGCGAATACGGATATTGCCTTCGGCCGGGGTGTATTTCACCGCGTTGAACACCAGGTTGGAAAATGCGCTGCGCAACTCCGCTTCGCTGCCCTTGAGCAGAATCGTCGGGTCGGCTTCCAGGGTGATGTTCTGGTTTTTCTGGCCGGACAACTGCTGCGCGTCACTCTTGATCGATTGCAGCAAGCCGTCGATCGGTACCGGCTGGTTGTCCGACGGATAATCGGTGGCTTCCAGCTTGGCCAGCAACAACAGGTCGTTGAGCAGGGTCTGCATGCGTCCGCCTTGTTGCTGCATCTGCTGCAAGGCACGGCCCCAGCGCGGGTTCACCTCGTCGACGTTATCGAGCAAGGTTTCCAGGTAGCCGCAGATCACCGTCAACGGTGTGCGCAGTTCATGGGAAACGTTGGCGATGAAGTCTTTGCGCATTTGCTCAAGCTGATGGATGCGCGTCACATCGCGCACCAGCATCAAGTGTTCGTTGTTGCCGTAACGGGTGATGTACAGCTGAATGCGCACGCGGTCGTTGGTTGGCGAAGGGATTTCCAGCGGCTCAGCGTAGCTGTCTTGCTCGAAGTATTCCTTGAAGCGCGGATGGCGCACCAGGTTGGTCACTGGTTGGCCGCTGTCCTGTGGCGTCTTGAGGCCCAGCAGAGTTTCGGCGGCGCGGTTCCACCATTCCAGGTTGCCGTCGGTGTCGAGCATGATCACCGCATCCTTGAGCGCGGCGGTGGACTCCTGAACCCGGTCGATCACCGCTTGCAGGCGCCCGCGTACCCGTTGGTCGCGGCGTTGCAGGTGGTAGATGCTGTCGAACACCTCGCCCCACAGGCCGTAGCCGTCGGGTGGTGCTTCATCGGGTTTGTGCAGGCGCAGCCACTCGTGCAGACGCAGCAATTGCTTGAGGGTCCAGGCCAGGTAAAGACCCAGGCCTGCGGCGAGGCTCCAGCCGTAATAGCCGGTAATCAGGCCGATCACCAGGCAGGCGGTGACCAGCAGCAGCATGTGGCGAATCAGGGTGCCATGCCAGTTTTGGTTCACTTGACGCGCGTCCTTGTCAGCTTGTCGGGCGGTAAAGGTCCGGGTCAGGCTTTGGTAGAAAAGCGGTAACCGGTGCCGCGCACGGTTTGTACCAGATTTTCGTAAGCATCGCCGAGGGCTTTGCGCAGGCGACGAATGTGCACGTCGACGGTACGCTCTTCAACGTAGACGTTGCCGCCCCAGACCTGATCCAGCAACTGGCCACGCGTGTAGGCGCGCTCCTGGTGGGTCATGAAAAATTGCAGCAGGCGGTATTCGGTCGGGCCCATCTCGGCAGGACGGCCGTCGATGGTCACGCGGTGGCTGATCGGGTCCAGCAGCAGGCCGCCGACTTCGATTGGCGCCTCGCCATCGGTCGGGCCGGCACGGCGCAGCACGGCCTTCAGGCGCGCTACCAGCTCACGGGGGGAAAACGGCTTGGTGATGTAGTCGTCGGCGCCGACTTCCAGGCCCTGGATCTTGTTGTCCTCTTCACCTTTGGCGGTGAGCATGATGATCGGGATGTCCCCGGTCAATTCATCACGCTTGAGACGACGGGCCAGCTCGATGCCGGACGTGCCGGGCAGCATCCAGTCGAGCAGGATCAGGTCCGGTTTGCGGTCGACGATAATGGCGTGGGCCTGCTGGGAGTTTTCAGCCTCCAGGCAGTCATAGCCGGCCATTTCCAACGCAACGGCGATCATTTCGCGAATAGGCGCTTCGTCGTCGACGATCAGAATGCTCCTGCCAACCATGCCCTTAATCCTCTTGTCATTTAACTGTCTTGCGCCGCATTAGATAACGGAATTATTGCAGTCGTGTGACAGTATTTTAGTCGGTCGGCGATTGGCTGGATCCTGGGCTAAGCTTTAAGTCCGAATCCTGACAACCACAAAAGGAAGGTTTCCATGAAGCAAATCTCGCAATCCTTCAAGGCTCTGCTACTGGTTGCGGCGTTTTCCTTGCCGACCATGGCCTTCGCGGCTGAGCCGGCGATGATGAAAGACGGCATGATGGTCGACCATAAGGGCATGACCTTGTACACGTTCGACAAGGACACTGGCGGCACGTCGGTATGCACCGGTGAGTGTGCAAAACACTGGCCGCCGCTCAAGGCTGAAGCGGGTGCCAAGGCTGAAGGTAAATGGACAGTCGTCCAGCGTGACGATGGCACGATGCAATGGGCCTACGACGGCAAGCCGCTGTACTACTACGACGACGACAAGAAGCCCGGAGACAAGACGGGCGACATGAAGAACAAGGTCTGGCACGTCCTCCAAGGGCCGAAGATGTAAGACATCTCATGTAGGAGCGAGCTTGCTCGCGATGAGCGTGAACGATTATGCGGGCTGTCTGGATAACCGCGTCGCTTTCAAATTCATCGCGAGCGGGCTCGCCCCTACACACGATATGGCGTCAACGCACCGCGTAATCCAAAACAATCCCCACAAAAATCGCCAACCCTGCCCAATGGTTGTGTAAAAACGCCTTGAAGCAACGCATGCGGTCCCTGTCGCGGGTGTACCAGAACTCCCAGGCAAAGCAGCCCGCCGCCGCCAGTAATCCAAGGTGGAACCAGCCACCGAGGTCGAACTTCGAACCCGCCAGCAACAGGCAACCCAGCGCCAGCCCTTGCAGGGTCAGGATGATCGCCCGGTCCGCGTCGCCGAACAGAATCGCCGTGGATTTCACGCCGATCTTCAGGTCGTCATCGCGGTCGGTCATCGCGTAATACGTGTCGTAACCCACGGTCCACATCAGGTTGGCGATCCACAGCAGCCACGCGACAGCCGGCAGCTCACCGGTTTCTGCGGTGAACGCCATCGGCATCCCCCACGAAAATGCAGCGCCCAGCACCACTTGCGGGTAATAGGTGTAGCGCTTCATGAACGGGTAACTGAACGCCAGCGCCAGGCCGCCCAACGACAGCCAAATGGTCGCGGCATTGGTGCACAGCACCAGCAGGAAACTCACGCCCATCAGCAGTGCGAAGAATACCAGTGCCTCTTTGGAGCTGATCTTGCCGCTCACCAGCGGCCGCTGCTCGGTACGCTTCACATGACCATCGACCTTGCGGTCCGCCCAGTCGTTGATCACGCAGCCGCCAGCGCGAGTCAGTACCACGCCAAGGACGAAAATCACAATGTTGGCCAAGGAGGGCGAACCCTTGCCGGCAATCCACAGCGCCCACAGCGTAGGCCAGAGCAGCAGGTAAATGCCGATCGGCTTGTCCATGCGGGTCAGCTGAATGAAATCCCAGGCCCGAGGGTTCAAGCGGTTCAAGGACTTGAGCAGGCTTTGGTACATCAACGGTTCTCCGATTGGGCGCAGGCGGCGTCCCACAGGGAAGGCAGGAAAATTTCGGCCACCAAAACGCTCAAGGCGCCGCGGTCGAAGCGCGAGCGGCGGCCCCACAGTCCAGGCGATTGCACCTCGGCGGGCAGCCACGCTTGCGGATAATGGCAAACCTCGATGGCCCCGCGCTGGAAGGCCTGATCGCAAAACAGCAATTCGCCCAGCGAGCGGCTGCCCAGTTCGTCCATGTGCAAGCCGTCGCCTTGCAATGCACTGCGTGACGCCACGCTGCGCGCAAACACCCACGCCTGGCCATGACCACGCAAATACACCTCGCGGACCCAGCCCTCACTGCCATCGGCCAGGTCCAGTGCTGCGCATTCGTCGGCACGCAGGGGCTGCCAGCCTTCGAACATCGGCGAGACGCTGAAGGCGTCATTCGACAGATGAATCAGACGTCTGGTCAGCGAGCCTTCGTCGAACAGCCAGTCGAGGGTGGAGGCATCGGGGAGGGGCGCCAGTTCGCTGCGCGAGAGCCAGAGAGGAGCTGGAGAGGGGGATTCTGTGTGATGCACAATGAGTCATTATTGGCAGCAAATGAGGCGGCGAGCTTAACATGTCAGCCGCCGATATCGATTGAAATGGCCTGCCGTTGCGCCGAACAGGCTTGCATCCGATGGCTCCGATCAGTACAAAACGCGCTGAGTTGGACGGCAGTGCTACAACCATCGACCGTCCGGCCGGCAAAACGCCTGAACCCTGAGGAAGTACCTGATGAAAAAGTGGCAATGTATCGTCTGCGGCCTGATCTACAACGAAGCCGACGGTTGGCCGGATGACGGCATTGCGCCGGGCACCCGTTGGGAAGACGTCCCGGCAGACTGGCTGTGCCCGGACTGCGGTGTGGGCAAAATGGATTTTGAAATGATCGAAATCGCTGCCTGAATAATTGAGGAGTAAGGAATGAACGCACCTGTCGTAATCATTGGCACCGGCCTGGCTGGCTACAACGTGGCCCGCGAGTTTCGCAAACTCGATAGCGAAACCCCGCTGCTGCTGATTACCGCCGATGACGGGCGCTCCTACTCCAAGCCGATGCTCTCCACCGGCTTCGGCAAAAACAAGGATGCCGACGGCCTGAGCATGGCCGAACCCGGCGCCATGGCCGAACAGCTCAAGGCTGAAATACGCACCCACACGCGCATCAGCGGCATCGACCCAGGCCACAAGCGCTTGTGGATCGGTGAAGAAGCGGTGATCTACCGCGACCTGATCCTGGCCTGGGGCGCCGAAACCGTGCGTGTCCCCATTGAAGGCGACGCGGCGGACTGCGTGTTCCCGATCAACGACCTGGAAGACTACGCACGCTTCCGTGCGGCGGCGACCGGCAAGCGCCGCGTGCTGCTGCTCGGCGCCGGCCTGATCGGCTGCGAGTTCGCCAACGACCTGACCCTGGGTGGCTACGAAGTGCAGCTGGTTGCGCCGTGCGAACAAGTCATGCCGACCCTGTTGCACCCGGCGGCCGCCGCTGCGGTGCAGGCAGGCCTCGAAAGCCTTGGCGCTCGCTTCCACCTCGGGCCGGTGCTCAACCGCCTGCAGCGCGTGGCTGACGGCCTGGAAGCGCACCTGTCCGATGGCCAGGTGATCCCGTGCGACGTGGTGGTCTCGGCCATTGGCCTGCGTCCGCGCGTCGACCTGGCGGCTGCGGCCGGTCTGCAGGTCAACCGCGGCATCATGGTCGACCGGCACCTGAAGACCTCCCACGCCAACATCTACGCCCTGGGCGACTGCGCCGAGGTCGACGGGCTGAACCTGCTGTACGTGATGCCCCTGATGAACTGTGCGCGAGCGCTGGCGCAAACCCTGGCCGGCAACCCGACCGCCGTCACCTATGGCCCGATGCCGATCACCGTCAAGACCCCGGTTTGCCCGTTGGTGGTGTCCCCGCCGCCACGGGGCGCAGAGGGCATCTGGACAGTCGAAGGGCAGGGCGCCGACATCAAGGTTTTATGCCGCGATGCCGCGGGCAAGCTGCTCGGTTACGCCCTCACCGGTGCCGCCGTGATGGAAAAACTGGCCCTGAACAAAGAGCTTCCGGCCCTGTTGGCATAAATACCGGTCGTTCTGTCGGAATCACCCCCCTTTTGCCCTAACAATGGCCGCGCCGATACTGGCGCGGGGCCTCACTGCGTGCCATCCTCACTCCCGTCTGCCGCAGAGTAGAGCATCTGCGGCGCTTTGGGCGCTGCTCCGTAGAGAGCAGCACGGACATAACAACAACAAACCGTCAAAGGGGCTTCACTCACATGCGTAAACCAGACCTCGCTGCAGCCATTGCTGAAAAAGCAGACCTCACCAAAGAACAAGCCAACCGCGTTCTCAACGCCGTTCTTGAAGAAATCACCGGTGCCCTGCACCGCAAAGACAGCGTGACGCTGGTGGGCTTCGGCACCTTCCTGCAACGCCATCGCGGTGCCCGCACCGGCAAAAACCCGCAAACCGGTGAACCCGTCAAAATCAAGGCCAGCAACACCGTTGCTTTCAAGCCTGGGAAATCGTTGAAAGACAGCGTTAATCCGTAATCCGTTTTCACCTCCCGCGTAGCGGGGGAGTGGAATAAAAAATGGGCACGCCAACCAGGGTTGGGTGCCCATTTTTTGTGGGTGACGAATCAGCCGAGCCCGCTTTGTTGCTTGGCGAGAATCGCCGCCATTTCCGGCTCATCCAGATGATCCTGTGGAGGGTGCCCGGTTCATGGAGGGCTCGGCATTTCGAAGGAAATGTCTGAGAAGGTTGAGGGGATTAAGGGCGAAGTCGCACTTTCCTTAAACACCCATCGCTGGGAATCAAATCGAGTTCGACCGTCATGCTCCGTATTCTTGTTCGACAATGAACTT
Source organism: Pseudomonas sp. GW822-FHT01E03 (assembly GCF_058802985.1). Lineage (NCBI taxonomy): Bacteria > Pseudomonadati > Pseudomonadota > Gammaproteobacteria > Pseudomonadales > Pseudomonadaceae > Pseudomonas > Pseudomonas sp. GW822-FHT01E03. The sequence continues at coordinate 225,121 of NZ_JBXAOQ010000002.1, forward strand.
CACACTGCTGCAGTGATATAAACAGGCAGCAAACGGCCCGGAGCGGACCTGAAACCCCGGGCGTGTGTGGATTCCGTCTGGTTCGCAGACAGGTCTGCTAGCATCCAGTTTTTTGTCTATTTCTGAGCTACCAGCATGCTACGGATCGCCGCCTGTTCCCTCCTGCTCACAATGACTTCTCAATCGGTTTTGGCCGAACAGGTTTTCCAGTGTGGTGAAGCCACAGTCACTATGAGCGTCGACACGACCCTGCCATTACGATCGACTGAAGGCGCTGACGTCATACTGCGTGTAGAGCGAGGTCCGCGTTCGACACTTCTACGGTACAGCAACGTCGATTTCATTGGAGGCACGTGTGACACAGACGCGAGCAGCGCCCCACGAATCGTCTACCAAGCGGTATGCAGCGGTAGCGGTTGTTTCGATTTAACAAACTGGGGTGTTATCGATCCAGAGAGCTTGCAGGCGTTGCTCGTGCCTGCGGATGATAGCCTGGAACCTGCCACCCGCCTGCTCGGCCACCAGCCGGCGCTCAAGGGCGCAAGGATGAATGTGCGCGAAGAAGCACATCGACTAGGATTGCCGACACCGTAATCGCCGTTCAGCATGTCCGCTATGGTCATTTGCTGCCCTGCGTGGCAGGCAGCAATCGGCCAAATTCTGCCGGTAGAAGCATCCTGCCGGGAGTGACGGCATCACTCTATTTGTTCCGTGACTTGGTAGTCATCAGCGTCAAAAATAACATTATCTCCCGCTAACGATACACAATAGTGGCGTTCTCGTTCGAAGCCGTTAAACTGCCCCAGCCGTTCATTTTCCTTCTGAGGCTGTGCGCATGAAATTTCGTTTTCTGCTGTGGATGCTGGGTTTGTTGATGGGTAAGGCCAGCCGGACCAATCCGGCGTTTCAGCAGCAGTTGGGTGACAAGGACCTGGTGTTTCAGCTGCAGACCCTGGACGGGAAAGTGGCGCGGCATTTCCGCGTGAAGGACCAGCGCATCACCAGTCAATCGGGTGTGCATGCCGAGCCTGCGTTTGCGATTGCCTTTAAAGACGCCGCGTATGGCTTTGCCACGATGCAGGCGAAGAACAAGCAGCTGGCGTTCATGACGGGGATCCAGGACAAGTCGATTCAGATCAAGGGCAACCCGGCGCTGGTGATCTGGTTCCAGGGGCTGACGAAGTATTTGAAGCCGAAGAAGGTGTAGGAGCGAGCTTGCTCGCGAGAAACTCAAGGCCCCCGCGGTTATCCAGGATGCACACGTCATCGTTGACGACTTTCGCGAGCAAGCTCGCTCCTACAAGGTTTTGGTGATCCTTGTGGGAGCGAGCTTGCTCGCGATGCTTTTCAGCCTTGAGTGAATTGCGAAGCCAGTTCGCGCAGCAGCACTTCGGCCTCGAGGACTTTGCTGACCACATCTTCGGCCTTGGCGCGGCTCAGGCCTAGGCGCTCAAGCAGCGCGTCGGGGATGTCTTCGTCGGGGCCGGAGCCGATGTTACGGCTGCGCAGCAGGCGCACGGCCAGGCAGACCAGGTTCGGGTACTCGGCGTAGGCGCCGTCGTAGGCCGGGTCGTGCTGGAAGCGCAGCGCTGTGGACAGTTCTTCGGGCATGTCCCAGTGGCGCATCAGCCATGCGCCGATTTGTTCGCGGCTGATGCCCAGCAGGTGTTGCTCGATGTAGCTGTGGCACAGGTGCGGGTTGACCTCCAGGTGACGGCAGATCAGCGAGAAGTGCGGCGGGAACACATGGGCCAGCAGCAGGTAGCCGAAGTTGTGCAGCAGGCCGGCGAGGTAGGTCAGGCCGGCTTCCGGACGCTGGGCGCGCGGCATGGCGCGGGTCAGGCCTTCGATGACGGCGGCGGTGTAGATCGATTGCTGCCAGTACGGGGTGGAGTGTTGCGGGTGGTCCTTGGGCAGGCTCAGGGTTTTGCCCAGGGCCAGGCCCAGCGCCAGGTTGATCACCAGGTCGAAGCCCAGCACGCGCACGATGGCGTCTTCAACGGAGCGGATCTTTCCCGGCGACGCGTAGTAGGGCGATGCCGCCCAGCTCACCACTTGTGCGGCCAGCGCCGGGTCGGTTTCGACCACGCCGGTGATGTCGTCGATAGTGGCGTTGGGGTCGACGCGCAGCTTGATGATTTTTTGCGCGGTTTCGGCCAGCGGCGGAATTTCGATGGTCGCTTCCAGACGCTGCTGGATACGCCGTGCGGTGAACGCCTGGACGGCCTGGGTGATTTCCTCGCGGTCGTCATCGGGGCGGTCGAGGTTGGGACGGATGCTGGTCAGGTTTTCGCCGAAGTTGGCGGCGCTGGCCTTGGTCAGCATGGTCGCCTTGAAGTCTTCGCTGGTGATTTCCAGCAGCACGCCCGGCTCACCGGAGTTGATCAGCAACTTCGGCTCGCGCAGCAGGCTTTCGTCATACAGGCACGGTGAACTGGTCAGCGCCGGCAAGCCCGGCAGCAAGCTGAGATTGTGCTTGCCGAGCATTTTTGTCAGGCGTTCGGTGGGTACGGCGGCGAGGCGGCGACCGGTGAGTTCGGTCAGGCGATTGAGGTCCAGCAATTGGCTCTGCGGGAACAGCACCATCAATACGCCAATGCTGTCATCCAGGAGAACAGCCTGCACTTTGCGCGCGGCATTGAGACCGTGACGGTCCAGCACTTCTTCGTAGGCAATGCCCAACTTGCCCAGCATCAGCCGAATAACCGACGGAGCGTGCGGGGTGTCGGGTGCGAAGGCAACGTCGGTCATGGTCTGTATCCGGACTTAAACAATTGCAGGAGTATAACCAGCTTGCTTGGGGCCACGCCTCAGAAACCGTGACGGTTGTCACACTTGGCCGTATTGTTGGCCATGACGCAGCCATCGATCGAGTAGCGGGCTGACGTGGGTCGGCCAGCGCTCGAGCAATGCCTGGGCGGCATCCCGCACGGCGGGCAGCAAATCGGCATCGCGCATCAGGTCGGCGACCTTGAACTGAAGTAAACCTGTCTGCCGGGTGCCGAGCATTTCGCCGGGGCCGCGCAGTTCCAGATCCTTTTCGGCGATGACGAAACCATCGTTGGTTTCACGCATGATGCCCAGGCGCTGGCGGCCGATCTGCGACAGCGGCGGATGGTAGAGCAGCACGCAATGGCTGACGGCGCTGCCCCGGCCGACGCGGCCGCGCAACTGGTGCAATTGCGCCAGGCCCAGGCGTTCAGGATTCTCGATGATCATCAGGCTGGCGTTGGGCACGTCCACGCCGACTTCGATCACCGTGGTCGCGACCAGCAATTGCAGGTTGCCGGCCTTGAATTCGGCCATCACCGCGGCTTTTTCCGCAGGCTTCATGCGGCCGTGGATCAGCCCGACCTTCAGTTCGCCGAGGGCGGCGGTGAGGTCCTCAAAAGTGGTTTCGGCGGCCTGGCAGGTCAGTTCTTCCGACTCTTCGATCAGCGTGCACACCCAATAGGCCTGACGCCCTTCGGCGCAAGCGCTGCGTACTCGCTCGATGACTTCGACCCGCCGGGTGTCGGTGATCAGCACGGTGTTGACCGGGGTTCGGCCGGGGGGCAGTTCGTCGAGGATCGAGGTGTCGAGGTCGGCGTAGGCACTCATGGCCAGCGTGCGCGGAATCGGCGTGGCGGTCATGATCAGCTGATGCGGGCACATGCGCCCGCCGACGCCTTTCTGCCGCAGGGCCAGACGCTGCTGTACGCCGAAACGGTGCTGTTCGTCGATGATCACCAGTGCCAGGTTCTTGAATTGCACTTCGTCCTGGAACAGCGCGTGGGTGCCGACCACCATCGGCGTGCCGTTGGCGATTTGCTCCAGCGCGGCGACGCGGTTCTTGCCCTTGAGCTTGCCGGCCAGCCACGCGACTTCAATGCCCAGCGGCTCGAGCCAGCGCTTGAAGGTGATGAAGTGCTGCTCGGCGAGAATCTCGGTGGGCGCCATCAGCGCAACCTGATAACCGGCCTCCAGCGCTTGCAGCGCGGCAAGGGCGGCGACCACGGTTTTGCCGGCGCCGACATCGCCCTGGATCAGCCGCAGCATCGGTTCGTGCTGGCTGAGGTCATAGGCGATTTCGTTGCCAACCCGCTGCTGGGCACCGGTCGGGCTGAAGCCGAGGCTGGCCAGGTATTTGGCTGGCAGCTTCGTTGCCTTGGGCATCGCTGGAGCACGCAGGGCGCGCATGCTTTCTCGCAGGCGCTGTTGCGACAGTTGATGGGTCAGCAGTTCTTCGAAAGCCAGACGGTGCTGCGCCCAGTGGTGACCGAGGGCCAGTTCATCGACGTCGGCATCGGCGGGCGGGTTGTGCAGGTAGCGGATCGCATCGGCCAGCGGCGCCAGTTGGTAGTCGCGGGCCAGTTCGCTCGGCAGCCAGTCGGGCAGGCTGCTGGGGCCGAGCAGGGTGAGGGTCTGCATGCACAACTGGCGCAAGCGCTGTTGGGTCAGGCCTTCGGTGAGCGGGTAGACCGGGGTCAGGGTTTCATCCACTGGCGGCGGTTCGTCGCCGGTGATGGCGCGGTATTCCGGGTGGTAGATCTCCAGCCCCGAAGCACCGGGCCGCGCTTCGCCGTAGCAGCGAATCCGCGTGCCGCGTTTGAGGCCTTCCTTTTGCGCGTTGCTGAAATGGTAGAAGCGCAGGCTCAAGCCCCCGGTGCCATCCTGCAACCGGACCACCAGGCTGCGCCGACGCCCCATGACCACATCGGCACCGCTGACAGTGCCTTCGATGACCGCATCCTGACCGGGCCGCAGTGCGCCGATCGGCACCACGCGAGTGCGGTCCTGATAACGCAGGGGCAGGTGAAACAACACGTCCTGGAGGTTTTCCAGGCCGACCTTGGCCAGTTTCTCGGCCATGGCTTCACCGACACCCTTGAGTGCCGTCACCGACACTTGCGACAACTCGCTCATGACCGTTGCTTAGCCCGCAGCGACTTGCGCCGCTGGCTTGGCCACCGAGCACAGGCGAATGGAGTCGGCGAGGATTTCAATCGCTTTCGGGCGCGGGAAGCTGGCGCGCCAGGCAATGGCCACGGTGCGGAACGGTACGGGTGCCGACAACGGACGCACCTCGATCACGCCGGGGGCGTAGTGATGGCTGTCGACCGCCGACAACGGCAGGATCGAAATCCCGAGACCCGAGGCGACCATGTGGCGAATGGTTTCCAGGGAGCTGGATTCCACCGTGGTGTGCTTGGCGCCGTCGTTGCCTTTGGTCAGGGTCGGGCAGGCTTCCAATACCTGATCGCGGAAGCAGTGGCCTTCGCCGAGCAGCAACAGGCTCTTGTCGTTGAGCAGGCTGGCGTCGATGGATTCCTTTTGGGTCCACGGGTGCTGCGCCGGCATCAGTACGTAGAACGGCTCGTCGTAGAGCTGCAGGGTCAGCACGTCGGCTTCATTGAACGGCAGGGCGATGATGATCGCGTCGAGCTCGCCGTTGCGCAGTTTGTCGCGCAGCACGTGGGTGAAGTTTTCTTCGATGTACAACGGCATCTGCGGGGCGACCCGGTGCAGTTGTGGAATCAGGTGCGGAAACAGGTACGGCCCGACGGTGTAGATCGCGCCGACTTTGAGTGGGGCTGTCAGCTGGTTCTTGCCGGCCTGGGCCAGTTCGCGGATGCCTTGGGCTTGTTCCAATACCTTTTGGGCCTGGGCCACGATGCCTTCGCCGACCGGCGTCAGGCGCACGGCGCTTTTGCTGCGCTCGAAAATCAGCACACCGAGTTCGTCTTCAAGCTTTTTCACACCCACCGACAGGGTCGGCTGGCTGACGTGGCAACGCTCGGCCGCGTGGCCGAAGTGCTGCTCTTGGGCGAGGGTAACGATGTAGCGTAATTCTGTGAGGGTCATAGCAAGCGTCCATGTAGTTGCGGGCCAAGCATACCGGCTGCAATCGATAGACGCACGTTATCAGACTGAGTGTGTCGAGTGACACCGGGTAATCCCAGTTTGCCGCTGGCAGATATGCAAAAGGCACCTTTCGGTGCCTTTTGGGCTTGGAACGCGAGCTTCCTGCTGGCAGAAATCTCTGTGGGAGCGAGCTTGCTCGCGATGAGGGCCCAGCATTCGACATCTGCGTTGAATGTTAGACCGCTATCGCGAGCAAGCTCGCTCCCACAGGGGCAGTACTGTTTTAACGGCGGCGTTTTTCCAGCGAATAAACAAACGGTGCAACGATTTCGATGGAGCCATTGGTCAGCATGTCGGCCGGTGGCTTGGGCAGCGGTTGGGCGCGGCGGATCATTTCCAGAGTGGCCCGGTCCAGATCGGCAGTGCCCGAGGCGCCTACCAGCTCAAACGACAACACATTGCCTTCGGCATCCACGACGAAACGCAGACGGTTCATGCCTTCCTTGCCCCGCGCCTGGGCACTTGCAGGATACTTTTTGTACTTCTGCAGGTGTGCCAACAGCGTGCCTTGCCAACTGGCCTTGGCTGCCAATTGAGCAGGCGATGGGCCCGGCGCAGGCTGGGCGGATTTCTCCGTTGGTGCCTGAGTCTGTTGCGTTTCGGCAGGCTTTTCCTCGGCCGGTTTTTCCTTCGGCGGTTCGGGTTTTTTCTCTACCGGCTTGGGTGGCTGCGGCTTCGGCTTGGGTTTGACCGGCTTGGGCACGGCAATTTCAGCTTTCGGCGCTTCAGCGAGCTTGGGTATCGGCAGTTCTTCAACCGGAGCCGGTGGCTGCGGCGGGGTGACGACCTTCGGCGGAGCAGGCGGTGGCGGGGCAGGAACCGGTGCCAGTTCGACCATCATTGCCTGAGGGGGCAATTCGATGGGCGGACGGGCGGACCAGTTCAACGCCAGCGCGATGGCCAGCGCGTGAACGCCCAGCACCACGGCCAGGCTACCGCTGTAACGCGTCAGCTTATGGCGCGTCGTGATCATTTCTTGGCTGCCGTCTCGAGTCCGACCAGACCTACCTTCAGGTAACCGGCGGAACGCAGGTTGTCCATCACGCTCATCAGATCGCCGTAATCCACGCCTTTGTCGGCCTGGAAGAAGATTGTCGTGTCTTTCTTGCCCTGGGTCTTGGCGTCGAGGGTGGCGCCGAGTGCGTCGGCCTTCACTTCGTCTTCACCAAGGAACAGGCGCTGGTCAGCCTTGACGCTGAGGAACACCGGTTTCTCCGGCCGCGGAGCCGGCTTGGCGGTCGAGGCGGGCAGGTCGACCTTGATGTCCACGGTGGCCAGCGGGGCCGCCACCATGAAAATGATCAACAGCACCAACATCACGTCAATGAACGGCGTAACGTTGATTTCGTGGTTTTCGGACAGATCGTCGTCTGCCCCTTCTTTCAAATGCAGGCCCATGGCCGATTACCCCACTTTCACCATGTGCGGTTGCGAGCTGCGCTCAGGCTGGTGGTCGAGGTCGCGGCTGACCAACAGCAGGACCTGTGCCGACGCATCGGACACCTGAGCCTTGTAACCGGCGATGGAGCGGGCAAAGACGTTGTAGATCACGACCGCAGGGATAGCTGCAACCAGGCCCAGCGCGGTAGCCAGCAGGGCTTCGGCGATACCGGGGGCGACGACGGCGAGGTTGGTGGTCTGGGTCTTGGCGATGCCGATGAAGCTGTTCATGATGCCCCACACGGTACCGAACAGGCCGACGAACGGCGCGGTGGAACCGATGGTGGCCAGCACGCCGGTGCCGCTGCTCATGTTGCGACCGCAGGCCGCGACCAGGCGCTCAAGACGGAAGCTGACGCGTTCCTTGATGCCTTCTTTCTCACGGCTATTGACCGACAGGCGCATCTCTTCAAGGGCGTCATGTACCAGCAGGTTGGCCAGGGTGCCTTCCTTCGCCGCGGTGGCGCTGGCTTCCTTGAGGGAGGCGGATTTTTTCAGTTGGGCGATTTCACCGCGCAGACGACGCTTGGCGCCCATCAGCTCAAGGCCCTTGGCGATCCAGATGGTCCAGGTGATGATCGAGGCGATGGCCAGGCCGATCATCACGATTTTCACGATGATGTCGGCGTTCTTGTACATGCCCCACGGCGACAGGTCGTGGGCCATGCCCAGGGTGTTGTCGGCTTCGAGGACTTCAGGGACGTCTTCACCCAACACTTCTGTCGGTGCGGCCTGGGCAGGATCGGTCGCGATCGGAGCAACGGCCGGGGCGGCGTGATCGGCCGGAGCGGGCGCGGTGGCGGCTGGTGTGGCTGGTGCCTGGGCATCGGCGAAAGCGGCAACTGGCGCTAGCATCAGGCTGAAGAACAGGGCGGCCACCGCGCTCCAGGCGCGAGGTCGTTTGGTTGGCGAAGCGGAGAATTGATTGCGTGTCATGCTGGCCGGACCTGAGAGAAAAAACGGGTGATGTTCTTCCAGGCCTCGAAGGCCGAGAACAAAAGTGGGGAGGCATTATTGCAAGTAATTCTTGTTAACAGAAGTAATAGCGTCTCTTTTTTTCCTGCATTACTAGCCGCCTGTCTGTTGCCGGCGCTAGTCTGTGGCTTTCCGATGGGAGTTTTCTGATGTCTGCGCCTACTGTTTTGATCGCCGGCTGCGGTGATGTCGGCAGCCGCCTGGCCACGCAATTGCTGGCGGCGGGGTGGGAGGTCCATGGCCTGCGACGCGACGTTTCACGCCTGCCCAAGGGCGTCATCGGCGTGGCCGGTGACCTGTTCAACAAAGACTGCCCGGACACTTGGCCAATCGGCGCCGTGGATTACCTGGTGTATTGCGCGGCGGCCACAAATCACGACGAAGCCGGTTACCGCGCTGCGTATGTTCAGGGGCTGGAGCATGTGCTGGAGTGGCTGGACGACTACGGGCAGATGCCCAATCGCCTGTTGTTCGTTTCCAGCAGCAGTGTCTACGGTCAGCAGAATGGCGAATGGGTCGACGAGGCTTCACCGGCCGTGGCGGCGGGCTACTCCGGACGTGTGATGCTCGAAGCCGAGCAACTTGCCCTCAAGAGCGGCATTCCGGCCAGTATCGTGCGCCTGACCGGCATTTACGGTCCCGGCCGTGAATGGCTGCTGACCCAGGTGCGCCGGGGTTATCGCGTGGCGGTCGAGCCACCGTTGTATGCCAATCGGATTCATGCCGACGATGCCGCAGGGTTGATCGCGTGCCTGCTTGAGGCGGATCGGCGTGGGGTGGCGCTGGATGATGTCTACATCGGCGTCGATGATGCGCCGGCAGCGCTGGCCGATGTGGTGGGCTGGTTGCGCGAATATCTGGGTGTGACCGAATGGGCCGATGACGACAGCGTGCGTCGCACTGGCAGCAAGCGCTGCAGTAATGCGCGGGCCAAAGCGTTGGGCTGGACGCCGAAGTATCCGAGTTTTCGCGAGGGGTATGCGGCGATCATTGAAGGGCGCTGCTGACTTCCAGGCACCGTAAACACCTGTGGGAGCGAGCTTGCTCGCGATGGCGGCATAACAGTCAACGATAATGTTGGATGTTATGGCCTCATCGCGAGCAAGCTCGCTCCCACAGTGTTTCGTGGTGCTTTCAAGGGACGCTTATTGCTTCTCCAGCAACCACTTGCGATCACCCGGCGTGTACTGAGGCATCTCGTCCGCCTGCGCTGTGTTCACGGTCTGGAAAATCTCCAGCTCTTTGCCCTTGCGCGCAAAGATCCAGGCGTTGCCCTGGCCATTGAGTTGCAGCCACATGTTGTCATTGCCGCCGCTCATGGACGCGCAATCACCGGCCAGGCACAACGCATAGCGGTCGCTGCCCGGCAGGCCGGTCACCTGGCCGTCGGCCTGGAATTGAACCGTGTTGCCTTCGCCCGGGCCGTTGACGATTGTCCAGCCGCCGCCCATGTAGGCTGAATACAGGGCGCGTTCGAAGGTGGCACCCATCGGTGCGCCATCCGGTACCTGGATCTGTACGCGGTCGAAGACTTGCTCAGGCTCATTGTCGCTGGCGGACTGGCTCAGTTGCTTGCCGTCACGCTTCAGTTCACTGGCCGAGCTGCCATAAAAGTCGACTTTCCAGGCGCCGGACTCTTCACCCAGCAGCTTGCCATCGACATTTTCAAAACCGTTGGTGTAGCGGGCCTGACCGGCCTTGGTGTTGATGTCCCATTCCAGGTTCGGGCCATAGGCCTGGAGCGCTTCACGCAGGGGGACGCCTTTGGCGGCAGCATCGATCGCCACCTGGTTGATCCAGGTGCCGCTGATGTCGCGGTCGGCAGGGTTGCTGGCACATCCGCCCAGGAACAGGGCAAGCAGCGAGAGAACAAGCGCGTTGCGCATGGTGGAATCCTTTCAAGCTTTCTTTACAGCAGAGCAGTCGGCGCAGCCCGAGGCTGCGCCGCACGCATTACTCGATGACCAGGATGGCATCCATTTCGACCTGCGAACCCTTTGGCAGGGCGGCTACGCCGATGGCGGCGCGTGCAGGGTAAGGCTGGTCGAAATACTTGCCCATGATCTCGTTGACCTTGGCGAAGTGGCTCAGGTCGGTGAGGAAGATGTTCAGCTTGACGATGTCCTTGAACGAACCGCCGGCAGCTTCAGCCACGGCCTTGAGGTTCTCGAATACCTGGACGGTCTGGGCTTCGAAGCCTTCAACCAGTTCCATGGTTTTTGGGTCCAGGGGAATCTGACCCGACATGTAAACGGTATTGCCAGCCTTGATCGCCTGGGAGTAAGTGCCGATGGCGGCCGGGGCCTTGTCGCTGGTGATAACAGTCTTGGTCATGTAGGACTCCTTGTAATTAGGGGCTTAGGCGCGCATGCGGGTGATGCGAATCACCCCGGTCAAGGCGCGCAGTTTCTTGATCACGCGGGCCAGGTGCACGCGGTCGTGCACGCTGACCACCAACTGGACCACGCTGATGCGACCATCGCGTTCATCCATGCTGATTTTTTCGATATTGCCGTCGGCTGCGTTGACGCTGCTGGCCAGCAGGGCGATCAGGCCGCGCTGATGTTCCAGCTCGACGCGAAGCTCGACGTTGAATTCGCCGGTGACATCCTTGGCCCACGAGAGCTGGATGCATTTTTCCGGGTTGTGGCGGATTTCGCTGATATTTCGGCAGTTGTCCAGGTGCACGACCATGCCCTTGCCGGCGGACAGGTGGCCGACAATCGGGTCGCCCGGGATCGGGGTGCAACACTTGGCGTAGCTGAGCACCAGGCCTTCGGTGCCGCGAATCGCCAGTGGGCCTTCAGGGCTTGGCAACTGTTCGCCTTCGCCCAGCAACCGGCGGGCCACTACATAGGCCATGCGATTGCCCAGGCCGATATCTTCCAGCAGGTCTTCGATCAGTTCCAGGCGGTACTCGACCAGCATGGCCTTGACGCGCTCGGCCGGGATTTTCTCCAGCGAGCTGTCGAAGCCGTTGAGGACCTTGTTCAGCAGGCGCTCGCCGAGGCTGATGGATTCGGAGCGGCGTTGCAGCTTCAGTGCGTGGCGTATGTGTGTGCGCGCCTTGCCGGTGACCACGAAGTTGAGCCAGGCCGGGTTCGGCCGTGCGCCGGGAGCGCTGACGATCTCGACCGTGGAGCCGCTTTGCAGCGGTTCGGACAGCGGCGCGAGTCGACGGTTGATCCGGCAGGCGATACAGCTGTTGCCGACGTCGGTGTGCACCGCATAAGCGAAGTCGACCGCCGTGGAGCCCTTTGGCAGCTCCATGATCCGGCCTTTTGGCGTGAACACGTAGACCTCGTCCGGGAACAGGTCGATCTTCACGCTTTCGATGAATTCCAGCGAGTTGCCGGCGCGTTGCTGCATTTCCAGCACGCCTTTGACCCACTGGCGGGCGCGGGCGTGGGTGCCTTTCGGCTGCTCGTCGCCGCTGGATTTGTACAGCCAATGGGCGGCGATGCCGTTGTTGGCCATCTCTTCCATTTCGCGGGTGCGGATCTGGATCTCGATCGGCACACCGTGCATGCCAAACAGCGTGGTGTGCAGCGACTGATAGCCGTTGGCCTTGGGGATCGCGATGTAATCCTTGAAGCGCCCCGGCAACGGTTTGTACAAATTATGCACAGCACCCAGCACGCGGTAGCAGGTATCGACCTTGTCGACGATGATCCGGAACGCGTAGACGTCCATGATCTCGTTGAAGGCCCGACGCTTGCCGCGCATTTTCTTGTAGATGCCGTAGAGGTGTTTCTGGCGACCGCTGACCTCGCCCTGGATGCCATCGATGGCCAGGCAGTGGCTTAAGGATTCTTCGATCTTGTTGACGATTTCCTTGCGGTTGCCCCGGGCGCGTTTGACGGCCTGGTAGATCCGCGCGGAACGCATCGGGTGCATGGCCTTGAAACCGAGGTCTTCGAACTCTATGCGGATGGCGTGCATGCCCAGCCGGTTGGCGATGGGCGCATAGATTTCCAGGGTTTCCTTGGCGATGCGCCGGCGTTTTTCGCCGGACAGCACTTCCAGCGTGCGCATGTTGTGCAGGCGGTCGGCCAGCTTGACCAGGATCACGCGAATGTCGCGAGCCATGGCCATGGCCATTTTCTGGAAGTTTTCGGCTTGGGCTTCGGCCTTGGTCTCGAAGTTCATCTGGGTCAGTTTGCTGACCCCGTCGACCAGTTCGGCCACGGTTTCGCCGAACTGCGCTTGCAGCGCTTCCTTGGCAATACCGGTGTCTTCGATCACGTCATGCAGCATCGCGGCCATCAGGCTCTGATGGTCCATGTGCATGTCGGCAAGAATATTCGCAACCGCGAGTGGGTGCGTGACGTACGCCTCGCCGCTACGGCGGCGTTGGCCGTCGTGGGCTTGTTCGGCGTAGAAATACGCTCGGCGGACCAGGTTGACCTGGTCCTTGCCGAGGTAGGTCGATAAGCGATCGGCGAGGGCGTCTATGCTCGGCATGATGTCTCCTGCCGTAAGCTTTTATCCCGCGCCGTGCTACGTCGACCAGGCATAGGCTTAGACGGCCTCGTTGGACTCGTCCTCGAATGCAGCAAAAAGCGGTTCATCTTCAACGATTTCGGCTTCGGCGATAGCTGCGTAGTCGATCAGGCCTTCAGCGATTTCGCGCAGGGCAACGACGGTAGGCTTGTCGTTTTCCCATGCTACTTTCGGCTCTTTGCCGCCGGTGGCCAGTTGACGGGCACGCTTGGTAGAGAGCATGACCAGCTCAAAGCGGTTATCCACGTGTTCTAGGCAGTCTTCAACGGTTACGCGGGCCATGGTCTTCCTCGTAGCAAATGCAATATGCGCGCTGCCCGGATGGGCGAGCGGACTCGACAGTTTAAAAAATCACCAGCGTTTAGGGAAGCGCTGATTTTTTGACCAAGCCCTTCAACGCGCTGCAAGTACCAATGTAAAGCCCTTGCAGCGGTTTTGGGAAGAGCTGATTAACCGAGCAATTCAGCCAGCAATTTGCCGTGACGCTGTTGCTGACGCTTTTGAATCAGCTGATTGGCGCGGAAAATCGCCTTCAGGTCGTGCAGCGCGTGGGCGAAATCGTCGTTGATGATCAGGTAGTCGTAGTCGACGTAGTGGCTCATTTCGCTGACGGCTTCACGCATCCGGCCGTCGATGACTTCGTCACTGTCCTGGCCGCGATTGGTCAGGCGCTGGTGCAGGGCCTGCAATGACGGCGGCAGAATGAAGATCGAGCGGGCCTGAGGCATCAGCTTGCGCACTTGCTCGGCACCTTGCCAGTCGATTTCCAGAATCAGGTCGTGGCCTTCGTCCAGGGTTTGCTGCAGGTGGCTTTGCGAGGTGCCGTAGAGGTTGCCGAACACTTCGGCGCGCTCGAGGAAGTCCCCGTGCTCGATCATCTTCACGAACTCGCTGCGGTCGACGAAGTGATAGTTCACGCCATTCACTTCACCGGGGCGCATGGCGCGGGTGGTGTGGGAGACCGAGACGCGGATCTCCGGATTTGCGTCGGTCAAAGCCTTGACCAGACTGCTCTTGCCCGCGCCCGAAGGAGCGGAAATGATGTACAGGGTGCCGGTGCTGTGTGTCATGTCGGGGTAGCCTTACTCAATATTCTGCACTTGTTCGCGCATCTGCTCGATCAACACCTTGAGGTTGACCGCAGCCTGGGTACTGCGCGGGTCGAAGGCTTTGGAGCCCAGTGTATTGGCTTCGCGGTTGAGTTCCTGCATCAGGAAGTCCAGGCGCCGACCGGCGGCACCGCCGGATTTGAGCACCCGGCGAACTTCGATGATGTGAGTGCTCAGGCGATCCAGTTCTTCGGCGACGTCACTTTTTTGCGCGAGCATGACCATTTCCTGCTCCAGGCGCTGCGGATCCATCTCGGCCTTCATGTCGGCGAAACGGTCGAGGACTTTCTGGCGCTGGGTGGCGAGCATTTGCGGGACCAGTTCGCGCAAGGTCACCACGTCTTCTTCGATGGCGCTCAGGCGCTCGTTGATCAGCCGCGCCAGCTCCGCGCCTTCGCGCTCGCGGCCGGCCTTCAGCTCCTTGAGGCCCTGATTGAACAGTGCCAGCGCTTCGGCGTTCAAGGCTTGCGGGTCGGTGGCGTCGCCTACCAGTACGCCGGGCCAGGCAAGGACTTCCAGCGGGTTCAGCGCTGCCGGGTTCTTGATCAGGCTGGCGATGGTCTCGGCGGCGGCGACCAGTTGCGCGGCGCGCTCCTGATCGATTTGCAGCGCCTTGCCGGTGTTTTCTTCGGTGAAGCGCAGGGTGCATTCAAGCTTGCCCCGCGATACACCCTGGCGCAGGGCTTCACGAACAGCGCCCTCGAGGTCGCGAAAGGACTCCGGCAGGCGCAGGTGGGGTTCCAGGTAGCGGCTGTTGACCGAGCGCAGTTCCCAGCTCAGGGTGCCCTGGACGCCGGCTTTCTCGACGCGGGCGAAGGCGGTCATGCTGTGCACCATGGAGGTACCTCGCAAGGCAGATCGGCACAGAACCGAGGTTCCGGGAATCCGATATCAATGAATTAAAGCCGACTGGCAGCAAAGGCGCAGGATTGTAGCGCAGTGGCGCGGATGCGCCCAAACACACAGTGTGACAAAGAGCGGCAGGCCTGCACCGGCGCGCGGTACAGAGCCCTCGGTCGTCGGCGGATTTTTTTAGAAGTGCCCAGTGGCGGCCGTCGGCTCTATAATGCTCCGCAGTTTTCCGTCCCCAGTACAGGTACTCCCTATGATACGTCCAAGTGGTCGCGCTGCCGATCAGCTCCGCTCGATCCGCATCACCCGCAACTACACCAAGCACGCCGAGGGTTCTGTGCTGGTCGAATTCGGTGATACCAAGGTCATCTGCACCGTCAGCGTTGAACCGGGCGTACCGCGTTTCCTGAAAGGCCAGGGCCAGGGTTGGCTGACCGCCGAGTACGGCA
Source organism: Pseudomonas sp. GW822-FHT01E03 (assembly GCF_058802985.1). NCBI lineage: Bacteria > Pseudomonadati > Pseudomonadota > Gammaproteobacteria > Pseudomonadales > Pseudomonadaceae > Pseudomonas > Pseudomonas sp. GW822-FHT01E03. The sequence continues at coordinate 240,353 of NZ_JBXAOQ010000002.1, forward strand.
TGCTGCCGCGCGCTACCGGCGAGCGTAACCAGCGTGAAGCCAGCCGTGGCAAGCAAGGCGGGCGCACCCTGGAAATCCAGCGTCTGATCGGTCGCTCCCTGCGCGCTGCGCTGGACATGTCCAAACTGGGCGATATCACCCTGTACGTCGACTGCGATGTGATCCAGGCCGATGGCGGCACCCGCACGGCTTCGATCACCGGTTCCATGGTTGCGCTGATCGATGCCTTGAAAGTGATCAAGAAGCGTGGTGGCCTGAAGGGCGGCGACCCGGTCAAACAGATGATCGCCGCTGTATCCGTGGGCATGTACAAGGGTGAACCGGTGCTCGACCTCGATTACCTGGAAGACTCGGCCGCCGAGACTGACCTGAACGTGGTAATGACCAGCGCTGGCGGCTTCATCGAAGTCCAGGGCACTGCCGAAGGCGCGCCGTTCCAGCCTGAAGAGCTGAACGCCATGCTCGAACTGGCCAAGAAAGGCATGAACGAGATCTTCGAACTGCAAAAGGCCGCCCTGGCCGACTGACCGGGCTGCTCCAGACAAGGAGGACACCATGAGTGACGAGCAACTGCCGCTGCCCACGCCGAGCCAAGAGGCGCGTCAGTGGGCCATGTTTTGCCACTTGTCCGCCTTGCTGGGGATCTGGATTCCGTTCGGTACGATCATCGGCCCGCTGATTCTCTGGCAGATCAAGCGCGAGATGGACCCGTTCATCGATGCCCAGGGCAAGGAAGCGCTGAACTTTCAGATAACGGTGGCGATCGCCTCGGCTATCTGCTTCTTGCTGATGCTGGTGATTATCGGGTTCTTCCTGTTTGGCCTGATCGCGATCGGTGCGCTGGTGCTAACGATCATTGCCGGGGTGAAGGCCAATGAAGGGCAGCCTTATCGGTATCCGTTCACATGGCGGTTGATCAAATAACGATCAGCAAGATCCCCTTGTAGGAGCGAGCTTGCTCGCGAAGATGTGTCAGCCACATTGGTGTCAACTGACACACCATCGCGAGCAAGCTCGCTCCTACAGAGGGCGGCGCCAGCGTCGCCCACAAAAAAGCCGACCCTGAAGTCGGCTTTTTTGTGTCTGCGAAACGACGCTTAAATGGTCAGCGTCCAGTCGTAGTCCACGATCAGCGGCGCGTGTTGCGAGAACCGCGGCTGGCGTGGCAGGCGTGCGCTGCGTACGAAGCGGCGCAGGCCAGGGGTCAGCAACTGATAGTCGAAGCGCCAACCGAGGTTGAGCATCTCCGCCTGTTCGTTGTCCGGCCACCAGCTGTACTGGTCGCCTTCCCGGCTGACTTCCCGCAGGGCGTCGACATAACCCATGTTGCCGACAATCTCGTCCATCCAGGCACGTTCAGGTGCCAGGAAGCCCGGAGATTGCTGGCTGTCGCGCCAGTTCTTGATGTCGAGCTTCTGCTGCGCCACGTACAGCGAGCCACAATAAATGTACTCGCGGCGTTTGCGCCGCTGCTTGTCCAGGTACTTGCCGAAGTCGTCCATGAGCTTGAACTTCTGGTTCAAGTCCTCATCGCCGTTCATCCCCGAAGGAAGCAGCAAGGTGGCAATACTGACTTTGTCGAAATCTGCTTGCAGGTAGCGCCCGTAGCGGTCGGCCGTCTCGAAACCGAGACCGCTGATGACAGCCTTCGGTTGCAGCCGCGAATACAAAGCCACGCCGCCTTGGGCAGGGACTTCAGCATCGCAGGCATAAAGGAAGTAGCCATCCAGTTGGAAGGCTGGGTCATCCAGTTCAAAGGCGGAGGCACGGGTGTCCTGCAGGCAGATGACGTCGGCATTCTGTGCTTGCAGCCAACTGAGCAAACCACGCTCGACTGCAGCCTGAATACCATTGACGTTCACACTGATGATCCGCATAAATGGCCCCAAAAATCGCGTGCGTGTATGATACACGGCGTCAAGCTAATTAGCTAAATCCGTGGTATTTGGGGTTTTTTCATGCAAGCGTATCAGCGCGATTTCATCCGTTTTGCCATCGATCGCGGCGTTTTGCGCTTCGGTGAGTTCACCCTGAAGTCCGGGCGCACCAGTCCTTACTTCTTCAATGCCGGCCTGTTCAACTCGGGTTCGGCCCTGGCGCAGCTGGGTCGTTTCTACGCCGCCGCCATTGCCGAGAGCGGCATTTCGTTCGACGTGCTGTTTGGCCCGGCCTACAAAGGCATTCCGCTGGCGGCGACTACCGCCGTGGCCCTGGCCGAGCATCACAACCGTGACTTGCCATGGTGCTTCAACCGCAAGGAAGCCAAGGCCCACGGCGAAGGCGGCAGCCTGGTTGGCGCACCGCTGACCGGTGAAGTGCTGATCATCGACGACGTGATCACCGCCGGCACCGCCATCCGTGAAGTGATGCAGATCATCGCCTCCCAGGACGGCGCCAAGGCCGCTGGCGTGCTGATCGCCCTGAACCGTCAGGAGCGTGGCAACGGCGAGTTGTCGGCGATCCAGGAAGTCGAGCGTGACTTCGGCATCCCGGTGATCAGCATCGTTTCGCTGAACCAGGTGCTGGAATTCCTGGCGGACGATCCGCAGCTCAAGCAGCATCTGCCAGCTGTGGAAGCCTACCGCGCCCAGTTCGGCGTTTGATACGCCGACCCTGTAGGAGCGAGCCTGCTCGCGATGGACGTCCCAACAACGCGGGTTGTCAGGCACCCCCGCGTTATCGTTGACGTTTTTCGCGAGCGGGCTCGCTCCTACAACGGTCTTTTTGTTTGTGCTGTCAGTGCAGTCTTCGCCATTTTCCTATCAGTTTTAGTGCCAATCCCAGATTGAATAGCGCGAACACCAGCAGTGCCACGACGACTAGAACGTAAAGCGTGCGGTCCACATCGAAATCCCACAGATCCAGTCTGCTGCCACGCATGATTCGAGCGGCGGCCGGCAGGTTGACGTAAAAAAGTGCTGTGAAGGCGCAGGTCAGGGGCAGGGCGCAGCCGAGCAGAACGCCTGAAACCTTCTCTCGGCTACGTTTTCTGGCCAGTGGGCCTGGTTGTTTTTCATCCAGTTCCAACGCTTCATGCAATTTTGGCCATGCCAGGTTGAACATGAAGGTGGTCAGGGTCAGCAGCAAACCACTGACCGCGACGATGTCACTGAACGGCATTCAGGCCCAGTGTCCGGCACAGCAGCGCGTGGGAATCCTCGCTGATTTCGAACTGCCCGGCACTGCCTTTGCGTTTGATGATGGGTTTGAAAGTCGGCTCGTTCTGGGTGATCAGCATGTTCAGTTCATCGCGGATGACGTCCGAGCTGATCACCACCAGATACACGGTCTGCGCGTGCTCCGCAGACTCGATCACGGCTCGCATGCTGTGCTGCAGGATCTCGTCCAATTGATTGCGGAAGCGTGAAACCGTGTTTTTCAGCAAGGTTTTGCTTTGGCTCTGAGTCAGCTGGAAAATCGTCGATATCTGCGATTCGGTTGGCAGGGTCTGCCCGAAGTAGCTTTGAATCAGATACAGCAAACGGTCCTGTTTTGCTTCATCGGCCCGGCTCGGCATGCCGCCCTCAACCAGCATTTTCAAGTATTCAGTCAGGCTCGCCTTGGCTATACGCTGTAAGGCATGAGCAATTTCCGTGTCGGAAATCTTCAGGGTTTTCTTGACCGGTTCCTTCTGCTCCTGCTCGAAAGCCTGGGCGTCGATCGTGAACGAGATCTGCATGGCTCAGTGCCTCCGTGGCTATTTTTTGCTCGCAGGGCTGGTTGTCTCGGCCATTTTGTTCTCGACGGATTTGTCGGTTTTTTCCGGATACGGGTCATTCGGGGCGTCGCCCTGGCCGGTCAATACTTTCCAGGCTTTGCGCGTGTGAGGGGTCTTTTTGAGATCAGGGCAGGGTGGCATTGATGTTTGCGACGGGCCTGAATACTCAAATCCGCAGTCTACGCAGGCGTAGGTGCCTGCTGAAATGTCACTGCCGTATGGAACATGGTCTTTTTGCATGGGTAGATCTCCTGTGGATGCAGGGAAGATCCTATGCAGATTGATTCCTTAATGATGTCGGACGTTTCGTTATCTGAAGTGAGGCATTTCCTGCACGCATAAAAAAGATCGCAGACTTCGTCAGCACCTACGGAAAGTTCATACTTCCGTAGGTGCCGCTGAAGGTTGCGATCTTTATGACGTTCTTGAATCAGTGACGCTTGCGATTGCTGATCAGGGTGCCCACGCCGGTATCGGTGAAAATTTCCAGCAGGATCGCGTTCGGCACGCGACCGTCGATGATCAGCGAGCTGCCCACGCCGCCCTGGACCGCTTCCAGTGCGCAACGGATCTTCGGCAGCATGCCGCCATAGATGGTGCCGTCGGCGATCAGGTCGTCGACTTGCTGGGTTGTCAGGCCGGTCAGGACCGTGCCCGACTTGTCCATCAGGCCGGCGATGTTGGTCAGCAGCATCAACTTCTCGGCTTTCAATGCCTCGGCGACTTTACCGGCCACCAGGTCAGCGTTGATGTTGTACGACTCGCCGTTGGCGCCGACGCCGATGGGCGCGATCACCGGGATGAAATCGCCCTTGACCAACAGGTTCAGCAGGTCGGTATTGATGCCGACTACTTCGCCCACGTGGCCGATGTCGATGATTTCCGGGGTGGTCATTTCCGGCGTCTGACGGGTAACGGTGAGCTTCTTCGCGCGAATCAGCTCGGCGTCTTTACCGGTCAGGCCGATGGCGCTGCCGCCATGACGGTTGATCAGGTTGACGATGTCCTTGTTGACCTGGCCGCCGAGGACCATTTCAACCACGTCCATGGTCGCGGCGTCGGTGACGCGCATGCCGTCGACGAAATGGCTCTCGATCGACAGGCGCTTGAGCAGGTCACCGATTTGCGGGCCGCCACCGTGAACCACCACCGGGTTGATGCCCACGGCCTTCATCAGCACGATGTCGCGGGCGAAGCCGGTTTTCAGCTCCTCGCTTTCCATCGCGTTGCCGCCGTATTTGATCACCAGTGTCTTGCCGACATAACGGCGGATGTAAGGCAGCGCTTCGGACAGGACCTTGGCGGTGTTGGCGGCGGCTTCGCGTTCGAGGGTCATTCAGGGCTCCGGGTGAATCAGAACGGTAGTTGGAGATCAGGTGCAACACGCTTCAACTGGGCGTGGAAAACGTCCTTGATGCGCTGCAATTCAGCCTCGTCATCGGCCTCGAAACGCAGCACCAGCACCGGTGTGGTGTTGGATGCGCGTACCAGGCCCCAGCCTTTGGCATAGTCGACTCGCACGCCGTCAATGGTGGTCAGGTCGGCGCCTTCGCCCCACTGCGCATCGTGCAATGCATCAATGATGCTGAATTTGCTCTCTTCGGTCACATGGATATTGATTTCCGGCGTAGAAATATCGTTCGGGAAGGTCGCGAACAACTCTTCGGCCGAGGATTTTTCCTTGCTGAGGATCTCCAGCAACCGCGCGGCGCTGTAAATGCCGTCGTCGAAACCGAACCAGCGCTCCTTGAAGAAGATGTGCCCGCTCATTTCGCCAGCCAGCAGGGCGCCGGATTGTTTCATTTTCTTTTTGATCAACGAGTGACCGGTCTTCCACATTAACGACCGGCCACCGTATTCCTTGATCAGCGGAATCAGGCGGCGGGTGCATTTGACGTCGAAGATGATTTCGGCGCCCGGGTTGCGCGCCACAACGTCGCGGGCGAACAGCATCAGCAACCGGTCTGGGTAGACGATGCTGCCGGTGTTGGTCACCACGCCGACGCGGTCGCCATCGCCGTCGAAGGCCAGGCCGATGTCAGCGTTGGTTTCCTTGACCTTGGCGATCAGGTCCACGAGGTTTTCAGGCTTGCCCGGGTCCGGGTGGTGGTTCGGGAAGTTGCCGTCCACTTCGCAGAACAGCGGGATGACTTCGCAGTTCAGCGCTTCGATCAGTTGCGGAGCGATCACACCGGCCGCGCCGTTACCGCAATCGACGACCACTTTCAGGCGACGGGCCAGCTTGATGTCTTGGACGATTTCGGTGGTGTAGCGGTCGAGGATCTCGACCTGGGTGATGCTGCCCTGGCCGCTGCTCAGGTTGTTGGTCTTGAGGCGGTCGTGCAGGGCCTGGATCTGTTCGTTGGCCAGGGTGTCACCGGCGATGACGATCTTGAAACCGTTGTAGTTCGACGGGTTGTGGCTGCCGGTGAGCATCACGCCGGATTTGCCGGCCAGTACGTTGGCGGCGTAGTAAAGCGCCGGAGTCGGGACCAGGCCGACATCACTGACGTGGCAGCCGCTGTCGGCGATGCCTTTGATCAGTTGCGCGACCAGCTCCGGGCCGGACAGACGGCCATCGCGACCGACGGAAACGTTTGGCTCGCCCTGGGCCAGGCTTTGGGAGCCGACGGCGCGGCCGATCCAGTAAGCGGTTTCGGCGTTCAGGAATTCCGGGACGGTGCCGCGGATGTCGTAGGCGCGGAAGATGCTGTCAGGGAACTTGGGTGCGATTTTGGCCGGGGTGTTCATCTGTGGAAATGCTCCATCTCGAAAGTGGCTGGACAGGCCGCCGATTCATTCGGTGGCAGGTTCAAACTGAAGGGTATGACGGCGTTTTCCACAGAGAGTTCGTGGTGTGAAAGGGCCATGACGCCCCTGACGACAAGGGTTTGACCGGGCAATGCCTTGATTTTCGGAGCTAAACCTTGCAGATGACAATTTGAATTTTGTGGCGAGGGAGTCAGATCCCCCGCAACAAGAAGAGCAAGATCGGATCAGCGGGTGCCGGTATGGCCGAAGCCGCCGGTGCCGCGCTCGGTTTCAACAAACTCTTCAACCATCTCGAAGTGAGCCTGCACTACTGGTACCAGCACCAGCTGCGCCAGGCGCTCGCCAACCGGCATGGTGAACTCGGTCTGACCACGGTTCCAGCAGGAAACCATCAATGGGCCTTGGTAGTCGGAGTCGATCAGCCCCACCAGGTTGCCCAGCACGATGCCGTGCTTATGGCCCATCCCCGAGCGCGGCAGAATCAGCGCCGCCAGGTTCGGGTCGCCGATATAGACCGAAAGGCCGGTGGGGATCAGCACGGTTTCACCCGGCTTGATCACGGTGTCCTGTTCCAGCATGGCGCGCAGGTCGAGGCCGGCGGAGCCCGGTGTGGCGTATTGTGGCAGCGGGAATTCGGTACCGATGCGGGGGTCGAGAATCTTGGCTTGCAAAGCGTGCATGTAAATTAAACCTGGTTCAGACGTTCGGCGATAAAAGTGATCAGCTGGCGAGCAATCTTGCTCTTGCTGGTCTGGGCGAAAAGTGTGGCGTGAAGCTCACGGTCGATGACGCTGCAGGCGTTTTCTTCGCTGTTGAAGCCAATGCTCGGGTTGGCGACGTCGTTGGCGACGATCAGATCGAGGTTCTTGTCTTTCAACTTGCGTGCAGCGTAATCGAGCAGGTGTTCGGTCTCGGCTGCAAAACCGACACTGAACGGGCGGTCGGGGCGGGTGGCGATGGTGGCCAGGATGTCCGGGTTACGCACCATCTGTAGCAACAAGCCGTCGCCGTTCGTAGGATCTTTCTTGAGTTTCTGCGGGGCGACGACTTCCGGACGGTAATCCGCGACCGCTGCCGAGGCGATGAACAGGTCGCAAGGGATCGCCGCTTCACACGCGGCCAGCATGTCGCGGGCGCTGACCACGTCGATACGGTTGACGCGATCCGGAGTCGGCAGGTGCACGGGGCCGGTGATCAGGGTTACGCGGGCACCAGCCTCCACAGCGGCTTCGGCCAGGGCAAAGCCCATTTTTCCGGAGCTGTGGTTGGTGATGTAGCGCACCGGGTCGATGTTTTCCTGGGTCGGGCCGGCCGTAATCAGCACGTGTTTGCCGGTCAGTGCCTGACGCTGGAAGCAGTCGGCGGCGCACTGGGCCAGTTCAAGGGCTTCGAGCATGCGTCCCAGGCCGACGTCGCCGCAGGCCTGGCTGCCGGAGGCTGGGCCGAAAACCTTGATGTCGCGGCTTTCGAGGGTTTGCAGGTTGGCCTGGGTCGCCGGATCGCGCCACATCGCCTGGTTCATTGCCGGCGCGACGGCGACCACTGCGTCGGTGGCCAGCACCAGCGTGGTCAGCAGATCATCGGCGATGCCTTGGGCCAGGCGGGCGATCAGGTCCGCCGTGGCGGGGGCGATCAGCACCAGATCGGCCCATTTGGCCAGTTCGATGTGGCCCATGGCCGCCTCGGCCGCCGGGTCCAGCAGGTCCAGGTGGACCGGGTGCCCGGACAGGGCCTGCATGGTCAACGGGGTGATGAACTCTGCGCCGCCACGGGTCATGACCACGCGCACTTCGGCGCCCTGATCGATCAGGCGGCGAACCAGGTCGGCGCTCTTGTAGGCAGCGATACCGCCGCCGACGCCCAGAACAATGCGTTTCCGATACAGCCGCTGCATAGGCCTGCCTTTCAATTCGTTGGTGACATACGTGGCGAAACCCCCTCCCCAGGGTGAATTCGCCCGCAAAAAAGATGGGCTACGATATCACAGCGACCGCTACGGAACAGCGGTGCCCACAGACAGGGAGGTGCTATGAGTATTCGCGATTGGCCGGCGGCGGAACGGCCGCGGGAGAGGTTGCTTGAGCGGGGCGCGGGAAGCCTTTCGGATGCCGAATTGCTGGCGATCTTTTTACGCACCGGCGTGGTGGGTAAAAGTGCAGTAGATCTGGCGCGACACCTGTTGAATCAGTTTGGCAGCCTGCGTTTGTTGCTTGAAGCCGATCAGGAAGCGTTCAGCAAGCAGTTGGGACTTGGGCCGGCGAAATTTGCGCAGTTGCAGGCTGCGCAAGAAATGAGCAGGCGTCATCTGGCCGAGCGTGCGCGCCATAAGTCGGCACTGGAGAGTCCGCACGCGGTTCGCGAGTATCTGAAATCGATGCTGCGCCACGAGCCACACGAGGTGTTTGGTTGCCTGTTTCTCGATTCCAGGCATCAGGTACTGGCGTTCGAGACGCTGTTCCGCGGCTCCATCGACAACACCAGCGTTCATCCGCGAGAGGTGGTCAAGCGCGCCCTGGCCAACAACGCAGCGGCATTGATCCTCTGTCACAACCATCCCTCGGGCAACACCGACCCAAGTCAGTCCGACCGGGTGCTGACCAAGCGCCTGCAAAAGGCGCTGGAGTTGATTGACGTGCGGGTGCTCGACCATTTCATCATCGGCGATGGCGACCCGTTGTCGATGGCGGAGTATGGCTGGATGTAGGCAGGATGTGAGAAGCAGGCTTTCCATGTGGGAGCGAGCTTGCTCGCGATGGCGTCGGCACATTCAGCATTGATGTTGCCTGAAAGTCCGCTATCGCGAGCAAACTCGCTCCCACAGGTTTTGTGTTGTGTCAGATTATTTGAGGTTGACCTTGGAGTAATCCTGCCGGCCGAACGGGCTGACCGAATACCCCTCGACATCCTTGCGCGTCAGCGCGAAGGCCGTCGGGTGAGCCAGTGGTAGCCACAGCGCCTGCTGCTGGATCTGTGCCTGGGCCTGTTCGTAGAGTTTGCTACGCACACCTTGCTCGCCGGTGGTCTTGCCGGCGCTGATCAGCTTGTCCAGGTCCTGATTGCAGTAGCGGGCGAAGTTGGTGCCAGACTTGACCCCCGCGCAGGAAAACTGCGGCGTGAGGAAGTTGTCCGGGTCACCGTTGTCACCGGCCCAGCCCATGAACAGCAAGTCGTGCTCACCGGCCTTGGCGCGGCGGATCAGTTCGCCCCATTCGATCACGCGGATTTCGGCCTGAATGCCGATTTCCGCGAGGTCAGACTGCAGCAGTTGGGCACCAAGGCTTGGATTGGGGTTAAGCAGGCTGCCGGAAGGGCGGGTCCAGATGGTGGTCTGGAAGCCGTCCTTGAGTCCGGCCTTGGCCATCAAGGCCTTGGCCTTGGCGATGTCGTGAGGGTAACCCGGCAGGCCTTTGGCGTAGCTCCAGGTGTTGGGCGGATACGGACCGTTGGCCGCCTCGGCAGTGTCTTCGAACACGGCTTTGACATAGTTGGCCTTGTCGAAGGCAAGGTTGATGGCCTGGCGGACTTCAGGCTTGTCCAGTGGCGGATGCTGACTGTTGATGCCGACGAATGCGGTCATGAACGCGTCAGTCTTTTCGACTTTCAGCGTCGGCTCTTTCAGCGCTTCCTGTACGTCCAGAGGCTTGGGCGACAGGGCGATCTGGCATTCGTTGCGGCGCAATTTCTGCAGGCGCACGTTGGCGTCCGGGGTGATGGCAAAGATCAGCGGATCTACAGAGGGTTTGCCGCCGAAGTAGTCGGGGTTGGCTTTGTAGCGAACCGAGGCGTCCTTCTGGAAGCGAGTGAAAACGAACGGCCCTGTGCCGATCGGCTGGCTGTTGAGCTTCTCGGGTGTGCCGGCCTTCATCAGTTTGTCGGCGTATTCGGCCGAATAGATCGAGGCGAAACCCATACTCAGGGTCGCCAGGAAGGTCGAATCCGGGTGGTCGAGGGTGAAGCGCACGGTCTGCGGATCGAGGGCGTCGATTTTCTTGATCAATGCAGGCAACTGCATCGATTGCGCATGCGGGAAGCCGCTCTGGGCGACTTTGTGCCACGCATTGGCCGGGTCGAGCATACGGTCGAAGCTGAAAATCACGTCTTCGGCGTTCAAGTCGCGCGTTGGAGTGAAGTACTCGGTGCGATGGAATTTCACCTGCGGGTGCAACTTGAACACGTAGATCAGGCCATCGGGGCTGACTTCCCAGCTGTCGGCGAGGCTGGCGACCACTTTGCCACTGGCCGTGTCAAAGTCCACCAGGCGATTCATCAACACATCGGCCGAGGCATTGGTGGTGGTCAGCGAGTTGTACTGCACCACGTCGAACCCTTCAGGGCTGGCCTCGGTGCAGACGCTCAGGGCGGCGGCAAATGCCTGTGGGCTCAGCAGAAGCGGGGCGAGCAACAGCGGTAGGGCAGCAAGGCGCATGGTCGGCTTCCTATACAGGTCGAAGGCCCATCTGCAAGTGCAGTCTGGAAAAGGCTTACCCTAGTGGGCTCTTTTGCAAATGACTATCCCCTTTTTCATTTTAAGGGGACTATAGGCGACTGATTTTGCTGTGCAGCGGTTGAGCAAACCCCCTGGATGGCTCGCTGAACGATTTTCTGCGACGAGCGGTCGCCATCGACGATAGCCTTTGTCCAAGGCGCTCGGAGCCAGAAAAACGGGGTTTTTGTGAATTCAACGCACACTGAATGTTGTTGCTCTCTAGTCTTTCTGGTATAAAGCAGCGCTCTTTTCTAGGGGCCCGGTTCCTTCACTGTAGGTGTAGCCGGTAAGACCTCTAAAGAAACGCGGCGCCTGGCGCCAAATGACTGAGAGATTAAGCGGCCAACCCATGCCGGGTTGGGCATGTGGTTTTAGAGGGCTGAGGCATGTCTAGAGTCTGTCAAGTTACCGGTAAGGGTCCGGTGACTGGGAATAACATTTCCCACGCAAACAACAAAACCCGTCGTCGTTTCCTGCCGAACCTGCAGCATCACCGCTTCTGGGTTGAAGAAGAGAAACGTTTTGTGCGTCTGCGCGTATCTGCCAAAGGCATGCGTATCATCGACAAGCGTGGCATCACTGTCGTGCTGGCCGAACTTCGCCGCGATGGCAAGGTTTAAGGGAGCTAATCATGCGTGAATTGATTCGTTTGATTTCGAGCGCCGGTACTGGTCACTTTTACACTACCGACAAGAACAAGCGTACTACTCCGGACAAAATCGAGATCAAGAAATATGATCCGGTTGTTCGCAAGCACGTGATCTACAAAGAAGGCAAAATCAAGTAATTGATTTTTCCCTCTTACGAAAAAGGCCCGTATCGCGAGATACGGGCCTTTTTTGTTGTGCTTGAAAAAACGGACAGCTTTTCAGCCTGATCAAGTCATTGCGCTTCAGTGCTGAGTAGAGCGATGCATGGTTTGGCGCAAATCAATTGCCCATGGTGACATGGGTGATGATTTCGTTTTCAACCAGCAGATTGATCCGTGCGGGATTGTAGTCTTTGGTCATGATGAACCCGATGCCCCTCGGACGTACCGCCAGCCCGGTCTTGTTGGCGAGCTCTCCACGCAGCTCTTCGGAGTATTGTCGGCCGATGTACTGAATGGCTGTATCCAGGTGTTGTTTCAAATCAATGGTCATTTACCGCTTCCTTGCAATTGGTGAGTGAGCGAAATTGCTCCCGTCATCCGTCTTGGATGCCGTGAAGAAATACTGGAGCAGCTCCGGTCATTTATCACCTGTTGTACTGTGTCGCGATGTTTGCCGGGGTCCGCCCGTGAAAAAGCCCGTCACCGGGGACGGGCTTTGGGGTATTTCGATGATCTTGCTTCAAGCCTTCTGTTCAAACGCCACATAGATCTTGCGGCATGGCTCCAGCACTTCCCAGGTGCCGCGAAAGCCTGCCGGGATCACGAAGCGATCACCCACACGCAGCGTCTTGGCGTTGCCGTCGAGGTCACGTATCACGGAAACCCCCTGCACGATTTCGCAGTATTCGTGTTCGGTGAAGTTTACCGTCCACTGGCCGACAGCCCCTTCCCACACGCCGGCGTTCAATTGGCCGCAAGGGCTGTTGTAGTGGTTGTACACCGCTTGCTCGGGATCACCCTTCAGTACTTTGGTCGGATCCGGGCGATAGCGTTCGGCGGCGGTGGTGGCCTGGCTGAAGTCGACGATATTCTGGATGCTCATTGTTGTATTCCCCCGTCATTGCGGTGCGAGTGGTGGGTGTCCGGTCATACCGGACACGGGTATCGCCAAAGTCTATGTTTATTAAAATGAACATCGCAAGGCCGTTTGCCGGTGTTATGTCAAATATATTGAAACTTCACCTGCCGCTGGTTTAGGGTGGTGGATGCCTTGGGCCGAAAAGCAGGCTGGCCGGGCAGAATTCCTGACAGCGCCCGCGAAGAACGCGGGTGTCGTATCAATAAGAGGAGGACACTCGCATGACCACCCTGACCCGTGCCGACTGGGAACAACGTGCCCGCGACCTGAAAATCGAAGGCCGCGCCTATATCAATGGCGAATACACCGACGCCGTTTCCGGCGAGACATTCGAGTGCATCAGCCCGGTCGATGGCCGTCTGCTCGGCAAGATTGCCAGTTGTGACGCCGCCGATGCCCAGCGCGCCGTGGAAAACGCTCGCGCCACGTTCAATTCTGGTGTCTGGTCGCGTCTGGCGCCGACCAAACGCAAGTCCACCATGATCCGTTTTGCCGGCCTGCTCAAACAGCACGCCGAAGAGCTGGCCCTGCTTGAAACCCTGGACATGGGCAAGCCGATCAGCGATTCCCTGTACATCGACGTTCCCGGCGCGGCACAAGCCTTGAGCTGGAGCGGCGAAGCCATCGACAAGATCTACGACGAAGTGGCAGCCACTCCGCACGATCAGTTGGGTCTTGTGACCCGTGAGCCGGTGGGTGTTGTGGGCGCCATCGTGCCGTGGAACTTCCCGCTGATGATGGCGTGCTGGAAACTCGGTCCTGCGCTGTCCACCGGCAACTCGGTGATCCTCAAGCCGTCCGAAAAATCCCCGCTGACCGCCATCCGCATCGCTGAACTGGCTGTCGAAGCCGGCATCCCGAAAGGCGTGCTGAACGTGCTGCCGGGTTACGGTCACACCGTCGGCAAGGCCTTGGCCCTGCACAACGACGTCGACACCCTGGTATTCACCGGCTCGACCAAAATCGCCAAGCAATTGCTGATCTACTCCGGCGAGTCGAACATGAAGCGAGTCTGGCTCGAAGCCGGCGGCAAGAGCCCGAACATCGTGTTCGCCGATGCGCCGAATCTGCAGGATGCTGCCGAAGCCGCTGCTGGCGCCATCGCCTTCAACCAGGGCGAAGTCTGCACCGCCGGTTCGCGCCTGCTGGTGGAGCGTTCGATCAAGGACAAATTCCTGCCGCTGGTGATCGAGGCGCTGAAGGCCTGGAAGCCGGGCAATCCGCTGGATCCGGCGACCAATGTTGGCGCGCTGGTCGATACCCAGCAGATGAACGCCGTACTGTCCTACATCGAGTCCGGTCATGCCGACGGCGCCAGGTTGGTGGCCGGTGGCAAGCGTACGCTCCAGGAAACTGGCGGTACTTACGTTGAGCCGACGATTTTCGATGGTGTGAGCAATGCGATGAAAATCGCCCAGGAAGAAATCTTCGGCCCGGTACTGTCGGTCATCGAATTCGACAGCGCCGAAGAAGCCATCGCGATCGCCAACGACACACCGTACGGCCTGGCCGCTGCGGTCTGGACGGCCGACATTTCCAAGGCCCACCTCACCGCCCGCGCACTGCGTGCCGGTAGCGTGTGGGTCAACCAGTACGATGGCGGCGACATGACTGCTCCGTTCGGTGGCTTCAAGCAATCCGGCAACGGCCGCGACAAGTCCCTGCACGCGTTCGACAAATACACCGAGCTGAAGGCGACCTGGATCAAGTTGTAAGCCGTTAAGGGAGGTCTGTTGTAGAGCAGGCCTCCCGAACGACACAGATCCCTTGTGGGAGCGAGCTTGCTCGCGATAGCGGTGTAACAGTCGACTTCAATGTTGAATGTTGTTCCGTCATCGCGAGCAAGCTCGCTCCCACAATGTTTTGTGTTGTACATAAAAGTATCCACAGGAGCGTGGAACATGCGTTGGGCGACTTATTTCGCCGTTTTGGCATCTGTCCTGAGTGTCGGCCTGGCCTTGGGTGTCAGCATGCCGCTGGTGTCGTTTCGCCTGGAAAGCTGGGGCTACGGCTCGTTTGCCATTGGCGTGATGGCCGCGATGCCAGCCATCGGCGTCCTGCTGGGGGCGAAAATCTCCAGCCATCTGGCGGCGCGATTCGGCACGGCCAATCTGATGCGCCTGTGCCTGTGGGCCGGGGCGATTTCGATCGGTTTGCTGGCGCTGTTGCCGAGCTATCCGATCTGGTTGGTGCTGCGGCTGATGATCGGGGTGATCCTGACCCTTGTATTCATCATCGGTGAAAGCTGGATCAATCAACTGGTGGTCGAGCAATGGCGCGGGCGGCTGGTGGCGCTGTATGGCAGCAGCTACGCATTGAGTCAGCTGGCGGGGCCGGTGTTGTTGGGCTTCCTCGGTACCGAGCATGACTATGGCTTTTGGGTGGGCGTCGGTTTGCTGATGGCGGCTCCGTTCCTGTTGCTGGGCCGCAGTGGCGCGCCGAGCAGTGAAGCCAGCAGCGTGACCCTGCGTGATTTGCTTGAGTTTTGTCGTGGCCTGCCGGCGATTGCCTGGGCGGTGTCGCTGTTCGCCGCGTTCGAGGCGATGATTTTGACGCTGTTGCCGGTCTACTGCCTGCGCCAGGGCTTCACCACGGAGATCGCTCTGGCGATGGTCAGTACGGTGGTCGTCGGCGATGCGGTGCTGCAATTGCCGATTGGTGCGTTGGCCGATCGTTTGTCGCGCCGGGCGTTGTTTACCGGCTGCGCAGTCGTCTTGCTGGTGTCGAGCCTGGCGATTCCGATGCTGATCGACACACTGCTGATCTGGCCGCTGTGGGTCTTGTTTGGCGCCAGTGCCGGTGGCTTGTTCACCTTGTCACTGATCCTGATCGGCGAGCGTTATCGCGACGATGCACTGGTGCGGGCCAACGCGCATATTGCACAGCTGTGGGGGATTGGTTGCTTGGTCGGGCCGCTGCTGGCGGGTGCCGGCAGCCAGTGGATCAACGGCCATGCGTTGCCGTTGCTGATGGCCGTGGGGGCCTTGGGCGTGCTGATTGTGGTGTCGAGGCAAGGGGCGTTTGGCGCCGCTCAGCCAGCCTGATGAGCATCGCAGAACTGTGGCGGTCGAGTCTTACAACATCTTCCTCAGCCAACCGAATTGCTCAGCCAGGCATTGAAACGCCGCCGCCAACTCCGTTTGGCGGCGCAGATAGGCATATGGACGCTGAT
This sequence comes from Pseudomonas sp. GW822-FHT01E03, assembly GCF_058802985.1. Classification (NCBI taxonomy): domain Bacteria; kingdom Pseudomonadati; phylum Pseudomonadota; class Gammaproteobacteria; order Pseudomonadales; family Pseudomonadaceae; genus Pseudomonas; species Pseudomonas sp. GW822-FHT01E03. The sequence continues at coordinate 256,231 of NZ_JBXAOQ010000002.1, forward strand.
TCCCGAAGAAAGCTCAGTCGCTGAGCTGATCGTTTTCCGCCAGCAGTCTGATCGCTGTCGTACCGACCTTGCGTACTGCGTCTTCGATCTGCGGTGTTGGCTTGGCAGCGTAGTTCATGCGCAGGCAATTGCGGTACTTGCCCGAGGCGGAAAAAATACTGCCCACGGCAATCTGTACGCCCTGGTCGTGCAATGCACGATTCAGTTTCAGGGTGTCGAAACCTTCCGGTAATTCGATCCACAGCATGAAGCTACCCTGTGGGCGACTGGCGCGGGTGCCGGCCGGGAAGTAGCGGGTCACCCAATCAATCATCATGTCGCGATTGCGCTGGTATTGCGTACGCATCCGCCGCAAATGCGGTTCGAAGTGGCCACCTTTAAGGAATTCGGCGATGGCGATCTGCGGTTGTGGCGCGGTGGATCCGGTGCTGATGTATTTCATATGCAGTACCCGTTCCAGATAGCGACCGGGCGCGACCCAGCCGATGCGCAGGCCGGGTGCCAGGGTCTTGGAAAACGAACTGCACAATAGGACGCGACCGTCCTCGTCGAAGGACTTGATCGTGCGCGGACGCGGGTAGGTGTAGGCCAGTTCGCCATACACATCGTCCTCGATGATCGCCACGTCATAGCGCTGCGCAAGCGTCAACAACGCGCGTTTGCGCGACTCCGGCATGATGTAGCCCAACGGGTTGTTGCAGTTGGGGGTCAACTGTATGACCTTGATCGGCCACTGTTCCAGGGCCAGTTCCAGCGCTTCGAGGCTGATGCCGGTCAGTGGATCGGTGGGGATTTCCAGGGCCTTCATGCCCAGGCCCTTGAGGGTCTGCATCGCGCCGTGAAAGCTCGGCGAGTCCACCGCGACAATGTCGCCGGGCTCGCAGATCGCGCGAATACTGGTGGACAGCGCTTCATGGCATCCAGTGGTCACCACCAGTTCGCTGGCACTCAACTGGCAGCCGGAATCGAGCATCAGGCGAGCGATCTGTTCGCGCAGTTCAAGGTTGCCGTGGATGTTGTCGTAATACAGGCCGGGCATGTCCTGCCGACGGCTGATTCGCGCCAGGTCACGCAGCAGCGGTTTCATGGTCGCACTGGTGATGTCCGGCATGCCGCGACCCAGTTGCACCACGTCTTTGCGCGGAACGGCGCGAATCAACTCCAGCACTTGATCCCATTGGGAAATGTCCACCGGCCGTTGGGCCGGGCGGCCGACTGCCGGCAAATCCGGCAGTTCGCGGCTGGCCGGGACGAAGTACCCCGACTTGGGCCGAGGCATGGCCAGCCCGCTGTCCTCCAGCACCCGATAGGCCTGCTGCACTGTGCTCAGGCTGACGCCGTGCTCGACGCTCAGCGCCCGAACCGAAGGCAGCCGGTCACCGGGGCGATAGAAGCCCTGTTCGATACGTGTGCCGAGCAATTCGGCGAGGTTGACGTAAAGGGTCATGGTGCAGCCTCGATAAGGGTGATTCGGTTAACCAGTACAGATCGGGCGAAAAATCGGGATTCAGTGGCGGAATCGGCAAAACTGTATGGAGTTAATACAGTTGTTTTGAATCTGTAATGCTCTTGCGCGCCCACGCATCATGGAACCTCTGGCTACCCAAGTAAACAGGAGCATCCAAGATGAACGGTTTGAGCGATGTGCGGCTGACGTTACACAGTCAGGAGCTGGCGACCGGGCAGAACAACGGCACGCGGGAGGGGGGCATGGGCAATGCGTCGTCCGGCCTGAATCGCTGGGACCGGTTCTGGCGTCGCCTGCACACGCGCAAGGCGTTGCTGGCCCTGACGGCTGACCAGCTCCAGGATATCGGGCTGACGCGGGAGCAGGCGCGAGAGGAGGGGCTGAAGCCCTTCTGGCGGATCTGAGTTTTGCAGTGTTCTTCAGGGCCTCATCGCGAGCAAGCTCGCTCCCACAAGGAACGGTGGTGAACACAAATTTTGTGAACACCGCCAAACACTGTGGGAGCGAGCTTGCGCGCGATGGCGTCGGTACAGGCTCAGCTAAACCTTCAGACCAACTCTTTAAACCGATGCCACAACATTCCCAATGCCAGCAACGGCGAACGCAAATGCTTGCCACCCGGGAATGTGATGTGCGGCACCTTGGCAAACAGATCGAAGCCGCCGCTGTGCTGGCCGCTGATGGCTTCGGCCAACAGCTTGCCGGCCAGGTGCGTGGCGTTCACGCCATGACCGGAATAGGCCTGGGCGTAATACACATTCGGCTGGTCCTTGAGTCGCCCGATCTGCGGCAGGCGGTTGGCGCCGATACCGATCATGCCGCCCCATTGGTAATCGATCTTCACCGCACTCAGTTGCGGGAAGACCTCCAGCATTTTCGGACGCATGTACGCAGCGATGTCTTTGGGGTCGCGGCCGGAGTAATGGCAGGCACCACCAAACAGCAGGCGCCGGTCCGCCGAGAGTCGGTAGTAGTCCAGCGCCACGCGCTGGTCACAGACCGCCATGTTCTGCGGCAGAAGGGCGTGGGCCCGTTCTTCGCTCAATGGTTCGGTGGCGATGATGTAGCTGCCGGCAGGCAGGACTTTGCCGCTGAGTTCCGGGTTGAGGTCATTGAGGTAGGCATTGCAACCCAGTACCAGGGTCTTGGCGCGCACCGAGCCCTCGGCGGCATGGACCTTGACCTCTGGGCCATAGTCGATGCGGGTCACGGCCGAGTGCTCGAACAACTGGACCCCCAATCGTTGTGCCGCGGATGCTTCGCCCAGGGCCAGGTTCAGTGGATGCAGGTGCCCCGAGCCCATGTCGATCAGGCCGCCGACGTAACGCGTAGAGCCGACCACGGTGTGCATCTCGTTGGCTTGCAGCAAACGGGTCTCGTAGCGATAACCGAGGCTGCGCAGCTCTTCGGCATCCTCGGCGAAACCTTCAAGGTCACGGGGCTTGTTGGCGAGGTCGCAGTATCCCCAGGTCAGGTCACAGGGGATCTGGAAGTGCTCGACCCGTTGCCGGACGATTTCCACGGCTTCCAGGCCCATGAGTTTCATTTGCCGAACACCTTCGACACCGATGACGTTGGTGAACTGATCGAGGCCGTGGCCGACGCCGCGAATCAGTTGCCCGCCATTGCGTCCACTGGCGCCCCAGCCGATTCGATGGGCTTCAAGCAACACTACGCTGAGGCCGCGTTCGGCCAGCTCAAGCGCCGTGTTCAGCCCCGAAAACCCACCGCCCACCACACAGACATCGGCCAGCACTTCGCCTTGGAGCGCCGGAAGTTCGGGTTGCGGCAGGCTGCTGGCGGCGTAGTAGGACGCGGTGTGGTTCATTGCAGGCTGTTGAGCACGGGCATTCATGTGCGTGTTCCTGATGCTTGCGTTTAGAAAGCTTGACGGAGCATAAGCCGGACCTTCCCGGACGGGCAACATTGGTCGGCTGGTGCTGTCTGGATCGGGGCTTTTGCGTCAGAATCGCGCTCTATTCCGCTATTGGTCACCGCTTCAATGAGCTGCAACAGTCAGACAATCCGCACATTGCGACAGCAGATTCCCTCGTTCGAGTGCGTTCCCGGCTGCCATGACTGCTGCGGGCCGGTGACCACCTCGCCGGAAGAAATGTCACGCCTGCCGCGCAAGACCCGCGCCGAGCAGGATGCCGCCATGGAAGAACTCAACTGTGTGCACCTGGGGCCCAATGGTTGCACGGTGTATGACGAGCGGCCGCTGATCTGCCGGTTGTTCGGTACCACCAAGACCTTGCCGTGCCCCAATGGACGTGGGCCAGTGGAGTTGATTCATCCGCGGGTGGAGAAGCAGGTGTTCGAGTACATGGCCAGTACCCGGCAGGTGTTGGTTTAAAACAGCGGGTCTTCAGGTGGACCGAGTTGCCTCAATCGCGAGCAAGCTCGCTCCCACAGGTATTTGAGTCTGCCTGAATTTTGTGTTCAAAACCGGTTCATTGTGGGAGCGAGCTTGCTCGCGATGGGGTCGGAACAGACACCGGAAAATCTTCAATCCGGAATCGGCAGAGTCAGGCTCTCTTTCACCTCTTCCATCACGATGTAACTCTTGGACTCGCGCACGTGGGGCAGCTTGAGCAGGATGTCGCCCAGCAATTTGCGGTACGAGGCCATCTCGGAAATCCGCGCCTTCACCAGGTAGTCGAAATCCCCTGACACCAGGTGGCACTCCAGCACATGGGGCAACTTCAGCACCGCACGTCGAAACTCTTCGAAAGTATCGCCGGATTTGTAGTCCAGGCTGATCTCGACGAACACCAGCAGACTACCCTTCAGATGCTGCGGATTGAGCCTGGCGTTGTAGCCCATGATGATCCCTTCGCGCTCCAGACGCCGGACCCGCTCGGTACAGGGCGTGGTCGAGAGCCCGACCTTTTCCCCAAGCTCGGTAAAGGAAATCCGCCCGTCCGCTTGCAGGATCCGCAGGATGTTGCGGTCGATCTTGTCCAGCTCACGTTTGGTCTGAGTGTTGGTACGCATAGGGGATGCGCCTCCGTGAAAAGGGTTTTTGCCGAGAATTGTCGCCAAATATAGGCGCTTATATAGTGAAATGCACTGGCAAATCTTTTTTACACTGCGCACATCTGAAGCTCTGAATAACAAACGTCAGCGGTTAGCCGCGATGAGGGATATGAAAATGCGCGTCATGGTCTTGGGTAGCGGCGTCATCGGTACCACCAGTGCTTATTATCTGGCCCGTGCCGGGTTTGAAGTGGTGGTTGTGGACCGGCAGCCGGCCGCTGCCATGGAGACCAGTTTCGCCAATGCCGGGCAGGTCTCGCCGGGTTATGCTTCGCCGTGGGCCGCGCCGGGCGTGCCGCTCAAGGCCATCAAGTGGCTGTTGCAGCGCCACGCGCCACTGGCGATCAAGGCCACGGCCGACATCGACCAGTACCTGTGGATGGCACAGATGCTGCGCAACTGCACCGCCAGCCGTTACGCGGTGAACAAGGAGCGCATGGTCCGTCTGTCCGAGTACAGCCGTGACTGCCTCGATGAACTGCGTGCCGAAACCGGCATTGCCTACGAAGGCCGTAGCCTCGGTACCACCCAACTGTTCCGCACCCAGGCTCAACTGGACGGCGCCGCGAAAGACATCGCCGTGCTGAAAGAGTCCGGCGTGCCGTTCGAATTGCTCGACCGTGAAGGTATTGCCCGCGTTGAGCCGGCGCTGGCCAGCGTCACTGACATTCTCGCCGGTGCCTTGCGCCTGCCGAACGACCAGACCGGCGACTGCCAGATGTTCACCACCAAGCTCGCCGAGATGGCCGCGAACCTCGGTGTGCAATTCCGTTTCGACCAGGACATTCAGCGCCTCGACTTCGCCGGTGACCGCATCAACGGCGTATGGATCGACGGCAAGCTGGAAACCGCCGACCGCTACGTGTTGGCGCTTGGCAGCTACTCGCCGCAACTGCTCAAACCACTGGGGATCAAGGCGCCGGTGTACCCGCTCAAGGGCTACTCCCTGACCGTGCCGATCACCAACCCGGCAATGGCCCCGACTTCGACCATTCTCGACGAGACCTACAAGGTCGCGATCACCCGTTTTGACAACCGCATCCGCGTTGGCGGCATGGCGGAGATCGCCGGTTTTGACCTGTCGCTGAATCCGCGCCGGCGCGAAACCCTGGAGATGATCGTCAACGACCTTTATCCTCAGGGCGGCAATCTGGCCGAAGCGAGCTTTTGGACCGGCCTGCGCCCGACCACTCCAGATGGCACGCCAATCGTAGGCGCCACACCGTTCAAGAACCTGTTCCTGAACACCGGTCACGGCACGCTCGGCTGGACCATGGCCTGTGGCTCCGGTCGCTTGCTTGCTGACTTGATGGCCAAGAGAAAGCCGCAGATCAGCGCCGAAGGCCTCGATATTTCCCGTTACGGCAACAAAACCCAGGAGTCTGCTAAGCATGTCAGTCCAGCGCCAGCTCACCAATGAGCGCATGAGTCAGATCGTCACCCATAACGGCACGGTTTACCTGGCCGGACAGGTGGGCGACGACATGAACTCCGGGATTGAACAGCAGACCCGTGAAACTCTCGCCAACATCGAGCGGTTGCTCGATCTGGCCGGCACCGACAAGCACAATCTGCTGTCGGTGACGATTTACCTGAAGGACATCGACGCGCATTTCGAAGGCATGAACGCGGTGTGGGACAAGTGGCTGCCAAAAGGCGTCGCTCCCGCCCGAGCCACCGTTGAAGCGAAATTGTGCGAACCGGAAATCCTGGTCGAGTTGTCGGTTGTCGCCGCTCTGCCATAAGCCTGTCAGAAAAGATCCCTCTCCCGGTGCTGTTGGTGGTTAACGCTGTCAGCCAGCACCGGTTTTTCTTCCCGATAACCCGACCAGAAGTCTGCCGCCATGCGTCCTGCCCGTGCCCTGATCGACCTTCAAGCCCTGCGTCACAACTACCGGATCGCCCGTGAACTCACGGGGGCTCGTGCCCTCGCGGTGATCAAGGCCGATGCCTATGGCCATGGCGCGGTGCGTTGCGCCCAGGCGCTGGAAGCCGAGGCGGACGGGTTTGCCGTGGCCTGCATCGAAGAGGCGTTGGAGCTGCGGGCGGCGGGCATTCGTGCGCCGGTCCTGCTGTTGGAAGGCTTTTTCGAAGCCGACGAGCTGGCGCTGATCGTCGAGCATGATTTCTGGTGCGTGGTGCATTCGCTGTGGCAGCTCGAAGCCATCGAAAACGCCGCGTTGAGCAAGCCGATCACCGTGTGGCTGAAGCTCGACTCGGGCATGCATCGCGTGGGGCTGCACCCGACGGATTATCAAGCGGCCTATCAACGGCTGCTGGCCAGCGGCAAGGTCGCGAAAGTGGTGCTGATGAGCCACTTTGCGCGTGCCGATGAACTGCACGAACAGGCCAGCGCGGAGCAGGTGGCAGTATTTGAAGCGGCGCGCAAGGGCTTGTCCGCCGAGGTCAGCCTGCGTAACTCGCCGGCGGTGCTCGGTTGGCCGCAGATACCGAGTGACTGGGTGCGCCCAGGCATCATGCTCTATGGCGCCACGCCGTTCGAAGAGGCCAACGAAGTAGCATCGCGGCTGCAACCGGTCATGACCCTGGAATCGAAGGTGATCAGTGTGCGCGAGTTGCCGGCTGGCGAGCCCGTCGGTTACGGCGCCAAATTCATCACCCCCAAACCGATGCGCATTGGCGTGGTGGCCATGGGTTACGCCGACGGCTACCCACGTCTGGCACCGACCGGCACGCCAGTGCTGGTTGCCGGGCAGCGCAGCCAGTTGATCGGCCGGGTATCGATGGACATGCTCTGTATCGACCTGACCGATGTGCCGCAGGCCGGTCTCGGTTCGACCGTCGAGTTGTGGGGCAAAAACATCCTCGCCAGTGATGTGGCCATGGCTGCCGGCACGATTCCTTACCAGATCTTCTGCAACCTGCGCCGAGTGCCACTGCTCTATTCCGGGGCTTAGTGAGCAGGGCTCCAGACCGGAAGTCGCCTCGCTGAGCAGGATTCAGGTCAAGGTGTTGTAAATACTGAACGCTGTCGCCATGATAACGCTCAATATTCCAACAATCTGAATCCTGGAGGCGCAAGCTTTGGACGTCGGTGAACGACTGCAATCCATCCGTAGGCTCAAAGGCCTTTCCCAGCGTGAGCTCGCCAAACGGGCGGGGGTCACCAACAGCACGATTTCGATGATCGAGAAGAACAGCGTTAGCCCTTCGATCAGTTCGCTGCGCAAGGTGTTGGGCGGGATTCCCATGTCCATGGTCGAGTTCTTTTCCGAAGAAATCCTGCAGGAAAAACCGACCCAGATCGTTTACAAGGCCAACGAGCTGATCGATATTTCCGATGGTGCCGTGACCATGAAGCTGGTCGGTCGGGCGCACCCGAGCCGGGCCATCGCATTCCTCAATGAAATCTATCCGCCAGGCGCCGATACCGGTGACGAGATGCTCACCCATGAGGGCGAGGAAACCGGCATCCTGGTCGAAGGAAAACTGGAACTGGTGGTCGGTCTCGAAACTTTTGTCCTCGAAGCCGGCGATAGCTACTACTTTGAAAGTACCAAGCCACACCGTTTCCGTAATCCGTTCGATGTGCCGGCGCGACTAATCAGCGCAGCCACACCAGCGAATTTCTAAGAAAAGAGGCGTCCTGCCAGCATCGCAGAGGTGCCCGGGCTGTTTTTCCGTCGCGGCCTAAGACCCCTCCGACTTTGGGGTTGTTTCAGTGCGGCGGGCTTACCGCTATACTTGCGCCCGCCTGCGAACCGTGGCCGTAGGCGTGACTAGCCACCATTGAGGGTGAACGCGTGAACCTAATTATGAAAATGCTGGCTGCACCAGCAACCGTATTGGCCCTATGGGCTGTCAGTGTCAGCGCTCAGGCTGCGACCAACGACGATATTGCCAAACGCCTTGAGCCAGTCGGCCAGGTTTGTGTTCAGGGTAAAGAGTGCAAGGGCATGGAAGTGGCCGCTTCCGCTGGCGGCGGTGGTGGTGCGAAAACCCCGGATGAAGTGATTGCAAAACATTGCAACGCTTGCCACGGTTCAGGCCTGTTGGGCGCGCCGAAAATCGGTGATGCCGCCGCTTGGGGCGAGCGTGCCAAGAAAGAAGGTGGTGTTGACGGCTTGCTCGCCAAGGCGATCTCCGGCATCAACGCGATGCCGCCAAAAGGCACCTGCGCCGATTGTGCAGACGCCGAGCTCAAAGGCGCCATCCAGAAGATGTCCGGCCTGAAATAAGGCGCCGCATCGTTCGCAAAAAACCGTCCCAGGACGGTTTTTTTGTGCCTGCAATTCCGCGCTGACCCTTGTAGGAGCGAGCTCGCTCGCGATGGTCGTCAACGATAACGCTGGAAACCTGGCACCCCGCGGTGCTCTCAGGTTCTTCGCGAGCGAGCTCGCTCCTACAAGGTTTTTGTGGCAGCCGATTGGCATTAACGGGCTGTTCATTGCAGCGAATCCCCGGCAAGCTCGGTCTAACCCCACGTCATGGAATGTAAGGGAGGACCTGATGGTGCAGCTGTGTTCAATCGAGCAAGCGGTCGATGACGTCTTGGCACGGTTGCCGACGCATATCCACATGGGACTGCCTCTGGGGTTGGGCAAACCCAATCACTTCGTCAACGCGCTGTATCGACGAATCGCACAGTCGCCCGAGCGACGACTGACGATCTACACCGCGTTGTGTCTGGGGCGCCCACCCTTGGGCGATGGTTTGCAAAAGCGTTTTCTCGAACCCTTTGTCGAACGGGTGTTCGGCGATTATCCGGAGCTGGAATTTCTCGCCGACCTGCGTCGCGACGGTTTACCGGGCAACATCCACATCCAGCAGTTCTTCATGCAGCCTGGCAGCCTGCTCAACAGTGCTACGGCGCAACAGGATTACGTCAGCAGCAACTACAGCCATGCGGCCCGGGACATCAACACCGCCGGGTTGAATCTGGTGGCGCAACTGGTGGCCAGCCATGCCGAGCATCCCGACCGCTTGAGCCTCAGCTGCAACCCGGACATCACCCTCGACCTATTGCCGATGATCGCCAAGCGCCGCGCCGCCGGAGAAACCATCCTGATGGTCGGCCAAGTACACAACGATCTGCCTTACATGCCCGGCGATGCGGAACTGGGCATCGACACCTTTGACCTGCTGATCGATGAGAAGGACAACACCACGCTGTTTTCCACGCCAAACATGCCGGTGGGCTTTCAGGACCATTTCATCGGCCTGCACGCCAGCACTCTGGTGCGTGACGGCGGCACCTTGCAGATCGGTATCGGTTCCATGGGTGATGCGCTGACGGCGGCGCTGCTGGCGCGGCAAGCCGACAACGACGGATACAGGGCTTTGCTGGCAGACGTAAACCTCAGCCACTGGGCGCAACTGATTGAGCGCGAAGGCGGCATCGAGCCCTTCGCCAAAGGCCTGTATGGCTGCAGCGAAATGTTCGTCAACGGCTTGTTGGTGCTGGCCGATGCCGGGATCGTGCGGCGTAAGGTTTATCCGGACGCGGCGACCCAACAGCAGGCGAATGCCGGCACCCTCGACGAGGCTGCGCAAGCCGATGGCATCTCGGTGCATGGCGGATTCTTCCTCGGGCCGCGCAGCTTCTATGAACGCTTGCGTGAGTTGCCGCAGAGCAAGCGGCTTGAATTCAACATGACCCGCATCAGCTACATCAACGAGCTCTACGGCCAGGAAGAACTCAAGCGCTTGCAACGTCTCGATGCGAGGTTCATCAACACCGCGTTCACCGTGACCTTGCTCGGTGCCGCGGTGGCGGATCAGCTCGAAGACGGACGTGTGCTCAGCGGCGTAGGCGGGCAATACAACTTCGTGGTGCAGGGGCATGCGTTGCAAGACGCGCGTTCGGTGTTGCTGCTACGCAGCTGGCGTGAGTCTGGAGGTGACATCAGCTCGAACATCGTCTGGGAGTATGGTCACTGCACGATTCCGCGGCATCTGCGGGACATCGTGGTCACCGAGTACGGCATCGCCGACCTGCGGGGCAAGACCGATGCGGCGGTGATTGAAGCACTGTTAAATATCAGCGACTCACGTTTCCAGTCGGGGCTGATCGCGCAGGCACAGAAAGTCGGCAAACTGCCCAAGGACTTCTGTCTCGATCCTCGCTTTACCGATAACAGCCCGCAGCGTTTGCAGGAGATTCAGGCGCGGCATCCGCAGCTATTTCCAGAGTACCCACTGGGTTGTGATTTCACCGAGGTCGAGCGGGATGTGTTGCGGGCGCTGAACTGGCTCAAGAGCAAGTTCAAGCTGAGCGAGGTGCTGGAGTTGGGCAAGGCAGCGCTGGATGCGCCGGAGCCTGCGTTGTTTCCAGAGCATCTGGAGCGGATGCAATTGACCGATCCGGAAGGCCTCAAGGAAGATTTGTTTCAGCGGCTGTTGCTCACGGGCCTCAAGGCGACTGCGCAGTAACTGCCCCCCCAAAAAACAACTGTGGGAGCGAGCTTGCTCGCGATAGCGGTGTATCAGTCAACGAAGATGTCGACTGACACTATGCAATCGCGAGCAAGCTCGCTCCCACAGGGGGATGTGCAGTGTGGCCTTTATTCGATGAAGGTTACGACGCCACCGGCCAGCGACTTCACACGCGCCAGGGACTCTACGCGATAACCCTGCGAATCCAGCTCTGCACGGCCGCCCTGGAACGATTTCTCGATCACGATACCCAGGCCTGCCACGGTGGCGCCGGCCTGCTTGATGATCGAAATCAGTGCCTGGGACGCCTTACCGTTGGCCAGGAAGTCATCGATGATCAGCACGCGGTCGCTGCTGGTCAGGTGGCGCGGAGAGATGGCCACGGTGCTTTCGGTCTGCTTGGTGAACGAGTACACGGTCGCCGACAGCAGGTTTTCGGTCAGGGTCAGGGACTGGTGCTTGCGGGCGAAGATCACCGGCACGCCCAGGTTCAGACCGGTCATGATCGCCGGGGCGATGCCCGAGGCTTCGATGGTGACGATCTTGGTGATGCCCGAGTCCTTGAACAGCGTGGCAAATTCGTCGCCGATCAGCTTCATCAGGGCCGGGTCGATCTGGTGGTTCAGAAAGGCGTCGACTTTCAGGACCTGGTCGGAAAGCACGATGCCTTCTTCGCGAATTTTCTTGTGCAGGGCTTCCATGAAGCTGTCCTCTGTTGGCGCCTTGTGCGCCCTAAGGTTTTAAAAAAGTGGTCAATTCTAGCGCTTTAACATCGCGCGTATATCCGCCAGTGCGTTGTTGCCTCGCACGGCTTTGACTTCGGTCGGTGTGTCGTCGTTGCCTTCCCAGGCCAGGTCGTCCGGCGGCAACTCATCGAGGAAGCGGCTCGGCGCGCAATCGATGATCTCGCCGTACTGCTTGCGCTTGGCGGCGAAGGTGAAGGCCAGGGTCTGGCGCGCACGGGTAATGCCCACATAGGCCAGGCGACGTTCTTCTTCGATGGTGTCGGCTTCGATGCTTGAGCGGTGCGGGAGGATTTCCTCCTCCATGCCCATGATGAACACGTAGGGGAATTCCAGGCCCTTGGACGCATGCAAAGTCATCATCTGCACGCCTTCGGCGCCGTCTTCCTCTTCCTGCTGGCGCTCGAGCATGTCGCGCAGGACGAGTTTGCCGATGGCGTCCTCGACGGTCATCTCGCCTTCTTCGTCTTTTTCCAGGGTGTTCTTCAGCGCCTCGATCAGGAACCAGACGTTACCCATGCGGTAATCGGCGGCCTTGTCGCTGGAGCTGTTGGTGCGCAGCCAGTTCTCGTAGTCGATGTCCATGACCATGCTGCGCAGGGCCGAGATCGGGTCTTCGCCGGCACACTGCTCGCGCACCCTGTCCATGAAGCGCTTGAAGCGCGACAGGCGATCGGTGAAGCGGCTGTCGAGATGCTCGCCCAGGCCGATTTCGTCGGTGGCGGCGTACATCGAGACCTTGCGCTCGGTGGCGTAGTTGCCCAGCTTCTCCAGCGTGGTCGAGCCGATCTCGCGGCGCGGCACGTTGATCACCCGCAGGAAGGCGTTATCGTCGTCCGGGTTCACGATCAGGCGGAAGTAGGCCATCAGGTCTTTCACTTCCTGACGTCCGAAAAAGCTGTTGCCGCCGGACAGGCGATACGGCACCTGGTGGTGCTGCAATTTCAGCTCGATCAGCTTGGCCTGGTAGTTGCCGCGATACAGGATCGCGAAATCGCTGTACGGGCGGTCGGTGCGCAAGTGCAGGCTGAGGATTTCCATGGCCACGCGCTCGGCCTCGGCGTCCTCGTTGCGGCATCGGATCACGCGGATCTCGTCGCCGTGGCCCATTTCACTCCACAACTGTTTTTCGAATTCGTGGGGGTTGTTCGAGATCAGTACGTTGGCGCAGCGCAGGATGCGGCTGGTGGAGCGATAGTTCTGCTCCAGCATCACCACTTTCAAGGAGGGGTAGTCGTCCTTGAGCAGCATCAGGTTTTCCGGGCGTGCGCCGCGCCAGGCGTAGATCGACTGATCGTCGTCGCCCACCACGGTGAACTGGTTGCGTTTGCCGATGAGCATTTTCACCAGCAAATACTGGCTGGCGTTGGTGTCCTGGTATTCGTCCACCAGCAGGTAGCGCACTTTGTTCTGCCACTTTTCCAGGATGTCGGCGTGTTCTTCGAACAGCTTCACCGGGAGCAGGATCAGGTCGTCGAAATCCACCGCGTTGAACGCCTTGAGCGTGCGCTGGTAGTGGGTGTAGACGATGGCAGCGGTCTGCTCCTTGGGGTTGCGCGCATTTTCCAGGGCCTGGGCCGGCAGGATCAGGTCGTTTTTCCAGGCGCCGATCATGTTCTTGATCTCGTCGACGCCGTCGTCGCCCGAGTATTCCTTCTGCATGATGTCGGTCATCAGGGCCTTGACGTCGGTCTCGTCGAAGATCGAGAAGCCCGGTTTGTAGCCCAGCCGCACGTGTTCCTTGCGGATGATGTTCAGGCCCAGGTTGTGGAAGGTGCAGACCGTCAGGCCACGACCTTCGCCGGCGCGCAGCAGGGTGCCGACCCGTTCCTTCATCTCGCGGGCGGCCTTGTTGGTAAAGGTCATGGCGACGATGTACTGGGCGCGGATGCCGCAGTTCTGGATCAGGTGCGCGATTTTGCGCGTGATCACGCTGGTCTTGCCGGAGCCAGCACCGGCGAGCACCAAAAGAGGGCCGCCGACGTAGCTCACGGCTTCTTGCTGCCGGGGATTGAGTCGGGACATAGGTAAATTCAGGAGTCAGTCACGAAATGGGCCGGCATTTTAACAGGCTCAGCGAATTGTGCTGCTCTGTCCGACTTGTGACGTACCACGCTATCTGTAATTGCCGGTTTTGTTACTTTCACGCAGGATGCGCAACGAATTTGCGGCTAATGTTCGTAATTCCGGATACAAAGGTCTCGTTTTGCTCACCGATGTCATTGTCATTGGTCATCGGAACGGCATAATGCCCGTCGCCTACATCTTTGCAGAGTCTAGGGAGCTAGCTTGTCTACGCCTGTCGAACCCTTGCGTTTGCTGCTACTGGCCGAAGAGCCAGCGTGGGCAGCGTTGTTGCGCGAGTGTCTGGCTCCTATGGGGAGCTCGGCCGTGCTCATCAGCGCGCCGAGTTGGGAGTCGGTCAGCAGCCTGTTCGATGACAACCGCAGCGCGGTGTTATTGACCATCCCGCAACTTCAGCCGGCGCCGGGCCGTTGCAGCCTGCCGACGGTGTTGTTGCTCGACCATGAGCCGCTGATCCCGCCCGACGGCGTGAGTGACTGGTTGGTGCGCGATCATCTCGACCCCGGCATGTTGCGCCGTTGCCTACGCCATGTGCGCGAACGTGGCGTTCTGGAAAACACCCTTCAACGTCTGGCCGAGCAAGATCCGCTGACCGGCATCGCTAACCGCCAGGGCTTCCAGACTCTGCTGACGGCGCGCCTGGCGGAAAACGACGGTCGCGGCCTGGCCCTCGGTCATCTCGACCTCGACAACTTTCGTTATGCCAACGACGCCCTCGGCCATCAGGCCGGTGATCGCCTGATCCTGCAAGTGGTGGCGCGGCTCAAGAGTCAGCTTGAGGCCGGCGATCAACTGGCGCGCCTGGGCAGTGATGAATTCGCTCTGCTGATCGACACCCGTCGTGCTCCCCAGCGTGCCGAGTGGATGGCCGAGCGCATCAGCGAAGTACTGGCCGAGCCTTATTGGGTCGATGGCGAAAGCTTGTTGATCGGTTCCAGCCTGGGCATTGCCTACGCCCGGGCCCAGGCCGGTGCGGATCCGCTGATGTGGCATGCGCACATCGCCATGCAGCAGGCCAAAAGCACCCAAGGCTGCACCTTTCACATTTTCAACGAGCGCATCAATCGCAATGCCCGCAGCATCGCCGACCTCGAAAGCGAGTTGCGTCGGGCACTGCGCCGCGATGAGCTGGAGCTGCATTACCAGCCACGGCTGAACCTCGAAGACGGGCAGATCGTCGGCCTCGAAGCTTTGGTGCGCTGGCGGCATGCCGAGCGCGGCTTGCTTCCACCGAGTGAATTCGTGCCGCTGGCCGAGCAAAGTGGTCTGATCGTGCCGCTGGGCTACTGGGTAATTTCCCGGGCCTTGCGCGACATGCAGGCGCTGCTCGAGCTGGGATTGCCACCGTTGCACATGGCGATCAACCTGTCATTCCGGCAGTTCCAGGACAGCCAGTTGCTTTCGACCCTCAGTCGCCTGATTGCCGAGCGCGGTGTCGAGGCGCAGTGGCTGGAGTTCGAACTGACCGAAACCGCCGTGATGCGTCGCAGTGATCTGGTCAAGCAGACCATGGACGCCCTCGGGCGCCTCGGTGTGCGCTTCTCCCTCGACGACTTCGGCACCGGGTTCTCGTCGTTCGTGCACCTCAACAGCCTGCCGATCACCTTGCTGAAGATCGACAAGAGCTTTGTCGGCGGCATGGAGCAGCGTGAGGAAAACCGCAAACTGGTCCACGCGATGATCAACCTGGCGCACAACCTCAACCTCGAGGTGGTCGCAGAAGGCGTGGAAACGCTGGAGCAACTGGAGCTGCTGCGTGGGTTTGAATGCGATCAGGTGCAGGGGTATTTGATCAGCAGGCCATTGCCGCTGGCCGAACTGGTGGAGTATCTGACGTTTGGCAGCAATCAGCAGCCGATGCTGGAAATCGTGGGCTGAGGTTGCCACAGAGCCCTGTAGGAGCGAGCTTGCTCGCGATAAACCTGAGAGCGCCGCGGGGCACCTGCCAACCAGCGTTATCGTTGACGACCATCGCGAGCAAGCTCGCTCCTACAGGGGGCTCAGTCAGGCTGAGCAACCTCGAAACGCTGCACTGACGTCGTGTCGCGCTTGATCATCCGCTTCATCTTCCACTCAAATCCCAGCGTCAGGCTCACCGCCGCACACGCCAGCCCCAGCGCCAGGCCCCACCAGACGCCCGTTGGCCCCCAGTCCAGGTGGAACGCCATCCACCACGCCGCCGGTGCGCCAATCAGCCAATAGCAACCCAGGCCGACCAGGAAAGTGGTCTTGGCATCCTTGAGTCCGCGGATGCAGCCCATGGCAATGGTTTGCGTGCCGTCGAACAATTCGAACCATGCCGCCACCGCCAACAGGCTCACGGCGAGGTTGATGACATCGCGAAACGCCGGGTCGCTGTGGTCGAGAAACAAACCGACCAACTGGTTTGGCAATAGCCAGAAGACCATGGCGAAACACAGCATCGCCGCTGCCCCGAAGGCAATGCCGACCCGCCCGGCCAGCCGCGCATCCAGCAATTGCCCGGCACCGTAGTGCTGGCCGATGCGCATGGTGATCGCATAAGAAATCCCCGCCGGGACCATGAACGCCACCGAAACGATTTGCAGGGCAATCTGATGAGCCCCCAGCTGCGTGCTGCCCATGGTGCCCATGCACAGCGCGGCGAAGGCAAACAGCCCGACTTCCACCGCGTAGGTGCCGCCAATCGGCAGGCCCAGACGCCACAGCTCCTTCAGGTACTGGCGGTTCAGCCGCGACAGGCCCTGGCGCAGCGGATAGGCCTCATAAGCCGGATGCCGGCGAATGTGCCACGCCAGCGCAAGTGCCATCAGGTTGGCGACAATCGCCGTGACCAGCCCGATGCCCGTCAGCCCCAGTTTCGGCAGGCCGAACATGCCGGTAATCAGCGCATAGTTGAGCAGGAAGTTGGCGACCGTACCGCCAACACTGATGACCATCACTGGCGTTGCACGGCCAATGGCGCTGGTGAACCCGCGCAGGGCCATGAAGCTCAGGTAGCCGGGCAGGGCGAACGGCAGGAAGATCAAAAACTGCCCGGCTGCGTTGACGTTGCTTTCAGTCTGGCCGAACAGCAGCAGCACCGGTTTGAGGTTCCACAACAGCAAACCGGCGACCAGCGCCATCAGCCACGCCAGCCACAACCCGGCCTGGGTCAGTCGAGTGGCCCCGACAATATCGCCGGCACCCTGACGGATCGCCACCAGGGTGCCGACCGCCGCAATCACGCCGATGCAGAAAATCGACACGAACGAATAGGTCGCCGCACCGAGCCCGCCACCGGCCAGGGCCTCGGGACTCAGGCGCGCCATCATCAGGGTGTCGGTGAGGACCATCAGCATGTGCGCCAACTGCGAGGCAATCAACGGCCCCGCCAGCCGCAGGATGGCCCAGAGTTCAGTACGTGCTGGATGCTGCATGGTCATCACGCTCGATTATCAAAGGGAACAGGAAAGCACCGATTCTCGGCGCTCTGCACGGTTTTCACAAAGGGATAAAAAGGATGGATGGCATGATTCAAACTCATGCTGGAGAGTTTCTGCTAGGGTAGGCGAACCCCGCAGTAGGAGCTTTCCCAATGTCCCGTCGTCTTCCTCCCTTGTATGCCCTGCGCGCATTCGAAGCGGCGGCGCGGCACAGTTCGTTTACCCGCGCGGCCGAAGAGCTGTCGATTACCCAAAGTGCGGTCAGCCGGCATATTCGTACGCTCGAAGAGCATTTTGCCTGCCGCTTGTTTCATCGCAGTGGCCGCAACCTGCAACTGACCGAGTCGGCCCGGTTGCTGTTGCCGGGCATTCGCGAAGGCTTCACCGCGCTTGAACGTGCCTGCAATACCTTGCGCGCCGAAGACGACATCCTGCGCATGAAAGCCCCGTCGACCCTGACCATGCGTTGGTTGCTGGCGCGCCTCAGCCGCTTCCGTCATCTGCAGCCGGGCAACGAAGTGCAATTGACCAGTGCGTGGATGGACGTCGATTCAGTGGATTTCAATGACGAACCGTTCGACTGCGCCGTCATCCTCAGCAATGGGCATTTTCCACCGGACTGGGAGGCGACTCTCCTGTTCCCCGAAGAGCTGATTCCGGTGGGCGCGCCGAATCTTCTGAAGGATCAACCATGGGACGTCGCGCGCCTGGCCAGTACCGAGCTGCTGCACCCGACACCGGACCGCCGTGACTGGCGCAACTGGCTGGAGCGCATGGGCCTGACCGATCAGGTCTCGCTCAAGGGCGGTCAGGTGTTCGACACGCTGGAACTGGGCATGATTGCAGCCGCCCGTGGCTACGGCGTGTCCATGGGCGATTTGCTGATGGTCGCGGAGGATGTCGCGCAGGGACGTCTGAGTTTGCCGTGGCCGACAGCCGTCGCCAGCGGTGAGAATTATTTCCTGGTCTGGCCAAAAACCCGCCCCGGAGGCGAGCGTTTGCGCCGCCTCAGCGATTTTCTTTTGGGTGAGGTTCGGGCCATGGAGTTACCGGCGGTCGAGCACTTGAGATGAATCATCGCGGGCAAGTCGGAACAGTCCTCAAGCTAATCGCACTTGGCATTGCTGGACACTTCCTTGCTCGCCTGTTTCAACAGGTTACCCAACTCAGCCGCATTGGTGCTGTTGTAAACCCGACCTCCGGTGTTTTCAGCGATACAGCGTGACGGGCCGCCAGCACCGATTTTCACCACGTTGACCCGCAGGCGCGGTTGTTCCCTGGCGATTCGACGGGATACCGCGCAAACGTCCTGCCCGCAACCGTCTTCACCGTCGACGAACATCACGATCACCGCATCGTTATTGCGCCCGTCGACGGTACTCGCCGCGTGGGCCAGGCTGTCGGCCAGCGGTGTGCCGTCGTCGGGAACCAGGCCTCGAATCCCGTTGATCAGCCGCGGGCGGTCGCCGAACTTGAACAAACCCTGGTCCGGTGTTCTTTCGCAGCCGGCGAAGGTGATCAGGCGTGTGTCGATCTTCGGGTCCAGCCCGTTGATCATGCCGGCCAGCGAGTCCTTGGCGACGTCCATGCGGCTGGGTTTGGCGGTAAGCCGCATGGTGCGGTTCGGGTCCAGGAGCTTGTTGATGTCAGGACCGAAGAACCAGTCCTCGTCGGATTTCACTGACTTGATGTTCAAATCCATCGAACCCGAGGTGTCGAGCACCACCACGAACTGCGGGACCTCTGACTTCGGCGCTGTTTTGCGGCATGCGAAGTTGTCCAGCGTCGGGGCGGGTGGCGGGGCAGCCACTACCGGTTTTGGTGGTGGAACCGGTTTGGGTGGCGGGGTCGGCTTGGGTTCCGGTGCCGGTGCCGGCTTTGGTGGCGGGACCGGCTTGGGTTCCGCTACCGGCTCTGGCGTGGGTTCTGGTGCCGGAACAGGTTTCGGTTCCGGTTCCACGACAGGCTCGGGGACAGGTTCAACCGGTTTCTCAACAGGCGTCACTACCGGTGCCACAGGCGCTACAGGCGGAACCACGACAACCGGCTCACGGTGCAGGAACCACCAGAGCCAGAGCGCCAGAAGCAGCAACAGCAGCGCGAGCAAGGCTGCCGCGATCCACCAGCCACGACGCGACGGCGGTAGGACGGGCACCACTGGCGGCACGATCGGTTTGGGCGGACGCTGGTTCCACCGCACCACCAAAGGCTCACCGTTGAGGCTGTAGAGTTTGTCCAGCTCAGGCGTACCGAGCAGGCTGCGCAGGTCATTCGCTTCCGTCGTTTGACCGCGTTTTTGCAGTTCATCCGCCAGCTGTCCGAGGGACGTCTGACGCACTTCATAGGTTTCCAGCAAACGTCGTTGCGCGTCCTCGTTGAGATCGGCATAAGGCGTGGGTTGGCCACCCAGTTCGGTCCACCATTCCAGCACGTCGCCGCTGCCCATCCGCGGGATAGCAAACAGACTGGCGACGGTCGGCGGAAAGTGTTTCTGGATGAGGGCGACTTTGGCTTGCAGCGCACTCATCCCCTCCGATGTGGCTTGCGCATCCCTGATGACCCGCTGCATGACGACGATTCCTGAAAAAGTGCAGGCATCCATCGGGACGCTTGCGGGGTGAAAAGTTACTCTTCGTAGCCGAGGCTGAATTGCAGCTGATTGACCTTCTTCTGCAACGTTTTCAGCTCTTGCTGCTTGGCCGCGAGTGTCGCGGGTGTTGATTTGGCCGTTGGCGCCGATTGCGAAGCCTTGAGCTGCTTCTCGAGGTCGGCAATCTGCTTCTGCACCTGGGCCTCATTGCCACGCCGAGCCTTGAGCGAGGTCAGCAGTTGCGCCAGCGACTGATTCAGCGCCGCCTGGGATTTCTGCTGGCTGGCCAGATCGGTCTTGGTGCTGAGCTGCTGGGCCTGAATGTTCTCGTACACCTGACGGAACATTGCGTTTTGCTGTCGGGACTCGCTCAGGGCCAGTTCCTTCTGCTTGACCTGATCGCTGTAACCACCGGAGTAGTCACAGTTCATCTTGGTTAGCAGGCTGCTGTCGCGATTGGTTGCATCGCATTCGCCGGGCTGGGTCGCGCAACCGCTCAGGGCCAGGACGGCAGTGATGACCATTAGTTGTCGTAGCGTCATGTGCTTAACCCAGGGTGATTGCGGAGCGTTGGCTGTACAGAGCGTCGACTTCCTTCTGCAGGCTGACGACTTTCTGGTTCATTCTCTGAATGTTCATGTCCACCTGTCGGATCTCGGCGCTGGTGCCTTGCGAACGCTCGGCGTCTGCCACTTTTCTGTACTCGGTGACCTTGGTACGCATGTTGGCAAGGTCTTTGCGCAGGCGTGCGATGTCCGAGTCGATCCCGGCGATTTGCGCCTGAGCCCTGCTCTTGTCGACTTTCTTGTTGGCGATGTCCTTTTTGATCTGGGCAATTTGCGCATTGTCATCATTGATCACTTGCTGAGCGGTCGCAGTCCGGGCGATCACGTTCTGCGTGTCTTGTTCGACGTCGCTGTTCATCTTCGCCAAGCGGGTGGTGGTGTCGGCGTATTGGGCGCGACGTTGATCCAGGTAATAGTTCGCGCCCATGGCCACGCCACACGCGGTAATACCGGCGGCGATGACGCACACGGTTTTGTTGCTGCTGTTGGACAGTGCGCAAGCGAGGATGCCGACACCGGCGCCGACGGCGCAGGCCTGGTAACCGGACTTGCTGAAGAACTCTGCGTCATTGCCCTGGGTCAGGCGCGGGTCGGCACCGTCGCCTTCGCCTTCGCCCAGCATGGAGCTGCCGGTGTTGGCGCAACCGCTCATTATCAGGCTGCCGGCGACTACGAAAGCGATCTGTAGCTTGAAGCGAGTCCAAAGGCTGCGCGACATGGTGAAACTCCTACGTAACGGTGTTGACGCGTTGTTATTGAGTGACGGTTTTGCAGCTGGTCAGCCAGGCTTCAGTGTCGATTTTCTGCTTTTGCAGGAACGCCTTCTGATTGGCCCAGTGGGTGCGCAAGTAAGGTTTGAGGTCTTGCAGCTGTTTGTTGCGGGTGATGATTTCTTCCATCACCGGGACTTGCGATTCAAGCAGTGGCTGGCCGTACAAGGTAGCCGATTCCACCAGGCTGCTGGCGTAGTAGCGGCTGAGTTTGTGCAGGCGATCCTTTTGCTCGTTGAGCTTGCCTTTACGCATGTCGCAACTGGCATCTTTGTCTGCGCTTTCGCAGTTGAGCTTGTAGTTCTTTTGCAGGAAGTCGACGTACTGGCCGTCGTCGAGCATCTTGGTGCACAGGAACGCACCCAGGTTGAGGCTGGCGCGGATCGCCTGATCGCGGGTTTCTTCCTGCTGCTGGTTGCTGGCGCGCAGCTGGTTCTCCAGGGCCTGGAGCTTTTCCTTGAGCGCTTTGTCTTCGACACCCGAGGCGAGGCTGTTCAGCGATTGTACGGTGCCTTTGTCGGCGGATTCGGTTTCCTTGCTGCCGGTGCCGAGTTTCTTCCAGCTGCTTTCGATGCTGGCGACCCGTTCGCGAGAGGTTAGGGTCGGGGAGACCAGCACCAGTCGCAGGCCGGTGGTCTTGTTTTTCACCTGGCCTTCGGCGTTGTAATACGGCTCTTCCTTACGCAATGCCGTACGCAGGTCGGCCTGGGCGGTCAGGTAGTTGCCGCCACGGACGACATAGCCGCCGGCCTGACCGTGCTGGCGGTCGAGTTTGTTCAGGCGAAACGGCTCGAACATCATTTCGTCGACGTTACCGAGCATGTCATGCAGGCCCAGCGGGTTGGGCTTTTGCAGACCGGTCAATTGCACTTTGCCGTTGGACGATTGCGCCCCGGCGAACCACTCGTAGGCGTTGATGCCTTCTGGCATCGGGTAGTGCGTGTCGCGGAATTCAGCGGCACCGACTTCCAGCCCGCCGCGCGCGGCGAACTCCCACTCGACCTCGGTCGGCAGGCGCAGGAAACCCTGGGCACCGTCTTCCTTGGGCAGCTTGCCGGCGGCGTTTTTGCGCAGCCACAGGTTGTACTTGTCGGCGGCGTCGATGGCTTGCACCCAGCTCACCGCCGTTTGCGGCAAGCGCATTTTGGTGGCAGCGGTGGGGCAGGTCGCTTCGGTCAGCGCGGCGTATTGCAACTGACTCATCTCGTACTTGGCCATCAGGTAGTAGCGGGACTTGTCGTTCCTGGCCCCGGTAAAACTGCCGGCGATAAAGGTCGGGCGGGTCTGCTCGACATAGCCGTATTCCGCGCCGTCCTGACCGATGTTGATCGGGTAGTCATCCAAGGGACCTGCGACCGGAATGAACACTTTGCGAAACACCATCGAACCTTCGCAGGGCATCGGCAGCACGACGTCGCCAGCCACGGGCATCGGGTTGTAATACTTCTCTTCCCAGCCCGCCGCCGAGGCGTCGAGCAAGTAGCCGAGACTCAGGGGTAACAGCAAGCCAAAACGTTTATAGCTCACGCAGACTCTCCGCAGGTTGGATGTTGATGGCTCTCAGCGCGCCGATCATGGCCACCAGGGCAGCGACCAGAAAGGTCAGGAGCAGGGCGGCAACGCCGTGCCAGACCGTGATGTGGCAAACGAAGGTACCGGTGGCCTGGCTGCTGCCGAGCAGGGAGTCGAACAAATGACTGCCCACGGTATAAAAGCCCAGCCCGCCCACGTAGCCGGCCAAACTCAGCACCAGCGCTTGCAGGACCACGAAACCGCCGACGGACCTGCGCTTGAAGCCCAGCAGACGCAGGACCGCCAGGCTTTTGCGTTTACGGTCTATGTTGGCCAGGAACGCGCCAACCATGGACGCCACGCAGCCGATCAGTGCCGCCATGGCGATCACACCGAAGATCAACCCCAGCACATGGTTGATGGCTTTGACGTTGTCGATGTCGGCCAGTCGGCTCGACGTTTCGATGTGTTGTTCGTTGAGCCAGTGTTCCAGCGGCGCGACCTGGTCGATGTCGCGCGCATACACGCGGGCGCGGGCATACAGCGGTTGTAGATTCCCCTGAGGCTTGCCGGTGGTAACGCCGAACTCACTGACCTGATAACCGTCGCGAAAGCGCTCCAGATCCAGTAACAGCGGCGGGGCGACGAACCCGGCCGCGCGACCGAAGCGGGCACCGTCGAGCACGGCCAGTACCGTCAGCGTCATCTCGCCGCGTTCATTGACACCTTCCAGGCGGCGCAAGGCCCGTAGCTGCACGCTGTCGCCGGCCTTGGCCTGCAAGCGTTGCGCTGCGCTGGCGCTGAGGATCACCTGATTGCCGACGGGGTTGAGGGACGCCAGATTCAGCTGTGGGTCGCCGGGCTCGGTGGCGATGATTTCCGCGCCTTCGACAAAGCGTTGCATGCCGATCAGCAGGTCCGCCTGGGTATTGAGCGAGCGGGTCTGGCCGAGGGCAAAGCCGGTCTCGGGGCGCAGGCGCAAACGCTCGATCCAGGCTGCGTCGTAGTTACCGTTGCTGAGCATCTTCACTTCAAGATTGCGCGGGTCGCGCAGCAGTTCGTCCTGCAGCTGGCTGACCACCCCGTGTTTGAGCCCGAACAGCAACAACAACGGCGCGATCACCGCCACCAGGGAAGCGGCGATACACAGCGAGACCTTGCGGTCGTGCCAGAGGTCTTGCAGTGCCAGTGAGCCCAGCAGGCGCAAGCGATCAGTCCATCGGTTCAAACAGAGTCTCTCCCAGATGGTTGATAGCACCGAGTCGCGGCAACCCGAAATCCTTCAGCAGGGCCCAGTCATGGGATACAACGAGCGCACTCAGGCCCATGCTCGACACCAGGCTCAGGAGTAACTCAAACAATCGCCGGGCACTGTGAGGGTCGAGCGCGGCGGTCGGCTCGTCGGCCAACAGCAGCAGCGGTTCATGGGCAATTGCCCGAACGCAGGCGACGCGCTGGCGCTCGCCAATCGACAAGGCCTGGGGTTGTTTGTCCAACAAGCCTTGCAGGCGCAATACGTCAACGGCGTGGTCGATGTGATCGCTCTTCGCCTGCATCCCGAGCAAACGGCGCGGCAGGCTGATGTTGTCTCTCACGCTCAGGAACGGCAGCAAGCCGCCGCTCTGCAAAATGAATCCCAAGTGCCGTGAACGCACCGCTGCAAGCGCAGGCTGATCGTCAGTGGCCAGCAGTTGGGCGATATCCTGAGCGTGCGTCGGGCCCAGCCGGAAGCGCTCGAGTTCTACCGGTGCGAGCAACAGACCGATGGCTTCGAGTAACGTGCTTTTGCCGCTGCCGCTCTCACCCGTGACGGCGAGGATTTCTCCGGCGCCGATCCGCAGGTGCGGCAGTCGCACGTGATGAGCCTGTGCGCCTTCTCCACGGCGCACCAGCATGTTCTTGATTTCGAGCATCGGCGTCTCGTCAGGGCATCATTTCCAGCGGGACGGGGTAGACGTTGTCCCGCGCATCGCTGTCTTTGGCTAAGGCTACCCAACGGTCGACATCGGCGTTGTAACGCTGGTAATGCCGCAGTTTGGTGTTCAGCGTGCGGATGAATTTTTCTTGTGCCAGACCATCCCAGCTCTTCCAGGTCTCTTCATCCAGGTTCAGCACTTCACTCTGATAAGGCAGGTCTTCAAGGTATTCACCGAGCACGCCCATGTCCGCCAGTTTGGCGTTGCTGTTCTGTTTGAGCTGATTGGGATCGGCGCCCATGGTCGCCGCCACCGAGCGCAGGCGATTGAACATGTCCGTTGGCGAAATCAGGCCCTCGTTGGCGGCATCGAGAATCTGCTTCATCACGTCGCTCAAGTCACTGAGCTGTGACTTGGTCAGCAGCACCCGCACGTCGGTGGTCGGAATGTTCTGCTTGATCAGGTCGCGGTCGGTGATCCATGCCTTGAACACTGGCGGGGCCTTGCTGTTGGTCCTCTCGCCGAGATAGGCGAGTTGCATGGCGTGGCCGATCAGCGCCGCGTCTTCGAGCATTTTTTTCTCGGCCGGGTCCTGCTTGGCGTTCGCCGCGCTGCCGATGGCGTCTTCGCCCATGTAGGCGGCTTTGACTTGTGTAGTGATCGCTGCGGCCAGTGTGTCGACCTTGCGCCCGAATTCTTGCACATCGCCTGCGTTTACCGGGTAGTACAGCGAAGTGTTGGTACCCGGGTAGGTCGACAGATTCCGGTATTGCGCCTCGGCCTTGGCATGGTCCTTGGCACCGGCCGGGGTTTTCAGGTGCAGCGTGTAAATCGCCACACCCGGGTTGGCGGCTTCGATACGCACCTGTGCAGCGCTCAAGCCGGTCTTCGACAGCTTGTCGTCGCCTTCGATGGCGCCCGCATCGGTGATCAGCACCACGTAGCGTGCGCCGAACTGGCTCCAGTCGACCTTGTCGATGCTCTCCATGACCCCGGCAAACGAGTCTTCATCGAAGCTGCTGCTCGACACGTTAGCCTGTTTGAGGTCTTTGATCCTGGCGAAAAAGTCGGCGCTGTCTTTCACCTTGGTAGGGTCGGCGTACATCTTGGTGGTGTATTCCAGCCCCGGTACTGCCTGGGTGTTGGAGCGGAAAGCCACCAGGCCGAACTTGACCTGCTTGCCGAGGTTCTGCGCTTCGATCTTCTGGTAAACCTTGCGGATCGCCTCGCGGGTGCGGTCGATATAGGGGTCCATCGAGATCGTCGAGTCGATGACAAATACCACGGCCGCGCTGAATTCCTTCAGCTGGTTGGCCTTTTTCTCTTCGGCTTCCTTGCTGCCGGCAGGGCTGTTTGCAGCCCCGCCCTTGGTGTTCTTGTCATCCGGCTTGCTGACGGAGGCCACATTGAGCAGGCGCGTGCGGAAACCGCTTTCGGTCATGACTTCTTCGCCACTGAGCACCGGCAGCAGGTAGAACTGCTTTTGCAGGTCGACGAAGTATTCAGGTTCTTCAGCCAGTACGCCCGGTGCTTGCAGGCCCTTTTTCAGCGTGGCCCGCAGCGGCGCGACTTTGCTGACCGGGTCCGGTGCATCGAGGATGCCTTCGACGGTGGCGCGGTCCTTGAAGAACAGCAGCCGGTCGCGGTTGGCCGGGTTAGTGAAGGCCAGCGTCAGCTGCATCTTCCAGTCGGTGGTGCAGCTGGCAGGCAGCCAGCCAATGGTTTTGCCATAACTGTCGGGACCGACTTTCAGCCATTCGGCATTGTTCGCTTGCGCACGTTCGTACACATAGAAGCGGCTGAAGACCGGTTGTGCTTCACCTTCGGCACCGCCCGCCGTCGAGCTGATTTTGCAGCCCGGTGTGGTCAGCACGCGTTGGAACAGGGTCTTTTTACCGGCCTGGATCAGCGGTTTGTCATCGGCCTGGGACAGCGGGCTGATGCACAGCGCGAGCAAGGCGGCACCGCTCAGCAGGAGTCGACTCATGGGTGAACGCATCACTTCTGCAACTCCTCGAAACGCTGCTTGGCTTCGGCATTGTTCGGGTCCTGGGTGAGGATGGTTTCATACCAGTAGGCGGCGGTGGCGTTGTCCGCAGCCGGGAAGCACTCGCTGGCCTTCAGGTATTTAGGGTCGTATTCACGGGCATAGGCGTTGGCGATCAGCACGTCACCAGCCTGGGCACGGTTGGCGTACAGGCGCTGGGCGACGCCGCAATGTTTACTGGCCTTGGCCTGGTCGATGATCTCCAACAACCTGGCACTGTCAGGTGCCGCCTTGATGCAGGTCTGGACGAAGGTCAACTCGGGCAGGCTGTTCATACTGTCGAGGGTGCAGGCTTGAGCATTGGCGCCGGCAGGTGCGCTGGCAGTGGCTGCAACCGCAGGCGCTGGGGTGCGTTTGTAGAACCAGAATCCGGCGCCCGCCGCCAGCAACAACACCACAATCAACAGGCCGATCAGACCTTTGTTGCTTTTCTTCACCGGTGCGGGAGGCGGCGTATAGGCGCGCTCGGTGAGTACCGATTCCAACTCCACTTCTGGCTCGGCGGTGGACAGGGTCAGTTCAGGCAAATCCGGGATCTCCGGGATCTCCGGGATCTCCGGTGCCGGTGCGCTCGGCGCCGTCAGTTCGGCACCGCCGTAAGTCGAGCGTGTCTGGCCGCCGGCCGTGGACGGCAGCAAGCCGACGCCTGGCCGAACCACGCCTTTGTCGGCGTGGCCTTGGCTCTGTTCACGCAGTTCGATCTGGAATTGCGAGTTGGCGCCGCCTTCCAGCAGTGGGTCAACCACGTCCGGTCCGACCTGGGTTTCCAAAGCTTCGCCGTTGGCCGCGAGGTTGAAACGCGAGACCTTGAACCAGAATGGATTGTTGCTCCAGGCCTTGTGGTCCTGAAGGTAAAAACCGTCCTGGTTACGCTGAATGGAAAACTCCAGCTGTTCCTCGTCACCCTGCCATTTCTTCACAGTGAGGCGAGCCTGGCCAGGCACATTGGGCTCTAACGCGAGCAGGTCGACACGAATTGGCATTGCTTATCTCGCTGCGAAGGCTGTGAGCACTTGGCCCAGCCGTTCGTTCTGTTCAGGGGTGATTTCACGTCCAGCACCATGGCCAGCATTGTCCTGCGTGATGTAGGCCAGGCCCGAAAGCCAGTCGCCTAGATACCGTTGCGCCTGATTCGCCGGTTGCGCCGGCAGTACAGGCACTTGTCCAGGGCCAATGTCGGTGTAGAACGAAAACAAGGGCTCCTTGGCACCGGCGCGGCTGTTCGGACGCTCGCTCACCGGTTTCTGGAGGTAGCCGAACCAGGACACGAAATCGCGCAGCACACGCTGTACTTCCAGCACCTGGCGCTCAACCAGTTGATCGCGCCGCGCGCCACTTTGTGCGCGCTTGAGGACGGCGCGGCTCAGTTGCCCCGGCAAATCCTGGCGATAGCCGGCGGTGATCAGTTCATCGACCACCGCTTCCAGCAAGGCCTTTTCCAGCCCCAGCAGGTTGAGCAGGCTTTGCCGGGTGGTCAGTTCACGCAAGTGCGCGATCCAGGCCTTGAACGCTGCTTTGGCGAAACGGTGCTCGTTGCTTTGCGGTTCGGGCGCCGGGGTGCCGGTTTTGCTGCTGACTGGCGCGTCGTGGCCCGGGTCGTCACTGAAATCGAAATTGAAACCGGTGTCATTGCCGTAGAGGCTCTGGCTCGGTGTCGGGGTGACCGGCTCGTCGTTCACGGCCGGCTCGTCATCGGTTTCGTACACGCCGCTGAGGTACAGGTCGCGCACCTCTTCGCTCGGTATGTCGAGTTGATCGATCAATTCGCCAAGTACCGCCGGGCGACGGCCCAAGCTCGTCAGAATCATTTGCGCTTTGGCTTTCTTGGCGGCTGCGGCGCCGTCGTCGTCAGCGTGGTACCAGGTGCTCAGACCGTGAGTGGTCAGGCCTTCGAGGCATTCGCTCAATTGCTCGCGGATACGCTGCAATTTAAATTCGATATTGGCCACGCCTTTGAAACTGCCGCTGAAGTGGCTGATGCCACCGTCATCGTTGCGCAGCATTTCTGTCCAGGCGTTGACCGGATTCTTGATGTGTTTGCACACCAGAGCGTTGCTGGCGAAGCTGGTGCCCAGCGCGCTGACACGTTCCTGATAAATGGCATTGAGGCCGGTTTCCGCACCGGTTGCGTCTTGCCCGATGAACGCCGCATCCATACGCGGCTTGCGCACCAGGTAGGTGTTCTGGAACGGTGTACCGGCCCAGTCGTTCATCCAGCTCAGGCTACCGAAACGCTCCAGCATGGTCAGCTTGACCATGCCGTTCCAGCTCTCGTCGTACTGATCGGGTGTCAGACTCAGGGAGTTGGTAATGCGCAGGTCGAGCATGGTCAGCGCCCAGATCAGGCCGGTATCGCGCTTGCTGCGAGCAGCCGAGTCGGCGCCCTGGGTTTTTTCGATCCAGCGGGTCAGCACCGGACCCACGTCGTTGACGTCGCTCTGCTTGGTCGAGCTGGTGCAGACCACCAGTGCGTTCATTTCCTGGTTGTCGGTGTAGCGTTCGAACAGGTAGGCGACCTTGCCGCGCAGGATCAGCTGGGAAACGGAGTTGTCCTTGGTACTGGATTGCGGGTCGTTGGAATCGGCGATCTCGTGCAGTTTCTGGCGCCCGCGATAACCGGGGAAATCCAGCAGGTCGACCTGATTGACGATGTCATCCACCGGCGCTTCGATCAGGCGGAAGGTCATTTCGGCGGTCAGTGCCGCCAGTTGCGCGACCGCAATCGCCTGACTGTTTTGCAGGCGATCGCCAACCAGCGGTCGAACCTCGATCGGTAAGTCCAGCGGGCTGCCGAAGCGTTCGAGGATGTCGACGTTCATGATGCTGTCGCGCTGGCTGTAGGTGTCGTTGTCGAAACTCACCAAGGCCTTCAACGGTGCGAACACGGTCTCGGGCAGCCCCAGCTTGTGCAGCGCGCCGGCCAGTTTCTGGTACACGCGTGTCAACTCGCTTTGTTCACCCCAGAGGATCGAAAACAGCTCGGCCCGTTCCTGGAAATTCAGGCGTGGCGCCAGCTGCAACGCTTTGGGCCAGAACAGGTGCTCAAGCTTCTTCACCGAGTTGCGAAAATTGTCGCGCAGGTAATCCCACAGCGACACTAGATCGTCGGCGTTGACGCCCGTTTGCAGCGGCCCGGTTTCGCGACCTTCGAACGGTTTGAGCACGCGCTGGATGCGCTCCTCGTCGATCTCGTAGGAAATCCGCTCAAGGTCGAAATCCTTGAACCAGGCGTTGGCGAGAATCTTCGCCAGCTCGATTTCCTTGAACAACGTAAGTTCTACCGGGAAGTCCTTGTCCTGACTTTCCGTCGCCCGACGGCTGAAGCGCGTTACCAGGCCGGTGGCTTCCTTGCCACCACCCACCGGGTTGATGTGCTTGATGAAGTCCAGGCGATGATCGCCGAACTCGGTTTCCAGCTTACCGTTCTGACCGGCGGCGAGGGCCGAAATCAGGTAGGACTTGCCGGCCTGGGACAAGCCGAAAAAGCCAATGGTCATCGGCGTGCAGGCCACGCGACCGAGGCTTTGAGCCAAGTTGCGGGCGCGGTGCAGGCGGATGTTCAGGTTGTCGGCTTCGCTGTCCAGGCGCGGCGCATTGCCGCGCGTCTGGTCAATCCAGTCCAGCGCCTGACCGGCGCCTTCATAAACAGCGGCCCAACTGGCAGAGAGCTGAGTTTGATCGGGGGTCAGGTCTTTCATTTGCGTTTCACACTTCCACTGTCGAGCCAGTACTTGGTCTCGCTCAGGCCGGCGTCGAGCATGGTGTTGAGTTCCAGCTCGAGGTCGCTGCGCGGGTTGAAGTTGACGTTGTTACTGTTGGATTCGATGTCGCGAACCGAGAGGCGGTCGCTGACCAGATCCTGCTTGCGCGTGTATTTGTCCGCCGGTTTGACCTCGAACCGCACCTTGAGCAGCGGGGCGCTGCCGTTTTCACCGGTTGCCCGGGAAAACTTCTCCCGACCCGCCTTGGTGAACCGCAAGGTATACAACGGCGAAGCAGCCCAGCGGTCAGCGGCCAACTGGCGGAAACCGAGGCGCAGGTCGCCGCGCATTTCCAGCTGCGGCGTGTCGGCGGCGTCGCCAACGCCAATTTCCGGTAGCTTGATTTTGTAGTCTTCGGACTGGATGTCGCGGTACAGCACGTCGGCATCCTTGATCACGTTGTTCAGATCGATGACGCCGATGTGCTTGACCGTTGAATACGGCTTGAGCGCCGATGCCCGGAAGTAGAAGTTCGGCACGCTGTGGTTGGCGCACAACAGGCAGAGCATGGCGCCGACCGAGGCGGTGCTTTTCGGGTCGTCGATCCGGCCGTTCTTGTGAAACGGATACCAGCCGCCGGTGCGGTAGTTTTGCAGCGCCAGAATACGCCCCGGTGGCAGCGGCAACAGCTTGCGAATGAACGCCTGGATGCCGGGCAGGCGCGAAGGGCGGCCGGTCAGCAGCAAGACATCACAGGGGTAATGCGCGACCACTTCACACAGCGCACCAAGGATCTTGGTGATGTTGATCTGGTCGTTGAGAAACGCGGCATGGAGCTTTTGCAGGTCGAAGCTGATCGGCGCGTCATACAGGTCGAAACCGCTCTGAGCGCCGACATCGCGACGCACGGCGACATTGACGTAGTCGAGCACGGTCTGGCTGATGGCATTGTCACCGAGCAATTGGCGGTAGCTTTGCGGGATGACTACTTGCGGGACCTGCGGATCGTAATGCTCATACGCCTTGAGCAGCGCCAGGCCCAGCGGGGCGAACACCTGGAGGTTCAATTGTTGACGCAAGATCATGTCCTGGGCGCTGACCGATTCATCGCCACACAGCCGTGACATCAGTGAGTTCGGGGCCTTTACGCCGGCGTTCTGCAAGGCTTTTTCGAAACTCGGCAGGATGAAGTCCTGGATCACGTCCAGCAGGATGTCGTCGCCGGCCACTTTGAAGCCATCGCGAAAACGCTGTTCCGGCACGATGTGCACGTTGCTGCCGCTGCCGGTATTGCCAGCACGGTCGAGGCGATAGTCGGTGATCACCAGGTCGGTGGTGCCACCGCCGATGTCGATGGTCGCGAGGGTGATGCGTTGGCGGTCGACCTTGTCCGGCCGGGCGATGGTGTCAAAAAACTCTTCCGGGTGACCGGCGAAGTTCTCGTTGACCTCAGTGTACAGGTACACCAACTGGCCGCAGGACGCTTCGTCCCATTCCACGCGGATACTCGGGATCGGCGTGCGCGGGCTGACGGCCTGATCCTGATGTGGATCTTCCTCGCCGGCATGCCAGCCGAGGCTTTTCCACACCAGGCCGATGGCTTGCAGCATGCGTTCGTTGAGGATGCTGCGCTCGGCCTGTGGCATGCCCGGTGGCACAGTCAGGGTAATGCTGTTGAGCTGGCGCGGCACGCGGGTGTGACCCTGGCGCGAACGCTGGGCCGGGCTGTTGATTTGCGACAGCGCCTGGGCCAGTACTTCGGCGAGCATGAAGGTCATTAGCGAGCTGCGTGAGTAACGCGGCATGAACACCGGCAGACGATCGTCTTCTTCGAGGCTGTAAAGCGCCTCGCCGGTTTCGTTGATCAGGTGCGAGAACGGCGCGGCGGTGGCGTACGGCTCATTGTCGGTCTTTATATACGAGCAGTTGAAACGCCAGCCGTGGCCATAGGCGTTTTCGTCCCACAGATAGCGTTTCGGGCTGGACAGGCCAGTGGAGCCTTCGGTGCCGCGACGACGACTGGCCAGACGACTGGCCTCATTGCCGACACGGGCAATCGTCGCCCATTGGAACGCGTCGTGGCGACCGCTCTTGACCGAGCAGTGGTCCTTGCCGAAGTACGCCTGGGAGAACTCCACGCGGCTTTCAAACGGCAGGTTATAGGTGTGTTCCGGGGTGATCAGGTCACGCAGTTCCAGCACATAATTCTGCTTCAGGCCGGAGCCGGCCTGACCGTGGTTTTCGATCAGGATGCCGCAGGTGCGCGAGTTGCCGACGTCCAGCACCAGGTCCACCGGTATGGGTTTGACCAGGCCATTGCTGTCGTTGGCGACCACTTTCAGCTCGGGGATTTCAACTTTCGCCCGGGCCTTCGACTCCTGGGCGGCTGACGGTTTGCTCAACAGGCTGAGCAAGTTGAGGTAGTGCGCCAGGTGATGGTTAGCGCGAATATCGATGTCCAGCTCTGCGCGCGAACGGTGGGCATTGCCCTCATTGAACACTTCCAGCAACCACTCGTTGACCCACGGCTGCGCCAGGAACCAGCGGGTTTCGCTAGCCTTGGTCGCCAGTTTGAAAGACACGCCGGAGCTGATGTCTTCATCGTTCGGCGCCAGATAGGCAGTGCCGTCACGTTTGGGCATCACACGGCTGTCGAACGCCATCGTCAGGCGGTGGGTATTACCGTCGATGTCAGGAGTTGCCAATTTCACCAAACGCATGCGCGACCAGTTGGTCGGACCTTCGTCGAAGCGATGCGGCGGCATGAAGCGGAAAAACGGGATCGGCAGCCAGATACCGTCGAGCAAATCGAGGCTGCTTTTCATGTCGACGCTGAACGCAGGTTTGGCTTTTTCGACCTTTTCCGGTTCGGGTTCGTAGAAAAAGAAGTCTTTCTCTTCGTTGTACGCCAGGCGGCAGATCAGCCCGCTGATCATCGGTGCGAACTCGCCCGCCGGTTCCTTGCGGGGATCCAGGCGCAGGGCGAAATCCATGAACTGGATGCCGGTGTCGCTGACCAGTGTGACGGTGTCTTCGAATTGAGTGACTTCAGGCAACATGTCGGGTTATTCCGTTTTTATTCGGCCACTTGCCGCATGGACATGGGGAATTGTTCTTTTCCGTAACCACCGGTGCAGTCTGCGATCGTGGTCGCCCCTGGGCGGCAGCTGACCTTGGGCATGTCGTAAGTGCTGCCATCGCCGCAAACGGCCTGGCCCTGGCTGTCGATGGCCAGGCTGCCACCCTTCATAGTAGCGCTCACCGGCCCGCTGCATTTCGAGCCGTCGGCCTGATGTACGGTGACTTGGCCCTTACCGTCCTTGAGTTGGTACTCCAGACGCAGCGGTTTGCCGGTTCGGCGATCCTGAATCCCGGCGCCTGCGCTGTACTGTCCATCGAGAAACTTGGCGGCACCGTCGGCGGCGTCTGGCGGGATGCTCAGGGGCGGGCCGGGTTTGGCAGCGGCGGGTTTTTCTGCCTCGGGCGATGTGACATCCGGCGGCGCGGTTTTGTTTTCTGGTGGCTCAGTTTTGTTTTCGGGTGGCGCAGTTTTGTTTTCAGCTGCCGGGTCTATGGCCGGGTCTTTGGTCAAGTCGGCGGGTGCCATGTCAGCCTCGTTACCCTCGACGGCCGGCGTTTCCACACCATGCGTTCCAGTCACGGCGGTGCCGGTTCCAGTGGTCGAGCCTATAACGGTGCCTGTCACCGGAACGTTGTTGAGTGTCGTGACATTTCCGGTCAGTGGCGGCTCTTCCAGTTGTTTTTCTACTGGCACAACGCCGTCAGGCAGCAAATCTACCGCCACCAACGGAATCGGTACGCACCCTCGCAGGCCGAGCAACAGCCACAAAAGCAGCAGCAGGAGCGGCAGCAGCAACAGCCACCACCAACGACGCCAC
This sequence comes from Pseudomonas sp. GW822-FHT01E03, assembly GCF_058802985.1. Classification (NCBI taxonomy): domain Bacteria; kingdom Pseudomonadati; phylum Pseudomonadota; class Gammaproteobacteria; order Pseudomonadales; family Pseudomonadaceae; genus Pseudomonas; species Pseudomonas sp. GW822-FHT01E03. Next base: position 290,367 of record NZ_JBXAOQ010000002.1, read on the forward strand.
CACGGACGAGCAACCACCGGCACAACGGGCGGAACAACAGGCGCTTCGACCTCGGGTGGCAGCGTGAACGCGGGTGGTACCTGATAGAGGCAGTGCAGGGGATCGCCATTGCCGGTGCCGGCATGCTCGAAACCCCAGAAAGTCAGCACCGGTTTGCCTTGCACCAGGTAGACGAAGTTTTCGTCCGGGAAATGAATCACGCGCTTGAGCAGCTTACCGAACACGGCTTTGTCGCCTTGCGGCTGTTCGGCGGAGTCCGTACTCAGGAAACGCTGGCTCAATTCTTCGAGCGCGGTCTTCAGCGCTTCAAGCTGGCGGCGGGCAGGGGCACGTTCTTCTTCGGTCGCGCTGCTCCACGGAATCACATCGCCGTCGAGAGCGCTGTACCAATCGATCTGGTTCCCGAGTTCATCGCTTTGAGGGATGGCCAGATGATCGACCAACTCGGGGTTCTTGCGGCGAATGGCTTCGCGCAATTGCAGGGCTGCTCGGTAGACCGGTTGACCTGTTTCGCCGAGGGCAGTGAATGACCCGCTCTTACCGCTGCGTAATAGTGCCCCGCGCATTCAAACTCCATACGATCCGTTGCGCAAAAATGACAGACAAATGTGTCTGTACTTGCTCCTGCATTTAGCGGGCGACATTAGTGTCATAATGATATCGCCGTCAATCTGCCGGAGGTTCAAACCTTATGAGACTAACGTAAGCGTGCGGAGGTTGCATAAGGTCAAATTTAATTAGCTTGGGAAGGCTCGGGCGTAAGCTTTTTTATGCTTGCTGAATCGTTTCATCAGCGCTATAAAAAATGCACAACTCCAAGAAAGGCTTTCCCCATGTCCCCGCTCAAACTCTTCGTTGCCCTCAGCGCGCTGTCCGCTGCCTCCCACGCCATGGCCTGGGATTACGTCCTGCTCGACACCGACAAAGCCGCCCAGAGCTGGCAGATCACCAGCCAGCAACTCGGGGTGAAAACCGACAAACCCTTCTCCGTGACCCTGCGCACCTTGCACGGCGGTCGGCAGGAGGGCGTCAGCATCGTCGACATCGATAACGGCACGATGAAACTCTCGGTGGTGCCGACTCGCGGCATGAACGTCTTGCAGGCCTCGGTCGGCAATGTGCGCATGGGCTGGGATTCGCCGGTCAAGGAAGTGGTCAACCCGTCCTTCATCGAACTCAATGGTCGCGGTGGCTTGGGCTGGCTGGAAGGTTTCAATGAGCTGGTCACCCGCTGCGGCTACGAATGGGTCGGCCATCCCGGCATGGACAACGGTGAACTGCTGACCCTGCACGGCCGCGCCGCCAACATTCCGGCCAACAAAGTCACCCTGCACATCGATGAAAAACCGCCATACGCCATCAGCCTGCGTGGCGAGCTGAAAGAGCAGGCGTTCAAGAAAGTCGACTTCTCCGTGGCGACCGAATTGGTCACCGAACCCGGCAGCGTAACGTTCGCCCTCAACGACACCCTGACCAACAACGGTGACTATCCGAAGGAATACCAGGCGCTGTATCACAGCAACTTCAGCACGCCGTTCCTGGAACAGGGCGCCCGCTTCGCCGCGCCGGTGAAACAGGTCTCACCGTTCAACGACAAAGCCAAAGGCGATCTGCCCGACTGGCAAACCTACCGCGCACCGACCAAGGACTACGACGAGACGGTTTATAACGTGGTGCCGTATGCCGATGCCAAGGGCGATACGTTGACCGTGTTACATAACAAGGCCGGCAGCCTGGGGGTTTCGGTCGGCTTCAATACTCAAACACTGCCCGTGTTCTCCCTGTGGAAAAACACCGATACCCAGGGGCAGGGCTATGTCACGGGGCTGGAACCGGGGACGAGTTTTTCCTACAACCGCCGGTATCAGCGCCCATTGAACCTGGTGCCGACGATTGGGCCGAAGGAACACAAGCAGTTCCGCATCAGCTACAGCTTGTTGGCGGATAAGGCAGCTGTGGATAAGGCCTTGAAGCAGGTGAGCGAGATTCAGGGTGGGCGGGAGACTGAGGTGCGGCAGACGCCGTTGGTTGACCTCAACAAGGGGTGATGCTGACTAGAGTGTTGTCGGCCGATATTGCAGCGCCTCGGCCAAATGTTCACGGGTGATGCCATCGACTTGCTCAAGGTCCGCCAAGGTGCGAGCAACCTTGAGCAGTCGATGGGCCGCTCGCAGCGACAAGGTTAGCCTTTCACACGCCGTTTCCAGCCAGGTTTCGTCAACTGTGGATAACTTGCAGTGTCTGCGCAGGCCCGGCAAATCGAGGAATGCATTGGCGCAGCCTTGGCGCTTTTGTTGCCGTTCTCGTGCATCGGCAACCAACTCGGCGGCGGTGGCAGTATCGTCGCCGGGTTTCAACGCAGGATTCAGCGCCGTGGCTTCGCGAGCAACCGTAAGGTGCAGATCGATACGATCCAGCAGCGGCCCCGACAATTTGTTGCGATAGCGCTGAACCATGTCCGGCGTACAGGAGCAACGGCCGCTCGGTTCGCCAAGATATCCACAGGGGCAGGGATTCATCGCTGCGACCAGTTGAAAGCGCGCCGGGAAGCGTACGCGGTCCTTGGCACGGGAGATCACGATGTGGCCGGATTCCAGTGGCTCCCGGAGCACCTCCAAAACCTTGCGATCAAACTCCGGTAGTTCGTCCAGAAACAGGACGCCGTGGTGGGCGAGGGTGATTTCACCGGGCTGCGGTTTCGAGCCGCCCCCCACCAGCGCGGGGCCGGACGCCGAGTGATGCGGTTGGCGAAACGGCCGCTGCGGCCAATGGCTCAACGGCGAGCAACTGACGACCGACTGAATCGCCGCCACTTCCAGCGCTTCATTTTCGGCCAGCGGCGGCAGCAATCCCGGCAAGCGGCTCGCCAACAGGGTTTTCCCCGTTCCCGGCGGCCCGCTGAACAACAGGTTGTGAGCACCAGCGGCAGCGATCAGTAGCGCACGCTTGGCCGCGAGTTGCCCCTGCACTTCATTCAAGTCGGGGTAGGGTTTGCTGGCGTAGAGCAGGCCATTGGAGACATAAGGCTCAATCGGTGTATGCCCATTGAAATGCGCAACGGCCTCAAGCAGATGATCCACCGCAATTACTTTCAGTCCCGAGGCCAGGCACGCCTCTTCAGCGTTAGCTCGCGGCACCATCAACCAGCGCCCGGCCTTGCGCGCTGCCAGCGCCGCTGGCAAAACCCCACGAACCGCCCGCACGGCACCTGATAACGCCAACTCCCCAAGGCATTCCGCATCATCGAGCGTCAACGTAGGCACCTGCACACTGGCCGAGAGAATCCCCAGGGCAATCGCCAGATCGAACCGCCCTCCATCCTTGGGTAAATCCGCCGGCGCCAGATTCAACGTGATCCGCCGCGCCGGAAATTGCAGCCCCGAATTGATGATCGCGCTGCGCACCCGGTCCTTGCTTTCCTTTACCGCCGCCTCGGGCAGGCCGACCATCGTCAGCGACGGCAAACCATTGGCCAGGTGGACTTCAACGGTGACAGCGGGCGCATCCACGCCAATCTGGGCGCGGCTGTGGACGATGGAGAGGGACATGGTCGTTCCTTGAGATGACGGGAGCCGCTTCCTGCGGGTTTTTGAAGGGTAGTCGTGGAGTCCGGTCGGAGAGGAGGGAAACTTTCGCAGAATGTTGCTGAAAGCCACGCTATGTAACAGCAGCCAAACGCTGGGTTCGACTGCGCAGCTGTCGTAAAACCTACTGACAAAGCCAGCCTGACACACCCCCTGCGCATTTATTTCGCGTGTAAATCAAGCAACTTATGTTGAGGTGGCTTGTTTTGAAGAAGTTGTGTCGTCAAACAAACTATTATCGCCATCCAGGATTTTGCCGGCGAAGCTCTCGGCATCCATCTTCTTTTTACCTTCTGCGACATTCGTAAAATAGTTGAAGTCTAAATCTATCCAGTGCTTAAGTTTGGCTTCGTAGTTGTTTGGATACTGTGCTTGCTGAACTGGGGGCAAGCCCTTGTAATGGTCAAGGACACTTTTGGAGAAGTTTGTGAGTTTTCCAGTGTTGTTGTATTCAAACTCTGCTTCGGCCACCACTTTCTGTCGCCATGCAAATTCTTGTTTGGCTGACTCTTTCAGTGCTGCCCGTCTTTCATTGATGGTAAAGGTGCCGCTGTCATCGTAAGTAATTAAGGCAAGCTGATCCATGGGCATCCCCGAAAACGGATTTTTGCCGAGTCCGTTTGTATACTGTGTCGCACTTTTGGCGCGCGCTAGTAATGTGGCATTATCTGTGTCAGGAACTTCAGAGTCGTATGTTGATTTATTGGCAGTATAATTAGCACTCACTAACTCGTTGAATGTGTTATTAGCCATCGAGCTCAGTTCCGTTCTAGTTAGGCGTGCATCCCGGGCCTGTGCGCGTACTGAGGCTTCGCTCAATTGGCTCGCTAGGGTGGAAACGGTACTACTATCTCGTGCGTTGCCAAGTGGGCCTTGGGGTGTGCTTTGGTTGACGCCTGGGTTTTTGCCGGGAGTCGCTGTCAATTTTTTTGTTCCAGCGAGCGCTTGGCCGCTGTTAGCTGCAAAATTGTTTAGTGAATTAACCATTCTTTTCTGCTCCCTGTTCGATGACTAAAATATGATGCATCGCCTAATAAATGTTGATGCTTTATCAAGATCTTACAAGCCCATTAAATATCGCTACATGCTTTATTTCATGGTGAGTACTACTGACCATGCATAGGTGGACGGATTTGTATTAGTTACTTTGATGGTGCAGGTGGCCCCACCACTAGGCGTGGCCGTATTATTCCACTTTGGAATTTTACTCGCGCCAAAGCCAGGAGTAGTCACAAATGTAGCTAAATAAATACATTTCTTGTTACCAATTTGATATCGCAAATTAGCATGATTGTAATCAGGTGATATCTGGCTTTGTATGACGTACGTATCTGAGTCATTTGCAATCACGGACGCTTGTGGAGTAGGTGATGCGTTTGCTTTCGTTATAGCTTCGTTGTTTGTTATGGGGGTATACGTAGCAGTCTGTGTTCCAAGGTTCTTGAATGTGACTGTAACGGACGGCCCAGCGGCCGCTGAACTTATGTGGAATGCAGTCAATGCGAAAACGGCAATTAAAGACTTGGATATTTTCATGGGTGTTGCTCCTTGTGGTGTTGGTAACAGTATTCCATTTAAAAAGTTGTGCTCATCACAAACTATTATCTAAGCCATGTAATATGGGCTTAAACTTTTTCGAGCGGATTTGCGAACCGGAGCCTGCGGAAATACCGGCAGGCCCGAAGGTCTCCCATGCACGGCCATAATTCGAGAAAGGAATAAATCTCTGGTTCGAACGTCGTCACGGTGCGTCGGGTGCTGTTCGAGTCGTCAAACCCATTGCTGGCTAATCAGTTGGGAGTGAGCTTAGGAACCGGAGCTTTGCGGCGCAATCGGAAGGGGAGTGAGATCTTCGTAGGAAGTTGCCGGGATTCTTGCGGGCTTGAAGAGCGCAGGTTGCGGCAATTCCTACAGGTGAGTCTGAAGGTCGTGGCGACCATTTCGCGAGCAGGCTCGCTCCCACAGTGGATTGGGTTCCACAGTGAGCATTTGCGGTGTTATTCGGTTGGTGGGTTCAGTTTCGCTTCCAGCTCGGCGACTTTCGCTTCGAGGCTTTCGAGGCGGGCGCGGGTGCGTGCCAGTACGACCATCTGGCTATCGAACTCTTCCCGACTCACCAGATCCAGTTTACTGAAGCCGCTCTGCAGCAACATTTTGAACTGGCTTTCGATTTCGGCTTTCGGCAGAGGCGTGTCGCCGCTGAAAAGGCGAGAGGCGGTGCCGGTGAGGGCGTCGAGGAAGTCTTTTGGCGCGAGCATGGGCAATGTCCTGGAAACAATGACGGGCAGTGTATCACGCAGTGTCTATAGTCATTTGCGCGGGCAAGGGATGCACGATTTTCGCGCATTGGGACAGGCGGCGTTGCACCGTTGTTGTGCGTAACGTGCGGGGTCTTGTCGCGAAGTATCCACCATCCACCTGTAATGGCTTGAAAACAGTCGGTTTTGTGGAGATGGCAAGCTTTCTGCTTAGATGCTGGTGACCCATGCACTGATGCAGTCGCTGTGACGAATGCAGTGCGCCAAACGGAACGCGGGGGAGTGTTTCGTGAGGAGCGGTTAGCTGGCGTCGAACGGGCAGGTAAGGCCGACGATGCGTTACAAAGCCAGGCACTGCGCTTAGACTTGAGACGGGTTTGTTTTCCTGGGGCAAGTCCACCAAATTCGGGAGAGAGTTTTCATGAAGCTAGTCACTGCCATCATCAAGCCGTTCAAGCTGGACGACGTACGCGAGTCGCTGTCCGAGATCGGCGTGCAGGGCATTACCGTCACTGAAGTCAAAGGCTTTGGTCGGCAGAAGGGTCACACCGAGCTGTATCGCGGCGCGGAATACGTGGTCGATTTCCTGCCCAAGGTGAAGATCGACGTCGCCATCGACGACAAGGATCTGGACCGGGTAATCGAGGCCATCACCAAGGCTGCCAACACCGGCAAGATCGGTGACGGCAAGATCTTCGTGGTCAATCTGGAACAGGCGATTCGCATCCGTACCGGCGAAACCGATACCGACGCGATCTAAGCCGCCACAAACCCAACGCCCCAGGAGAAAACAATATGACTCTGCGTAAATTCGCAGGGCTAGGAGCCCTGTTGTCCATCGTAATGCCCAGCCTTGCTCTGGCGGCAGACGAAGTGGCGGCCCCAGTCCTCAACTCCGGCGACACCGCCTGGATGTTGACCTCGACAGCTCTCGTGCTGTTCATGACCATTCCCGGCCTCGCGCTGTTCTACGGCGGCATGGTTCGGTCGAAAAACATTCTTTCCGTGATGATGCAGTGCTTCGCCATTACCGGTCTGATCAGCGTCCTGTGGGTCATTTATGGCTACAGCATCGCGTTCGACACCACGGGCATGGAGCAGGGCGTCGTCAACTTCAACTCGTTCTTCGGCGGCATGGGCAAGGCGTTCCTTGCGGGTGTCACGCCAGCGAGCCTGACCGGCCCGGCAGCGCTGTTCCCCGAGGCGGTGTTCATCACCTTCCAGATGACCTTCGCGATCATCACCCCGGCGCTGATCGTCGGTGCGTTCGCCGAGCGGATGAAGTTCTCCGCGATGCTGATTTTCATGGGCATCTGGTTCACCCTGGTGTATGCGCCGATTGCGCACATGGTCTGGTCCGGCAACGGTGGCCTGATGTGGGACTGGGGCGTGCTCGATTTCGCTGGCGGCACCGTGGTGCACATCAACGCCGGTGTAGCAGGCCTGGTTGCTTGCCTGGTGCTGGGCAAGCGCAAGGGTTTCCCGACCACGCCGATGGCGCCGCACAACCTCGGTTACACCCTGATGGGCGCGGCCATGCTGTGGGTTGGCTGGTTCGGTTTCAACGCCGGTTCCGCCGCTGCGGCCAACGGCACCGCCGGCATGGCGATGCTGGTGACGCAAATCGCTACCGCTGCTGCTGCACTGGGCTGGATGTTTGCCGAGTGGCTCACCCACGGCAAGCCTAGCGCACTGGGCATCGCTTCGGGCGTGGTTGCCGGTCTGGTGGCAATCACCCCGGCTGCCGGCACCGTTGGCCCGATGGGCGCGTTGGTAATTGGTCTGGCGGCTGGCGTGGTGTGCTTCTTCTGCGCTACCACCCTCAAGCGCAAGCTCGGCTATGACGATTCCCTGGATGCCTTCGGCGTGCACGGTATCGGCGGTATCCTCGGCGCAATCCTGACCGGTGTGTTCGCTGCTCCGTCCCTGGGTGGCTTCGGCACCGTGACCGACATCGCCGCACAAGTGTGGATTCAGTGCAAAGGCGTGGGCTTCACGGTGATCTACACCGCGATCGCTACATACATCATCCTCAAGGTGCTGGATGCGGTCATGGGCCTGCGTATCAACGAAGAAGAAGAAGCGGTCGGCATCGATCTGGCGCTTCACAACGAACGCGGCTACAACTTGTAAGCAAGCGCGTAAAAAACTGCCCGGCTTGCCGGGCATTTTTTTGTCTGGAATTTGTCGTTGAAGGCTGAGCTGAAAGGTTTTTTCCTACAGCTTTTATGATGTTTACGTCGGGTGTTTTTGTGCAGCCAAAGGCTTACAGGATTGAAGGAATATTAGGGCCTTTGTTTTTTCACAGAGCGCGCTAGAATGCGCCCCGAACGTGCGGAGAACTGTATGTGGCAACAGACTCTGATTACCTTGCGGGCGAGGCCCCGGGGCTTTCATCTGGTAACGGACGAGTTACTCGCCGGCCTGCCTGAACTCAAGGCGTGTCGGGTCGGTCTGTTGCACTTGTGGCTGCAGCATACCTCGGCGTCGTTGACCATCAACGAGAACGCCGATCCGGCGGTACGTCGCGACTTCGAACGATTTTTCAATCGTCTGATCCCACAAGGAACAGACGGCTATGAGCATAACGACGAAGGCCTGGACGACCTCCCGGCGCACTTCAAGGCCAGCGTGCTTGGCTGTCAGCTCAGTTTGCCGATTGCGGCAGGCCGGTTGGCGTTGGGGACCTGGCAAGGCGTTTATCTGGGCGAGCACCGTGATCATGGCGGTGCCCGTAAAGTCCTCGCCACCGTGCACGGTGAAGGGGCATAACCGCTGGTCAGCAGCGGCTGTTGATTTTTTTCCGGCAGCCTTCGACAGAGGGCAAAGCTGGGCTATAACTAATCTGCTTTTCGCAAGTCATGAGGTAGAACATGAGCGACGATGATCTGGAAAACGACGACCTCGAAGTAGGCGACGACGACGAAACCGAAGAAGGTCTGGAAGCAGCGGCGGAAGACGTCGCTGAAGACGACGGTGGTGATGCGCCGGTTCCGACCGCCAAAGGCAAGGCCAAGGCAGCGGTATCGGTCGATGAGCTGCCGAGTGTCGAAGCCAAGAACAAGGAACGCGATGCTCTCGCGCGGGCCATGGAGGAGTTTTTGGCCAAGGGTGGCAAGGTGCAGGAAGTGGAGGCCAATGTGGTCGCCGATCCGCCCAAGAAGCCGGACAACAAGTACGGCAGCCGGCCTATTTGAGCCTGCTACCCGCTTACTGAAAAAGCCCGCCGTCGCTGCGGGCTTTTTCATGCCTGAAACAAAAACATGAAACCTGTGGTGATCCCTGTGGGAGCGAGCTTGCTCGCGATGGCGGAGTGTCAGGCAACATTTATTTTGAATGTTAAGCCCTCATCGCGAGCAAGCTCGCTCCCACGGTTTTTTTGTCAGTTCGATACCGAATTCCACCGCGCCAGCAATGCCGGCAAATCGCTCAGGCTGCGAATCTCCGCATCCGGCAACCGTTCGGCTTCCCAGGCCTTGCCCGCCGGGTTGAACCAGATCGCCCGCATTCCCGCCTGCTGCGCACCGGCAATGTCATCACCTGGATGATCGCCAATGTGCACCGCCGATTCAGCGGTCGCGCCACCGCGTTGCAAGGCCTCCTGGAACAATCGCGCATCGGGTTTGGCAATGCCGATGTCTTCGGCGCAAAGCGCAAACTTGAAGTAATCCGCCAGGCCCAGCCGACGCACATCGGCATTGCCATTGGTGACCACGCCGAGGGCGTAATGATTGGCGAGGATTTCCAGGGTCGGTTCGACCTCCGGAAACACTTCGATCTGATGCCGGGCATGCAGGAATACTTCAAAACTCTTGTCCGCCAGGTCCGAGGCTTCGTCATGCCCATAACCGGACTCTTCCAGTGCGTGGAACAGCACTCGCCGACGCAGGGCGCTGATGCGGTGCTTGAGGCTGGGCTCGTTGCTCAATACGCGCTCACGAATGGCCCACAAATGTTCCACCGGCACTGCCCCCAGGTTGGGCGCGTGCTCGGTCAGCCATTCACGCAAAACGGCTTCGGCGCTGACGATCACCGGGGCGGTGTCCCACAGGGTGTCGTCGAGGTCGAAGGTGATCAACTGAATACTCATGAATCGTCGCCTTTCATGCGTTTGGCCCGTGGGTGGGCGCTGTCGTAGACGGCTGCCAGATGCTGGAAGTCCAGGTGGGTGTAGATCTGTGTGGTCTTGATGTCCGAGTGCCCGAGCAGTTCCTGCACCGCGCGCAGGTCCTGGGACGATTCCAGCAAATGGCTGGCGAAGGAGTGTCGCAACATGTGCGGATGCAGGTTCTGCCCCAGTTCGCGCTCGCCGGCAGCCTTGACCCGCACCTGGATCGCCCGGGGGCCGAGGCGGCGGCCTTGCTGGCTGACGAACACCGCATCGTCCGTCGGGTTGGCCATGGCTCGCAATGGCAGCCACTGCTCCAGCGCTTCGCGGGCCTTTTTTCCTACAGGCAGCAGGCGGGTCTTGCTGCCTTTGCCGAGCACCTGGACCATGCCGTCAGCCAGATCGAGCTGATCGAGATTGAGCCCCGTCAGCTCCGAAAGCCGCAAGCCGGAGGAATAGAACAGCTCGAGAATCGCTTGGTCCCGACGTGCCAGAAAGTCATCCTCGACCCCGCCTTCCAGCAGTTGCAGGGCGCGGTCGGTGTCGAGGGTTTTCGGCAGGCGGCGTTCGCCTTTGGGCGGTGCGAGGCCATTGGCCGGATCGTGGTCGCACAGGCCTTCGCGGTTCAGGTAGTGATAGAGCCCGCGAACGGCTGACAGTAATCGCGCCAGGCTGCGGGACGATTGGCCTTGGGCGTGCAGACGGGCAACCAGGCTACGCAGGCGCTGGATGTCCAGCGCCGTCCAGCTGCCGATATTCTGTTTGACGCACCAGCCCAGCACTTTATCGAGGTCGCGGCGGTAAGCCGACAGTGTGTGCGGCGACACCTGCCGCTCACTGCGCAGGTGTTCGCAGTAAGCGTCCAGTTGTCGTTCCATGTTCAGCGTACCGAGCGCAGGGAATTGTTGACCCGTGGCAGCACGCGACCCATGACTTCAGCGATGTAACTCAGGAACAAGGTGCCCACCGAGCTTTTGTAGTGCTGCGGATCACGGCTGGCGATGGCCAGGATGCCGTGGATGCCCTGGTGGCTGATGGCGACAACCGCGGTGGAGCCGATCTGCTTGCGCTGTTCTTCGCCGAACAGGAAGTCCAGTTCATGCTCGCGCAGGCTGCCGCTGACGCTTTTGTCTTCCGAGAGCAAACCGCCGATGGCCACTTGAGCTTCGGCGTGGGTGACCCAGCGGCCCACCGGCATGGCGTTGTCGCCGAGCAGGATGAGGCTGACGAAGGGCACCTGGAATTCCTGGCGCAGGCTGTCATCGACGCACATCACCACGTCTTCCAGGCTGGCAGCATCCATCAATGCCAGGATCAGGCGACGGGTCTTTTCGAACAGGCGGTCGTTGTCCCGGGCCACGTCCATCAAATGCGACAGGCGATGACGCAGTTCAATGTTGCGGTCGCGCAGGATGGTCATCTGACGCTCGACCAGCGACACGGTATCGCCGCGCCGATGGGGGATACGCAGGGACGGGAGCAGTTCTTCGTGCTCGACGAAGAAGTCCGGATGAGCCTCCAGGTACGCGGCTACAGCCGCCGCCTCGAGGCTTTCGGACGGTGATTCGTCAGCTTGTCGTGCGGGTACCTGAGGCTTGTCGGTCATGGATTTCGCTCACTCAAAGACGCACTTGTCCTTCATATACGCGCACTGCCGGGCCGGTCATCATCACCGGTTGGCCAGGGCCTGCCCATTCGATGGACAAGCGCCCGCCAGGCAGGTCGATCAATAGCGGCGAATCCATCCACCCCTGGCTGATCGCGGCCACTGCGGCGGCACAGGCGCCGGTTCCGCAAGCCTGGGTTTCCCCGGCTCCACGTTCCCAGACGCGCAATTGCGCGCGGCTCCGGTCGATGACCTGGAGAAAACCGACATTGACCCGTGCCGGGAAGCGCGGGTGATGTTCGATTTTCGGGCCCAGCTCATGCACCGGCGCGTTGTTGATATCGCTGACCCGCAGCACGGCATGGGGGTTGCCCATGGACACGGCGGCCAGATCGACCGGGGTGCCGTCGACGTCGACCTGATAACTCTTGGCCTGCTCCGGCGCCTGGAACGGAATATCCGCTGGCACCAGGCGCGGGGCGCCCATGTTGACGCTGATCTGCCCGTCGTTACGCACGTCCAGCTCAATGATGCCGCTTTTGGTCTCGACGCGAATCACACGTTTTGCAGTCAGGCGCTTGTCGAGCACGAAACGGGCGAAGCAGCGCGCACCGTTGCCGCACTGTTCCACTTCGGAACCGTCGGAGTTGAAGATCCGATAGCGGAAATCCACGTCCGGGTTGCTCGGCGCTTCAACGATCAGCAACTGGTCGAAACCGATGCCGGTGTGCCGGTCGCCCCATTGCTTGGCATGCTTGGGCAGAATGTGCGCGTGCTGGCTGACCAGGTCGAGGACCATGAAATCATTGCCCAGGCCGTGCATCTTGGTAAAACGCAGCAGCATGGTTTTACTCCGGCAGCAGGCTTTCGCCAGCATACAACTCGGCTACCGTTTCACGGCGACGCACTTCAAATGCCTGATCACCGTCCACCAACACTTCTGCGGCACGGCCGCGGGTGTTGTAGTTGGAACTCATGACAAACCCGTAGGCACCGGCCGAATGCACGGCCAGCAGGTCGCCTTCCTCCAGCGCCAGCTGACGATCCTTGGCCAGGAAGTCGCCGGTCTCGCAGATCGGGCCGACGATGTCGTAGGCGCGGGCAGCGGAGGTGCGCGGGTTCACGGCAGTGACGTCCATCCAGGCCTGATACAGCGCCGGGCGGATCAGGTCGTTCATGGCGGCGTCGACGATGGCGAAGTCTTTGTGTTCGGTGTGCTTGAGGTACTCGACCTGAGTCAGCAGCACGCCGGCGTTGGCGACGATGAAGCGGCCCGGCTCGAACACCAGCGCCAAGTCACGACCGTCGAGACGTTCGCGCACGGCCTTGATGTAGTCGGCAGCCAGTGGCGGCTCCTCGTCCTTGTATCGTACGCCCAGGCCACCACCGAGATCGATGTGGCGCAGGTAGATGCCGCAATCGCCAAGGCGATCGACCAGGCCCAGCAGGCGGTCGAGAGCGTCGATGAACGGCGGCAGGGTGGTCAGTTGCGAGCCGATGTGGCAATCGACGCCGACCACTTCCAGGTTCGGCAGCTGCGCGGCACGCACGTACACGTCTTCGGCGTCGGCGATGGCGATGCCGAACTTGTTCTCTTTGAGACCGGTGGAAATGTACGGGTGGGTGCCGGCATCGACGTCCGGGTTCACGCGCAGCGAAATCGGCGCGCGAACGCCCAGTTCGGCGGCGACCACCTGCAGGCGTTCCAGCTCGTCGGTGGATTCGACGTTGAAGCAGTGCACGCCGACTTCCAGGGCGCGACGCATGTCGTCACGGGTCTTGCCTACGCCGGAGAACACAATCTTGTCGGCGCTGCCGCCAGCGGCCAGTACGCGTTCCAGCTCGCCACGGGAGACGATGTCGAAACCGGCGCCAAGACGCGCCAGGACATTCAGGACGCCCAGGTTGGAGTTGGCCTTGACCGCGTAGCACACCAGGTGCGGTGTGCCGACCAGCGCATCGGCGTAAGCCAGGTATTGGGCTTCGATGTGTGCGCGCGAGTAAACGTAGGTGGGTGTACCAAAGCGCTCGGCGATGGCAGACAGGGCAACACCTTCCGCGAACAGTTCACCGTCACGGTAGTTAAAAGCGTCCATGAGGTTCCCTTATTATTGGTAGACGTCGTGCTTGTGTGCTTTGGAGGCAGGCTGCTGCTGCGACGACTTGGCTTGCTCCACAGGGTCCTGGTCTTCATCGGGCAGGTACAGCGGGCCTTTTTGACCGCAGGCCGACACAAGGCAGGCAACCGCGAGGAGCGCAGCAAGGGAAGAGATCAGGCGCTTCATGGCGAAATCCTTGAAAATGCATTAATTGCGCCGGAGTATACCGGCCACCCGGCAGCTTGCCTATGCAACGGACCGCCCGTCCGGCGGGGCTCGGCCCGATGCCGGTCGGTATCATGCAATCCCACAGGTCGTTATCCTTTGCAATCGACGGAGCTCGGTCGTATCTTGCGGCGCTTGAGCCTGATCAGACACTTTTTGAGGTTGCCGTAATGAGTTTGTCCGAAGCGCGTTTCCATGACCTGGTCGATGCCACCCAGCAATCCCTGGAGGACATCTTTGACGAGAGCGACCTGGATATCGACCTCGAAAGCTCGGCCGGTGTGCTGACGGTCAAGTTCGAGAACGGCAGCCAGTTGATCTTCAGTCGCCAGGAGCCGCTGCGCCAGCTGTGGCTGGCAGCGGTATCCGGTGGTTTCCACTTCGACTACGACGAAGAAAGCGAGCGCTGGATGTGCGACAAGAGCGAAGAGCAGTTGGGTGAAATGCTTGAGCGTATCGTCCAGCAGCAGGCCGGTGTCGAACTCGATTTCGAAGGCCTGTGAGATCGTGACCCAGCCTGCGCCTGTCCGTGCGCCCAAACCGCTCTACAGCAATGTCAGCCCGGCGGTACCGTCGCCCTGCAGCGGTGTGTGCCGGCTGGACGAGCAGAAAGTGTGTCTGGGCTGCTTCCGCCATGTCGAAGATATTCGTGAGTGGCGCTCGGCTGATGACGAGCGTAGGCGGGTGATTTGTGCGCAGGCTGCCCACCGCAAAGCTTCAGTCTAGTGAGTCATTGTGGCGAGGGGGCTTGCCCCCGTTGGGTCGCGTAGCGGCCCCAAGTTTTTACGGCTGCTGCGCAGCCGAACGGGGGCAAGCCCCCTCGCCACAGGAGTTCTCTACAAGTCCATAGCGTCGGTTTGGCCATGACTTGTATATTTTTTGAGCTGTGATAGTGTCCAGAAACGCCTCAACCCATCGAGGCTTGTGAAAACCCCGCCTTTTTCTGGCGGGGTTTTGCTTTTTTCGTGCAGAAGAAAGGAGTCTGCCCAGATCATGACCTCACCTTCCATCACCCTTACCCGTCTGGACGTCCAGCGTCTGGAGCGTCTGATCGACAGCCTGGACGACACGCTGCCGGGCGTTATTGCGCTGCAAACCGAACTGGATCGCGCCGATACCGTGGTCGGCCACGATGAAGTGCCGGCGGATGTCGTGACCATGAATTCCCGAGTGCATTGCCGCGAAGAAGGCAGTGGCAAGGACTACCACCTGACCCTGGTGTACCCCAAGGATGCGAATGCCGACGAAGGCAAGGTCTCGATCCTGGCGCCGGTGGGCAGTGCGCTGCTCGGCCTGAAGGTTGGCCAGCACATCGATTGGCCGGCTCCGGGCGGCAAGACCCTGAAGCTGACCTTGCTGGAAGTCGAATCGCAGCCGGCCAATGGCGGCGCGTTCCCGGAGTGACTTCCCCTCAGACTTGATCGAGCGCCTCGTTCAATGCGTGCTCCAGGTCGGCTTTGTAGCGCAGGTACAGATGGGTGGAACTCTGACCTTCACCGAGCAGACCTGACAGGTCGAGGTCGGTGATGTAGCAGCGGTAGCGTTCGGTTTCCCGGCGCTGCCCGACGATTTCCCGGGCGACCACGCGGAACAACTGGTCGCCATGTTCCAGCTCGGAAAATTCCCGTTGATTGCAATACAGCGTCACCTGCACCTGACCCGGTGCGGCTTTGCCGACGATCGCCTGCACGTCGTAGAACTGCTTGTTCACTGGCGTCTGCGGCACCGGCCGGGCTTCGATGCGGCGTGCGCGGCCAGGGCCTGACGGCAGCAACTGGCAGTACAGGGTGTCGAGGTTCAGCGGGT
Source organism: Pseudomonas sp. GW822-FHT01E03 (assembly GCF_058802985.1). Classification (NCBI taxonomy): domain Bacteria; kingdom Pseudomonadati; phylum Pseudomonadota; class Gammaproteobacteria; order Pseudomonadales; family Pseudomonadaceae; genus Pseudomonas; species Pseudomonas sp. GW822-FHT01E03. The sequence goes on from NZ_JBXAOQ010000002.1 coordinate 306,053, forward strand.
GGGCTGCGTCCATCGGCAACAAGGCATCGCGACGGTACTGGATCGATTGCAGGAAACGCTGCAGCGGCACCAGCAGGCTTTGCTCATCGTGCCAGGGCAGGCGTTGCTGCCACAGGGCGTTGAACTCATCGAGCACGTACAGATCAGCCTGATCTTCGTTGACCCTATAGAACACTTGAATGCAGTCCGGTTGGCCCGTTGGCAGGAACAGCGCAAGGTCGTGGTCTTCCAGTGCCTTCGGATCGAGGTGCAACGGGCTGTAGCTCGCCATTTCTTCGCCCAGGTAATCGATCAGCGCCGGCAGAGTGGCCAGCGCGATGTGCTGGACCTGGCCCGGCACCAACTCCAGCACGTGGTAGTGCTGCTGGACCTGGATCAGGTAACGATGATTGAGCCGGCTCAGCAGCAGGTTCTGCGCGGTATCGAGGATTTCTTCCACCCGCTGGGCGATGAACTGCGCGCGGTTATGGCAGAAGCAACGCACTCGCAGCTTCGGCTGTTGTGGTCCGGCCGGCAGGTTGTTGAGGTAGTCGCGGATGCAGTCGAGCAGGGCGTGGGGGCCGTCGTAGCGGCCGACCAACACTTCGTTCCAGCTATTGAGCGTGACCTGGTCCAGAGTCAGCACCAGATTTTCCCGGACACCGGCGTAGCTCAGGGAGTCGGTGCGCTCGGTGGTCATGAGGATGTTCAGGTCGCGATGGTGCTTGAGCGGATCGATGCCGACATTCACCAGGATCAGCACTTCACTCGGCACGCTGGCGCGCAACAGAGGTTCCTCGGCGACGGTGGGCAAGGGCAGGGCGATGGTCTGTTGCAGGCTGCCGAGCAGGTTGAATAGTTCGAATTCGCTCAAGTCGCTGGTACCGGGGTGCAAGGCCAGGCGGGTACTGCTGTCGATCACGCCATTGCGGTGGCACCAGGTCAGCAGTTCGAGCAAGTGACGGCTGCGTTTGATCGGCGCGAAATGCTCCCACTCCAGTGCCGTCAGGCTGCCGTTGTACAAGCCCCACTGGCTTTGCCCCGGCTCTTTCCTGTTCGGTGCGTGCACCAGCGTCAGGGTGTCTTCAGCCAGGTCCGGGGCGATGCCGGGATTGATGAATTCGACTTTACCAGCCTTGCGCTCGAAAGCGGCGTACAGGCGGCGGCCGAGGACACTCAGGTCGCGCTTGTTGATGCGGCTGACCGTTTGTTCGTGACGGGCAAACTGCTTGAGGAAGCGGTAGCTGTAGTTCAGCTCGTTGACCAGTGCCCGCCGCTCGGAGCTGACCTGGCGGACTTTCCACTGGCTGCGGCTGTCGAGCAGGGTCAGTTGACGCTGGTCCCAGTGCCATTCATGGGCCAGGCGTTCGAGCAAGGAGCGCTGCCAGCTCTGGGTGCGGCTGTTGCCGGTGAGTTTGCGATTGACCTTCAGGTACAGCGCGCGCCGCACCAGTTCCAGCCGTTCCGGTTCGTTGCGGGCGATCAGGTATTCCTCGATGCGCCGATACACCACGACATACGGATCCAGTTCGTCGAGGTCGAGGCGGTTGGCGAACACTGCTTGCTTGAAGCGCAGGCTCAGGCAATGGACCCTGGGGTGTTCACTGGCGTAAACCTCCGTCAGCAGCAGCTTGAGCACCGACTTGTAGGGCGACTCGATGCCCTTGAACAACTGCCAGAGCCCGGCACCGATGAATTCGCCGGGCGGGATGTAGGCCAGGTTGCCGAGGTCAAGGGTTTCATCGGCACGGATGAAGCGTTTGGAGATCAAGGCATGGGTGTAGCGGTCGTAGCTCGACTCTTCGTAGACCGGCACCAGCCACCAGATCGGTGTGCGCCCGGCGAGCCAGATCGCGGTGCGGTAAAACTCGTCCAGCAACAGGTAGTGCTGGGTGGTGCCGCAATCTTCCGAACTCAGCTGGGTATCGCGCTCACCGCAGACGAAACGGCTCGGGTCGATCAGGAAAAAATGCGCTTCGGCGCCCTGGCTGGTGGCCCAGGCTTCCAGCAACTGGCATTTCTTGCGCAGCTCGGCGAGTTCGTTTTCGGTCAGGTCCGGTCCATGGCAGACCCACACATCCATGTCGCTCTGGTCGGCTTGGGCCAGGGTGCCGAGGCTGCCCATCAGGAACAGTCCGTGAATCGGCCTCGGCGGGTTGCTGCCGTGGCGCGGCTTGTAGGAAAACGAGCGGGTCAGGCGCTGGGCTTCAGCGAGGACATTGGCATCCGGCTCGAAATTCGACAGCCCGGCCGGCGCACTGCCGGAAACGTAACCGGGCAAAAGCGGATGGTTAACGTGGAAAAACAGCGGCAGCAAGGTCAGGACCCCTTGCTGGCGGGTCGACAACCCTTCCATGGCGCGAGCCATGCGTCCTTCGTTGAGTTTCAGAAAACGTGCGCGCAGCTGGCTGAGAACCTTGCGGTCGATTCCCTCGTCCAGGTCGGGGCGGATTTCGTGGGTGCGCGTCATGTCAGCTCAAACCGGCTCGCAGGGCTCGGACGTGGGGCTTCGGATGAGGGGCAGTTTAGCGCCTTGAGGCGAGGACTTTTAAGCTGATTTTGTTTTTCTGGCGTCAGATTTCTATCGGCTGCAGACAGAAATCAGGGGGATGTGCCCGCGGAAATCCCTGGGTCGGGGTCTCCGTGGGCGATGCGGCAGAATTCAGGCTGTTACTTCGGCGTTAAGAATGGTCAGCACGGTTTGCACATTTTGCGCGGCGTCACGACCCAGGCTGGTCAGGTAACCGCCATCAGGCTGGTCGGTCAGTTCTTTTTCAAAGAGGCGTTTGGCGGCGGCAATGTGTTTCGGGGCAGCGGTCTGATGAATTTTCAGACCTTCCTGGGAACTGTCCAGGTTGAAGAGTGCGAGGACTTCCAGTTCGGCAACCAACTCAGGGGTAAGCGACATAAGGACTCCAGACTTTCTAGGAATTGGACGACAGCGCCCCTAAGGTGAACCCGCTTGTCCGGCATGTCCAGTGCTCGCGACAGGGTTTTTTTACTCTGTAGGAGCGAGCTTGCTCGCGAAGGTCGTCAACGATGACGCGTAAAACCAGATGCCCCGTGGCGCTCTCGGGTTTTTCGCGAGCAAGCTCGCTCCTACAGGGGGGGGGGGGCTTACTGCTTTTCCGGCGGCAACTCGGGCAAGGCGCGCAGGGCAGCTTCGTACCATTCGGTGTTGAACGCGCGGTCTTCTTCGAGGATCGCGTCGATTTCTACCGCCAAAACGTGGGCCATCAGGTTGAGGATTTCTTCCCGCTCGTAACCCACCAGCGTCAGCTTGTTGAACGTCGCCTTGGCAGCCGGCGGGTTGTCGCTTTCGATCTGGTTTTCGATGGCCTGGATCAGGGTGGTTTCGGCGAACTCTTCTTCGTCGTTGTCGATATCGGTTGGCTCGCTCATGGCAGGCTCCTCAGGGAAAGGCGGCCAGTTTACCCGCATTCAGCGGCGTGATGCTGCTGGCAAGAATCCCGGCAGCGTTCTATAAACAGGCACTGCCCACCCCGCATGGCCTGGAGGCTTTGTGATGATCAAGCTTTATGGATTCTCCGTCAGTAACTACTACAACATGGTCAAACTGGCGCTGCTGGAAAAAGGCCTGCCCTTCGAAGAAGTACCGTTTTACGCTGGCACCAGCCCCGAGGCACTGGCCATCAGCCCTCGCGGAAAGGTCCCGGTGCTGCAGGTAGAGCAGGGCTTCATCAATGAAACCAGCGTGATCCTCGAATACATCGAGCAAAGCCAGAAAGGCACGCCGCTGCTGCCGAGCGATCCGTTCGAGCGCGCGCAGGTGCTGGCACTGGCGAAGGAAATCGAGCTGTACATCGAATTGCCAGGCCGGGCCTGCTATCCCGAAGCCTTTTTCGGCATGACCCTGCCGGATGCGATCAAGGAAAAAACCAAAGCCGAATTGTTGCAGGGGATGGCGGCGCTGGGCCGGCACGGCAAATTCAGCCCGTATGTGGCCGGCGACAGCTTGAGCGTGGCGGATCTGTACTTCCTGTACAGCGTGCCGTTGGCGTGTGGTGTGGCGAAGAAGCTGTTTGATATCGATCTGTTGGCGCAATTGCCGGCGGCCAAGGCGCTACTGGAGCGTCTGGGGGACAATCCGAACGTGCAGCGGATTGCGGCGGACAAGGACGCGGCGATGCCTGCGTTTATGGCGATGATCGCGTCCAAGAGATAAGTTTCGTAGCGTTTTGAGGTCAGTCATCACGGGCAAGCCCGCTCCCACAGGTTTCTTTGTTTGCCATGGATTTTTGGCAAGTACTGGATCCTTGTGGGAGCGGGCTTGCCCGCGAAGCTTTTAGCGGCTGGCGAGGAGCGCCTGACCGCGAGCCACTGCAGCCTTCACCTGCGCCGGCGCGGTGCCGCCGATGTGGTTACGGGCATTGACCGAGCCTTCCAGGGTCAGCACGGCGAACACGTCCTGGTCGATCTGGTCGCTGAACTTGCGCAGTTCTTCCAGGCTCATTTCCGCCAGGTCCTTGCCGCTGTCCACGCCGTACTTCACGGCATGGCCGACGATTTCGTGGCAATCACGGAATGGCAGGCCGCGACGCACCAGGTAGTCGGCCAGGTCAGTGGCGGTGGAGAAACCGCGCAGGGCCGCTTCGCGCATCATCGCGTGCTTGGGCTTGATCGCCGGGACCATGTCGGCAAAGGCCCGCAGTGAGTCGCGCAGGGTGTCGGCGGCGTCGAACAACGGTTCCTTGTCTTCCTGGTTGTCCTTGTTGTAGGCCAAAGGCTGGCCTTTCATCAGGGTCAGCAGGCCCATCAGGGCGCCGAACACGCGACCGGTCTTGCCACGCACGAGCTCCGGCACGTCCGGGTTTTTCTTTTGCGGCATGATCGAGCTGCCGGTGCAGAAACGGTCGGGCAGATCGATGAACTGGAACTGCGCGCTGGTCCACAGCACCAGCTCTTCGGAGAAACGCGACAGGTGCATCATCGCGATACTGGCCGCCGAGCAGAATTCGATGGCGAAATCACGATCGGAGACGTTGTCCAGCGAATTGCCGCCAACCGCGTCGAAACCCAGGAGTTGGGCGGTGTATTCGCGATCGATCGGGTAGGTGGTGCCGGCCAGCGCCGCGCTGCCCAGTGGCATGCGGTTGGTGCGCTTGCGGCAGTCGACCAGGCGTTCGTAGTCGCGGCTGAGCATTTCGAACCAGGCCAGCATGTGGTGCCCGAACGTCACCGGTTGTGCGGTCTGCAGGTGGGTGAACCCCGGCATGATGCTGGCGGCTTCGCGCTCGGCCTGCTCCAGCAGGCCTTTTTGCAGGCGGGTGATTTCGGCCAGGATCAGGTCGATCTCGTCACGCAGCCACAGACGGATGTCGGTGGCGACCTGATCGTTACGGCTGCGGCCGGTGTGCAGTTTTTTACCGGTCACGCCGATGCGGTCGGTCAGGCGCGCCTCGATGTTCATGTGGACGTCTTCGAGGTCGATGCGCCAGTCGAACTGACCAGCCTCGATTTCACCCTGGATGGTGTTCAGGCCATCGATGATGCTGTCGCGCTCGGCATCGGTCAGCACGCCGACCTTGGCCAGCATGGTGGCGTGGGCGATTGAGCCCATGATGTCGTGGCGATACAGGCGCTGGTCGAAGGTGACGGAGGCGGTGAAGCGGGCGACGAAGGCGTCGACGGGTTCACTGAAGCGGCCGCCCCAGGACTGATTGGTCTTGTCAGTGCTCATGAATTCGCTCGTATCGGCTTGAAGTAAGAAGGCGTGGAACGCTGGCGCGGATAATAACAGGGTTGCCAATCCTGTCGCTGACACTGGTCGATACGTTTTTTTGGGGGAGGGAAAGTCCGGGCCGGGGCAAGAGCCGCGCATTTTTGCCGAACGATATTTTCCAATTGAGCAATATCGTCCCGGCAACCGTCTACAGTTGGACAGTAGGATCAGCGCATTTCTCGGTGCAGCCGCTGACTATAAGAAGAGTGGGGTGTTCATATTGCGTATCAGCAAACCCTGTGGCGATGCATCGCCAACGCGGGCCTGGGCCGCCAATCGCCCGGCAGATGAAAATTTAGCCGTCGGACCAGCGGCACTTTTTGACGCTCGCGCTAGTCTTAGCGTGGATCGCGGTGACGGACGTCACTTCACCTGTCTACGCTATCCTTGTGCGAGACTCACGCAGGAATCCAGCGCAATATGAATGTCCTGATCGTTGATGACGAACCCTTGGCCCGCGAGCGCCTGAGCCGAATGGTTGGCGAACTCGAGGGGTACAGTGTCCTGGAGCCTAGTGCCACGAATGGCGAAGAGGCGTTGGCACTGATCGACAGCCACAAGCCGGATATCGTGCTGCTCGATATCCGCATGCCCGGCCTGGATGGCCTGCAAGTGGCTGCTCGGTTGTGTGAACGCGAAACTCCCCCCGCCGTGGTGTTCTGCGCCGGGCCCGATGAATTTGCCGTGGAAGCCTTACAGGCCAGCGCCGTAGGCTATCTGGTGAAACCTGTGAGAACTGAACAATTACATGACGCATTAAAGAGAGCCGAGCGCCCCAATCGTGCCCAGCTCTCCGCCCTGACCCGCCCTGCTGCCGAAAGCGGCAACGGCCCGCGCAGCCATATCAGCGCCCGAACCCGTAAAGGGATCGAGCTGATTCCGCTGGATCAGGTGGTGTATTTCATTGCCGACCACAAATACGTGACCTTGCGCCACGAAAGCGGCGAAGTGTTGCTCGATGAGCCGCTCAAGGCCCTCGAAGATGAATTCGGTGACCGTTTCGTGCGTATCCATCGCAATGCACTTGTCGCCCGTGAGCGTATCGAGCGATTGCAACGCACACCCCTGGGGCATTTTCAGCTGTTCCTCAAAGGCCTCAACGGTGATGCGCTGATCGTCAGCCGTCGTCATGTGGCTGGGGTGCGCAAAATGATGCAACAGCTTTAAAAAGCTGTTCGCAGGCCAATTTCACACCCGATTGCCGGACATCCGGGGCCAGGGAGGCCGAGTAGTATCTGATACAAGTCAAAGTGGATTTGGCTGAGCTGTTATTATCCGTCATATCTATTCAGTACGGATTGATCCATGTCCTCTCGCCAGATCCGCATCGCCACCCGCAAAAGCGCTCTCGCCCTGTGGCAGGCCGAATACGTCAAGGCCCGTCTTGAAGCAGCCCATCCGGGCCTGCTGGTGACCCTCGTCCCCATGGTCAGCCGTGGTGACAAGCTGCTTGACTCTCCGCTGTCGAAAATCGGCGGCAAGGGCCTGTTCGTCAAGGAACTCGAAACCGCGCTGCTGGAAAATGAAGCCGACATCGCCGTGCACTCCATGAAGGACGTGCCGATGGACTTCCCCGAAGGCCTCGGTCTGTTCTGTATCTGCGAGCGGGAAGACCCGCGCGATGCCTTCGTTTCCAACACTTACACCAACCTGGATGAGTTGCCACAGGGCAGCATCGTCGGTACCTCCAGCCTGCGCCGCCAGGCTCAATTGCTGACCCGTCGCCCGGACTTGGAAATCCGCTTCCTGCGCGGCAACGTCAACACCCGCCTGGCCAAGCTCGATGCCGGCGAATACGACGCCATCATCCTCGCCGCTGCCGGCCTGATCCGCCTGGGATTCGAAGACCGCATCACCTCGGCCATCAGCGTCGACGACAGCCTTCCGGCCGGTGGCCAGGGCGCGGTGGGTATCGAATGCCGCAGCGCCGACAGTGAAATCCATGCGTTGCTGACACCCCTGCATCACCAGGACACCGCCACCCGCGTGACCGCCGAACGAGCCCTCAACAAGCACCTCAATGGCGGCTGCCAGGTGCCGATTGCCTGCTACGCCGTGCTGGAGGGTGACCAGGTCTGGTTGCGCGGACTGGTGGGCGATCCAGGCGGTGGCCTGCTGCTCAGCGCACAAGCCCGCGCCCCTCGCGGCGATGCCGAGGCACTGGGTGTGCGAGTCGCCGAAGACCTGCTCAGCCAGGGTGCCGACGCCATCCTCAAAGCGGTCTATGGCGAGGCTGGTCACGAGTGATCGGCTGGCGCTTGCTGCTGACGCGTCCCGCCGAAGAAGCGGCGGCGCTGAGCAGTTTTTTGGCCGAGCAGGGGATATTCAGTAACAGTCTGCCGCTTTTGGACATCATGCCCATTGAGGCCACTGACACAATGCGCCAGGTGATTCTGGCGCTGGATCAGTTCTGCGCCGTCATCGTGGTCAGCAAGCCGGCCGCCCGGATCGGCGTCGAACTGCTCGAGCGGTATTGGCCAACACCGCCCGGTGTGAAGTGGTTCAGCGTCGGCGCGGCGACCGCGCAGATCCTCGGGGATCACGGGCTGGACGTGAGCTTCCCGGCAGAAGGCGATGACAGTGAAGCCTTGCTCGAACTTTCCCGACTGCGCGAGGCTATTGCACAACCCGATGCACGAGTGCTGATCCTGCGCGGGGAGGGCGGGCGCGAGTTGCTGGCTGAGCGTTTGCGTGAGCTTGGTGCTAGTGTCGAGTATCTGGAACTGTACCGCCGGGGATTGCCGATTTACCCGCCGACGCTACTGCCGCAACGGATCCAGGCGGAACGCCTGAACGGGCTGGTGGTCAGCAGTGGACAAGGTTTTGAGCACCTGCATCAACTGGCCGGCGATGCCTGGCCGCAGTTGGCGCGGTTGCCGTTGTTTGTACCGAGCCCCAGGGTTGCCGAGCTGGCGCGTGCCGCCGGGGCCAAAACAGTTGTGGATTGTCGTGGCGCCAGTGCCGCGGCCTTGCTGACGGCGTTACGGGAGCATCCCGTACCCGTTTTCTAATGCAAAGGATGGATACGTGAGCGAAACAGCCTTGCCTAAAGATGACTCGCGACCGGTGCTTGATGCACCTGTTGATGCACCTGTTGATGAAATGTCGCCGCCGACACCTGCTGCCGGGCAGCGTCGAGGCAATGGTCTGGCAATCATCGCGCTGCTGTTGGGCGCGGCCGGTGTAGCGGTGGGCGGTTGGGGTGTCTGGCAGGTGCGTCACCTGCAGGCCAATAATCAGCAGCAACTGAGCCAGGTGCAGGCGCTGAATGACCAGGCGCAAAACCTCAAGCTCAATGAGGAGCGCCTGAGCGCACGCCTGGCGCAATTGCCTCCAGCCGATGAACTGGAAGCACGCAGTCGTCTGGTGATTCAGCTACAAGGTGATCAGCAGCGGTTGAACCAACGGCTGGAAACCGTTCTCGGTGCCAGCCGCAAAGACTGGCGTCTGGCCGAGGCCGAGCACCTGCTGCGTCTGGCCAGCCTGCGACTGTCCGCCTTGCAGGACATCAGCAGTGCCCAGGCACTGGTCCAGGGTGCCGACGAGATACTGCGTGAGCAAAACGATCCGGGCTCCTTTGCCGCTCGCGAGCAGGTGGCCAAGACCCTGATCGCCTTGCGCAGCACCGAACAACCGGATCGCACCGGGCTGTTTCTGCGTCTGGGCGCGCTGCGCGATCAAGTGGCCAGCCTCACCGAGCTGGCACCGGAGTACAAGGACCGTGGCGATTCGCTGCTGGGCCTGACTGCCGATGGCGACGGTGCCAGTCGCTGGGCGCAATGGTGGGATCAGATTTCGCGCTACATCCGCATCGACTTCAATGCCGACAAGAACGTTCGCCCATTGCTGGCCGGCCAGAGCCTGAGCCAGGTACGCCTGGCCCTGAGCCTGGCGCTGGAGCAGGCACAGTGGGCCGCACTCAATGGCCAGCCGGCGGTTTACTCCCAAGTGCTGGACGAGGCGCGGGACATCCTCAAGGGCAACTTCAATCCGGACAACGCACAAAGCAAAGTCATGCTTGAACAGGTGGCCGAGTTGAGCGTGCAACCTGTCACCGTCGTCACGCCGGATATGACCGGCACCCTGAGCGCGGTGCAGGGGTATCTGGAACGGCGCAATGTCAACGCCGAGGATTCGGTCAAGCCACTGGTCAGGCCTGCCGCGAGCGCCGCGCCGGAGGCCACGCCATGAGACGCCTCTATGTGATCGTGTTCCTCGTGATCGCCGCTGCCGCTGCGCTGGGGCTGGCGATTGCCGAGCATTCCGGCTACGTGCTGATTGCCTACAAGACCTTCCGTTATGAGTCGAGCCTGTGGGCTACTTTGGCGCTGGTGGCTGTGCTCTGGCTGGTGATCTGGGGCATCAGGTCGCTGGTCGAACTGGTGATGGCTTCCAGTGGCGTGGTCAATCCGTGGTCACGGCGTAACCGCAGCCGTCGAGTGCAGGTGGCGATCGAGCACGGTCAGCTGGACCTGGCCGAGGGTCGCTGGGCCAGCGCGCAACGTCACTTGCATCGGGCTGCCGAAGCCGAGCGTCAGCCGCTGCTTTACTACCTCGGCGCTGCCCGTGCCGCGAACGAACTCGGCAATCACGAAGAAAGCGACAACCTGCTGGAGCGCGCCCTCGAGCGTCAGCCCCAGGCCGAGTTGGCGATCGCCTTGAGCCACGCCCAGTTACAGACCGATCGTGGTGATACCGCAGGCGCCCTGGCCACCCTGCAAGCCATGCGTGAACGCCATCCTCATAACGCACAGACCCTGCGTCAGTTGCAGCGCCTGCTTCAGCAGCGTGGTGACTGGTCGGCAGTGATTCGCCTGCTGCCGGAGCTGCGCAAGGACAAAGTCCTGCCGGCGGCGGAGCTCGCCGAGCTGGAGCGTCGGGCCTGGGGGGCGAACCTGTCCCTGGCGGCGCAACGGGAAGAAGACGGAGCGGTGGGGCTGCAATCGCTGGAACGTGCCTGGCAGCAACTGACTTCGGCACAGCGTCAGGAGCCGCAACTGGTGCTGGCGTATGCCGAGCAGTTGCGGCAACTGGGGGCTCAGGTCGAGGCCGAAGAAGTGCTGCGCACCGCGCTCAAGCGCAGCTACGACAGTCATCTGGCACGTCTCTACGGACTGGTTCGCGGCAATGATCCTGCCCGCCAGCTGCAGGCCGCCGAAGGCTGGCTCAAGGACCATCCGGCCGATCCGGGCCTGCTGCTGACACTGGGTCGTCTATGCCTGCAAAACAGTTTGTGGGGCAAGGCCCGGGACTATCTGGAAAGCAGCCTGCGTGTACAGCGCAATCCGGAAGCCTGTGCCGAGCTGGCACGCTTGCTGGCGCAAATGGGCGATGCCGAGCGCAGCAACCAGCTGTTTCAGGAAGGCCTGGGGTTGTTGGATGAGCGCTTGCTCGCGGCCCCTCTGCCAACGCCAGTCGGCGCTTGACCCACTCGCAGGCACCGGGCTCCGGCGCCTGCGCGATGACCTGCGACGAGGGGGCAATCACCCTCGCCGCAGTGCGATGATTAGTTGAAATTCAGTCGCGAAATTTCATCGCAGACAAAGTCCTACAGAGGACTACATTTTATCCTCTCGCCTGCGTCGGGATTTCCCTACACCTGCGCTGAAGTCTCTGTGGGCACTTGCCTTGAAAGGCTGTCGCGCTTTCCTCTACCGTAATGGTCTGTCACTACTTTTACGGAAAAGCCATGTCTTTGGCCTGCTCACGCTCCTTGTTTTTCATGGCTTTCATTGCGGGTGCCCTGGCGATGGGTGTTTCCTACTACCTGGAATATGCAGTCGGCCTGCGGCCTTGTGGCTTGTGTCTTGTGCAGCGGTTTTGCCTGGCGCTCCTTACCGGCGTCTGCCTGATGGCTTCGGTCCATGGCCCCGGTCGCATCGGAAACGTTCTCTATTGGCTGTTCAGTCTTTGTTGCAGCCTGGCCGGCACTGTCACTGCATGGCGACAGGTCCTGCTGCAAAGCCTTCCTGCGGAACAGGTAGCGGCGTGCTCGACTCATCTGGCGGACCTGTTGGCCAACTCTCCGTGGCTTTCGGTCGTACAGCAAATGTTCAAGGGCGCTGCCGATTGTGTGGAAATTTCCTGGACGCTGTTCGATCTGAGTCTCACCGAGTGGAGCCTGTTGCTCTTCGTCGCGATGATGATTCTGGCCGTTTACCAGTCGCTGCGACTGGTCTGGACCGGCTATCAGCGACCACTCAGCGGCGAGTCGTCGCACCGGGCCTTTGCGGGTGATTAAACACTTGTATGAACTTTATCGCCTGCGTACCTTGAAGCCAGTGTCGTGCGGGCATAATCTGGCCCGCACGTGTCATTGGAATTATGTTGCTCGATGACGCTCTGCCTGACCGCCCACCGACGTTACAAGAGGCGAGCGGGCATAGAGCAGCTGACCCACAAGGGAAGAGAGATCACCATGCTCGAAAGTTGTCAGAATGCTCAGGAACGCTGGGGCGGAGTGCACCTGCTGATCGATCGCTGGTTGCAGGAACGACACGAACTGATCGGGGCCTATGACGCTCTCGGCGCAAAGCCTGAGGCGCTGGGTGAGAACCGCAAGCCCTTGCAGGAATTCTGCGGCGTGCTGGTCGATTATGTATCGGCCGGGCACTTCGAGATCTACGAGCAGCTGACGGGGGAGGCCAAGGCCTTCAACGACAAGCGTGGCCTGGAGCTCGCCGAGACCATCTACCCGCGGATCGACGTCATCACCGAAAAGCTGCTCGCCTTCAATGACCTGTGTGACGCAGGTAAGTGTGTCGCCGAAGAGTTCAAGACACTCGGCGGACTGTTGCATGAGCGCTTTGAGCTGGAAGACTGCCTGATCGAAGTGCTGCACACCGCCCACAAGGAAGCCGATTCGGTTCAGGCCTGAAGCGCTTCCTGCAAGATCCCGAAACGGCGTGCCAAGGCACGCCGTTTTTCGTTTGCATCGTCAGCTGGTGGCACCGCGCAGTTCGACTTCGAACACCAGTGGTGTGAATGGTGCGATCACGTCACCGGCACCGTCGGCGCCATAGGCCTGAGCCGATGGAATCACCAGTCGCCATTTCGCCCCGACCGGCATGTTTTGCAGTGCACTGCGCCATCCGGCGATCACGCTGTCGAGACTGAACCACTGTGGCTGACTGTTCTGATCGAACACAGTGCCGTCGGGCAATCGACCGATATACAGCACCTGCACCTTGCCGTTCGGTCCGGCCTTGGCGCCAGTACCTGGCGTCAACTCGGTCAGCAACACGCCATCAGCCAGTTCGCGCACGCCGGGCCTGGCTTTTTCTGTGGCGAGAAAACGCTGTTCTTTTTCCAGTGCCATTTCGCTTTGCGGCTTGTCGGACTGCATGGCGATCCGGGCTTCATGCTCGGTCAGTATCTGTTGGATCTGCTCGTCCTTCAGCGCCAGCGGTTTGCCCTGATAGGCCTGCTGCAATCCTTCGACCAATGCCTGGAGTTGCAGATCGGGAACCTCCTGGCGCAAGCGTTCGCCAAGGCTTGCACCCAGGCTGTATGCGAGATCGTGGGCTTCATTTTCCTGCGTTGTTTCGCCGGCCTGGGCCACCGAAAAAAACACGCACAGCGATAAAAAAAGGTAGCGCGACATGAGCACTCTCCGACCTGAATTGCGGGTGATTATGCCAGTGAGAATGCGCGCAACGGTGAACTGCTTTTGCGCCGAGGCAGAAGTTTTTCAATCCTTTGCAACACAGCGCTTTCGATAGTGTCAACATGCCCTAGCGGCGGTTGCAGCAGAGGTCTAGTATGAGCCGCACTCACTTCAGCCAGGAGGTAAACCATGTCGGCCACCAAGAAGCCAGTAAACACTCCGTTGCACTTGCTCCAACAACTCTCGAGCAGCCTGCTCGAGCATCTGGAAACCGCTTGTTCCGAAGCCTTGGCTGATGCTGAAAAACTGCTCGCCAAGCTGGAAAAGCAGCGCGGAAAAGCGCAAGAAAAACTGCACAAATCCCGCACCAAATTGCAGGACGCTGCGGCGGCCGGAAAAGCCAAGGCACAAGCCAAGGCCAAGGGCGCAGTGGCCGATCTTGAGGAGCTGCTCGATGCCCTCAAGGATCGTCAATCGGAAACCCGCGGCTACATTCTGCAACTCAAGCGCGATGCTCAGGAAAGCCTGAAACTGGCCCAGGGCGTCGGTCGTGTACAAGAGGCTGTCGGCAAGGTGTTGTCCTTGCGTGCGGCCAAGCCTGCTGCGGCACCTGCGAAGAAAGCCGCTGCCAAACCGGCTGCTGCAAAAGCACCGGCCAAACCTGCCGCAAAACCTGCAGCTGCCAAGCCAGCAGCTAAAACTGCCGCAGCCAAACCTGCAGCCAAACCGGCTGCGAGAAAACCGGCTGCTGCCAGCGCTGCAAAACCTGCGGCTAAAACCACGGCTGCCAAACCAGCCGCCGCACGACCTACCGCTGCAAGAGCCGCTGCTGCCAAGCCAGCCGTGGCTAAAACCGCCGCCGCTAAACCGGCTGCAAAACCAGCCGCTAAACCAGCCGCTAAACCCGCAGCAAAACCAGCAGCCAAAACTGCAGCAGCGAAACCTGCTGCGAAGCCGGCCGCCAAATCTGTCGCGGCTAAACCCGCTGCAAAACCTGCTGCGAAAACTGCGGCCAAACCCGCTGTAAAAGCAGCGGCCAAGCCGGCCGCTAAACCAGCTGCTAAACCGGCAGCCAAACCTGCTGCGGCTAAACCTGCCGCTGCTGCCAAGCCGGCCACCGCCAAACCCGCTGCCAAGCCAGCGGCGGCGAAGCCAGCTGCAAAACCAGCAGTGAAACCTGTTGCCGCCAAGCCGGCCGCCGCGCCAGTTGCCAAGCCAGCCAACCCGGCTCCGGTAGCAACGTCTGCTTTAGCAGCAGCCACCTCGACAGCCACGCCAGCGCCAACGCCGGCCGCTGCATCGATCGCAGCAACCACCCCAACCAGCGCTTCCTAAGTGCCGGTTACCGCGACGCGCAGCTGATGCAGCGCGTCGCGGTCCAGGTGGGCGGCGCCTGCCGCCACACCATTGAGCCAGGCCGATAGATCGGTCGCCTCACCTTGCGGCCAACTCAACGCCGATCGTTCCAGTCGTACCAACAGATGTCGCTCGGCTTCCAGTTCGAGTGCCTTCACTTGCTCGCGCAAAGCATTCAGTTCGCCATCGTCGGCGGCAACGACTTTCCAATTCACCCGCAAGGCTCGCAACGGTCGCACCACGTCTGCGTCCCACGGCTCGGCCACGCTACGCAGTTGCTGCAATCGGTGTTCGTTAAAGGCGACGCCACGTTCTCCCAACCACAGTCCGCAGAGGAGCAAGCACACATTGATGCCCGCCGACTGCAATTGCAGGCATGCGGGTTCAACGCCGGGCTGGGCATAAGTACTTAGGGAAAAGCTCCACAGGTCAGAGGACATAGTGCTACTCGCGCCAGTTGCGAGCGAAGCTGGTAGACTCCGCCGCCATTATGATTCGACTTCAGAACCTGACTTTACAGCGTGGCCCGCAACGTCTGCTAGAAGACGCCGAGCTGACCCTGCACGCCGGCCAGAAAGCCGGCCTCATCGGTGCCAACGGCGCCGGCAAATCGAGCCTGTTCGCCTTGCTTCGGGGTGAGCTGCACCCGGACTCGGGTGATTGCTTCCTGCCGGCCGACTGGCGTATCGCCCACATGCGCCAGGAGGTCGACACCCTCGAACGCCTGGCGGTCGACTACGTGCTCGATGGCGACCTGCGCCTGCGCCAGGTGCAACGCGACCTGGCGGCAGCCGAAGCGGCCCATGACGGTGCCGCTCAGGCCCGACTGCACTCGGAACTCGACAGCGCCGACGGTTACACCGCCGATGCCCGGGCGCGCAAGCTGCTGGCCGGGCTTGGATTCACCAACGAACAGATGGATCGCCAGGTCGGGGATTTCTCCGGTGGCTGGCGGATGCGCCTGAACCTGGCGCAGGCCTTGATGTGCCCATCGGACCTGCTGCTGCTCGACGAACCGACCAACCACCTGGACCTCGACGCCATCATCTGGCTCGAAGAGTGGCTCAAGAGTTATCCCGGCACCTTGATGCTGATTTCCCACGACCGGGACTTCCTCGATGCCGTGGTCGACCACGTGGCCCACGTCGATCAGCGCAAGATCACCCTGTACCGCGGTGGCTACAGCGCTTTCGAGCGTGCCCGTGCCGAACGCCTGGCCCAGCAACAGCAGGCGTACGAGAAGCAGCAGGTGCAACGTGCGCACATGGAAAGCTACATCGCCCGCTTCAAGGCCCAGGCTACCAAGGCCCGCCAGGCCCAGAGCCGGATCAAGGCACTGGAGCGGATGGAAGAGCTGACCGCTGCCCACGTCGACTCGCCATTCGACTTTGTCTTCCGTGAATCGCAGAAGATTTCCAGCCCGCTGATCGACCTGTCCGATGCCCGCCTGGGTTACGGCGACAAGGCCGTGCTGGAGAAGGTCAAGCTGCAACTGACCCCGGGTGCGCGAATCGGTCTGCTCGGCCCGAATGGCGCCGGTAAATCGACCCTGATCAAGAACCTTGCCGGTGAACTCTCGCCATTGGCCGGCCGCTTGACCCGTGGCGAGAACACCGTTGTCGGTTACTTCGCCCAGCATCAGCTGGATTCGCTGGACTCCAAGGCCAGCCCGTTGCTGCACCTGCAACGCCTGGCACCGACCGAGCGTGAGCAGACCCTGCGCGACTTCCTCGGCGGGTTCGACTTCCGTGGTGCGCGAATCGACGAGCCGGTACTGAATTTCTCCGGTGGCGAAAAGGCGCGCCTGGCGTTGGCCTTGATCGCCTGGGACCGACCGAACCTGTTGCTGCTCGACGAACCGACCAACCACCTGGACCTGGAAATGCGTCTGGCGCTGACCATGGCCCTGCAGGAATTCAGTGGTGCGGTATTGGTGGTCTCTCACGATCGCCACTTGCTCAAAAGCACCACCGACAATTTCTATCTGGTGGCGGACGGCAAGGTCGAGGAATTCGACGGCGACCTGGAGGACTACACCCGCTGGCTGGTGGAGTATCGCCAGCGCAACGCCCCGGTCAGCAACACGCCGGTCAACCCGGACAAGACCGACAAGAAAGCCCAGCGTCAGGCCGCTGCTGCGTTGCGTCAGCAACTGGCGCCGCACAAACGCGAAGCTGACAAGCTTGAAGCCGAACTCGGCAAGCTCCACGAAAAGCTGGCGAAGATCGATGCCAGCCTCGGCGACAGCGACATCTACGAGCCGGCGCGCAAGAACGAATTGCGGGATCTGCTGGCCGAACAGGCCAAGCTGAAGGTGCGTGAGGCGGAGCTGGAAGAAGCCTGGATGGAAGCCCTGGAGTTGCTGGAAAACATGCAGGCGGAGCTGGAGGAGCTGTCCTGATGGACGCCTTCAAGCTGCCGCTGCCGGCGGTGTGGGTCGAGCCGATCTGGCTCGGCGTGCAAATCCTGCTGATCCTGCTGGCCGGATACATCGCCCAGCGTTTCGTCGCCAAATGCCTGACCCGTCTCGGCGAGCGCTACCCGTTTCCGCCGCAGTTGCTGATGCCGCTGCGCGGTGGTCTGCGCTGGCTCATCATGGGCAGTGCATTGATTTTCGTGCTGGAGCGCCTCGGTGTTTCGGCCACGGTGCTCTGGACCGCGTTGTCCGGTTTCGTCGCAGTCGCGGCGGTGGCGTTTTTCGCCATGTGGAGCGTGCTCTCGAACCTGCTGTGCGCGATCCTGATCTTTACCGTCGGCCCGTTTCGCATAGGTGACGTGGTCGAGTTGGTGGACACCACCGACAAGCCCGGCGTCAAAGGCCGGGTGGTGGCGATCAATCTTCTTTACACCACGCTGATCGAGGCCGAAGAACTCGGCACTGGCAGCGCCATGGTGCAGGTGCCCAACAGTTTGTTCTTCCAGCGTTCGGTACGGCGCTGGCGCGGGACGGATGTGTTTCCTTCCAGCGGGTTTGAAAAGTAAGTTTTTTGTCGCCTGACATATCGCCATCGCGAGCAAGCTCGCTCCCACAGTCGATCTTCAGTGAGCACAAATCTTGTGAGCACCAGAGACTTCTCTGTGGGAGCGAACTTGCTCGCGATGGGAGCCTCAAGTCAGCAGTCGTCATGTCCTACAAAAAATCGGTAGTCATCCAATCAAAGCCGCATTAGCTTAGACATCTGTCACGAGTCTGAGTCGAGGTGTGCAATGGAGCTTCAAACATGGCTGGCGTTTTTTGCCGCCTGCTGGGTGATCAGCTTGTCCCCCGGTGCCGGCGCCATTGCGTCGATGTCCAGCGGCTTGCAATACGGTTTCTGGCGCGGCTACTGGAACGCCCTGGGCCTGCAACTGGGCCTGGCTTTGCAGATCGCCATCGTCGGCGCCGGTGTCGGCGCCATTCTCACGGCGTCGGCCACGGCCTTCTACGCCATCAAATGGTTTGGCGTGGCGTATCTGGTTTACCTCGCGATCAAGCAATGGCGTGCGCTGCCCAGCGATATGAGCGATGACGCGGCGCTGCGCCAGATCGGCAAGCCGATGGCCCTGGTGTTCCGTGGTTTTCTGGTGAACATCAGCAACCCCAAGGCGCTGGTGTTCATGCTGGCGGTGTTGCCGCAATTCATCGACCCCCATGCGCCACTGCTGATTCAGTATCTGATAATCGGTGTGACCATGGTTTGCGTCGACCTGATCGTCATGGCCGGCTACACCGGTCTGGCGTCCAAAGTGCTGCGTCTGTTGCGCACACCGAAACAGCAAAAGCGCATGAACCGGACCTTTGCCGGGCTGTTCATCGGGGCGGCGGCGTTCATGGCGACGTTGCGCAAAGCTGCTGTGTAAAACGGCGATGTAAAAAAAGGCGACCCTGGAGGTCGCCTTTTTTGTTTGGAGGAGCCGCTCTCGAAACTGATGCAATTACGAAGAGATATCAACAAAGCTTGAGCGAAACCCGTCTGGCGTTAACAATATGTAACTTCGTATTTCCAATTGAGATTCATTCATGATTGCCCCCTCCCGTTTCCTGGCCTGGCTGTTGCTGCCGCTGTTGGCTGCGTGCAGTTTTCAGCTACTGGCCGCTCCCGCCGAAGGTGCGCCGCAGGCGCTGCACTTGCTCGATTACATCGGCGCGGATTACCCGGACACGGTGCAGGCGGGCAGCATCACGGACCAGGCCGGATTTCGCGTGCAGCAAGACTCGGTCAAGACGCTGGGACGTCTGATTGCAGTCATGCCGGCCAAGCCGGAAAAAGCCGCTCTGGAGCAAAGCCTGGCCGCGCTGGGAAACTCCATTGACGCCCATCAGGACGGTGCCGACGTCGCGCGCCAGGCCCGGCAACTGGGTGCGAAGCTGGCCGTGGCCTATGAAGTCAGCCAGGCCCCGGTCATTACGCCGGACCCGGTGCGTGGTGCGCCGCTGTACGCTCAGCATTGCTCGGTCTGCCATGGCGATACAGGGGCCGGCGACGGCCCGGCAGGTGTCGGCATGACGCCGCCGCCATCCAATCTGCGTGATACCACACGACTGGATCGACTGAGCCTCTACGCGATCTACAGCACCCTGGGCCTGGGGGTCGAAGGGACTGACATGCCGGCCTTTGCCGATCAACTGGATGATCGTCAGCGTTGGGACCTGGCCACCTATATCGCCAGCTTCAGTGTCGACCCGGCCACGGCCAAGGCTGAAAAGACCTACAACATCGCCGACCTCGCTCGTCAGACCCCGGCCGAAGTACAGGCCGTCGAAGGCCCGCAAGCCGCCGCGACCTTCCGTGCCCAGCGGGCGCAGCCGCCACAGGTCAAGCGTGGCCCGGCGCAACTGCTCGACTACACCGCGGCCACTTTGGACAAGAGCATCGCGGCGTATCGTGCCGGTGAGCATGATCAGGCTTATGACTTATCGGTAGCGGCGTATCTGGAAGGCTTCGAGCTGGTTGAGAGCTCGCTGGATAACATTGACGCCAACGTGCGTAAAGACACTGAAAAAACCCTGATGGCCTACCGTCAGTCGTTGCAGGACGGCTTGCCGGTGAGCGAGGTCGAGCAGCGCCTGGACGTGGCCAAGGACAAGTTGAAGGCATCGGCCGGCCTGTTGGGCAACGAGGGTTTGAGCTGGTCGCTGAGTTACATTTCCGGCCTGCTGATTCTGCTGCGCGAAGGTCTGGAAGCGATTCTGGTGCTGGCGGCGATCCTTGCTTTCCTGCGTAACACGGATCAACAGGCGGCGGTGCGCAGCGTTAACGTCGGCTGGGGCCTGGCGTTTGTGGCGGGGCTGGGCACCTGGGCGCTGGCAGCCTATGTGATTGATGTCAGCGGTTCCCAACGCGAATTGCTGGAAGGTGCGACGGCGTTGTTTGCCAGCGTCATGGTGCTGTGGCTGGGCGTGTGGATGCATGACCGTCGTCACGCCGCGGCCTGGCAGGATTACATCAAGACCAGCCTGGTGGGCGGTGGCGGGCGTTTCGGTTTTGCGACCCTGGCGTTCTTCTCGGTGTATCGCGAACTGTTCGAAGTGATCCTGTTCTACGAAACCCTGTGGTTGCAGGCAGGTCCCGCGGGGCACAACGCGGTGCTGGCCGGTGGGGCCACGGCGCTGGTGTTGCTGATCGGCCTGGCCTGGGTGATTTTGCGCGGTTCGGCGAAGTTGCCGCTGGCGTTGTTCTTCAGCATCAACGCCGGTCTTTTGTGCGCCTTGTCGGTGGTGTTTGCCGGGCATGGCGTGAAAGCGCTGCAGGAAGCCGGGATCTTCGGTACGCGGCCGGTGCCGTTCTTTGACTTTGAATGGCTGGGGATCCATGCCGATGCCTATTCGTTGAGCGCCCAGGCTGTGGCGATCATTTCGATTGTCGTGTTGTACGGTCGTAGCCGGGTGGTTGAGAGGCAGCGGGTGCAGGTTTCTTAAACGGCATTCGCTTTGCCCGCGATGCTTTTCAACAGAGGAAAATTCAATGCGTGTGTGGATCGATGCCGACGCCTGTCCTCGGGCAGCCAAGGATCTGGTGGTGAAGTTCGCTCTCAAGCGCCAGTTCGAAGTGGTGCTGGTGGCCGGGCAGCCGCAGACCAAACCGGGGCTGGCACTGGTCAAGCTGATCGTGGTGCCGAGCGGCCCGGATGCGGCCGATGACTACCTGGTGGAACACGCGGTGCCTGGTGAGCTGGTGATCTGCAGCGATGTGCCGCTGGCCGATCGTCTGGTGAAGAAGGGCGTGGCAGCGCTCGACCCACGGGGCAAGGAGTTTGATGCGCAGAACATGGGCGAGCGGCTGGCGGTTCGCAACCTGTTCACCGATTTGCGCGAACAGGGGCAAATGGGCGGTGGCCCGGCACCCTTTGGCGACCGTGAGAAGCAGGCGTTTGCCAATGCGCTGGACCGGATTCTCACTCGTCTGACGCGCAGTTCTTAAGACCAGTGGCGAACCCTGTGGGAGCGAGCTTGCTCGCGATAGCGGACTTACAGACAACATCGATGTTGAATGTGCTGGCTCCATCGCGAGCAAGCTCGCTCCCACAGTTTTGGAGGGTGTCAGGCGTCGTTTTCGTGGGTCAGTTCCAGTACCCGGTCTACCAGTTTATTGATACCTGAAGCCGCTTCACTGATCGATTGCGCCAGCATGTAAGCCGGTGTGCTCACCAGTTTGCGTGCCTTGTCCTCGACGATGTCACTGACCGCGCAATCGGTATGGGTCGCGCCCATCTTGTTCATCGCAGCTGCCGTGTCGGTGTCGTTGCCTATGGTGCAGGTGACGCCAGGGCCGTAGATCTTTGCCGCCAGGGCAGGGGAGATGCACATCAACCCCACCGGTTTGCCGGCCTCGGCAAAGGCTTCGGTCAGTGCCAGGACATCCGGTTGAACGGTGCAGGCGGCACCTTCGATGGCGAAGCTGGACAGGTTCTTGGCCGAGCCGAAGCCTCCGGGCACGATCAGTGCGTCGAACTCATCGACGTTCGCGTCTCGGATATCCTTGATGTTGCCCCGGGCAATCCGCGCCGACTCCACCAGCACGTTGCGCGATTCGGGCATTTCTTCGCCGGTCAGGTGGTTGATCACATGCAACTGCGCGATGTCAGGTGCGAAACACTGCACCTGGGCCCCGCGCTGGTCCAGGCGCAGCAGGGTGATAACGCTCTCGTGGAGCTCGGCGCCGTCGTACACGCCACAACCGGAAAGGATCACTGCAACTTTTTTGCTCATGGGCTTTTCTCCAGATTCATGGCGTTAAATGTCCACTAATTTGTCCCGCGTTGCCATAGGGTTAATTCACGGCTGCACATAGCATCTGTCCTCAAGATTCCGATCAGGGCGCGTCATGGACTTCATTCTGTATGCGGTGCCGTTTTTCTTTGTGCTGATCGCCGCCGAGCTGCTGGCCGACCGTTGGCGCGGGGTGAGCAATTATCGGGTGGCAGACGCGATCAACAGCATCAGCACCGGCGTGCTGTCGACCACCACGGGTCTGTTGACCAAGGGGGTGGGGCTGGTGACCTACGCCTTTGCCCTCAAGCACTTGGCGTTGTTCGAGTTGTCGGCCGACAGCATCTGGACCTGGGTGTTTGCCTTTGTCTTCTACGATTTCTGCTACTACTGGCTGCATCGCATGGGTCACGAGCGCAACATCCTCTGGGCCGCCCATTCGGTGCATCATCAGAGCGAGGACTACAACCTGTCCACGGCCTTGCGCCAGACCAGTACCGGCTTCCTGCTGGGCTGGATCTTCTATCTGCCGATGGCGGTGTCCGGCGTGCCGCTGCTGGTGTTCGTCAGCGTCGCGGCGCTGAACCTGCTGTACCAGTTCTGGGTGCACACGCGGCACATTCCCAAGCTTGGCTGGTTCGAATGGTTCTTTGTCACGCCGTCCAATCATCGGGCTCACCATGCACAGAACGCTCTCTACATGGATCGCAACTACGGCGGCGTGTTCATTATTTGGGACCGTCTGTTCGGCTCGTTCCAGGAAGAAGACGACAACGAGCCGGTGATTTTCGGCGTGACCACGCCACTGGCGAGCTGGAACCCCGTGTGGGCGAACGTGCAGTTCTACGCGCAGTTGTGGGCAGATGCGCGTCGTGCCGAAAGCACCTGGGACAAGCTGCGGATCTGGTTCATGCGCACCGGCTGGCGCCCGGCGGAGGTGGCTGCCAGATACCCGATGAACAAGCCGGACCTGAGCCAGTTTCGCAAATTCGAGGTGGCGCTGGACGGGCGTCAGCAGCTCTACGTCCTCCTGCAGTTCTGCGTCTATATCGCGCTGGGCAGTTACTTGATGAATCTTGAGCCGAAGCTGTCCGTCGTCGCCCTGGCGTTGGGCTGGGGAGCGGTGGCGTTCGGTCTGTTTGTGCTGGGCGTGGCTCTGGAGAATCGCCCATGGGCGTTGAAGCTGGAGCTGGTGCGGCTGGCGTCGAATCTGCCATTGGTATGGCTGGCGCCGATGGTGGGGCTGTGGCCGGCCAGCGCTGTGGGCTGGGTCGGCCTGTTCAGTTACAGTCTGTTGAGCGGCATCGGTCTCTACTGTTGCAGAAACCGCATCACTCGGCTGGCGTCGTAGGGCCTTCGGCCTTGGTTCGTTCGGCCTTCAAGGCTTGTTCGTCGGCGTAGACCTGCTTGGCCAGGCGGGCATTCTTGAAGCGCCGACGCAGCCACAGCACGAAGCCCAGGACCAGCAGCGCACCGAGCACCCAGAGTTCATACTTCTTCACACTGCCGAGCATGCCTTCGAGCACCGCGCCGAAATGGTACGCGGCGGCCGCCAGGGCTGTGGCCCAGATCGCTGCGCCAATGCCGTTGAGCAGCAGGTAACGGCCCGGCGGATAGCCCGACAGCCCGATGGCCACCGGCATGACCGTGCGCAAACCGTAGACGAAGCGGAAGCTCAATACCCAGATGTCCGGATGCTTGCGAATGTGTTCCAGCGCCCGGTCACCCATCATTTGCCAGCGGGGTTTGCGCGCCAGCAGCTTGCGGCCGTGTTTGCGTCCCAGGAAATACCACAGTTGGTCGCCGGCATAGCTGCCGAAGAAGGCCACGACCACCACCAGGTTGATGTCCATGTATCCGCGGAACGCGAGGAAGCCCGCGAGTACCAGGATGGTTTCGCCTTCGAAGAACGTGCCTAGAAAAAGGGCAAAATAGCCGAAGTCATGCAGAAATTGTTGGAGCATTGTCTGGGTGCTGGCGAAATGAACGCGCAGCCTAACCCTTCGGACACATTCAGGAAAGTGTCCAAATGTGTCTCGACGTGAACATTTCCTACAACGACAATGGAATGCGGCTACCTGTCACAGGGGTGCACACAACTGTAATACGTTCGTCATAATGGCCGCTTATAACTGTCACGCTCGCACGCCTGCGGGCTCAGGAGTCTGCCGTGAGCTTTACCCCCGCCAACCGTTTGTTCCCAGCAACCCGCCTGCGCCGCAATCGTCGTGACGACTTCTCGCGTCGTCTGGTCCGTGAAAACGTCCTGACCGTCGATGACCTGATCCTGCCGGTGTTCGTTCTGGACGGCGAAAACCGTCGTGAAGCGGTGGCTTCGATGCCGGGCGTCGAACGCCTGACCATCGACCTGTTGCTGGAAGAAGCGGCCAAGTGGGTCGAGTTGGGGATTCCGGCGCTGGCGCTGTTCCCGGTGACACCAGCGGAACTCAAGTCGCTGGACGCCGCCGAGGCGTGGAACCCCGAAGGCATTGCCCAACGCGCGACCCGTGCGCTGCGTGCGCGATTCCCTGAGCTGGGCGTGATCACCGACGTTGCCCTGGACCCATTCACTACCCATGGCCAGGACGGCATTCTTGATGAAGAAGGCTACGTGCAGAACGACATCACCGTCGACGCACTGGTCAGGCAAGCCCTGTCCCACGCTGAGGCCGGCGCTCAGGTCGTGGCCCCATCGGACATGATGGACGGTCGCATCCAGGCGATACGCGAAGCTCTCGAAGTGGCCGGTCACGTCAACGTGCGGATCATGGCCTACTCGGCCAAGTACGCCAGTGCCTATTACGGCCCGTTCCGTGATGCGGTCGGTTCGGCGCTGAATCTGGGCAAGGCCAACAAGGCCTCCTATCAGATGGACCCGGCCAACAGCAACGAAGCCCTGCACGAAGTGGCGGCGGACTTGTCAGAAGGTGCAGACATGGTCATGGTCAAGCCCGGCATGCCGTACCTGGACATCCTGTGCCGGGTAAAAGAAGAATTCAAAGTGCCGACTTTTGTTTATCAAGTCAGCGGCGAATACGCCATGCACATGGCGGCGATCCAGAATGGCTGGTTGAGCGAAGGGGTTATCCTCGAGTCCCTGACCGCTTTCAAACGTGCAGGGGCTGATGGCATCCTGACGTATTTCGCCGTTCGTGCCGCTCAATTGTTACGAGAGCAAAAATAGCCCTCCCAGGAACATTCGATGAATACCGAAGTGCTCACTGAAGTTGCCGTAAAAGACGCTCAACCTGTGGTGGAGCAAGTCGACGAGACCCCGCCGGAGCTGGAGCCAGCTCCGCCCGCGGCGGTCGTCGAAACCGCCGTGACAGCGCCGGCGCCAGCGCTGGCCATTCCCGGCCTGGATGACAGCAGCCTGTACATCCACCGCGAGCTCTCGCAACTGCAGTTCAACATCCGCGTGCTGGAGCAGGCGCTGGACGAGTCCTATCCATTGCTGGAGCGGCTGAAGTTTCTGTTGATCTTCTCCAGCAACCTGGACGAGTTCTTCGAAATTCGTGTCGCTGGCCTCAAGAAGCAGATCACCTTCGCCCGTGAACAGGCCGGCGCCGATGGTCTGCAACCGCATCAGGCCCTGGCCCGCATCAGCGAGCTGGTCCATGGTCACGTCGATCGCCAGTACGCGATCCTCAACGACATCCTGTTGCCGGAACTGGAAAAGCATCAGGTCCGCTTCATCCGTCGCCGTAACTGGACGGCCAAGCTCAAGACCTGGGTCCGTCGCTATTTCCGTGACGAGATCGCGCCGATCATCACCCCGATCGGCCTCGACCCGACGCACCCGTTCCCGTTGCTGGTGAACAAGAGCCTGAACTTCATCGTCGAGCTCGAAGGCATCGACGCCTTTGGCCGCGATTCCGGTCTGGCGATCATCCCGGCGCCACGCCTGTTGCCGCGCATCATCAAGGTGCCGGAAGAAGTCGGCGGCGCCGGCGACAACTATGTATTCCTGTCGTCGATGATCCACGCCCACGCCGATGACCTGTTCCAGGGGATGAAGGTCAAGGGCTGCTACCAGTTCCGCCTGACCCGTAACGCCGACCTGGCGCTGGACTCCGAAGACGTCGAAGACCTGGCCCGTGCCTTGCGCGGCGAACTGTTCTCCCGTCGCTATGGCGATGCGGTGCGTCTGGAAGTGGCCGACACCTGCCCGAAACACCTGTCCGACTACCTGCTCAAGCAATTCAACCTGAGCGAGACGGAGTTGTATCAGGTCAACGGTCCGGTGAACCTGACGCGGCTGTTCAGCATTACCGGCCTGGACAGCCAGCGCGAGCTGCAATACCTGCCGTTCACTCCGCAGATTCCAAAACTGTTGCAGAACAGCGAGAACATTTTCAGCGTGATCAGCAAGCAGGACATCCTGTTGCTGCACCCGTTCGAGTCGTTTACCCCGGTGGTCGACCTGCTGCGCCAGGCCGCCAAGGACCCGCACGTGCTGGCGGTGCGCCAGACCCTGTACCGCTCCGGTGCGAACTCGGAAATCGTCGATGCGCTGGTGGATGCGGCGCGTAACGGCAAAGAGGTCACTGCGGTGATCGAACTGCGCGCACGGTTCGACGAAGAGTCCAACCTGCAACTGGCCAGCCGGCTGCAAGCGGCCGGTGCGGTGGTGATCTATGGTGTGGTCGGCTTCAAGACCCACGCCAAGATGATGCTGATTTTGCGGCGCGAAGCGGGTGAAATCGTGCGTTATGCGCACCTCGGTACGGGTAACTACCACGCCGGCAACGCCCGCCTGTATACCGATTACAGCCTGCTGACTTCCGACGACGCCTTGTGCGAAGACGTCGGCAAACTGTTCAGCCAGTTGATCGGCATGGGTAAGACGTTGCGCATGAAGAAACTGCTGCACGCGCCGTTCACCCTGAAAAAGGGCATGCTCGACATGATTGCCCGCGAAACCCAGTTCGCCCTCGACGGCAAACCGGCGCACATCATTGCCAAGTTCAACTCGCTGACCGATCCGAAGATCATCCGCGCACTGTACAAGGCCAGCCAGTCGGGCGTGCGCATCGATCTGGTGGTGCGTGGCATGTGCTGCCTGCGACCGGGCATCGCCGGAGTTTCCCACAACATCCACGTGCGTTCGATCATCGGCCGCTTCCTGGAACACACCCGGGTCTTCTATTTCCTCAACGGTGGCGACGAGCAGATGTTCCTGTCCAGTGCCGACTGGATGGAGCGCAACCTCGACAAGCGCGTCGAGACTTGCTTCCCGGTGGAGGGCAAGAAGCTGATCATGCGGGTCAAGAAAGAGCTGGAGTTGTATCTGACCGATAACACCCACAGTTGGAGCCTGCAGTCGGACGGCCGTTACATCCGTAACACTCCGACCGGCAACCAGAACCCGCGCAGCGCCCAGGCGACATTGCTGGAGCGTTTGGGCAGTCCGATCCTGGCCGTCCGGTAACGACTGCAACCTGTGGGAGCGAGCTTGCTCGCGATGACGGTGTGTCAGGCAACGATGTGTTGATTGACCATCCGCCATCGCGAGCAAGCTCGCTCCCACAGGGGATAGTGGCGTTTGCAGAATCGCAGACAAAAAAAGGCCTTCCGAAGAAGGCCTTTTTTCAATTTCAGCGGGCGCTCAACACGATGTCGACCCGGGTCAGCCATTGCGCTTCGATTTCGAAGTCGGCCTGGGTCAGTTGGTTTTCGTCCAGCCAGTTCTCCGGGAACACCACTTCCAGGCTGTTGCCATTGGCATTCAGTTCCACCTGGGGCATTTGCTGGGTGCCACGGATGTGGTGGAACAGGATCGCAAAGCGCAGCAACACGCACAGGCGAATCAGCTTGGTGCCGTCATCGCCGAACTCGGCGAACTTGTCCTTGGGAATGTTGCGTCGGTGACCGCGTACCAGCAGCGCGAGCATCAACTGGTCTTCGCGGGAGAACCCGGCGAGGTCCGAGTGCTCAATCAGGTAGGCGCCGTGCTTGTGGTACTGGTAGTGAGCGATGTCCAGGCCAACTTCATGGACCTTGGCCGCCCAGCCGAGCAGTTCGCGCCAGACGCCGTCTTCCAGATCCCAGTCCGCGGCCACCTGGTCGAACGCATGCAGTGCCTTGCGTTCGACTCGTACCGCCTGTTCCTGATCGACGTGGTAGCGTTCCATCAGCGAAGTGAGGGTGCGTTCGCGCACGTCTTCGTGATGATGGCGGCCCAGCAGGTCATAGAGCACGCCTTCGCGTAGGGCACCTTCGCAGTGATCCATGCGTTGCAGTTCCAGGGAGTCGAAGATCGCTTCGAGGATCGCCAGGCCCGCCGGAAAGATCGCCCGGCGATCCGGCTTGATACCTTCGAAATCGATTTTTTCGACGTCGCCCAGCTTGATCAGTTTGCGCTTGAGCCAGGCCAGACCCTCGGCGTTGACCTCACCGGTGCCGTAGCCGCCAGCCTTCAGCGCCAGGCCGATGGCGCGGATGGTGCCTGAGGAGCCGATGGCTTCATCCCAGGTCAGGCGATGCAGGGCATGCTCGATGCTCATGATCTCCAGCCGTGCTGCCGTGTACGCCTGGGCGTAACGGGCCGGGGTGATCTTGCCGTCCTTGAAATAGCGCTGGGTGTAGCTGACGCAACCCATCTGCAGGCTTTCGCGCAGCAGCGGTTCGAAGCGCTGGCCAATGATGAACTCGGTACTGCCGCCACCGATGTCGGCCACCAGGCGCTTGCCCGGGGTGTCGGCGAGGGTGTGGGACACGCCGAGATAGATCAGGCGCGCTTCTTCACGACCGGAAATGACTTCCACCGGGTGGCCGAGAATTTCTTCGGCGCGACGGATGAATTCGGCACGGTTGCGGGCTTCACGCAAGGCGTTGGTGCCCACGATTCGCACGGCGCCGGTGGGCATACCGCTGATCAGTTGGGCGAAGCGCTTGAGGCAATCGAGCCCGCGTTGCATCGATTCTTCGTTGAGATGGCGCTCTTCGTCGATGCCGGCGGCCAGCTGAACCTTCTCCCCGAGGCGCTCGAGAATGCGGATTTCAGCGTTCTGGGCCTTGGCCACGACCATGTGAAAACTGTTGGAGCCCAGGTCGATTGCGGCGATCAGGGACAGATTCTTGGCTTGGGATTGCGGCATGGTCTGGGGTCTCGGTCGATAACCTCGACATCGTGCCACGATCAAAGGCTGGCGCCAACGCGCAGTGTTCAAAGCCTTGATCCAGTGCATGAAAACCGGTGACCGCTTCGCGGTCAATCGCGAGCAAGCTCGCTCCCACAGGGTTCCAGGGTGTTTCTAATCCCGCGACCGACGCAGGCCCTCTGTGGGAGCGAGCTTGCTCGCGATGACGGTCTCGCTGGCGCTGAAGCTCTGTCAGCCCACAGCCTCAACCGTCCCGATGAAATTCGCCAGCTCCGCCGTCTGCGGGTTGGCGAACAGTACTTTCGGATCCCCAACCTCATGCACCTTGCCCTGGTGCATGAACACCAACTTATCCCCAACCTCCCGGGCGAAGCGCATTTCGTGGGTGACCATGATCAGCGTCATGCCTTCCCTGGCCAGTTGCCGGACCACGCTCAACACTTCGTTGACCAGTTCCGGGTCCAGTGCCGAGGTGATTTCGTCACATAGCAAAACCTTCGGCGACATCGCCAGTGCCCGGGCAATCGCTACCCGCTGTTGCTGCCCGCCCGACAGCCGATCAGGGAAGGCATCGAACTTTTCCCCCAGTCCGACCCTTTCCAGCATCTGCCGCGCCAGTTCGGCGGCCTTGGCTTTCGGCACTTTTTGCACCACTTGCGGCGCGAGCATGACGTTTTCGCCCACGGTCAGGTGCGGGAACAGATTGAACTGTTGGAACACCATGCCGACTTTCTGCC
Organism: Pseudomonas sp. GW822-FHT01E03; assembly: GCF_058802985.1. Classification (NCBI taxonomy): domain Bacteria; kingdom Pseudomonadati; phylum Pseudomonadota; class Gammaproteobacteria; order Pseudomonadales; family Pseudomonadaceae; genus Pseudomonas; species Pseudomonas sp. GW822-FHT01E03. The sequence continues at coordinate 335,766 of NZ_JBXAOQ010000002.1, forward strand.
GCAGGCTGCGCAGGTCGGCGCGGGCGGCGTCGAGGTACTCGCCGTCGACTTCGATCACACCGTCATTGATTGACTCCAGGCCGTTGAGGGTGCGCAGCAAGGTGGACTTGCCCGAGCCACTACGGCCGATGATCGCCACCACCTGGCCTTCCTCGATGCTCAGGTCGATGCCTTTGAGCACATGGTGATCGCCATAGTATTTATGCAGGGCGGAAATTCTAAGCAGAGGCATGCAGTCTCCTTTCCAGGTATCGCGCACTGAGCGACAAGGGGTAGCAGAGCAGGAAGTAGCCGAGGGCGACGAGGCCGTAGACCATGAACGGTTCGAAGGTGGCGTTGGCGAGCATGCCGCCGGTCTTGGTCAGCTCGGTGAAGCCGATGATCGAGGTGACGGCGGTGCCTTTGACCACTTGCACCGAAAACCCCACTGTCGGCGCCACGGCGATGCGCAGGGCCTGGGGCAGGATCACATGGCGCAATTGTTCCAGCGGGTTCAGCGCCAGGCTCGATGAGGCTTCCCACTGACCGTTGGGAATCGAATCGACGCAACCGCGCCAGATCTCCGCCAGATAAGCACTGGTGAACAACGTCAGTGCAATCGCCGCGGCCATCCACGGCGAAATCTCGATCCCGGCCAACGCCACGCCGAAAAACACCAGGAACAGCTGCATCAATAGCGGTGTGCCCTGAAACAGTTCGATGTAAGTGCGGGCGAAACTGCGCGGCAAGGATTTTTTCGAGATGCGCATGACCATGATCAGTAAGCCAATCAGTCCGCCGCCAATGAACGCCACCAGCGACAGCGCCAGCGTCCATTGCAGGCCCGTGAGCAGGTTGCGCACGATGTCCCAGAAAGTGAAGTCGCTCATCGGCTGCTCCTTGCGATGAAGCGGTGGCCAAGCCAGTTCAGCAACTGACGGATCAGCAGCGCCATGCACAGATAGAGCAAGGTGGTCAGTGCATAGGTTTCAAAGGCGCGGAAGTTGCGCGACTGAATGAAGTTGGCGGCGAAGCTCAGCTCCTCCGTCGCGATTTGCGAACACACCGCCGAGCCGAGCATCACGATGATGATCTGGCTGCTCAGGGCCGGCCAGACTTTGCCCAGTGCCGGCAGCAGCACCACATGACGGAACGCTTCGAAGCGCGTCATCGCCAGTGCCGCTGCGGCTTCCAGCTGACCCCGAGGGATCGCCTGGATGCCGGCGCGGATGATCTCGGTGGAATAGGCGCCCAGGTTGATGACCATCGCCAGCACCGCCGCCTGCCATTCGGAAATCTGCACGCCCAGGGACGGCAAGCCGAAGAAGATGAAAAACAACTGCACCAGAAATGGCGTGTTGCGGATCAACTCGACGTAGACCGCGAAAATCCCCGCGAAAGGCCGGATGTTCCACGCCCGCACCAGCGCCCCGACGATGCCCAGCCCCACGCCGAGCACAGCGCCGATGGCGGTCAGCTCAAGGGTGAACAGCGCACCGCGCAGCAACAGATCGGTGTTGTTCACCACCGGCAGGAAATCGAACTGATAAGCCATAAAACGTCTCCAGCGCGCCGAATCAGAGATCGGCCGGCAGCGGTTCTTTCAGCCAGGTCAGGGCGTTCTTTTCCAGCGCGCCGTCGCTCTTGGCGGTCACCAGAATCTGGTTGACCTTGTCCAGCAGCGCCGACTCGTTCTTGTTCACGCCCACGTAGACCGGTGAGTCCTTGAGCTTCACTTTCAGCGCCGGCACGCGTTTCGGGCTCTTCTCGCTGATGGCGACCATCACCACGTTGCCGCTGGCGATCAGGTCGACTTGCCCGGCCAGGTACGCGGCAATGGTCGAGTTGTTGTCTTCGAAACGCTTGATGGTCACGCCTTCGGGGGCGACCTTGGTCAGCTCGATATCTTCGATGGCACCACGGGTGACGCTGATGGTCTTGCCCTTGAGATCGTCCAGGCCCTTGATGTCGGCGTCTGGCGGACCGAACACGGCAAGGTAGAACGGCGCGTAGGCGCGGGAGAAGTCGATGACTTTTTCGCGCTCCGGGTTCTTGCCGAGGCTGGAGATCACCAGGTCGACCTTGCCGGTGGTGAGGAACGGGATGCGGTTGGTGCTGTTGACCGGCGTCAGTTCGAGTTTGACCTTGAGCTGGTCGGCCAGCAGTTTCGCGGTGTCGATATCGAGGCCACGAGGTTTCATGTCCGGGCCGACCGAGCCGAATGGCGGGAAGTCCTGGGGCACGGCCACCTTGAGGACGCCGCGCTTGACCACATCCTCCAGACCATCGGCGTGGGCGGGTGCCTGGCTCAGCATCAGGCTGGCGAACAAGGCTGCGAGGAGGGCGCTGTAACGCTGGGTCATGGCAAATCTCCGGATCGGCAAGAAGTGATTTCTGCGGATCGACAGAGCATGGGCCATGCCAACATGGGGTTTTGAGGGCGCCAGGGCACGGTTTTACTGGCGTCGCACGGTCTTACTGGTCTGAACAGTCAGGTTGCTTTTCGCACCCCGATGGCGCAGCCGTGAAAATCTCCGAACCCCCATGGGGCACGACTTGCCGGACGTCGCGAATAGCTTTACAACTGAGCGCACATTGGCTGGTTCGTCTGGAAAACCATGAACTCGATCTCCCGCGCCGTACCTGAAGTGGCGCTGCAAGCCATCCGCAAACTGATTACCGAACAGGGCTTCGGGCCGGGGGATGCCTTGCCCTCGCAACGGGACCTGGCGGTGCAATTGGGAGTCAGTCGGGCGTCGTTGCGCGAGGCGTTGTCATCGCTGAGTGCGCTGGGGGTCATCAGTATCCAGCCGGGCAAAGGCGTATTCGTGCAATCGCCCGTGGAGCTACCGCGGGGCGATGCGGCGCCTGGCTGGCCGTTCGCGGCGCAGGCTTCGCCGTTGGATATCTTTCAATTGCGCTATGCGCTGGAAGGTTTTGCTGCGGGGTTGGCGGCCGTAACCTTGAGCACCGACGAACTCGATGCGCTGGAAGACAATGTCGCCGCCATGCGCAATGAGCTGAAGTCCGGCGACTTCGAAGCCGCGGCCCGCCTGGATTTCGAATTCCACCGCCGCATCCTGCTGGCCAGCGGCAATCAGGCGATGCTGAGCATCCTGACCGCCAGCGCCGACATCTTCCTGGAAAGCCAGAAGCTACCGTTCATCCGGGTCGAGCGGGCCATGGAAACCTGGCAGGAACACCGCAAAATCCTTCGTGCGCTGGCTCGCCGAGCGTCTGGCGCCGCGCAAAAGGCCATGCAAGAGCACGTACGTAACGCCGCGTTGCGCACCGGAATCGCGTTCATCGCTCCCGCCACTTCATGACCTGAGCTATACCCAAACTCATGGATCACCATAGCGAGACTCAATCATCTGCACCTTCCTGAACGGGGGAAGGACCGCTATGATGGGCCACGTTTTTTTGCTTACAACCTGGAGAATTCCATGAGCAGCGATCTTATCAAACACGTTAGCGACGCTAGCTTCGAGGCCGACGTACTCAAGGCCGAAGGCGCTGTACTGGTCGATTACTGGGCTGAATGGTGCGGCCCTTGCAAAATGATCGCTCCTGTTCTGGACGAGATTGCCGAGACTTACAAAGGCAAGCTGACCGTTGCCAAGCTGAACATCGACGAAAACCAGGAAACCCCGGCCAAGCACGGCGTGCGCGGTATCCCGACCCTGATGCTGTTCAAGAACGGCAACGTTGAAGCGACCAAGGTCGGCGCACTGTCGAAGTCGCAACTGGCTGCCTTCCTCGACGCCAACATCTAAGCGTCGTTGCAAAGTGTCCTCAAAAAGCCCCGCAAATAGCGGGGCTTTTTGCGTATTCAGGGCTAGACGCTCCTAAACTCAGGTGGTACATTCGGCCCCGCACTGGTTTCTCCATTGCCCCCTGCTAGCCGTCGCCGACGCACTCCTTTTCGAATAAGTACGCGATCCTGTCGCCTTCTCCGCGGCGCGGCCTCATTAAGCCAAAAGCTTAATTTCCCCCCTCCATAAATGATTACGTCATTCCTATATGAATCTGACTGAACTCAAGCAAAAGCCGATTACCGAACTGCTCGAATTGGCCGAACAGATGGGCATAGAAAATATGGCCCGTTCGCGCAAGCAGGACGTGATTTTCTCCCTGCTCAAGAAGCACGCGAAAAGCGGTGAGGAAATCTCCGGTGATGGCGTGCTGGAGATTCTCCAGGACGGCTTCGGCTTCCTGCGCTCCGCTGACGCTTCCTATCTCGCAGGTCCAGACGATATCTACGTCTCGCCGAGCCAGATCCGCCGTTTCAACTTGCGCACCGGTGACACCATCGTTGGCAAGATCCGCCCTCCAAAGGAAGGCGAGCGTTATTTCGCGCTGCTCAAGGTCGACACGATCAACTTCGACCGTCCGGAAAACGCGAAGAACAAGATTCTCTTCGAGAACCTGACCCCGCTGTTCCCGACCGTGCGCATGAAGATGGAAGCCGGTAACGGTTCCACCGAAGACTTGACCGGTCGTGTCATCGACCTGTGCGCCCCAATCGGTAAAGGCCAGCGCGGTCTGATCGTTGCACCGCCGAAAGCCGGCAAGACGATCATGCTGCAGAACATTGCCGCGAACATCGCGCGTAACAACCCTGAAGTTCACCTGATCGTGCTGCTGATCGACGAACGTCCGGAAGAAGTAACCGAAATGCAGCGCACCGTGCGCGGTGAAGTGGTTGCCTCGACGTTCGACGAGCCGCCAACCCGTCACGTGCAGGTTGCCGAAATGGTGATCGAGAAGGCCAAGCGCCTGGTCGAGCACAAGAAAGACGTGGTGATCCTGCTCGACTCCATCACTCGTCTGGCTCGCGCCTACAACACCGTGATCCCGAGCTCCGGCAAGGTACTGACCGGTGGTGTCGATGCCCACGCCCTGGAGAAACCGAAGCGTTTCTTCGGCGCCGCGCGGAACATCGAAGAAGGCGGCTCGCTGACCATCATCGCCACCGCGCTGGTTGAAACCGGCTCGAAGATGGACGAAGTGATCTACGAGGAATTCAAAGGCACCGGCAACATGGAGCTGCCTCTGGATCGCCGCATCGCTGAAAAACGCGTGTTCCCGGCCATCAACATCAACCGTTCTGGCACCCGCCGCGAAGAGTTGCTGACCGCCGACGACGAGCTGCAGCGCATGTGGATTCTGCGCAAACTGCTGCACCCGATGGATGAAATTGCTGCCATCGAGTTCCTGGTCGACAAGCTGAAAACGACCAAGACCAACGACGAATTCTTCCTGTCGATGAAGCGCAAGTAACATCGCCCGTTGAGTTCAAGAGAATGGCGCCCCGGTGGGGCGCCTTTTTTTTACCTGGGCCATGGGAGGTTTTTGATTGGCCAAGGTCAGTTGGTTAGCACTTCAACCAGCCGCGTTTGCAGTCATCTCCGGGGGCGATGCTCAAGCGCGCTGAAAATAACGATCTGACTGGTTTAATGCTTATGAGCTCACTGGCTTATCGAAGGGATATCGACGGCTTGCGCGCAGTGGCGGTGATCGCCGTCGTGCTGTTTCACTTTGGCGTTCCTGGGTTTACCGGCGGCTTTGTCGGCGTGGACGTGTTTTTCGTGATTTCCGGTTACCTGATCACGTCGATCATCTGGAATCAGCGCCAGGCCGGGCAATTCAGCTTCGTCGATTTCTGGGCCCGGCGTGCGCGGCGGATTTTGCCGGCGTTGTTCGCGATGATCATTGCGGTGCTGGCGGTCGGCTGGTTTTTGCTGGCACCGAAGGATTACGAAGAGCTTGGGCGATCGGTGCGTTACCAGGTGATGTTCGTCTCCAACATCCTGTTCATGCGCCAGGACGGCTATTTCGATGTCGCCTCCGATCTCAAGCCTCTGCTGCACACCTGGTCGCTGGCGGTGGAGGAGCAGTTTTACATCGTCTTCCCGTTGCTGCTGACACTGCTGTCGAGCCGTCTCAAGTATTGGCGACTGGCACTGTTCAGCGTATTGCTGCTGTCCTTTGGTTTGAGCGTGTGGGCTGTCGCCCATCATCCGGAAAAAGCTTTCTTCCTGTTGCCTATGCGTGCGTGGGAGCTATTGGCCGGTGCGATGCTGGCGGTAGCGCCCAAGTCTGCATGGCGTCTCAAGCCGATGGCAGCGCAGTGGCTGAGTCTGCTCGGTATGTTGCTGATCCTGTTGGCGGTGTTCGGTTATGACAAGGCCACGCCATTCCCGGGTGTCGCGGCGTTGCTGCCGGTGTCAGGTGTGGTGCTGCTGATTCTGGCCAACGGTCATCGTGAAACCTGGGTTGGTCAGTTTTTGAGCAGTCGGATAATGGTCGGCCTCGGTCTGATTTCATATTCCTGGTACCTGTGGCACTGGCCGGTGTTCGTATTCTCCAGCTATGCCAGCGTCGGTGAAACGAGTGTTTTCGACAGTGCCGGGTTGATTTTACTGACGCTGTTGCTGGGTTATCTGTCTTGGAAATTCGTCGAAACCCCGTTTCGTGAGCGTCGCCTGCTCGCCGGGCGCCGGCAGATTCTGCTCGCTGGCGCCTGCGGCGTCCTGGTGCTCGGCCTGGCCGGACAAGCCTTGCGATGGACCGACGGCTTGCCATGGCGTCTGTCTGACCAGGCCCTGCAATACGCCAAGGGTCGCGAATGGCGGCCAGAGCTGATGGCCTGCCTGGCCGATGACAAGACGCCGGATGACAAGTTGTTCTGCCGTTATGGCGCGCAAAACCGCCTGCCCCCAGCGCTTGTCTGGGGCGATAGCCATGCCACGGCGTTGATTCCGGTTTTCGACGAGGGTGCCAAGGCCCATGGCGTCAATGTGATGCTCGCCAGTTCTGCTGGCTGTTTGCCTGTCGAAGGCCTGGAGCACGATGCGCGTTGTGGGCGGTTCAATCAACGCGTTGAGCAGGCCCTGAAGCCGCAAGCTGTCAGCGATGTGGTGCTGGTCGCGCACTGGAGCCTATACCTCTATGGCGATGCCAAAGGTGATCTGGGCCACGTTCTGAAAAGCGCTGACGGGCATTACGACCGCGCAATTGCCGAACAACGTCTGGCCGATGGCTTGCGTACCCGAGTCGCGCAATTGCGTGCCGGCGGGCATCGGGTCTGGCTGGTAAAAGAGGCGCCGTTGCAGGCCTTCAGCCCACCGTATCGCCTCACCCGTCTGGCAATGCTGGCCCGTCCGGTCGACGATGTCGGGCTGGCGCTCGCAGAGCATCACAAGCGCCAGGCATTCATCAGTCAATTGTTCGCACAATTGGCGCAGGACCCGGCGGTACAGGTGGTGGACCCGGCGCCAAGACTGTGTGATGCCAGCGGCCTGTGCCGCGCCGAACGCGGCGGCTACTCGTTGTACACCGATGACAATCACCTCTCGGAAGTCGGTGCGCGGTTCGTGGCGCCGATCCTCGAACCGCTGTTTGTCAGTCTGCAAGCCAGGGCAAACGAGGGGAAACCGCAGGTGAATGCATCCAGATAAGCAGCGATAAGCTGCCAGCGGCCGGCAGAGCAGGTAGGATGTACGCCTATTTTTCGGGTGCCATCATCAATGAAATTCAAGGATCTTCGGGATTTCGTGCAGCAGCTTGAGCAGCGCGGAGAGTTGAAACGCATCCAGATCCCCGTCTCTCCAGTGCTGGAGATGACCGAGGTGTGTGATCGCACGCTGCGTGCCAAAGGCCCGGCGCTGTTGTTCGAAAAGCCGACAGGCTATGACATCCCGGTGCTCGGCAACCTGTTTGGTACCCCCGAGCGGGTCGCCATGGGCATGGGTGCCGAGTCGGTCAGCGAGCTGCGCGAGATCGGCAAGCTGCTGGCGTTCCTAAAGGAACCCGAGCCACCCAAAGGCTTGAAGGATGCCTGGTCCAAGCTGCCGATCTTCCGCAAGATCATTTCGATGGCGCCCAAAGTCGTCAAGGACGCGGTGTGCCAGGAAGTGGTCATCGAAGGCGACGACGTCGACCTGGCCATGCTGCCGGTGCAAACCTGCTGGCCGGGCGACGTCGGTCCGCTGATCACCTGGGGTCTGACCGTCACCAAAGGCCCGAACAAGGATCGCCAGAACCTCGGTATCTACCGTCAGCAAGTGATCGGTCGCAACAAGGTCATCATGCGCTGGCTGAGCCACCGTGGCGGCGCGCTGGATTACCGCGAGTGGTGCGAAAAGCATCCGGGCCAGCCGTTCCCGGTTTCCGTGGCCCTGGGCGCTGACCCGGCGACCATCCTCGGTGCCGTGACCCCGGTGCCCGACAGCCTTTCCGAATACGCCTTCGCAGGCCTCTTGCGCGGTAACCGCACTGAGTTGGTGAAGTGTCGCGGCAACGACCTGCAAGTGCCGGCCACCGCCGAAATCATCCTCGAAGGCGTGATCCATCCGGGCGAGATGGCCGATGAAGGCCCATACGGCGACCACACCGGTTACTACAACGAAGTCGACAGCTTCCCGGTGTTCACCGTCGAGCGCATTACCCATCGGATCAAGCCGATCTACCACAGTACCTACACCGGCCGTCCGCCGGATGAGCCGGCAATCCTCGGCGTGGCATTGAACGAAGTGTTCGTGCCGATCCTGCAGAAGCAGTTCCCGGAGATCACCGATTTCTACCTGCCGCCCGAAGGTTGCTCGTACCGCATGGCCATCGTGACCATGAAAAAGTCGTATCCGGGCCACGCCAAGCGGGTAATGCTGGGTGTCTGGTCGTTTTTGCGACAGTTCATGTACACCAAGTTCGTTATCGTCACCGACGACGATATCAACGCCCGGGACTGGAACGACGTGATCTGGGCCATCACCACGCGCATGGACCCCAAGCGCGACACCGTGATGATCGACAACACGCCGATCGACTACCTCGACTTCGCCTCGCCGGTTTCCGGCCTGGGGTCGAAAATGGGCCTCGATGCCACGCATAAATGGCCGGGCGAAACTACTCGCGAATGGGGCCGGGTCATCGTCAAGGATGATGCCGTGACCCAGCGGATCGATGCCATCTGGAATCAGTTAGGAATAGATTGATGCGTGTAACCTTGCAGCCCTCCGGAGCAGTACTTGAGATATTGCCCGGCGAGCGGATTCTCGATGGCGCACGACGTCTGGGCTACGAATGCCCGCAAAGCTGCCGCAACGGCAATTGCCACGTCTGCGCGGCGCTGCTGGTGGAAGGCCGGGTCGAGCAGGCTGGCAATGTGCGTGACCATGGCGAGTTCTACACTTGCATAGCGGAGCCGCTGGAAGACTGCATCGTGCTGTGGGATGGCGTGCTCGCGCTGGGAGAACTGCCGGTGCGCAGCGTGTCGTGTCAGGTCATTGAGTGCAAGGAGGTGGGCGGCGACACCTGGCGCGTGCGTCTGCGGGCTCCGGCCGGCAAACCGCCGCGCTACCACGCTGGCCAGTACCTGATGATCGAACGGGAGAGCGGCGAAAAGTCCGCATTCTCCCTCGCCTCGGCACCGCATGCGGGGCGCGACCTGGAAATCCACGTACTGGCGCGCGAATCCAGTGCGCTGAGCCTGATCGAACAGCTCCAGCGCAACAGTATGGTGCGGATCGAATTGCCGTTCGGCGATACCCACCTGGAGGAGTTGCCGTACGGTCCTCTCGTGCTGATCGCCGCGGGTACCGGCATGGGCCAGATCCATAGTCTGATCGAGCATTGCCGGGCCTCGGGTTTCAAGCACCCGGTGCATCTGTATTGGGGCGTGCGTCGTCCTGAAGATTTTTATCAGATCGAGCATTGGGACGAATGGCTGAAGTTGCCCAACCTGTTCCTGCACAAGGTCGTCAGCGATCAATGCGGTTGGGAAGGGCGGTGCGGCATGTTGCATGAAGCGGTCTGTGAAGACTTCCCTGACCTCAAGCCGCTACACGTGTACGCCAGTGGCTCTCCGGCCATGGTCTACGGCACGCTGGATGCGCTGGTGGAAGCGGGAATGGATGCCCACCAGATGCGTGCCGACGTATTTGCCTACGCACCAAGATCCTGATGCTGCACTCCCTGTAGGAGCGAGCTTGCTCGCGATGGTCGTTAACGATTACTCGGGCAGTCAGGCTACCCGCAGCGCTCTTGATTCCATCGCGAGCAAGCTCGCTCCTACAGGTGTATAACTCCACATATAGCCAATCGGCATTTATAAATTTTTATAAATATCGGTAGGTTATATGTTGTCCAGGCAATTCATTAAGAACTGTGCCATGGCATTTAAATTGCCTTAAAACTTATGTGCCTTATTGTTACAGCCGTGCGTTCTATTAAGTAATTCTTCACCCGCGGGGAGCTGAACGCTATTCGCCATGAGCGCCATTGAATCTGCTTTTTTGAATCTGGCTTACCCTCCGCGGCTCGATCTGGGGCCGCAGCTCACTCACGAACAACTGCTCAGCTCGATGCAATCGACCATGGCGCGCCACAAGGGCGGGCCGGTGTGGCTGTTTGCGTATGGCTCGCTGATCTGGCGCCCTGAATGCACGGCGGTTGAGCGGGTTCGCGGCCGGGTGCATGGCTACCATCGCGGGTTGTACCTGTGGTCCCACGAACATCGCGGCACCCCGGAAATGCCCGGCCTGGTGTTTGGCCTGGATCGCGGCGGTTCTTGCAGCGGTTTCGCCTATCGCTTGCCCGAGGAGCAACTCGAAGCCTCGCTCTACGCACTTTGGCAGCGCGAGATGCCTTTCCCTTCCTACCGCCCGCACTGGCTCAACTGCCGCCTCGACGATGGCAGCCAGGTTCAGGCATTGGGCTTTGTGCTGGAACGACACCTGCCCAGCTATGCCGGCAACCTGCCGGACCATGTGCTGAGCCATGTGTTCGAAAACGCCTGCGGGCGCTACGGCACCACTCGCGATTATGTCGAGCAGACCGCGCACGCCCTGCGCAGCCACGCCATGCCAGACCGGAATCTGGAGGCGCGGCTCAAGCGCTGTAAATCAAAGGCCGATCAAGCGAGTGCTTCGCGGCCCTGACTGGCGATTTGTTTGTGCCGTAGTGTCGGGGCCAGGAAGGCCATCGCCAACAGGCAGGCACCGACCAGCAGCACGAAACCGCCGTCCCAACCGAAATGGTCCACGGTGTAGCCCATCGCTGCACTGGCCGCGACCGAACCGCCCAAGTAACCGAACAGACCGGTAAAGCCCGCCGCCGTACCGGCAGCTTTCTTCGGTGCCAGTTCCAGCGCCTGCAGGCCGATCAGCATCACCGGGCCGTAGATCAGGAAGCCAATGGACAGCAGCGCGATCATGTCGACCATCGGATTGCCGGCCGGGTTGAGCCAGTAAACCAGCGTCGCGACCGTCACCAACGCCATGAACACCATGCCGGTCAGGCCACGGTTGCCACGGAAGATCTTGTCCGACATCCAGCCGCACAGCAGCGTGCCCGGGATACCTGCCCACTCGTAGAAGAAGTACGCCCACGAGGTTTTATCCACAGTGAAACCCTTGGCTTCCTTGAGGTAGGTCGGTGCCCAGTCCAGCACGCCGTAACGCAGCAGATAGACAAAGACGTTGGCCAAGGCGATGTACCAGAGCATTTTGTTGCGCAGCACGTATTTGACGAAGATTTCCTTGGCGCTGAATTCCTCTTCGTGGCTGGCGTCGTAGCCTTCCGGGTAGTCGTTCTTGTATTGCTCGATCGGCGGCAGGCCAACCGATTGCGGGGTGTCGCGCATGGTCACAAAGGCAAACACCGCTACTGCCAGCGCCACGGCTGCCGGCACGTAGAACGCGGCGTGCCAGTCATTGAACAGCCCCATGCCGATCAGGAACAACGGGCCGATCAGGCCACCGCCGACGTTGTGCGCCACGTTCCAGACGGACACCACGCCGCCACGTTCCTTCTGCGACCACCAGTGCACCATGGTCCGGCCACTCGGCGGCCAACCCATGCCCTGCGCCCAGCCGTTGATGAACAGCAAAATGAACATCATGGTCACGCTGGACGTCGCCCAGGGCGCGAAACCGAAAATGAACATCACCCCAGCCGACACCAGAAGGCCGAATGGCAGGAAGAAGCGCGGGTTGGAACGGTCGGACACCAGGCCCATGAGAAACTTCGACAGACCGTAGGCAATCGCGATGGCGGACATCGCCAGACCCAGTTGGCCACGGGAGTAGCCCTCATCGATCAGGTACGGCATGGCCAGGGAGAAGTTCTTGCGCAGCAGGTAGTAACCGGCATAGCCAATGAAAATGCCGGCGAAAATCTGCCAGCGAAGGCGTCGGTAGGTACTGTCTATTTTTTCTTCAGGCAATGGAGCCTGATGTGCGGCAGGACGAAAGAAAGCAAACATTCAAGAGCTCCAGATTTCTTGTTTTGACTGCGGATACGAATGTTACAGTTTCGTTACCGAAAATAGCACCGGTTCTCATCGGCAAAACAGCGGAAATGTTGGAAGTCGCGCATTCCTTTATGAACATGTCGCTCAGATGTAAGTGAAGGGCGTTGTAGGAGGCGTTACCTGCTTTCGGTTTTCAGCTGGACCCGCAGTTACCTGACCCACTCGCTTTCACCGACTCAATTGCCGGAAGAGAAGCGTCTGGCTCTGATTGCCAAGCTCAATGCCAGCGTCCGTTCGATTGTGCAGCGGTGTAGCGAACATCCGGCGAGTCGGTATGTGCGGTTTTTGCCGGAGGAGATTCGGGTGTTGCTTTGACGGCAATAAAAGCGCGGCTACATGGCCGCGCTTTTTTGCAGAGAGATTCAGCGAACCTGCACCACCACTTTCCCCACCGCTTTACGCTGGCCAAGGTCATTGATCGCCTGCGCCGCATTGCTCAGCGGATACACCTGGGACACCAGAGGCTTGAGCTTGCCTTCGGCAAACCAGCCGAACAACTGCTGGAAGTTCGCCGCGTTGTCCTGCGGCTGGCGTTGGGCAAACGAACCCCAGAACACGCCGAGCACTGCCGCGCCTTTAAGCAAGGCCAGGTTGACCGGCAATTCGGGAATGCGACCGCTGGCGAAGCCGACCACCAGCAAGCGGCCGTTCCAGGCGATGGCACGGATGGCCTGGTCGAACAGGTCGCCGCCGACCGGGTCGTAGATCACGTCGGCACCCTGGCCGTCGGTCAGACGCTTGATTTCGTCCTTCAGGCTGGTTTCGCTGTAGTTGATCAGTTCGTCGGCGCCGGCGGCCTTGGCCACGGCGAGTTTCTCTGCGCTGCTGGCCGCCGCGATCACCCGGGCGCCCATGGCTTTGCCGATTTCCACCGCCGCCAGGCCGACGCCGCCGGAAGCACCCAGTACCAGCAGGGTTTCACCCGGTTGCAGGTTGCCGCGTTGCTTGAGGGCATGCATCGAGGTGCCGTAGGTCATGCTGAAGGCGGCGGCGGTGTTGAAGTCCATCGATGGCGGGATCGGCAGTGCGTTGTAGCTCGGCACGGCGACCTGCTCGGCAAAGCTGCCCCAGCCGGTCAGGGCCATGACCCGGTCACCGACTTTCAAGTGGCTGACTTTTTCACCCACTGCGCTGACCACGCCGGCCGCTTCACCACCCGGCGAAAACGGGAAGGGCGGCTTGAACTGGTATTTGCCCTCGATGATCAACGTGTCGGGGAAGTTCACCCCGGCGGCGTGCACGTCCAGCAGGATTTCATTCTTCTTCGCGACAGGACTGGCGACGTCTTCCAGCACCAGCGATTCGGCAGGGCCGAAGGCTTTGCACAGCACGGCTTTCATCAGGGCTATTCCTTTGGGAGTGATGGCCGATAAGTGTAGGTGTGTGGGTCGATGGGTCAACGAGCATGCCCGGCCCTGATAGTCAGCCATAAGCTTGTGCTTGCGCAGCGGGTCGTTATGCTAGGCCGCAAACCGGATAAGGAGCGAATTTTGAAAGCGTGGATCATGTTGATGCTGGCCCTGTCTCTGCCTGTGGCAGCGGTGGCCGAAGAAGCCAAAGAAGATGCAGCTCCGAAGGTCAGTTACATCACCCTGAGCCCGCCGTTCGTGGGTAACTACGGGCTGGACGGCACGCCGAAACTCAAGGTCTACAAGGCCGATGTGGCGTTGCGGGTGACCGGTGACGAGGCCGCCAAGGCGGTGAAGGCCAATGAACCCTTGATCCGCAATCAATTGGTCGCACTGTTCGCCCAGCAGACCACCGAGACGATGAACAACGTCGAGGCCAAGGAAAAGCTGCGTCAGGAAGCCCTGAAACAGACCCAACAGGTGATGAACGACGAAACCGGTAAGCCGGTGGTTGAGGATTTGTTGTTCAACAACTTGATCATTCAGTAAGACTTCAATTGCTTGAGCTGGCGTCATCGCGAGCAAGCTCGCTCCCACAGTGGATTGGTGTTGAAGCACAATCACATGTCCACCGCAGAACCTTGTGGGAGCGAGCTTGCTCGCGATGAGGCCAGTCCAGGCGACAAATGACTCAAGGCTTTAAGGCAATCACCGCTGCCCATTGCTCCGCCGTCACCGGCATCACCGATAACCGCGAGCCTTTCTGCACCAGTGGCAACTCGGCCAGCGCCGTCTGCTGTTTCAGATAATCCAGTTTCAGCACCCGGGCAAACGTCTCGACATGCGCGACATCGATCGCACTCCAGGCGTTTTTCTCCGGAGTGGCCTTCGGGTCAAAATAATGGCTCTCTGGCTCCAGCGCCGTCGGGTCCGGATACGCAGCTTCGACAATCTTGCCGATTCCGGCAATGCCAGGCTCGGGGCAGCTGGAATGATAGAAAAAGAACTCATCCCCCACCGCCATGGCCCGCAGGAAATTGCGTGCCTGATAGTTGCGAACCCCGTCCCAGCGCGCTTTGCCGAGCTTTTCCAGCCCTTTGATCGAGAGTTCGTCGGGCTCGGATTTCATCAGCCAATAGGCCATGTCTTTTGCTCCTTGCGTGGTGATTGAGCAGCTTGTCGGCGATTTTATGACAAACCGACAGTCGGTTGACGTCAGCATTTGCGCAGCGGTTCACGTTGTCGCAAAATGCCGGCCTTTAAAGCTTGACGCTGCTGCACGGCCTACAAACGGAAACCGCTGCTGTCATCGTGTTGATGTGCCTTTGGGGGGCAATCGATGAAACGCAAACCGGATTTACTATGGATTTTGGTCATTTTGTTTGGCCTTGGCGTCGTGACCACTGGCTATGCCCAAAGCCTATGGGCCAACAAGACCGATGCGCCGGTCGAACTCGCCCAATTGCAGCAACAGTCGACAGCCTTCAAGCGCTGATCCTGTTGCCTCGGCGCCACTGATCGAAGTGGCGCCTAGCCTGCGTAATACCAGGCCTTGTCCGTCACCGTTCCTTGCAGCGGCACATCCCAGCTCGCCTGAGCCAATCGCGCCACTTTCTGACATTCATGGGCCAGCCCCAACAGCGTCGGCTTGCGCCAGTCATTTCGTCGCGCCAGGTAGGCCAGGCTCCGGTCGTAGAAACCACCGCCCATTCCCAGGCGTCCGCCGACATCGTCAAAACCCACCAATGGCAACAGCACCAGATCCAGCGCCCAGATCTTGCGCTGCCGGGCGAGGTTGGCCCGTGGTTCGAGAATACGGAAGCGGTTGGGTTTGAGTTTTTCCCCGGGACGGATGCGCTGGAACACCATTTTGGTTCGCGGCCAGGCGCTCAGCACCGGTAGATAGGTGGCTTTGCCCCGGCGTTGCGCGGCGCGCAGCAACAGACGCGGATCGATTTCACCATCGGTCGGTAGATAGAGCGAGATGTGCCGGGCGCGGCGGAACAGCGGTTGCTGGGCCAATTGCTTGTACAGCCCGCGAGCGGCCTGGCGTTGCTGACTGGGTGTCAGTGCGCGGCGGGCCTTGCGCAGCATGCGTCGAAGTTGCGGGCGGGGGAGCAGCGCAGGTTCGGTCATGTATTCGGGCTTCAACAATGCGGATACGTGAAGCGTACCCGTAAAAACGCCAATGCCGGTATCAAAACCGGCATTGGACTGAAATCAGGCTCCCCGAATGTGCCGCTGTCGACTTAGCCCTTGAACCCGAAAGTTCAAGGTGGAAGATGCAGTAGGCTTTAAGGCTTTCCGTCTAGCGGACATGCACACCAGCCCAACGTGCAACCTCCAGGGTATAGCAAATCGGCTCAGGGACATCGCCAACTGGCAAGCACCCCAGGGAGTGAGGGGATTATACCGCAAGCGGCGGCGCGAATCAGCCTTTGGTGACATCCGGATCGGTGGCGAGCGCCAGATCGACGCGATCGAGCAGGTCACGCACTTGTTCGCGGGTCGAGCCGCTGGCCTGGATATCCGGCCGTTCTTCCTTGTGCAACAGGTCGTGGGTGATGTTCAGCGCGGCCATCACGGCGATACGGTCGGCGCCGATGACTTTGCCGCTGCTGCGGATCTCGCGCATCTTGCCGTCCAGATAACGGGCGGCGCTGATCAAATTACTGCGCTCTTCCTGTGGGCAGATGATCGAATACTCTTTGTCGAGGATCTGCACGGTGACGCTATTGCTTGAACTCATGAGTCTTGCTCCAGGGCCTTGAGGCGCGAAATCATCGATTCGACCTTACGCCGGGCGATTTCGTTTTTTTCAATGAGGTGCGCGCGTTCCTCGCGCCAGGTCTTTTCCTGAGCTAGTAAGAGTCCGTTTTGACTCTTAAGTTGCTCGACTCGGGTAATCAGCAGTTCGAGTCTGGCCATCAGCGCTTGCAGGTCGGTGTCTTCCATTGTCTTCACTGTCTGATGGGTGACGGACTGTAGGAGCGAGCTTGCTCGCGATGAATCTGAGAGCGCCGCGGGGTATCAGGTACCCAGCATTATCATTGACGACCATCGCGAGCAAGCTCGCTCCTACAGGGGTAGTCGATGTAGGATACAAGGCCTTCATTCTAGACATAGCGCCGTCTGGCGCCTAGCTGCCCATGACCATTCAGAATTCCCCGTACCAAGCCTTCGCCACCCTGCTGACTTCCAGCGGTCATAACGTCTCGCCTGCCGAACTGCATGGCCTGCTGCTCGGCCGCAGCTGTGCCGGCGCCGGTTTCAATGCCGAAGAGTGGTTGATCGACGCCGCCGAACTGCTCGAAAGCGAGCCGCAGGACAACGTTCGCAACGCCTTGATCGGCTTGCAAGAGATGGTCAAGGGCGAGCTAACGGGCGATGACGTGACCGTCGTTCTGCTGTTGCCGACCGATGACGCCCCCCTCACCGACCGTGCTGTCGCACTGGGCCAGTGGTGCCAGGGTTTCCTCAGCGGCTTCGGCCTGAACTGCCGTGACAGCAGCGCCCTGAGCACCGAGGCCACCGAGGTGCTGCAGGATCTGGCGGCCATTTCCCAGGTGCAGGATGCCCTGGAAGAGTCCGACGACGGCGAAAACGACTACATGGAAGTCATGGAATACCTGCGCGTCGCTCCGCTGCTGCTGTTCTCCGAGACCAAAAAAGACGTACCGGCCGCCGCCAAACCGTCGCTGCACTAATCGTTTGCCAGGGAACGCCATCTGCCCATGATCCATATCCCGAAATCGGAATACAGCCGTCGCCGCAAGGCCCTGATGGCGCAGATGGAACCCAACAGCATCGCCATCCTGCCCGCCGCCGCGGTGGCCATTCGTAACCGCGACGTCGAGCACGTTTACCGCCAGGACAGCGACTTCCAGTACCTCAGCGGCTTTCCCGAGCCCCAGGCCGTACTGGTATTGATGCCGGGGCGCGTGCATGGCGAATACATCCTGTTCTGCCGCGAACGCAATGCCGAGCGCGAGCTGTGGGATGGCCTGCGTGCCGGGCAGGAAGGCGCGATTCGCGACTTCGGCGCCGACGATGCCTTTCCGATCACTGATATCGACGACATCCTGCCGGGCCTGATCGAAGGCCGTGACCGGGTGTATTCGGCCATGGGCAGCAACCCCGAATTCGACCGCCACCTGATGGAGTGGATCAACGTGATCCGCTCCAAGGCCAACCTCGGTGCCCAGCCGCCGAACGAATTCGTTGCCCTGGATCATCTGCTGCACGACATGCGCCTGTATAAATCGGCGGCAGAAGTGAAAGTGATGCGCGAGGCGGCGCGGATTTCCGCCCAGGCGCATGTACGGGCAATGCAGGCCTGTCGCTCTGGATTGCACGAATTCAGCCTGGAAGCCGAGCTCGATTACGAATTCCGCAAGGGCGGGGCGAAGATGCCGGCCTACGGGTCGATCGTCGCGGCGGGGCGCAACAGCTGCATCCTGCATTACCAGCAGAATGACGCGCTGCTCAAGGACGGTGACCTGGTGCTGATCGATGCCGGTTGCGAGATCGACTGCTACGCCAGCGACATCACCCGGACCTTTCCGGTCAGCGGCAAATATTCAGCGGAACAGAAAGCGATCTACGAATTGGTGCTGGCCTCCCAGGAAGCCGCCTTTGCCGAAATCGCCCCGAACAAGCACTGGAATCAGGCGCACGAGGCCACGGTCCGGGTCATCACGGCCGGGCTGGTCAAGCTGGGTCTGCTGCGTGGTGACGTTGACGAACTGATCGCCAGCGAAGCCTACAAGGCGTTTTACATGCACCGCGCCGGCCATTGGCTGGGCATGGATGTGCATGACGTCGGCGAATACAAGGTCGGCGGCGAGTGGCGCGTGCTGGAAGTCGGCATGGCGCTGACCGTGGAACCGGGGATCTATATCGCCCCGGACAACCAGAATGTTGCGAAGAAATGGCGCGGCATCGGCGTGCGCATCGAGGACGACGTAGTGGTCACTAAAACCGGCTGTGAAATATTGACGAGCGGCGTGCCGAAAACCGTCGCCGAGATAGAGGCCCTGATGGCCGCCGCGCGGGCACAGGCAGCATGAGTCGAGTCAATCTGGCAATCATCGGTGGCGGGCTGGTCGGTGCAAGCCTGGCACTGGCGCTTCAGGCCGGGGCCAAGGCCCGAGGCTGGAAGATCGTGTTGATCGAACCGTTCGCTCCTGGCGACACCTGGCAACCGAGTTACGATGCCCGTTCCTCGGCGTTGTCCTTCGGCTCGCGGCAAATCTATCAACGGTTGGGTGTCTGGCAGGAAGTCTCGCGCCGCGCCGAGCCGATCAAGCAGATTCATGTTTCCGACCGTGGTCGATTCTCGACGGCGCGGTTGTCGGCAATGGAAGAGGGTGTTCCAGCGCTGGGTTATGTCGTTGAAAACGCCTGGCTCGGCCAATGCCTGTGGCAAGGCCTGGACAAGGACGTGATCAGATGGCACTGCCCGGCGGAAGTCACCCGCATGGAGCCGCTGACCGACGGCTACCGCCTGACCCTCAATGATGAAACCACCCTGGAATGCGACCTCGCGGTGCTCGCCGACGGTGGCCGCTCCGGCCTGCGCGAGCAACTTGGGATCGGCATCCGCAAGCGTCCGTACAACCAGAGCGCGCTGATCGCCAACATCACCCCGAGCGAAGCCCACAACGGCATGGCTTTCGAGCGCTTCACCGACGAAGGCCCGATGGCGTTGCTGCCGCTACCGGATAATCGCTGCGCATTGGTCTGGACCCGCCTGGGCATGGACGCGCAACGTCTGGCAGCCCTCGACGAGCGCAGCTTCCTCAGCGAGTTGCAGGGTGTGTTCGGTTATCGCCTTGGCACATTGAAGCAGGTGGGTGCGCGGCATCTGTATCCGCTGACACTGGTCGAGGCCGAAGAACAGGTGCGCCCGCATCTGGCGGTCCTCGGCAACGCGGCGCACAGCCTGCATCCGATTGCCGGCCAGGGATTCAACCTGTCCCTGCGCGATGCCCAGGCCCTGGCCAATGCCTTGCTCGCCAGTGAAAAACCATTGGGCGACTTCGCCACGTTGCAGGCCTATCGCGAACACCAGCGTCTCGATCAGGACCTCACCGTGGGTTTCTCCGATCAGGTTACGCGCCTGTTCGGCAGTACCCAGCCGCTGGTGTCCCTGGGGCGCAACATCGGCTTGCTCGGCCTCGATCTTCTGCCACCGGCCAAACGCTGGTTTGCCCGGCAGGCGATGGGGCTGGGTACGCGTCCAGATGCGTAACTGGCTGATCCGCCGATTCGGCAAGGCGCGATTGATAAAATACCTGCCTTGCAGGTTCGACATTCATGACAGCGCCGGCCACTTGGTGGCGCGGGTCAGGAAAACCCTTTACGTGCGGCTCAAGCCGCAAGAGAGACAGGCTTAAAGCATGGAAATGCGCGCAGATCTGCTGATTGTCGGGGCCGGAATGGTTGGCAGCGCCCTGGCGCTGGCGTTGCAGGACAGCGGGCTGGAAGTCCTGCTGCTGGACGGCAGCCCCATGAGCGTCAAACCGTTCAACGCTCAGGCAGCGTTTGAGCCACGGGTGAGCGCCTTGTCGACTGCCAGCCAGCGGATTCTCGAGCGCCTGGGCGTGTGGGACGGCATCGCCGGGCGGCGCAGCAGCCCCTACACCGACATGCAGGTCTGGGATGGCAGCGGCACCGGGCAAATCCACTTCTCGGCGGCCAGCGTGCATGCCGAGGTGCTGGGGCATATCGTCGAGAACCGCGTGGTCCAGGATGCCTTGCTCGAGCGCCTGCACGATTGCGACCTGGGGTTGCTGGCCAATGCTCGCCTGGAGCAGATGCGCCGCTCCGGCGATGACTGGCTGCTGACCCTGGCCGATGGCCGCACCCTGCGCGCGCCGCTGGTGATCGCGGCAGATGGCGCCAACTCGGCGGTGCGACGCCTGGCCGGAGTGGCGACCCGCGAATGGGATTATTTGCACCATGCCATCGTCACCAGCGTGCGTTGCGCCAAACCGCATCAGATGACGGCGTGGCAGCGTTTCACCGACACCGGCCCGTTGGCGTTTCTACCCCTTGAGCGGGACGGCCAACAGGATTGGTGTTCGATCGTCTGGTCGACCACACCCGGCGAAGCCGAACGTCTGATGGCGATGGACGAGCAAGGTTTCTGCAAGGCATTGGAGCGGGCCTTTGAAGGTCGGCTCGGCGAAGTACTGAGCGCCGATCCGCGCCTGTGTGTGCCCCTGCGTCAGCGGCATGCCAAGCGGTATGTGGCTGAAGGACTGGCATTGATCGGCGACGCGGCCCACACCATTCACCCATTGGCCGGGCAGGGGGTGAATCTCGGATTCCTCGATGCCGCCGTGCTGGCCGAAGTGTTGCTGCAAGCGGCAACACGTGGCGAACGCCTGGCGGATGTGAAAGTCCTCAGCCGTTACGAGCGTCGACGCATGCCCCACAACCTGGCGCTGATGGCGGCGATGGAAGGCTTCGAGCGGTTGTTTCAGGCCGATCCGTTGCCGGTGCGCTGGTTGCGTAATACCGGGTTGAAAATGGTGGAGAAGATGCCGGAAGCCAAGGCGTTGTTCGTGCGTGAAGCGCTGGGGTTGACCGGGGATTTACCGGCACTCGCCAAGGCCTGAGATTTTTGTTGAGGTTAAGGGCCCCTTCGCGAGCAAGCTCGCTCCCACAGGAATTCAGGTGTTAATGCAATTTGTGTGAACGCTGGAGAACCCTGTGGGAGCGAGCTTGCTCGCGATGGCGGCAGTTCAGCCACCCAATATTCCAGCTTGTGCAACATCTGGTAACTCCTCCGCAAGCGGGTTCGATTGAGAAGCTAAATGTGAGTCCTTATCATTTGTCCTCATTTTTCAATCGAGAGACCGCTCCCATGTTGGCACCGAAGCGTCTACTGACTGCACTGGCCTTGACCCTGATCGGCAGCACCGCCGCCCAGGCCGCTGACGAAGTGGTGGTCTACTCCTCGCGAATCGACGAGCTGATCAAGCCAGTATTCGATGCCTACACCGCCAAGACCGGCGTGAAGGTGAAGTTCATCACCGACAAGGAAGCGCCGCTGATGCAGCGGCTCAAGGCCGAGGGCGCGAATACGCCGGCCGACCTGCTGCTCACCGTCGATGCCGGTAACCTCTGGCAAGCCGAGCAGATGGGCATCCTCCAGCCGTTCACCTCGAAAACCATCGACACCAATATTCCGCTGCAATACCGGGCAGCCTCCCACGCCTGGACCGGCCTGAGCCTGCGGGCGCGGACCATTGCCTACTCCACAGATCGGGTGAAGCCGGGTGAACTGACCACCTACGAAGCGCTGGCCGACAAACAATG
Source organism: Pseudomonas sp. GW822-FHT01E03 (assembly GCF_058802985.1). Lineage (NCBI taxonomy): Bacteria > Pseudomonadati > Pseudomonadota > Gammaproteobacteria > Pseudomonadales > Pseudomonadaceae > Pseudomonas > Pseudomonas sp. GW822-FHT01E03. The sequence continues at coordinate 357,738 of NZ_JBXAOQ010000002.1, forward strand.
GGAAGGCCGCCTGTGCCTGCGCACGGCGAAGAAGGTCTACAACCAGTCCCTGACCGCGACCATGATCGAAGTGCACGGCGCCGGGAAGACCGAGGAAATCCTCAAGGGCTGGGTCAGGAACCTGTCCACTGACGTGTTCTCCGACGACACCGCCGTGCTGGAAGCGATCAACGCCGGCCAGTGCGACGTCGGTATCGTCAACACCTACTACTACGGCCGCCTGCACAAGCAGAAGCCAGACCTGCCGGTGAAACTGTTCTGGCCGAACCAGGCTGACCGTGGCGTACACATCAACCTGTCGGGTATCGGCCTGACACAACACGCGCCACACCCGGAAGCGGCCAAGGCTCTGGTGGAGTGGATGACCACCCCTGAAGCGCAGAAAATCTTTGCCGACGTGAACCAGGAGTTCCCGGCGAATCCGGCCGTGCAGCCATCGGCTGAAGTCGCCGAATGGGGCAAGTTCATCGCTGATACCTTGCCTGTGGAAATCGCCGGCAAGCGCCAGGCTGAGGCGATTCGCATGATGGACAAGGCTGGCTGGAACTGAGCCAGCTGTTATGCTGCGCCCCGCCTAGGCGGGGCGTTTGTTTTTGCGTTACGCACCCCTGACGCTGTAGGAGCGAGCTTGCTCGCGATGAACGTCAGGGTGCCGCGGACCGTCAGGCTTCCCGCATTATCGTTGACGTTTTTCGCAAGCGAGCTCGCTCCTACCAGTGTCGATCTCATCCATTAGATAGTAGAGAACCAAGCCTGTGGCCCATCCCGCCCAACGCCGCTGGTATCCAGTCGTCTTCGCCATTGCTGCGCTGGTCCTGTTGCCCCTGAGCGTGCTGCTGCTGTCCTGGCAAACCATCGATCAACAGATCTGGTCTCATCTCTGGGACACGCAGATGCCGCGTTTGCTGGGCAATACCCTGACCCTGGTGCTAGGCGTCGGTGTCGGCGTGACAGTCCTGGGTGTCAGCCTGGCCTGGCTTACCAGCCTTTGCGAATTCCCCGGTCGGCGCTGGCTGGACTGGGCATTGATGCTGCCCTTCGCGATCCCTGCCTATGTGCTGGCCTTCGTCTTCGTCGGCCTGCTGGATTTTGCCGGGCCCGTGCAAACCCTGCTGCGCGAGTGGTTTGGCAGTGGCCTGCGGCTGCCGCGCGTGCGCTCCACGGGTGGCGTGATCGTCGTGCTCGTGTTGGTCTTTTATCCCTATGTTTACCTGCTGGCGCGCACCGCCTTCCTCGCCCAGGGCAAAGGCCTGATGGAAGCCGCGCGGGTCCTTGGTCAATCGCCCTGGCAAGCGTTCTGGCGGGTGGCATTGCCCATGGCGCGGCCAGCCATCGGTGCGGGCGTGGCATTGGCACTGATGGAAACCCTGGCGGACTTCGGCGCAGTGTCGGTGTTCAACTTCGATACCTTCACCACGGCCATCTACAAGACCTGGTACGGTTTTTTCAGCCTGTCCTCCGCCGCGCAACTGGCCAGCCTGTTACTGCTGGTGGTGATGCTCGTGCTCTACGGCGAACGGCGTGCCCGTGGGGCGAACCGGGCGAGTAACGAGCGACCACGGGTCAAGGCGCTGTATCACCTGCGAGGCGTCAAGGCGCTGGCGGCCACGACGTGGTGCTGCCTGGTGTTCGCCTGTGCTTTCGTTATCCCGATGCTGCAATTGGTGGTGTGGTTCTGGCTGCGTGGGCGCTTCGATCTCGACGAGCGCTACACCGGGTTGATCGTCCATACCTTGTACCTGGGGGCGATGGCGGCGTTGATCACCGTCAGCGTCGCCTTGTTACTGGCGTTTGCCCGACGACTGGCGCCCACCCGGGTCATTCGTTCCGGGGTCAGTCTGGCCAACCTGGGCTACGCCTTGCCCGGTTCGGTGCTGGCGGTGTCGATCATGCTCGCGTTCAGTTACCTGGACCGCGAACTGGTGATCCCGCTCTCGAGCTGGCTCGGTGGTGCGGGCAAACCGCTGCTGCTGGGCAGCCTGTCGGCATTGTTGCTGGCCTATCTGGTGCGATTCATTGCGGTGGCTTACGGACCGCTGGAAAGCAGCCTGGCGCGTATACGGCCATCTTTGCCCGAAGCGGCACGTAGCCTTGGCGTCAGTGGGCCACGACTGTTTTTCAAAGTGTATCTGCCACTATTGCTACCCGGCACGTTGAGCGCCGCGCTGCTGGTGTTCGTCGATGTGCTCAAGGAAATGCCCGCAACCTTGCTGATGCGCCCGTTTGGCTGGGACACGCTGGCGGTGCGAATCTTCGAAATGACCAGCGAAGGCGAATGGGCGCGGGCGTCTTTGCCGGCATTGACCCTGGTACTGGTCGGGCTGTTACCGGTCATCGGATTGATCCGACGCTCAGCACATCGAAACAGCTAGGTGTCAGTCCTACACCTTGCGGCTACAATGCGCGGCATTCGGTGCGGTCCGTCTGACAGACCAGGTAGCTGAAATCGGCTGAAGGCCCTTTGTTTCAAGGCATTCAGTCCGTGCAGTACCTGCCCGCACCTTCGCCACGCCCGGAAGGAGAAACCCATGGGACAGCGTACGCCTCTGTATGACCTTCATCTCGCACTCGGCGCGAAGATGGTCGATTTTGGCGGTTGGGACATGCCTCTGCATTATGGATCGCAGGTCGAGGAACACCATCAGGTGCGCCGCGATTGCGGTGTCTTCGATGTATCCCACATGACCGTAATCGATGTCGGTGGCGCCCAGGCCAAAGCCTGGCTCCGGCATTTACTGGCCAATGATGTCGAACGCCTGCACAGCCCCGGCCGTGCGTTGTACAGCACCATGCTCAACGAGCAGGGCGGGATTGTCGACGACATGATCGTCTACCGTCTCGATGAGGGTTATCGTCTGGTGGTCAACGCCTCCACCCGCGATCAGGACTTGGCCTGGATGCAAGCGCATCTCGACGGTTTCGATGTGCAACTTCGCGAGCGTTCCGAGTTGGCGATGCTGGCCATCCAGGGCCCCCACGCCCGACAGAAAATTGCCGAACTGGTCAGTCAGTCCCGCGGCAACCTGATCCAGCTCCTCAAGCCTTTCGAAGGCCTGTCCGATGGTGACTGGTTCATCGCACGCACCGGTTATACCGGCGAAGACGGCCTGGAAATCATTCTGCCGGCCGATCAGGCGCCAGGCTTTTTCAACGATCTGGTCGGAGCCGGGATTTCTCCCATCGGCCTTGGCGCGCGGGATACCTTGCGGGTCGAAGCCGGCATGAACCTTTACGGTCAGGACATCCAGCAGGATATTTCACCCTTGGCCTCCAATATGGCCTGGACCATTGCCTGGGAACCTGCCACCCGGCAGTTCATCGGGCGCAAGGCGCTGGAAACCGAGCAGGCCGCCGGTGTACAGCACAAACTGGTCGGTCTGGTCCTTGAGGAGCGTGGTGTTTTGCGTGCTCATCAGGTGGTCCGCATCGCCGATGTTGGCGAAGGGGAGATCACCAGTGGTAGTTTCTCTCCTACGCTAAGCAAGTCGATTGCACTGGCGCGCGTGCCGATGGCAACAGCCGACCGCGCTGAAGTGGAAATCCGTGGCAAGTGGTACCCGGTCCGGGTGGTCAAACCGACCTTCGTACGCCACGGCAAAACCTTGATCTAATCTTTTCTGGCGGACATGACCGCCGACCATTTCCTGAGGACACAGAACATGAGCGATATCCCTGCCGACCTGCGTTTTGCCGAAAGTCACGAATGGGCACGTCTGGAAGCCGATGGCACCGTCACCGTGGGCATCAGCGATCACGCGCAGGAAGCGCTGGGTGATGTGGTGTTCGTCGAGCTGACTGAAGTCGGCAACGTGTTTGCCGCTGAAGATCAGGCCGGTGTCGTTGAGTCGGTGAAAGCCGCTTCCGACATCTACTCCCCGATTGCCGGTGAAGTGATCGCGGTCAACGAAGACTTGAGCGCTTCGCCGGAACTGCTCAACAGCGACCCGTACGGCGCGTGGATCTTCAAGATCAAGCCAAGCAACGCTGCAGACCTGGAAAAACTGCTGGATGCCGCCGGCTACAAGGCCGCCATCGGCGAGTAAGCCTTCAGCGTCATCCAAAGCCCCGACTCGTCGGGGCTTTTTGTTGTCTGGCGAATTTCCCTTGCAGGAGCGAGCTTGCTCGCGATGGTCGTTAACGATAACGCTGCAACCTGAGACCCCGCGGCGCGCTCGGGGTCATCGCGAGCAAGCTCGCTCCTACAGAGTGGCTGCTATGCTGGTTTGACCGTGTTGCATCGACGCTGAGCGCCAGTCAAGAGAGAGCCCGTCATGTCCCAATTGCCGTCCCTGAGCCAGTTACGCGACCCCAATGCCTTTCTGCGCCGCCACCTCGGGCCCGATGCCGCCGAGCAACAGGCGATGCTCGACAGCCTCGGCCTGGGCAGTCGGGTCGATTTGATCGAGCAGACGGTGCCGCCGGGCATCCGCCTCAACCGGCCGCTGGACCTGCCCCCGGCACTCGATGAAGAGGCCGCGCTGGCCAAGCTGCGCGGTTATGCCGAGCAGAACCAGGTCTGGACCAGCCTGATCGGCATGGGCTACCACGGCACCCTCACACCGGCGGTCATTCTGCGTAATGTGCTGGAAAATCCCGGCTGGTACACCGCGTACACCCCCTATCAGCCAGAGATCGCCCAAGGGCGACTCGAAGCGCTGCTGAACTTCCAGCAACTGACCATCGACCTGACCGGCCTGGAACTGGCCAATGCCTCGCTGCTCGATGAAGCCACCGCCGCGGCGGAGGCCATGGCCTTGGCCAAGCGGGTCGCCAAGTCCAAAAGCAACCTGTTCTTTGTCGACGAAAACTGCCACCCGCAAACCATTTCCGTGGTGCAGACCCGCGCTGAAGGTTTCGGCTTCGATCTGATCGTCGATACTGTGGATAACTTGAAGCGGCACCAGGTGTTCGGCGCGCTGCTGCAATACCCTGACACCCACGGTGAAATCCACGACCTGCGACCGCTGATTGATCACCTGCACGCGCAACAGGCCCTGGCCTGTGTCGCCACGGATTTGCTGAGCCTGTTGTTGTTGACTCCGCCGGGTGAACTGGGTGCCGATGTGGTGTTCGGCTCGTCCCAGCGATTTGGTGTGCCCATGGGCTACGGTGGGCCTCATGCGGCGTTTTTTGCCAGCCGCGATGAATACAAGCGTGCGATTCCCGGGCGGATCATCGGTGTTTCGAAAGATGCGCGGGGCAACACCGCCCTGCGCATGGCCCTGCAAACCCGCGAGCAACACATTCGCCGGGAGAAGGCCAACTCCAACATCTGCACGGCCCAGGTGCTGCTGGCCAATATCGCCAGTTTCTATGCGGTCTACCACGGCCCCGAAGGGCTCAAGCGAATTGCCCAGCGGGTTCATCGGCTGACCTGCATCCTTGCCGCCGGGCTTGAACGCAATGGTATCACCCGGGTCAACCGGCACTTCTTCGACACCTTGACGCTGGAAGTCGGCGGGACCCAGACCGCGATCATCGAAAGTGCCCGGGCCGCACAGATCAACCTGCGCATTCTCGGGCGCGGCCAGCTGGGCTTGAGCCTCGACGAGACCTGCGACGAAGGCACCGTGGCGAAGCTGTTCGACGTGTTCCTGGGGGCCGATCACGGGCTCAGCATCGACGACCTGGATGCCGAAGTCTTGCCTGGCGGAATTCCCCAAGGGCTGGCGCGAACTTCACCTTATCTGCGTCACCCCGTGTTCAGCGCCCATCACAGCGAAACCGAGATGCTGCGCTACCTCAAGCAGCTGGAAAACAAGGACCTGGCGCTCAATCAATCGATGATCCCGTTGGGCTCCTGCACCATGAAGCTCAACGCCACCAGCGAGATGATCCCGATTACCTGGCCGCAGTTCGCTAACCTGCACCCGTTCGTGCCCAAGGAACAGGCCGCCGGTTATGGGCTGATGATCGAAGAACTGGAGCGCTGGTTGTGCGCGATCACCGGTTTCGACGCGATCTGCATGCAACCCAACTCCGGTGCCCAGGGCGAATACGCCGGGCTGCTGGCGATCCGCAAATACCATGAGAGCCGGCAGCAGGGCGGCCGCGATATCTGCCTGATTCCTTCGTCGGCTCACGGCACCAATCCCGCGTCGGCGCAAATGGCCGGGATGCGCGTGGTGATCGTCGAGTGCGACGAGGCGGGCAACGTCGACTTGGATGACCTCAAGGAAAAAGCCGCGCAAGCCGCCGAAAAACTCGCCTGCCTGATGGCGACCTATCCTTCGACCCATGGGGTGTATGAGGAAGGCATCAGCGAAATCTGTGAGGTGATCCACCAGCACGGGGGGCAGGTGTACATGGATGGCGCCAACCTCAACGCTCAGGTGGGGTTGGCGCGGCCGGCCGATATTGGTGCCGATGTCTCGCACATGAACCTGCACAAGACCTTCTGCATTCCCCATGGTGGCGGTGGGCCGGGCATGGGGCCGATTGGTGTTCGGGCGCATCTGGCGCCGTTCGTGGCCAACCATCCGGTGGTGCCGATCGAAGGGCCGCACCCGCAAAATGGCGCCGTCAGCGCAGCGCCCTGGGGCAGCGCAAGCATTTTGCCGATCAGCTGGATGTACATCGCCATGATGGGCCCGCAACTGGCGGACGCCAGCGAAGTGGCGATCCTGGCCGCGAATTACCTGGCGCGGCATTTGTCCGGTGCTTTCCCGGTGCTCTACACAGGGCGCAACGAGCGGGTGGCCCACGAATGCATCCTCGACCTGCGACCGCTCAAGGCGTTGACCGGCATTACCGAGGAGGACGTGGCCAAGCGTCTGATGGATTACGGCTTCCATGCCCCGACCATGTCGTTTCCCGTGCCGGGGACGCTGATGGTCGAACCGACCGAAAGTGAATCGAAGGCGGAGCTGGACCGGTTCATCGGGGCGATGCTGAGCATCCGCGCGGAAATCAATGAGGTGCAGAACGGTAATTGGCCGGCTGAAGAAAACCCGTTGAAAGGTGCGCCGCATACGTTGGCCGATATCACCGGCGTGTGGGAACGACCGTACAGCATCGTGCAAGCGGTCACGCCGGACGCACACACCAAGGCTCACAAATACTGGCCGGTGGTGAACCGGGTAGACAATGTGTATGGGGACCGGAACCTGTTTTGTGCGTGTGTGCCGGTGGATGATTACCGCTGACTTCCCAGGTTGTACATAACCCCTGTGGGAGCGAGCTTGCTCGCGATTGCGGTGTGACAGTCAATGAAGTTTTTACTGATCCACCGCTATCGCGAGCAAGCTCGCTCCCACAGGGGGGCTCGGTGAACATGAGATTTGCGTTCGCAAGGCAAAAAAATGCCGCTCAATTGAGCGGCATTTTTCATTCGCAACGGTTACTCCGAAGCCACGGCATTCTTCGCCAGGATCGCGTTCGCCAGTTCCATGTCCGTGGCTTGCAGGCCCGGGTTTTCGGCGCGGACCTTCTGCATGGCCGCTTCCAGGTACGGACCGCGGATACCGCCGTCACTGGCGACGAAGCTGCTGGCATCGTCCTGGGCCGCGACGACCAGCTTGTTATCCTTGGATGTCAGATAGCTCGAACCGGTGGTTGCACCGGACGTAAGAACGTTACGCCAAAAAGTATCGGCCATCGCCGAACCGACAGGCAGGGACAACAGCGCGACGGTAGCGACAGCAAGTTTGAAACGCATGACAAGGTGACTCCACTGGGTTTAGTACGCGGTTGGATTGCCAACCCCCAATCGAGTTCCGTGGTCGCTTAATCCGCCGCTTCGACCAGCAGGATGGCGCCTTGCTGACCGACCACCCGCACGCGGCTGCCAGTGGCTGCGTCCGGCCCGCGGGCCATCCACACGCCGTCAGCCACCTTGATCTTGCCGCGACCGTCGACAATCGCTTCATGCACCACGAAGGTTTTGCCGATGAGTTCCTGGCCGCGCAGATTCAGGTGCGGCTGATCACTCGGACGCATTGCCGTGCGCTGACGCCGCCACCAGTACAACGCGGTGGTGATCGACAGCAGGCCGAACAACAGAAACTGCCATTCCCAAGACAGGTCCGGCATCAGGAAGGTCAAGACGCCCACGGTTGCCGCTGCCATGCCGATCCACAGCAGATAACCGCCGGCGCCGAACACTTCGAGAATCAACAGCACCGTGCCCAGCGCCAACCAGTCCCAGAACGAAAGGTGCTGCAAAAATGCCCACATGGCGCGCCTCAGGCTTTCTTGTTATCGAAAGTGGCCTTGACGATTTCGCCAATGCCGCCCACCGCGCCGATCATCGAACTGGCTTCCAGCGGCATCAGGATCACCTTGCTGTTGTTGGCCGAGGACAACTTGCCCAGCGCATCGATGTACTTCTGCGCCACGAAGTAGTTCACCGCCTGCACGTTGCCGCTGGCGATGGCTTCGGACACCACTTTGGTCGCCTGGGCTTCTGCCGCGGCTTGCCGCTCGCGGGCTTCGGCTTCCAGGAAGGCGGCCTGGCGACTGCCTTCGGCTTCGAGGATCTGCGCCTGTTTCTTGCCTTCGGCGGTCAGGATCGCTGCGGCGCGCAGGCCCTCGGCCTCGAGGATCTGCGCACGCTTGATTCGCTCGGCTTTCATCTGCCCCGACATCGCCGCCATCAGGTCGGCGGGCGGGCTGATGTCCTTGATCTCGATCCGGGTGATCTTGATGCCCCAAGGCGCGGTCGCTTCGTCGACGGTGCGCAGCAGTTTTTCGTTGATCCCGTCACGCTGGCTGAGCATGGCGTCGAGCTCCATCGAGCCGAGCACGGTGCGGATGTTGGTTTGCAGCAGGTTGCGGATGGCGTGTTCGAGGTTGTTGACCTCGTAGGCCGCCTGGGCGGTGTTGACCACCTGGAAGAAACACACGGCGTCGATTTGCACCGTGGCGTTGTCGGCGGTGATGACTTCCTGTGGCGGAATATCCAGCACGCTTTCCATCACATTCATCTTGCGGCCGATGCGGTCCATGACCGGAATGATGACGTTCAGCCCCGGCTTGAGCGTGTTGGTGTAGCGACCGAAACGCTCGACTGTCCATTCAAAGCCTTGGGGCACGACCTTGAAACCCATGAACAGAATGGCGACCACCAGGCCGACAAAAAGCAAAAGCACACTACCGATCTGCATAACGATTCCTTGTTGATGTGTGGATCTGTGGAGTTGCAATGGCTGAAGTGTAGCTGTGCCGATGCCGGATCAGTACAGCTAGGCTCAGTTCTGCTCGCTCTGGGGAGTCACGCGCAGAATCTCCTCGATAGTCGTCAGCCCGGCGGCGACCTTTTGCGCTCCTGACAACCGCAGGCTGCGCATGCCCTCCTTGAATGCCTGGCGCCGCACGGCCAGCAGATCGGTGTCGGGACTGATCAACGCCTTGATGCCATCGCTCAGTTGCATGATTTCGTAGACCCCGGCGCGACCGCGATAACCGGTGTCGCGGCATTCCACGCAACCGATGGCACGCTGGGCATTGGTCGGCAACGGTGCTTGCCAGGGACGGGTCAGGGTTTGCCAGTCGTCTTCGCCCAGCGTCAGCGGCGCCTTGCAGTGCGGGCACAGGGTTCGCACCAGTCGCTGGGCCATGACGCCAAGCACTGTGGCCTTGATCAGGTAATGCGGCACGCCGAGCTCCAGAAGACGGCTGATGGCGCTGGGCGCGTCGTTGGTGTGCAGGGTCGACAGCACCAGGTGCCCGGTGAGCGCCGCCTGGATCGCCATTTCCGCGGTTTCGAGGTCGCGGATCTCGCCGATCATGATGATGTCCGGGTCTTGCCGCATCAACGCGCGCACGCCGGCGGCGAAGGTCAGGTCGATGTTGTGCTGGACCTGCATCTGGTTGAACGCCGGCTCGACCATTTCAATCGGGTCTTCGATGGTGCAGAGGTTGACCTCCGGCGTCGCCAGTTTTTTCAGGGTGGTGTAGAGGGTGGTGGTCTTGCCCGAACCCGTCGGCCCGGTAACGAGGATGATGCCGTGGGGCTGGCGGGTCATGTCTTGCCAGCGGCGCAGGTCGTCGGCGGAGAAACCAAGCTGGTCGAAGTCCTTGAGCAATACCTCCGGATCGAATATCCGCATGACCATTTTTTCGCCGAAGGCCGTGGGTAGTGTCGACAAACGCAATTCGACTTCACCGCCGTCCGGAGTCTTGGTTTTCACTCGACCGTCCTGGGGTTTGCGTTTCTCCGCGACGTTCATGCGCCCCAGGGTTTTCAGGCGACTGACGATGGCCATGGTGACCTGGGGCGGGAATTGATAGACGTTGTGCAGCACGCCGTCGATGCGAAAGCGCACCGTGCCTTGCTCGCGCCGGGGCTCGATATGGATGTCGCTGGCGCGTTGCTGGAACGCGTACTGGAACAGCCAATCGACGATATTGACGATGTGTGCGTCGTTGGCGTCCGGCTCCTGGTCGCTGGCGCCGAGGTTGAGCAGCTGTTCGAAATTGCCGAGGGTACTGACTTGCGGGTCGGCGCTGTTCGCCCCGGTGACCGACTTGGCCAGGCGGAAGAATTCGACGCTCAAGCGCTGGATGTCCACGGGGTTGGCCACTACACGCTTGATCGGCAATTTGAGCACGTGGGTCAGGTCAGCCTCCCAGCCGCTGACATAAGGCTGGGCGCTGGCCACGGTTACCGCCTCGCGGTCGATGGCTACCGCGAGGATCTTGTGGCGCTGGGCGAAGGCATAGGACATCAGCGGGGTCACTGCCGCGACGTTGATTTTCAGTGGGTCGATGCGCAGGTAAGGCTGGCCGGCCTGCCGGGACAGCCACAGGGTCAGGCTCTCGAGGTCCAGCGGTTTGCCGGGGCGGCTGAGATCGTCCAGCTGTTGGCTGGCAATGAACTCCAGCGGATGCATCTGCCCAAGGGAGGCGTTGCGGCGGCGGGCATTGAGTGCGTGTTCGGCCGAATCCTGGCTGATAAAGCCCTGGGCGACGAGTTCGCGCAGTAGATCATTGAGATCCAGCCAGCGGTCCTGAAGGGCGATTTGTACGGACATGCGGGCTCCTTTTGAACGACAGTGCGCAAAGGATAGCCGTGGCCCGGCTGACCGCTGGGCCACTACCCGACAAAGCCGTTTCGGAGTTTTTCAGCCCGCCGCTTGAACCGCTTCGGTCCATGGGGCATCAGCTTCTTGCAGCTCCACCGAGCAGACGCTGATCAGGTTGCGAAGTTTTTCCGCAATCACTTGCGCGCGGTGCCAGCTCAAACCGTCGATGACAACTTCGATGGTCAGCCAGTCGTCCTGGCGCTGCGCGTTGACCTGCTCCGGCGTGAGCAATTGCAGGGCGAACAGATTGAGGGCGCGACACAGCAGGTCCGGTTCAGCCTCGGCCGTCATTTGATAGCGAACCCGGCAATGGGCGTTGCCGACGTTCCAGACATCGGCGCGGGCAGGTGGGGTGTTCACGGCTTCGAGATACGGCATGGTCAGGCTCCAGAATCATTGGAGAAATGTTTACATCCTGTGCCGGGTATTTCTTCTCTATGATTGGCTGTATTGCAGGAATGAAGAATAAATCAATTCACTTATTACGCAGTTAAGGGTTTTTTTATGCATAGCGAACTGGACAGCTACGACCGCAAGATCCTCGCCTTGCTGCAAGAGGACGCTTCGCTTTCCAGCGCACAGATCGCCGAGCAGGTGGGGCTCTCGCAATCGCCGTGCTGGCGGCGGATTCAGCGGATGAAAGAGGAGGGCATCATTCGCGGCCAGGTGACCTTGCTCGACCGCAAGAAAATCGGCCTGAACACTCAGATCTTCGCGGAGGTGAAACTCAATGCCCACGGGCGTTCGAACTTCACCGAATTCACCGAGGCGATTCGCGGCTTTCCGGAGGTGCTGGAGTGTTACGTGCTGATGGGGGCGGTGGATTTCTTGCTGCGGATTGTCACGGCGGACATCGAAGCGTACGAGCGCTTCTTCTTCGAGAAGCTGTCGATGGTGCCGGGGATTCAGGAGGTCAATTCGATCGTGGCGTTGTCGGAGATCAAGTCGACTACCAGTTTGCCGGTCTGAAATTTTGCGGTGACTGTGCCGGCCTCATCGCGAGCAAGCTCGTTCCCACAAGGACCGCATAAATCCTGTGGGAGCGAGCTTGCTCGCGATGGCGGTATTACAGGCGCAGCAACATTTTCCAGGCGCGGTTCTGATACACCGCAATCGCCTGCTGCTTACGTGCATCCAGGACTTCGTCGGTGATCGACTCGTTGGCCAGTTGCGCCAGCTTGTTCAACTCGCCGTACAGGCGATCCATTTCCGGGATCTCCAGCACGTTACGCGCATGGTGCAGCCAGACCTGGATGCGTTCGATGCGCGGCAGTTGCTCGGCCAGGTCTTCCGGTTGTTGCTGGTAACGTTGCAGTTGCAACGAAGTGGCTTCTTCGCCCAGCAGGCGCGGTAACCAGCTGCCCAGTTGCGCAGCGCCCTGGCGATTGCCACGGGTGTTGCGGTCGGCGGCCCAGGTGCGGGCCAGCAGCCAGCGCGAGGTGGTCAGGGAGAACAGGCCCCAGCGCGGGTCTTCGAGTTCTTCGAGGAACTGCTCGGGCGCGGCTTTGCGCACGTCTTCATCGTCCAGGCCGGCCTGGACCAGCGGGCGCCAGTCTTCCAGCAAGGCATCGAGGGCGATACGCAGATCGTGGGTCGACTGACGCGGAGCGGCCTGGCCCAGGCTGCTGATCAGCGCGCGCATTTCCGCGAGGCACTCGACCCAGTCCTGCAACAGGCGCCAGTGACCGTTGAAGCGATACTGCTCGGCCAGACGCTGACTGCTGCCCAGCAAATGCCAGCTCAGCGCGGCGAACGCGTCGTCCAGCGGCGTTTCAGCGGTGATCTGCGGTGCCGGCGGGCTCAACGAATAGCTGTTGGCGTCGTACAGGCGATAACCGCGCTCGGCCTTGCTGATATCGCATGGCATCAGGGCCAGTTTCTCGGCCAGCTCGGCGGCCAGTTCCAGCAGGGCTGCCGGTTCGCCTTCGCGCAGTTCCAGTTCCAGCTCGCAGATTTCTTCTTTCTGCTTGCCGACCACGACGTGACCCAGGTCCAGCGCTGCTTCGATGACCACTTTGGTCTTGCCGCGACCCCAGGCGATTTCCGCGCGTTCACGGACGAAATCGGTGGTGAAGATCGGCTTCAGGGTCTTCTTGTCCAGCTCGGCCAGTTCCTCGGGCCAGCATTCGCCGTCGAGTTTCTTCAAGTCGAGCTTGGCCTTGGGCAGGTTCCAGTCGTATTCGTTACGAACGGACAGACCGGCGACGCTCTGGCCGCGGGTCTTGAGGGTCTGAATCACTTCTTCGCCATCCTTGCGCAGGCGCAGGGCGACTTTTGCCTGGGCCAGGTCACGCTCGGGCGTGTCGAAGTACTGATTCATCAACTCACGGCGTTCCCAGCCACTTTTGTTGCGTTTTTTCAGTAACGGGTGCTCGCGCAGTGCGGCGAGGGTTTCGCGGCTGACGCGGAGTTTGATTTCGGTTTCTTTCTGCATGGCCGGAAAATCCAGGATCGGGAGCGCAGCCGAGGGAATGTGTGGCTGCCAAGGTCGTGCAGTGTACAGGACTCAAGGTTAGTACGCGCCGAGACGGTTTATTCCTGTCATCGGTTGGTTCTATGATGGACTTCAATTCAGGTGCCGGGAGTCAGCGATGCCATTGCCGTCGATGAAAGAACAATTCGCTGCGTTGATCGCTGCACCGTCCGTCAGTTGCACCCAACCCAGTCTCGATCAAACCAACCGCCCGGTCATCGATCTGCTGGCGACATGGCTCGGTGAGCTGGGTTTTACCTGCGATATCCAGCAAGTCAGCCCCGGCAAGTTCAACTTGCTGGCCAGTTTCGGCTCCGGCCCCGGCGGCCTGGTGCTGGCCGGGCACAGCGACACCGTGCCGTTCGACGGTGCGCTGTGGCAAACCGATCCGCTGAAGCTCACTGAAGTCGACGGTCGTTGGGTCGGCCTGGGCAGTTGCGACATGAAGGGCTTTTTCGCCCTGGCCATCGAGGCGGTCATACCGCTGCTCGATCAGCCGTTCAAACAGCCGTTGCTGATTCTCGCCACTTGCGATGAAGAAAGTTCGATGTCCGGTGCCCGCGCGCTGGCCGAAGCGGGGCGACCGCTGGGGCGGGCGGCGGTGATCGGCGAGCCGACAGGGCTCAAGCCGATCCGCATGCACAAGGGCATCATGATGGAGCGCATCGACATCCTTGGTCAGAGCGGTCATTCCTCCGACCCGCGCCTGGGGCACAGCGCCCTGGAAGCCATGCACGATGCCATCGGTGAACTGCGTGGCTTGCGCTTGTTATGGCAACGCGAATTCCGCAATCCACAGTTTGGCGTGCCGACGCCAACGATGAATTTCGGCTGCATCCATGGCGGCGACAACCCCAACCGCATCTGCGGCCAGTGTTCGCTGGAATTCGATTTGCGGCCGCTGCCCGGCATGGACCCCAAGGTCCTGCGCGCCGAGATCCTGCAGAAGCTCAAGCCGGTTGCCGAGCGGCATCAGGTCAAGATCGATTACGCGCCGTTGTTCCCCGAAGTGCCGCCGTTCGAGCAGGCCGAGGACGCAGAGCTGGTGCGCATTGCCGAAAAGCTCACCGGTCACAGCGCCGAAGCGGTGGCGTTCGGCACCGAAGCACCTTATCTTCAGCGTCTTGGCTGTGAAACGCTGGTGCTTGGCCCGGGTGATATCGCCTGCGCCCATCAGCCGGGGGAATACCTCGAAATGTCACGTTTGCAGCCTACGGTGCATCTATTAAGGCAACTGATCGAACACTATTGCCTGACACCCGTGTAGGAGCGAGCCTGCTCGCGATGGACGTTAACGATGACGAGGGCTGCCTGGATGAACGCGGCGTCCTCATATCCATCGCGAGCAAGCTCGCTCCTACAGGGTTTTGCAGTTAAATTGCCGATGTCCCAACCCGTATTCATGAGGAGAGCGCGCGTGTCGCCAAGCCTGTTCCGACGATAACCATCAGCCCGCTGTGCGTTTTCAGTTTCGCCCTTTTTTCGGCTGCTATTTATTACAGGCCCAGGTTCATGCCCGAATACGTCAATTGGCTTCGTCACGCTTCGCCTTACATCAACGCCCACCGCGATTGCACCTTTGTCGTCATGCTGCCCGGCGACGGCGTTGAACACCCGAATTTCGGCAATATCGTCCACGACCTGGTGCTGTTGCACAGCCTGGGTGTGCGTCTGGTGCTGGTTCACGGTTCTCGCCCGCAAATCGAAGCGCGCCTCGCGGCCCGTGGCCTGACCCCGCATTACCACCACGGCATGCGCATCACCGATGCCGCGACCCTGGAGTGCGTGATCGACGCGGTTGGCCAGTTGCGCATTGCCATTGAGGCTCGCCTGTCGATGGACATGGCTTCGTCGCCGATGCAGGGTTCGCGCCTGCGGGTGGCCAGCGGCAACCTGGTGACGGCACGGCCGATCGGCGTGCTTGAAGGTGTCGACTATCACCACACCGGCGAAGTGCGCCGGGTCGACCGCAAGGGCATCAACCGTCTGCTGGACGAGCGCTCCATCGTGCTGCTGTCGCCGCTGGGCTATTCGCCGACCGGGGAGATTTTCAATCTGGCCTGCGAAGACGTCGCCACCCGCGCAGCCATCGACCTGGGCGCGGACAAACTGCTGCTGTTCGGCGCCGACCTGGGCCTGATCGACGAACACGGGCGCCTGGTGCGTGAACTGCGTCCGCAGCAGGTGCCGGCGCATCTGCAACGGTTGGGCAGTAACTATCAGGCAGAATTGCTCGATGCAGCGGCCGAAGCTTGCCGTGGCGGCGTGGCCCGCAGCCATATCGTCAGTTATGCCGAAGACGGTGCACTGCTGACCGAGCTGTTCACCCGCGACGGTGGCGGTACGCTGGTGGCCCAGGAGCAGTTCGAAGTCGTACGCGAAGCGGCCATTGAAGACGTCGGTGGTTTGCTGGACTTGATCAGCCCGCTGGAAGAGCAGGGCATCCTGGTGCGCCGTTCCCGCGAGGTGCTGGAGCGCGAGATCGAACAGTTCAGTGTGGTCGAGCGCGAAGGCATGATCATCGCCTGTGCGGCGCTGTATCAGATTGCCGATTCGGATGCCGGTGAACTGGCGTGCCTGGCGGTGAATCCGGAGTATCGCCATGGCGGTCGCGGTGATGAATTGCTGGAGCGCATCGAGACCCGCGCCCGGGCTCAGGGTTTGAAGACATTATTCGTCCTTACTACTCGCACCGCTCACTGGTTCCGCGAGCGTGGTTTTGTACCGAGTAGCGTTGACCGTCTGCCGTCGGCGCGGGCGTCGCTGTACAACTATCAGCGTAATTCGAAGATCTTCGAAAAAGCCCTTTGATGTTGTAGCCGCGGAGGTCCCTGTGGCGAGGGGGCTTGCCCCCGTTCGGGCGCGAAGCGGCCGCAAGACCATACGGCTCGGTCAGGCAGGTTTGGGGCTGCTCCGCAGCCCAACGGGGGCAAGCCCCCTCGCCACAAGCTTTTGCATTCACTCCTGCACAAACTTCGCGCTGACATACGGCGAGTAATCCGGCAGCACCGTCTCCACCTTCCCTTGTTCCTTCAAGAATTTCGCCGTCTCGCCAATGGCCTTGGCCGTGCCGCCGTCCAGCAGCGCGGCGCTCTGTTGCGCCTTGGCATCCGGGAATGCGGAACCGGCCAGTAACTCCGGCACATCGGCGGCATTGGCACCGGTCAGTTTGGCGATTTTCTGCACCGGTACCGAGTCGGCAGTCCAGCTGGCTTTATGCGCCGCGTAATCAGCAAAGGCGTCGAGGGTGACCTTGGCGAATCTGGCCACCACCTCCGGGTGCTTCTCGGCGTAATCCTTGCGTGCCACCCAGACCTCGAAGGTGGGGGCTCCCCATTGGCCTACCTGTGCAGCGTCGGTCAGGGTCTTGCCACTCTTGCGGATTTCCCCCAGGGCGGGCGACCAGACAAACGCGCCATCAATATCTCCCCGCTTCCAGGCTGCCGCGATTTCCGCCGGCTGCAGGTTCACCACTTTGACTTTCGAACTGTCCAGGCCCCAGTGCTTCAACGCACCGAGCAGGCTGTAGTGGGAGGTTGAAACGAAAGGCGTGGCGATGGTCTTTCCGATCAGATCTTGTGGTTTTTCGATGCCGCTGCCATTGCGCACCACCAGCGCTTCGGCGGCATTGATCTGGGCCGAGACAATGAACGCGACAATCGGCAGGTTGCGCGAAGCGGCAGCGGCCAGCGGACTGGAGCCGAGATTGCCGATTTGTACATCGCCGGAGGCAATCGCCGTGACCACTTCCGGGCCGCTGTTGAAGCGTCGCCAGTCGATGGGCTGGCCGATGGTTTTTTCATAAAGGCCATCGGCCTGGGGGACTTTGCTGGGGTCGATTCCGGTTTGATAACCGACGGTGAGGTTCGCCGCCTGGGCGGTGAAAGAAAATGCGAGAGATACACAAACTGTAACAATTGGTCTGGATAGTGCGCGCTTGATCGTCATGGGGCTGTCTTTCGGTAAGGATTTGTTTCCGGATTGCGTCAGAAACTAATCGATCTAAAAAAGCAAAAATAAATACCGTTTAGGAATTAGCTTATGAGCCGAACCCTTTGTTCTGGGGGGGGCTGAAAATTGAGCGCTAAATTCCTAAACGGTATTAGAAAAGAATCGGGTAATTCTTTTCAGGTTCATGACGAATTCATGACCCGGCAGGGACCAAAAAATCGGGGGTTAGACAAAGGTCGTAGACACACATAGTTACGATTGACTTGTGGGTCACGGTCTGGCGCTAATCGCGCATCTTAGGATTTCGGGCGACGACTCGAGACCAGGAATACAAGAACTAGAATCGAGAGGAGCTACACAATGAACAAGTCCACCTTGGCTTTGGCCGTGGCCGTAGGGGTTTTGGCGCAGCAGGCAGGCGCCGCAGGTTTCCTGGAAGACAGCAAGGCGTCCATCAGTTCCCGGACCATGTATTACAACAACGATAACCGTGAAGGCGGTGCGGATCAGAAAGAGTCCGCAGAAGGCCTGAAATTCGATTATCTGTCCGGTTTCACCCAAGGCACTGTCGGTTTCGGTATCGACGCCCAGGCACTGCTGGGTATCCACCTGGACGGCGGCAAGGGTCACCACCCGGACAACAACACCTTCTTCCCAAGCGACAGCGATGGTTCGGCCGTGTCCGAATGGAGCCGTGCAGCCGCTAACGTCAAGGCGCGCTTCTCGAAGACCGAAGCCCACCTGGGTGGCGCCCTGGCACCCAACTTGCCAATTCTGGTCGCGAATGACAGCCGTCTGCTGCCACAGACCTTTGACGGTGGCACCATCACTTCGAAAGAAATCGACAACGTGACCTTCAACGCAGGTCAGTTGGAGCATTCGGCGGGTCGCGCCTCTTCGAACTCCACCGGCCTGGCCGTGGCTGGCGGCACAGAGGACAGCAACAAGTTCTACTACGGTGGTGCTGACTGGAAGGTCACCAAGGACCTGACCCTGCAGTACTACCACTCGAATCTGAAGGACTACTACAAGCAGGACTTCCTGGGCTTGATCCACGTGTTTCCGATCGACGCCAAACAGTCCTTCAAGACTGATATTCGCTACTTCGACAGCAGCTCCGACGGCAAGAACGGTGATCCGGGTTTCCGTTTCAACAACAACAACGGTTTCGCCAAGACCCCGGGCGAGGTCGATAACAAGACATGGAGCGCCATGTTCACCTACACCCTGGGTGGCAACGCCTTCCTGCTCGGACATCAGCGCGTCAGCGATGACGGTGGTTTTGTCTACCTGAACCAGGGCAACGTGGTTGATGGCAATGGCCGTCCGGAAGGCAACGGCGGCGCCAGCTTCTACCTGTTCACCGACTCCATGATCAACGGATTTGTTCGTGCCGGTGAAAACACCACCTTCGGTCAGTACTCCTATGACTTCGCCGGACTGGGCGTGCCGGGCCTGAAAACTTCGATCGCCTACCTGCATGGCGACAACATCAAGGCTACCAACGGCAGCGGCCCTGATGGCTCCGAGTGGGAACGCGACATGCGGATCGACTACACCATCCAGCAGGGCGCTCTCAAAGGCTTCGGCGTAACGCTGCGTAATGGTGTCTACCGCGGCAGTGAAGTCTCCAACAACCCTGATGTTGACCAGACTCGTCTGATCTTCAACTACACCTACAGCTTCCTGTAACAAGCCTTGTAAAAAAGCCTCGCCTGCTGGCGAGGTTTTTTTTGCCTGTTTTTTATATTCCATAAAGATCTTTACTGATTATTTATTATTCTTTTTAGTTTTTAAATATCCCGCTTAAAGTGCGCCTGTCCGGCACTCATCCCTGAGCCCGGATTTGGCGATTTCGTCCCTCGACAATAGTTCAGGTGCAGGAATCGGCCTTGCCGCCGATACCTCGGATCTGTCGTGGGAAGTCATATTCCAAAGCGATATTAAAAAATATCAAAAAATTCTTTTTGGCTTTAAGGCCGTGTATCCTGCGGCCCGCCAAATGACCGGCCTAGACGGTTTGCCGCGAATTTATGCATTCAGGATCCCGGGCAATCGATTCGGGACCAGGAACATCAGAACTAGAAACGAGAGGAGCGAAACATGAACAAGTCCACCTTGGCCATGGCTGTGGCCGTCGGGGTTTTGACCCAGCAGGCAAGCGCCGCGGGTTTTATCGAAGACAGCAAGGCAACATTGGGGCTGCGTAACTTCTACATCAACACCGACTACCGTGACGGAGCCGGTGCCAACAAAAACGAAGAGTGGGGCCAAGGCTTCGATCTGCGTTTCATCTCCGGTTACACCCAGGGCACCGTCGGCTTCGGCATCGATGCGATCGGCCTGTTGGGCGTGAAACTGGATTCGGGCGGCGGTACCAACGGCGCCACGGCGACCTCTTACGGAGGCACGGTTTTCCCGAGCAAATCCAACGGCGAGGCAGTTGATGATTTCTCCAGCCTGGGCCTGACGGCCAAAGCCAAGGTTTCCCAGACCGAATTGAAACTGGGCACCCTGCAGCCGAAAAACCCGGTGATCGTGACCAACGATGGTCGTCTGCTGCCGCAAACCTGGCAGGGTGGCCAGATCACGTCCGGCGACATCAAGGATCTGACCCTGGTTGGTGGCCAGATCGAAGCCGTTAAAGGCCGTAACTCCAGCAACAATGAGCAGATGTCGATTTCGGGCGCGAACACTCGCGGCACCAAGTTCCGCGACAGCAACAAGTTCATCTATGCCGGTGGCGACTACAAGATCACCAAGGACCTGACGGCCCAGTACTACTACGGCAACCTGGAAGAGTTCTACAAGCAACACTTCCTGGGTCTGGTGCACAACTGGGCAATCGGCCCTGGCGTGTTGAAGTCGGATTTCCGTTATTTCAACAGCTCTGATGATGGTGCCAACGGTCACGACCCGCTGTACTTCACCACTGGCAACTACAACGCGCCAAACGGTAAAGGCAAGGTCGACAACAACCTGTACAGCGGCCTGTTCCTGTACACCGTTGCCGGTCACACCTTCGGTGGCGGTTATCAGGTCAGCAACGGCAGCAGCGATTTCCCTTGGCTGAACCAGGGCGACGGTTCGTCGAACTACACCATCACCGATGCGCAAATCCAGAAGTTCGGCCGTGCCGGCGAGCGTACCTGGCAAGCACGCTACTCCTATGACTTCGCCAAGGTTGGCGTACCTGGCCTGACGGCGGGTCTGGTTTACCTGCACGGCGACAACATCGATACCGTTAACGCCAAGGGTGGCGAGGCGGCCAATGGTGCTTCCGAGTGGGAGCGCGATCTGAGCGTGGCTTACGTCGTTCAGGAAGGTCCGCTGAAAAACCTGGGCCTGGCGTGGAAAAACGCGACCTGGCGTACCGACCTGCCGAACACGCGTTCGCAGGACGAAAACCGCCTGATCGTCAGCTACTCGATCCCGCTGTTGTAATAGCGCTCGCGTAACCGAGACAAAAAAGCCCCGCCCGGTATTGCACCGGGCGGGGCTTTTACATTTTCAAGACGGGTTCACCCCCGTAATCCCGCCTTGAACTTCCCTCTTTGCAGCAACTCAAGGCCTTCTCGAACCTTGGGGGCGATGTTCGGCCGGTTGTGCGGGGTACGTCCAGTGAATAGATATTTAATATTTCTTTATGATCTAAATAAATCGATATTTATTCTTTTTAATAGATAAAAAACACAGGCACAGTTGAACCCATCAAGCACTCACAAGGAGCAGCACCATGGGTCTCAGACTTGGCGATATCGCCCCCGATTTCGAACAGAACTCCAGCGCCGGCACCATCCGTTTCCATCAGTGGCTGGGCGATAGTTGGGGCGTGCTGTTTTCCCATCCAGCGGACTTCACGCCGGTGTGCACGACTGAATTGGGCTTCACCGCCAAGCTCAAGGATGAGTTCGCAGCGCGCGGCGTCAAGGCCATCGCTTTGTCGGTGGACCCGGTGGATTCGCACCACAGGTGGATCGAGGACATCAACGAAACCCAGGACACCGTGGTCAACTTTCCGATCCTGGATGACGCCGACCGCAAAGTCTCGGACCTCTACGACCTGATCCACCCCAACGCCAACGACACCCTGACCGTGCGCAGTCTGTTCGTGATCGACCCGAAGAAAAAGGTCCGGCTGACGATTACCTACCCGGCGAGCACCGGCCGCAATTTCAATGAAATCCTGCGGGTGATCGACTCGCTGCAACTCACCGACAACTACAAGGTGGCCACACCGGCCAACTGGCAGGACGGTGATGAGGTGGTGATCGTGCCGTCGCTTAAAGATGAGAATGAAATCAAACAGCGTTTTCCCAAGGGCTATCGAGCGGTTAAGCCTTACTTGCGCCTGACGCCGCAGCCGAACCGGTAAGTCTTCAGCATTTTTGGCGCAACTGATGCCGCCATCGCGAGCAAGCTCGCTCCCACATTTGTCCGCGTACCCCTGTGGGAGCGAGCTTGCTCGCGAAGGCGTCGGGTCAGACACCACAGGTTTCACAGTTAACAGCATCCACAAAGCAGGGGATTTCAGGCCGTTTCGACGGCCTGTTTTTTTGCCTGGAAGAAACAGCTTTCTATATTTCTTTAAGGTATAACCAAATGAATAAATATGATTTATGGATATATAAATCAACTGTTAAGGTCACTCCATCGAAGCGAGATCGCAAACCGCGAATCGCCAACACCGTGCAAGGAATCGTCTGAATGTTGGTTGTCTCACTCGGTGGCAGTCCCAGTCAGCGCTCTCGATCCGGGGTGCTGCTGGATCGCTCCCAGCGTTGGTTACAGGGGCAGGGCGTGGAAGTGGTGAGTTATCAGGTACGGGACTTCCCGGCCGAGGACTTGCTGCACGCACGCTTCGACAGCCCCAAGGTGATCGACTTGTTGCAACAAATTGAAAACGCCGATGGCCTGCTGATCGCCACACCGGTTTACAAGGCATCGTTTTCCGGAGCACTGAAGGTCGTGCTGGATTTGCTGCCCGAACGCGCCTTGAGCCACAAGGTGGTTCTGCCGATGGCCACTGGCGGCAGCATCGCCCACATGCTGGCGGTGGACTACGCGCTCAAGCCGGTGCTGTCGGCATTGAAGGCTCAGGAAATGCTGCAAGGCATTTTTGCCGTCGACAGCCAGATCGCCTACGGCGAAGGCAGCGCCCTGGCGCAGTTGGCGCCGGAGCTGGAACAACGACTGAATGAATCGCTTGAGCTGTTTTTCAGCGCCATGGCGCGACGGCCCAAGCCGCTCGATCCGAACCTGTTGAATGATCGTTTGTTGAGTGCTCGCTGGAGCATTTAAGCCTCACCGAAAATTGAAGTACTGGCCTTACTCGCCCGCCAACGGGCAAGCAGGTGCAGCCAAAACCCAACTGCAAAAAGGAGAGCGCCATGCGCCCTGTCATTTTGCGTCGTGGTCTGGTCGCTCTGTTTGCTGCGGCTGTCACCTTCGGCGCCATTACTCAAGCTCAGGCCGAGACTTTACGAATCGGCTATCAGAAATACGGCACCCTGGTGCTGCTCAAAGCCAAGGGCACCCTGGAAAAACGCCTCGCCGCCCAAGGCGTGGACGTGCAATGGACTGAATTCCCCGGTGGCCCGCAACTGCTTGAAGGCCTGAACGTCGGTTCCATTGACTTCGGTGTCACCGGTGAAACTCCGCCAGTGTTCGCCCAGGCGGCCGGTGCTGATTTGCTCTACGTCGCCTACGAACCGCCAGCGCCGCACAGTGAGGCGATCCTGGTGCCGAAGGACTCGGCGATCAAATCGGTGGCGGACCTCAAGGGCAAGAAAGTCGTCCTCAACAAAGGTTCCAACGTGCATTACCTGCTGGTGCGTGCGCTGGAAGACGCCGGCCTCAAATACACCGACATCCAGACCGTATTCCTGCCGCCGGCCGATGCCCGCGCCGCGTTCGAGCGTGGCAGTGTCGACGCCTGGGTGATCTGGGACCCCTACCAGGCCGCCGCCGAACAACAGCTGCAAGCGCGCACCCTGCGCGATGGCCAGGGCATCGTCGACAACCATCAGTTCTACCTGGCGACCAAACCTTATGCGCAGAAAAATCCCGAGGTGATCAAGACCCTGGTGGAAGAAGTGCGCGCGGTGGGCGAGTGGTCCAAGGCTAACCCGCAAGAGGTGACCCAACAGGTTTCACCGCTGCTCGGCCTGCCAGCCGACATCACCCTGACCTCGGTGAAACGCCAGGGCTATGGCGCGTTGTTCCTGACTCCGGAAGTGGTCGCGGCGCAGCAGAAAATTGCCGACAGCTTCTACCAGCTCAAGTTGATTCCCAAGCCGTTGAGTATCAAAGACGTGATCTGGACGCCGCCGGCCGCCGTTGCCAAAGCCCAATAAATCGATTCCCCAAGGAGACCACTCCATGAGCCTCAATATTTTCTGGTTCCTGCCTACCCACGGCGACGGCCATTACCTTGGCACCGCCGAAGGCGCCCGCGCCGTTGATCACGGTTACCTGCAACAAGTCGCGCAAGCCGCTGACCGCCTGGGTTTTGGCGGGGTACTGATTCCGACCGGACGCTCCTGCGAAGACTCTTGGTTGGTGGCGGCATCGCTGATTCCTGTGACCCAGCGTTTGAAGTTCCTTGTCGCCCTGCGCCCCGGGATCATTTCCCCGACGGTGGCGGCGCGTCAGGCCGCGACCCTGGATCGACTGTCCGGCGGTCGTGCGCTGTTCAACCTGGTGACGGGCGGTGACCCGGAAGAGTTGGCGGGCGATGGTCTGTTCCTCAGCCACGAAGAACGCTATCAGGCCTCGGTGGAATTCACCCGTATCTGGCGCCGGGTACTGGAAGGTGAAACCGTCGATTACGACGGCCAGCACATCAGCGTGAAGGGCGCGAAGTTACTCTATCCGCCGATCCAGCAGCCGCGTCCACCGCTGTACTTCGGCGGTTCCTCGGAAGCCGCGCAAGACCTGGCCGCCGAACAGGTGGAAATGGTCCTGACCTGGGGCGAGCCACCGGCCGCCGTCGCGGAAAAAATCGAACAGGTCCGAGCCAAGGCCGCCAAGCTCGGACGCACCGTGCGCTTCGGCATTCGTCTGCATGTGATCGTGCGCGAAACCAACGATGAAGCCTGGAAAGCCGCGGATCGGCTGATCTCCCATCTCGACGACGAGACCATCGCTCGTGCCCAGGCTTCGCTGGCGCGTTTCGATTCGGTCGGTCAGCAACGCATGGCCGCATTGCACGGTGGCAACCGCGACAACCTGGAGGTCAGCCCTAACCTGTGGGCCGGCGTCGGTCTGGTGCGCGGCGGTGCCGGTACGGCGCTGGTGGGCGATGGCCCGACCGTGGCTGCCCGCGTGAAGGAGTACGCGGACCTGGGCATCGATACCTTCATCTTTTCCGGTTATCCACACCTGGAAGAGTCGTACCGGGTGGCCGAGTTGCTGTTCCCGCACCTCGATGTCGAGCGTCCTGAACTGCCGAAGAGCGCCGGTTACGTCAGCCCGTTCGGCGAGATGGTCGCCAACGACATTCTTCCCAAAGCCGCGTCCCAGAGCTGAGGCGCGGTCATGAAGAAAATCATCCACAGCCTGGCGCCCTGGGCGTTGCCGGTGTTGCTGCTGGCGGTATGGCAATTGAGTGTGTCGGCGGGTTGGTTGTCGACACGGATCCTGCCGGCACCCATCGCCGTCATCGAGGCCGGTGTAAGTCTGGTGCGCAGTGGCGAAATCTGGACACACCTGGCGATCAGTGGTTGGCGTGCCGCGCTGGGCTTCACCATCGGTGGTGGTATCGGCCTGACCCTTGGCTTCATCACCGGCCTGTCGAAGTGGGGCGAACGCCTGCTCGACAGTTCGGTGCAGATGATCCGCAATGTGCCGCACCTGGCGCTGATTCCACTGGTGATCCTGTGGTTCGGCATCGACGAGTCGGCGAAGATTTTCCTGGTGGCGCTGGGCACGTTGTTCCCGATCTACCTCAACACCTATCACGGCATCCGCAACGTCGACCCGGCGTTGGTGGAGATGGCGCGTAGCTATGGCCTGAGCGGTTTCAGCCTGTTCTGGCAGGTGATTCTGCCGGGGGCGTTGCCTTCGATTCTGGTCGGCGTGCGCTTCGCCCTGGGCTTCATGTGGCTGACCTTGATCGTGGCGGAAACCATTTCCGCGAGTTCCGGCATCGGCTATCTGGCCATGAACGCCCGGGAGTTCTTGCAGACCGACGTGGTGGTGCTGGCTATTCTGCTGTACGCGGTGCTCGGCAAACTGGCCGACCTCGCGGCCCGTGGACTTGAGCGTGTCTGGCTGCGCTGGCACCCGGCCTATCAGGTTGCCAAGGGAGGTGCGGCATGATTGCGGTGCAACCTCCACGCCTGCTGCGCGGCATTCCGCTGGCGGTGCGCAAGCTGCAAAAGACCTTCGGCTCGCGGCAGGTGCTGCGCGAGATCGACCTGCACATTCCGGCGGGCCAGTTTGTTGCCGTGGTCGGTCGCAGTGGCTGCGGCAAAAGTACCTTGCTGCGCTTGCTCGCCGGTCTTGATCAACCAACCGGCGGTGAGTTGCTCGCCGGTGCCGCGCCATTGAGCGACGCGCGGGAAGACACGCGGCTGATGTTCCAGGAAGCGCGTTTGCTGCCCTGGAAAAAGATCATCGACAACGTCGGTCTGGGCCTCAAGGGCAACTGGCGGCCGCAAGCGCTTGCAGCTTTGGAAGCGGTGGGCCTGGCCGATCGCGCCCACGAGTGGCCGGCAGCGCTGTCCGGTGGACAGAAGCAACGCGTGGCGTTGGCCCGTGCGTTGATTCATCAGCCGCGCCTGCTGCTGCTCGACGAGCCCTTGGGGGCGCTGGATGCCCTGACCCGAATTGAAATGCAGCAACTGATTGAACGGCTCTGGCAGCAGCACGGTTTCACGGTGTTGCTGGTGACCCATGACGTCAGTGAAGCCGTGGCGATTGCCGATCGGGTGATCCTGATCGAAGACGGCGAAGTCGGCCTCGACCTGCACGTGGAACTGCCGCGCCCTCGGGTTCGTGGCTCCCATCGACTGGCGGCACTGGAAACCGAAGTCCTCAATCGCGTGCTGGCGCTGCCCGGCCAACCGCCGGAACCGGAACCCGTTTCACCCTTGCCTACGCAATTGCGCTGGGCTCAATAACTCAAGTCTTACCCAACGACAGGAATCAACATCATGACTATCAAGGCCATCAACGTTCGCAACCAGTTCAAAGGCTCCATCAAGGAAATCGTCCTCGGCGACGTGCTGTCGGAAATCGACGTGCAGACCGCGTCCGGCATTGTCACTTCGGTGATCACCACACGCTCGGTGAAAGAGCTGGAACTGGCGGTCGGCAGTGAAGTGATCGCGTTTGTGAAATCCACCGAGGTGTCGATCGCCAAATTGTAAGCCACATGCGTAAACAACAACCCCGAAGGGTTTGAGCCCTTCGGGGTTTTTCATGTGTGTTTGTCTTGAGCTGAGCGGTGCGGCCATCGCGAGCAAGCTCGCTCCCACAGGATTATTTGTCGTTCACAGAATCTGAATTCACTGAAGATCCTTGTGGGAGCGAGCTTGCTCGCGATGAGGTCAGTGAGCGCACTAGAGGTTCCGCTTGGGCAGATACGGTGGCAAATACAACCCCACATAAGCATCAAACACCCGCATCCCTTCCTCGGCCATGCGCGGCGTAATCTGCCCGTGCTGCTGCACCGAGCGCGCATACACCCGGTCGCCCAGCTCCATGGCCAGGGCGAACACATCGACATCACTCGGCAAGGTCGGCAGCTCGAAGTGATGGTCGAACAGCTTGTGCATCAGGTCGCCCAGTTCGATGTCGTGCTGGCGGTCGGCCTGGGTGACTTCGGTCAGGCCGTGCTGGGCCAGAATGAGTTGGCGGGCGGCGGCGTCCTCTGCATAGATGTCGAGCATGCGTTGTTCCACCAGTCGCGACAGATCGCGCCAGCCATTCAAGGCGTGGTGGTCGATAGGGGCTTGCAGGCAGGCGCGGAAGGCCGCATGGACGTCGGCGGTCAAGGCTTCGAGCAACGCCGGCACGCTGGCGAAGAAGTGGTAGACCGAGGAGGGCGGAATCTCCGCGCGCTCGGCGACGCTGTAGATCGACAGGCTGGCCACGCCCTCGGCAGCCAGCAGCGTGCGGGCCGCATCGAGTATCGAATCGATCCGGGCCTGGCTGCGTGCGCGGGGTTTGCGGGGGGTGGCTACGCGTGTCATTGGAGTCTCCTGCGGGGCTGCGGGCATTGTACGAGCAGGTATCTTCGTTGTCTGCCAGGACGCCTTCGCGAGCAACTCGGTCCTACTGAATAAAACACATAAAAAAACGCCGCCGGCCTTATCAGCCGGCGGCGTTCCTTTTTTACTGCAACCGCTTACACGGTATGCAGGTACCAGTTGTACTCGAGGTCGGAGATGGAGTGTTCGAACTCCTCCAGCTCGCTCTCTTTACAGGCCACGAAGATATCGATGTATTTCGGATCGATGTACTTGGCCATGACTTCGCTGTCGTCCAGCTCGCGCAGTGCATCGCGCAGGTTGTTCGGCAGGCTCTGCTCGTTCTGCTCGTAGCTGTTGCCTTCGACCGGGGCGCCAGGCTCGATTTTGTTGGTCAGGCCGTGGTGCACGCCTGCCAGGACCGAAGCCATCAGCAGGTACGGGTTGGCATCGGCGCCGGCTACACGATGTTCGATGCGCACGGCGTCGGCGGAGCCGGTCGGTACGCGAATCGCCACGGTGCGGTTATCCAGGCCCCAGCACGGCGAGTTCGGCACGTAGAACTGTGCGCCGAAACGACGGTAGGAGTTGACGTTCGGGCAGAGGAAAGCCATCTGCGCCGGTAGGGTCTCGAGCACACCGCCGATCGCGTGACGCAGTGCGGCGTTCTGCTCGGGATCCTCACTGGCAAAAATGTTCTTGCCGTCTTTGTCGAGAATCGAGATGTGGACGTGCAGACCATTACCCGCCTGGCCTGGGTAAGGCTTGGCCATGAAGGTGGTGTCCATTTCATGGTCGTAGGCGATGTTCTTGATCAGGCGCTTGAGCAGGACCGCGTAGTCGCAGGCCTTGATCGGGTCAGCCACGTGGTGCAGGTTGACTTCGAACTGCGCCGGGGCACTTTCCTTGACGATGGCGTCGGCCGGAATGCCTTGCTCTTTGGCACCCTCCAGAATGTCCTGGAGGCAGTCGACGTATTCGTCGAGGTCGTCGATCAGGTAGACCTGAGTCGAGTGCGGACGTTTGCCGGAAACCGGCGAGCGCGGCGGTTGCGGACGACCGTTCACGTTCTCCTGGTCGATCAGGTAGAACTCCAGTTCGAACGCGGCGCAGATGGTCAGGCCCATTTCGTCGAACTTGCGCACCACATTGGCCAGCACTTCACGCGGGTCGGCGAAGAATGGTTCGCCTTCGAGTTCGTGCATGGTCATCAACAGTTGCGCGGTCGGGCGCTTCTGCCATGGCTCGTTGCATAGGGTATCGGGGATTGGATAGCAGATTCGGTCAGCATCGCCGATGTCCAGGCCCAGGCCGGTGCTTTCCACCGTCGAGCCATTGATATCCAGAGCAAATAGAGAGGCCGGCAGGTTGATGCCTTTCTCGTAAACCTTGTGGAGGCTGGTGCGTTCGATGCGCTTGCCGCGCACCACACCATTCATATCCGCAATCAGAAGGTCAACGTACAGAACCTCAGGATGTTCCTTAAGGAACGCGTTCGCTTCGTTAAGCTGAACGGCACGCGGGGGTACCGACATGATGCAACACCTTTGTTGTTAAAAATATCAATCATTGATCTTTTCAGATTCCAGTCAACCCGAACGGCATGCCGAAGTCAAGCGAGGCCTTTTTTGCCCTAAAAAAGCGCCCGTGTGGCTTTTTTGAGGCACTTTGGGGCGTTTTTATGCCCTTGGCCTCTATGGCGCCCGCAGGCTTGAGCGGGCCGTGTTGTATTTTTTACGGGGGTGTTGTGTAAAAAAATGAACAAGGCTAAGCTCGAATCAAACCCATAACAGCAATAATACCGGGGTGCTTCATGTCTCGCCTGCCGATAATCGGCGTCACCGACTGCTCAAGACAGGTCGGTCGGCATGCTTATCACATCAGTGATGACACGTCCGTCCGTTCCGTGGCCCCGGCGGTTCTGGTGATCCTCCCATCCGTGACGGTTCAACCGTCCCCGTCCGATATTCTGGACGGTCGCGATGGCACCCCCATTACGGTTACTCCATTCAATATAGAACCGATTCACAATAGCGGCCTGACCATTGTTCAGGGCACCGCTCGCGATTCTGCACGCCCGGCCTCTGCAGCCGTGTTGCCAAGCACGATAATCTGCCGCGCAAGCGCTCTACAACGCGACGCCGATGCGTCAAACAACGCCTGACCTCAAAAGGGTCAGACAACTCAAGCCTAGAGGCATTTATGAGTAACAACCTCGACCAGCTCACCGATTGGTTGAAAAACCACAAGATCACAGAAGTCGAATGCATGATCGCCGACTTGACCGGGATTACCCGGGGCAAGATTTCGCCGACCAACAAATTCATCGCCGAAAAAGGCATGCGCCTGCCAGAAAGCGTTCTGTTGCAGACAGTGACCGGCGACTACGTCGAAGACGACATCTATTACGAACTGCTCGACCCGGCCGACATCGACATGATCTGCCGCCCCGACCAGAGCGCGGTGTACCTGGTGCCGTGGGCCATCGAGCCGACCGCCATCGTCATCCACGATACCTACGACAAGCAAGGCAACCCGATCGAGCTGTCGCCGCGCAACGTGCTCAAGAAAGTCCTGAAACTCTATACCGACAAAGGCTGGCAGCCGATCGTGGCGCCGGAAATGGAGTTTTACCTGACCAAGCGCAGTGACGACCCGGACTATCCGTTGCAGCCGCCGGTCGGCCGCTCCGGTCGCCCGGAAATCGGTCGCCAGTCGTTCTCCATTGAAGCGGCGAACGAATTCGATCCGTTGTTCGAAGACGTCTACGACTGGTGCGAATTGCAGGACCTGGACCTCGATACGCTGATCCACGAGGACGGCACCGCGCAGATGGAAATCAACTTCCGTCACGGCGATGCCCTGTCCCTGGCCGACCAGATCCTGGTGTTCAAGCGCACCATGCGCGAGGCCGCGCTCAAGCACAACGTCGCCGCGACCTTCATGGCCAAGCCGATGACCGGCGAGCCGGGCAGCGCCATGCACTTGCACCAGAGCGTCATCGACATCGAGACCGGCAAGAACATCTTCTCCAATGACGACGGGACCATGAGCCAGTTGTTCCTGCACCACATCGGTGGCTTGCAGAAACTCATTCCCGAACTCTTGCCGCTGTTCGCACCCAACGTCAACTCGTTCCGCCGCTTCCTGCCGGATACCTCGGCGCCGGTGAACGTGGAGTGGGGCGAAGAGAACCGCACCGTGGGCCTGCGGGTGCCGGATGCGGGGCCGCAAAACCGTCGGGTGGAAAACCGCCTGCCGGGCGCCGATGCCAACCCGTACCTGGCGATTGCCGCGAGCCTGCTCTGCGGTTACATCGGCATGGTCGAAGGCCTGAACCCGAGTGCGCCGGTAGTGGGGCGTGGCTATGAACGCCGCAACCTGCGCCTGCCGCTGACCATCGAAGACGCGCTGGAACGCATGGAAAACAGCGCGACCATCGAGCGTTACCTGGGCAGAAATTTCATCACTGGCTACGTTGCGGTCAAGCGGGCCGAGCATGAAAACTTCAAGCGCGTGATCAGTTCGTGGGAAAGGGAATTCCTGCTCTTTGCCGTCTGATACGCCGGGCGCCGCCGCTGCCTGGCGGCGCCTTCACGTGATTTTTTTAGGAGATTCGTATGACCAGCAACAATCCGCAAACCCGTGAATGGCAAACCCTGAGCAATGATCACCACCTGGCTCCGTTCAGCGATTTCAAACAGCTGAAAGAGAAAGGCCCGCGGATCATCACCAACGCCAAGGGCGTTTACCTCTGGGACAGCGAAGGCAACAAGATCCTCGATGGCATGGCCGGCCTGTGGTGTGTCGCAATTGGTTATGGTCGCGATGAACTGGCCGATGCCGCCAGCAAACAGATGCGCGAACTGCCTTACTACAACCTGTTCTTCCAGACTGCGCATCCGCCGGTACTGGAACTGGCCAAGGCTATCGCCGACATCGCGCCTGAAGGCATGAACCACGTGTTCTTCACCGGTTCCGGCTCCGAAGGCAACGACACCATGCTGCGTATGGTTCGTCACTACTGGGCGATCAAGGGCCAGCCGAACAAGAAAGTCATCATCAGCCGCAAGAACGGCTATCACGGTTCCACCGTGGCCGGCGCGAGCCTGGGCGGTATGACGTACATGCACGAACAGGGCGACTTGCCGATCCCGGGCATCGTTCACATTGCCCAGCCGTACTGGTTCGGCGAAGGCGGCGAAATGACCCCGGAAGAGTTCGGTGTGTGGGCGGCCAATCAGCTGGAAGAAAAAATTCTGGAAGTCGGCGTCGACAACGTCGGTGCCTTTATTGCCGAGCCGATCCAGGGTGCCGGTGGCGTGATCATTCCGCCAGAGACCTACTGGCCGCGCATCAAGGAAATCCTCGCCAAGTACGACATTCTGTTCGTGGCTGACGAAGTGATTTGCGGTTTCGGTCGTACCGGCGAGTGGTTCGGCAGCGATTTCTACGACCTCAAGCCAGACATGATGACCATCGCCAAGGGTCTGACCTCGGGCTACATCCCGATGGGTGGTCTGATTGTGCGTGACGAAGTGGTGGACGTGCTCAATGAGGGCGGCGACTTCAACCACGGTTTCACCTACTCCGGGCACCCGGTGGCAGCGGCTGTGGGGCTGGAAAACATCCGCATCCTGCGCGACGAAAAAATTGTCGAGCGCGTGAAGTCCGAAACGGCACCGTATTTGCAAAAGCGTCTGCGGGAACTGAACGATCACCCGCTGGTGGGTGAAGTTCGTGGGGTGGGTCTGTTGGGGGCCATCGAACTGGTCCAGGACAAGGCCACGCGCAAGCGTTTCGAAGGCAAGGGCGTCGGCATGATCTGCCGTCAGTTCTGCTTCGATAACGGCCTGATCATGCGCGCCGTCGGCGACACCATGATCATCGCTCCGCCACTGGTGATTACACCGGCGGAAATCGATGAACTGGTGACCAAGGCTCGCAAGTGTCTTGACCTGACCCTGAGTGCATTGCAGGGCTAAGTGCTAGGCTCTGAGCGGAGGTCCAAAGTTCTACATAGGAAGTAGGAACTTTCGCTCAGAACTGTCAGAAAGCGTGGCCGTTTCCTTGAAAGACCGATGTGGATCTTGCCAGACTAGCCGCGGTTCCAGTTGCCCGAGTTCGGTCGCTGAACAAGTGGTTCAAAAAAGAAAAATTTGGAGCATTACGCATGAAGGCACTAGGTAAAAAGCTCGCTGGCAAGACTCTGCTTGCCATGTCCGTAATGGGTTTGATGGCCGGCGCGGTTCAGGCCGATGACAAAGTACTGCACGTGTACAACTGGTCCGACTACATCGCACCGGACACCGTCAAGAAGTTTGAAGACGAGTCGGGTATCAAGGTTGTCTATGACGTCTTTGACAGCAACGAAACCCTTGAAGCCAAGTTGCTGGCAGGCAAGTCCGGTTACGACATCGTTGTACCGTCGAACAACTTCCTGGCCAAGCAGATCAAGGCTGGCGTCTACCAGAAGCTGGACAAGTCCAAGCTGCCTAACTGGAAGAACCTGAACACCGACCTGCTCAAGGCCGTTTCCGTGAGCGACCCGGGTAACGAGCATGCCTTCCCGTACATGTGGGGTTCGATCGGTATCGGCTTCAACCCCGAGAAGGTCAAGGCTGTACTGGGTGCCGACGCGCCGACCAACTCCTGGGACCTGCTGTTCAAACCTGAAAACGCCGCGAAGTTGAAGGCGTGCGGTATCAGTTTCCTCGATTCGCCAACCGAGATGATTCCGGTGGCATTGCACTACCTGGGCTATCCAACCGACAGCCAGGACAAGAAACAACTGGCCGAAGCCGAAGCGCTGTTCCTGAAAATTCGTCCTTCGGTAGGTTACTTCCACTCGTCCAAGTACATCTCCGACCTGGCCAACGGCAACATCTGCGTGGCCGTGGGTTACTCGGGTGACATTTACCAGGCCAAGTCCCGCGCGGAAGAAGCCGGTGGCAAGGTGAAAGTCAGCTACAACATTCCCAAAGAAGGTGCCGGCAGCTTCTACGACATGGTCGCCATCCCTAAAGATGCCGAAAACGTCGAAGGCGCCTACAAGTTCATGACCTTCCTGCAGAAGCCGGAAATCATGGCTGAAATCACCAACGCCGTGCGTTTCCCGAACGGTAACGCGGCTGCAACTGCGTTGGTCGATAAAGACATCACCAGCGACCCGGGCGTTTACCCGCCGGCGGACGTGCTGGCCAAGCTGTACGCGATTGCCGATTTGCCGGCCGCGACCCAGCGGATCATGACCCGCAGCTGGACCAAGATCAAATCCGGTAAATAAGCCGGTTTGATGCAACAACCTGTTGTCGCCACCCGCGCGGTGGCGGCAGCAGGTGTAATTAAATGACAGAAAGTTTTGCTGGAACGGTTTTTCGAGGGTAAGTTGCGCGCCGGTTTTGTTGCCGGGCAACCACGGTTGTCATGTAGCGCGGGGCAACTTGGGCCCAACTAATTTCAGAGGACCTCCACTTGCCTATTTTTTCTATGTTGCGCAATGCCATGCTGGTGAGTGCCGGGCTGACAGTTGCTGTCAGT
This sequence comes from Pseudomonas sp. GW822-FHT01E03, assembly GCF_058802985.1. Lineage (NCBI taxonomy): Bacteria > Pseudomonadati > Pseudomonadota > Gammaproteobacteria > Pseudomonadales > Pseudomonadaceae > Pseudomonas > Pseudomonas sp. GW822-FHT01E03. The sequence continues at coordinate 391,922 of NZ_JBXAOQ010000002.1, forward strand.
GTCCAGGCCGCCGGTACCGTGCATATTTATAACTGGTCCGACTACATCGGCGAGACCACCCTGGCCGATTTCCAGAAAGAGACCGGTATCAAGCCGGTTTATGACGTCTTCGATTCCAACGAAACCCTGGAAGGTAAATTGCTGGCCGGGCGTACCGGCTACGACGTGGTCGTGCCGTCGAACCACTTCCTCGGCAAGCAGATCAAGGCCGGGGCATTCCAGAAGCTCGACAAGTCGCAGCTGCCGAACTATTCGAACCTCGATCCAGTGCTGCTCAAGCGCCTGGAACAGAACGATCCGGGCAACCTGTACGCCGTGCCGTACCTGTGGGGCACCAACGGCATCGGTTACAACGTCGACAAGGTCAAGGCTGTGCTGGGCGTCGATACGATTGATTCGTGGGGCGTGCTGTTCGAGCCGCAGAACATCAAGAAGCTGCAAAGCTGTGGCGTCGCGTTCCTCGACTCCGCCGATGAAATGATGCCGACAGTGCTCAATTACATGGGCCTGAACGCTAACAGCACTGACCCCAAGGACTACGAAAAGGCCACCGCCAAGTTGCTTGCAGTGCGGCCTTACGTGACCTACTTCCATTCCTCCAAGTACATCGCGGATCTGGCCAACGGTGATATCTGCGTGGCGATCGGTTTCTCCGGCGACATCTTCCAGGCCAAGAACCGCGCCGAAGAAGCCAAGAAAGGCGTGAACATCGCCTACTCGATTCCGAAAGAGGGCGGTGCGCTTTGGTTCGACATGCTGGCGATTCCGAAGGACTCGGCCAACGTCAAGCAGGCCCACGCCTTCATCAACTATTTGCTCAAGCCTGAGGTGATTGCCCAGGTCAGCGATTACGTCGGCTATGCCAACCCTAACCCGGGGTCGGACAAACTGATGGAGCAGTCCATTCGCACCGACGAAGCGGTTTATCCACCGCAAGAGGTGCTCGACAAGACCTACGTGTCGGTCGAGTTACCGCCGAATATTCAACGTTTGATGACCCGCAGCTGGACCAAGGTCAAGTCGGGTAAATAGTTTCAAGGCTCAAACTATCCAAGGTTGGCTCACCTTGAGCGAACTGCACTCTTTTTTTCGGGAGTTTCGTAAATGGCAGTTGCCTCCGGCGCCTATAAGAAAGCCCTCGAGGGCGACCAGTCACCTAAACAGGTGCTGGTCAAAATCGACCGGGTCACGAAGAAGTTCGACGAGACGATTGCCGTGGACGATGTGTCCCTGGAAATCAAGAAAGGCGAGATTTTCGCCCTGCTCGGCGGTTCGGGATCGGGCAAATCCACTTTGCTGCGCATGCTCGCAGGTTTCGAACGGCCCACGGAGGGGCGCATTTTCCTCGATGGCGTAGACATCACTGATATGCCGCCATACGAGCGGCCGATCAACATGATGTTCCAGTCCTACGCCTTGTTCCCGCACATGACCGTGGCGCAGAACATCGCCTTCGGCCTCAAGCAGGACAAACTGCCGGCGTCAGAGATCGACGCCCGCGTGGCCGACATGCTCAAGCTGGTACAGATGAGCCAGTACGCCAAGCGCAAACCGCATCAGTTGTCCGGTGGTCAGCGTCAGCGTGTGGCCCTGGCCCGTTCCCTGGCCAAGCGCCCGAAGCTGCTGCTGCTCGACGAACCGATGGGCGCACTGGATAAAAAACTGCGTTCGCAAATGCAGTTGGAGCTGGTGGAGATCATCGAGCGCGTCGGCGTAACCTGCGTGATGGTGACCCACGATCAGGAAGAGGCCATGACCATGGCCGAGCGTATCGCGATCATGCACTTGGGCTGGATCGCCCAGATCGGCAGCCCGATCGACATCTACGAAACCCCGACCAGTCGCCTGGTCTGCGAATTCATCGGTAACGTGAACATCTTCGAAGGCGAAGTGATCGACGACGCCGAAGGTCACGCGATCATTACCTGCAAAGACCTGGATCGTCAGATCTACGTCGGCCACGGCATCAGCACTTCGGTGCAGGACAAGTCGGTCACCTACGCGATCCGTCCGGAAAAACTGCTGGTCACCGCCGACATGCCGACCTGCCAGTACAACTGGTCCAGCGGCAAGGTGCACGACATCGCCTACCTGGGTGGGCACTCGGTGTTCTACGTCGAATTGCCAAGCGGCAAGCTGGTGCAGTCGTTCGTGGCCAACGCCGAGCGTCGCGGGCAGCGTCCGACCTGGGGTGATCAGGTCTACGTGTACTGGGAAGACGACAGCGGCGTGGTGCTGCGCTCATGAACATGCGCAAATTCAAGCGTCGACTCAATCGAATAATTCCCGGTGGCCGTCAGATGGTCATCGGGGTTCCCTTCATCTGGCTGTTCCTGTTCTTCATGCTGCCGTTCTTCATCGTACTGAAGATCAGCTTCGCCGAAGCGGACGTGGCCATTCCGCCATACACCGAGATCTACAGCTACGCCGAGCAGAAGCTGCAGTTGCTGCTTAACCTGGGCAACTACGCGATGCTGGCCGGTGACGAGCTGTACATCGCCGCTTACCTCGGCTCGTTGAAGATGGCGCTTTTCAGCACCATCCTCTGCCTGCTGATCGGCTACCCGATGGCCTACGGCATCTCCGTTGCCCGCAAGGAAGTGCAAACGGTGCTGGTGCTGCTGATCATGATGCCGACCTGGACCGCGATCCTGATCCGCGTTTACGCGTGGATGGGCATCCTCAGCAACAACGGCCTGCTCAACGGGTTCCTGATGAGCATGGGCTGGATCGACGAGCCGCTGCAGATCCTCAACACCAACCTGGCGGTCTACATCGGCGTGGTTTATTCCTATCTGCCGTTCATGATCCTGCCGCTGTACGCCAACCTGGTGAAGCACGACCAGAGCCTGCTGGAAGCTGCGTCGGACCTGGGTTCGAGCACGTTCAACAGCTTCTGGAAAATCACCGTGCCGCTGTCGAAAAACGGCATCATCGCTGGCTGCATGCTGGTGTTCATCCCGGTGGTGGGTGAGTTCGTGATCCCGGAACTGCTCGGTGGTCCGGAAACCCTGATGATCGGTAAAGTGCTCTGGCAAGAGTTCTTCAACAACCGTGACTGGCCGGTGGCGTCTGCCCTGGCGGTAGTGATGCTGGCGATCCTGATTGTGCCGATCATCCTGTTCAACCGCAGTCAGGCCAAGGAAATGGAGGGTAAAGAATGAAGCGCTTCCGTTTCTCCAGCCTGATGCTGGTACTGGGTCTGTTGTTCATCTACCTGCCGATGCTGATCCTGGTCATCTACTCGTTCAACGCCTCCAAACTGGTAACGGTGTGGGGCGGCTGGTCGATCAAGTGGTACGTCGGCCTGCTCGACAACAGCCAACTGATGGGCTCGGTGGTGCGCTCGCTGGAAATTGCTTGCTACACCGCCATCGCGGCGGTGGCACTGGGAACATTGGCAGCGTTCGTCCTGACGCGCATTACGCGCTTCAAGGGCCGTACCCTGTTCGGTGGCCTGGTCACTGCGCCGCTGGTCATGCCTGAGGTGATCACCGGTCTGTCGCTGTTGCTGCTGTTCGTGGCCATGGCGCAGATGATCGGCTGGCCGCAGGAACGCGGCATCGTCACCATCTGGATCGCCCACACCACGTTCTGTGCGGCCTATGTGGCGGTGGTGGTCTCGGCACGCTTGCGTGAGCTGGACCTGTCCATCGAAGAAGCGGCCATGGACCTCGGTGCACGGCCGTGGAAGGTGTTCTTCCTGATCACCATCCCGATGATCGCGCCATCGCTGGCAGCGGGCGGCATGATGTCGTTCGCCCTGTCGCTGGATGACCTCGTGCTGGCGAGCTTCGTGTCTGGCCCGGGTTCCACGACCCTGCCGATGGAAGTGTTCTCGGCGGTCCGTCTGGGGGTCAAACCTGAGATCAACGCCGTGGCCAGCCTGATCCTGTTGGCGGTATCGATCGTGACCTTCCTGGTCTGGTTCTTCAGCCGTCGCGCCGAAGAAAGCCGTCGTCGTGCGATCCAGCAGGCGATCGAAGAAGCGGCAGCCGACTCGTGGAAGCAACCGGACGTGCGTCGCGCGCAGGCACCGGAAGCGGCTTGATCCCGAATTGGGTAGACCACATTTGAGTGGACTACCCAATTCCACTGTGGGAGCGAGCTTGCTCGCGATAGCGGACTGACATTCAACATCGATGTTGACTGTGATGCCCTCATCGCGAGCAAGCTCGCTCCCACAGGTTCTTCTGCGGTCAGGAAATCCATGGGGATTTACGAATGACCTCGACGAAGTTCATCGGCTTGAACCCCGGCTCCTGATCCACCAGCACATCAGTCTTCACATTGCCGAACGTGGTCTGCGGACGATGGCGCAAGCCGTCGGCAAACGCGCAGATGATGCACTCCTTGAATCCCTCGCCCCGTGGATGCGCATGCACCACCGCTTCGCGCTGCACGCTGGAAAACGCCGCGTAGTCCATGCCCAGCACGTCCATCTCGACGCCAGCCGTGACCAGTGCCACGGTGGGCCGCAAATGCTGAGGCACGCCCGGCGTGGTGTGCAGGGCAATCGATAGCCAGACCTGTTCGATGTCGTCATCGCTCAATCCGTAAGGCTTGAGGAACGCCGCTGCCGCGTTGGCACCGTCGACTTCGAAGCGCTCGTTGTCGCTGCGATGACCTTGCACCAGTCCCAGGTCATGGAACATCGCGCCGACGTACAGCAACTCCGGGTTGTAGGCCAGTTGCTTGCGCTCGCCGCTCAGAGCACCAAACAGGAAGACCCGGCGCGAGTGGTGGTAGAGCAGGTCGGACTCGATGTCGCGGATGTATTCGGTGGTGGCCTTTGCCAGTGCGCTGTCGGGGATCTTGATGCCGGCGATGGTGGTGCTCATGGAGTTTTCCTCGTCGTGAACGCCTTGGCGGCGCTGAGGGTTTCAGTCTGTTCCGGCCCCGGAAACCGGACAATCGATCCATGGCTGCGATCCCGGCCAATGAGCGTGCATATCGCGCCAACCTCGCTTGTTGGGCGTGGATTGGCTAGGGTGCATGCAGACCCTGTAGGAGCGAGCTTGCTCGCGATGCACGTGAGGGCACCGCGTACATCCAGCCAGCTCCCGTCATCGTTGACGTCCATCGCGAGCAGGCTCGCTCCTACAGGTGAGCGTTGCAATCGGTGCCATGAGAGGCTCTTCGAACCATGAGTAAAACCGTAGCCATCGTGGTGTTCGCCGGCGTTCAGTCGCTGGATGTCACCGGCCCCATGGATGTGTTTTCCGAGGCCAATCGCTTCCTTGCCCCGCAGGATCACTATCGGCTGGAGGTGATCGGCGTCGAGCGCGGGATGATGGCGTGCTCCAACGGTTTGGCACTCAATGCCCATCGGCATTTCAGCGAAGCGCTGGAGCCGTATGACCTGTTGCTGGTGGCGGGCGGGCCGCAGTTGCCGTTCATGGATTTCGGCATGGCATTCGACGGCTGGTTGCGCGATGCCTGCGTGCGGGCCAAGCGCTTCGGCTCGATCTGCAACGGCGCGTTCATGCTCGCCCGGGCCGGATTGCTGGAGGGGCGCACGGTCACTACGCATTGGCAGGACGCATCGGATCTGGCGGCGCTGTGCCCCTCGTCCCGGGTGGAAGCGGATCGACTGTATGTTGAGGACGGCGAGCTGTTCACCTCGGCCGGGGTCACAGCGGGGATCGATCTGTCGTTGTATCTATTGGGCCGTGATCATGGGCCGGAAGTTGCACTGAGCGTCGCCAAGCGGCTGGTGGTGTTCACCCAGCGTTCGGGCGGGCAGTCGCAATTCAGCCCGTTCCTCACACCCCACGCCGAAGCGGATTCGGCGGTAGCGATGGTGCAGCATTACGTGCTGGCCAACCTGACGGGCGACCTGGCCATCGCCGACCTGGCCAATGCCGCCAACATGAGTGCGCGCAACTTCTCCCGGGTGTTTGCCAGGGAAGCGAAAATCACCCCGGCCGAGTTCGTCGAGCGAGCGAGGGTCGATGCGGCGCGCACGCTGCTGGAAAGCACCCGCGCGCCGCTCAAGACCGTGGCCTATCAATGCGGTTTTCGCGATGCCCAGCACATGCGCAGTGTGTTCAATCGCAGGTTGGGGGTGACGCCGCAGCAGTTCCGGCTGAACTTTGCGGCGATGGTTTGAGCTGAATTTGTAGGCGTCTATCAGGGTCCCATCGCGAGCAAGCTCGCTCCCACAGGGATCTTTGTTGAACACAAACTTTGTGAACACCAGAAAACCTGTGGGGGCGAGCTTGCTCGCGATGAGGCCAGCCCGGCCAGCAAAAATCTATGGTACAACCCGCGCCGGCAACAGCTTCAACGTACTGCGGGTATTGGCCGTGACCTCTTCTTCATTGAGATGCGCCTGGAAGTACATCCCCTCGACGTAGGCCTCGGCCTGATCATCATAGTGGCTGTCGAACAGGACTCCGCTCTGGCCGACCGGGTTGATGGTCAGGCTGTGGGCCGGGTCGGCGAAGTCGATCAGGCGCCGGGTCGAAGGGCCGTAGGTGACAGGCCACGGAGCTGGGCCGATCTTCGCCGAGAGGTTGTTCGGCACTTCATGACTGCCAGGTGCGGCGAAGGGGCCGACATTGAAGAACAGGTCCAGCGGCTTTTGCTGCCCGAGCGGATGGCCATGGGTCAATGTGTGCGCGCTGCCCCACTGCCATTGCGAGGCGTCTGCGCCGAGGGTGCTCTTGAGGTGCGCGAGGCTGGCTTGCCAGGCGGCCTTCACCGTGTCGGCACGGGTTTCCTTGCCGAGGGTGCTGCGGTTGTCCCACCACGGCGAATCGGCGCTGGCGGCCAGGCGGGGGAGCGCGGCGTCGATCACCCGGGTCGAGAGCAGCGTTTCGAAGAAGTCGTTACCCAGTTCATCGCGCATCGTCGCGTCAGTCAGGTTGAACAGGAACTGGTTGAACAGCGTGGCACTGGTCGAGTCGATCGGGTAATCGCCTTTCCACTGGGCCAGTTGCTCCACCAGTTTGAGTTCGGCGGGATCGCTCACCACTTCGCGCAACACCGGCAACAGCGGTGCCAACAGGCGCGGGCCGTAGGCGGTAGTGGTGCCCAGTTGCAGTTTCTGGCTGTTTTCCAGGTCCCATTTGATCGCTTTGTCGCTGAGCTGGCGATTGAGTTGCTGGCCGCGATCGGCAAGGTTGTAGTAGCCGGGAATCTCCATGCCGGTTGGCGACACCGGCTGGAAGTTGGCTGAGACGATGTAGCCCCGGGCCGGGTTTTCTTCCTGGGGGTTGGCGCTGAACGGGTAGAAACCATCCTTGTCCGCCTCGGCGGTGCTGCCGTCGAGGATGAACCACGGGCGTACACCCGCCGGGCGTTTAGGCAATTGCGCCGCCGCCCACCAGCCAATATCTCCCTTGGCATTGGCCCAGACAACGTTCAGGCCCGGGGCCTGGATTTTTGCCGCGGCACCACGGGCCTTGGCCAGGGTGTCGGCGCGATTGAGCTGGTAGAAACCCTCCAGGATCGGGTTCTGGCTTTCGAGAAATGCCCACCACATGGCAATCGGCGTTTTACCGACGCCGCTGCCCAAGGCATCGTTGACGATCGGCCCGTGGGGCGACTGACGCAACACCAGGGTGACTGGCGCCTGGCCCTTGACTGCGATCTGCTGCTCGCTGGTCGTCATGTCCACCCACTTGCCGCGATACCAGACCTGATTGGGGTTGTCCGGGTTGACCTTCTCGGCGATCAGGTCGAGGTCGTCATTCTGGAACATGGTGATGCTCCAGCCGAAGTCGTGGTTCATGCCCAGCGACGCAAACGGCATCAAGGCCTGATAGTGGCCGTAGAGTTCGAAGCCGGGCGCCGAGAGCTGCGCTTCGTACCACACCGACGGCGCGGAAAAACGGATATGCGGATCACCCGCCAGCAGCGGCTTGCCGCTTTGGGTCCGGCTGCCCGCGACGACCCAGGCGTTGCTGCCCTCGAACTGTGGCAGGCCGTTGTCAGCCAGGGCTTGTTCGCTCAAGCGGGCGAGGGCATTGAGGTCTTTCCAGTCGGCGCTGGCCAAGGTGGTGCCGGTCCCGTTGAGCACGCCCTTGGGCTGCCAGTCGAGATCGAAGATGTTCAGGTATTGGGGCCCCAGTTGATCGCGCACGAATGTCAGCAAGGGTTCGGTACGAAATGCCGCAGCAAAACTGTAGGCCATGTAGCCGGCGATGCTGATGGTGTCCTGGGCCGTGAACGGGCGTTTTGGAATGCCCAGCACTTCGAACTCCACGGGTTTGGCGTGGCTGTCCTGATACTGGTTGATGCCGTCCAGATAGGCTTGCATGGCGATGAAGGAGGGCGACTGCTTGTCGAGGTTCGCCAGGTAAGTTTCTGCGCGTTCGCGAATGCGCAGGCTGCGCATCAGTTTGTCGGTGTCGAGCAGCTTCGGCCCGAGCACTTCAGCCAGTTCGCCACGGGCCAGGCGACGCAGGACTTCCATCTGGAACAGGCGGTCCTGGGCATGCACGTAGCCGAGGGCGCGGTACAGGTCGGTTTCGTTGTCGGCGCGGATGTGCGGGATGCCACGTTCGTCGTAGCGCACGGTGACGGAGCCTTGCAGGTGTTGCAGTTCCACCATGCCCTGGCGTGACGGCTGCTTGCTGTAGAGGTACCAGCCGGCTCCGGAGGCCAGCACGACGATCAACAGAGCGAGAGCGGTCAGGCTGCGTTTCATAAGAGTCCTTGTTGTTATCGTGATTCCTGATGCCACTGTGTAACACGGGGTGCCGATTTGGCGCATCGCCCGTAGGAGGGATTCGTATTACCCCGTCTTTCCCTATTTAGTTGGATCGACAGGCCACGGGCAGTAACAACCTACGGCCAGTGTGTGCGTGGCACTCACCGCACGGCCTTCATCCAGCGCCTGCAGGATCGGTTCGATAAAGCTGTTGCTCGAATTGCAGGTCAGGCCTTCGCTGTACGGGCCGAAGTACGCCAGTTTGCCGCTACGATCCCAGATCGCCACGGCCGGGCTGGCGGGGATCTGTTCGGAGCCGGGCAGGATGTCGATGGTTTTGAGGCTGCTCAAGTTGCTCGGCAATTGGCCGTGGCTACCGGGTTTTTGCACGGCATAGAATTCCACGCCATGGGGTAGGTAGCGCTCGACCAGCTCGGTCAGGTGTTGTTGATTGCCGACATTGCACGGGCAGGCCGGGTCCCAGAAATGCACAAGACGGATGGCGCCAGGGCCGGCGAGGGATTCGGGAAGGCGTAGCGGATCACCGGAAAACATCGCGGTGTGCTCGCTGAACGCCCGCAAGTAACGTCCCTGGAACCAGTCGTAGGCCGCCCACAATACGCCAGCACACACCACGGCGAGCAGGCTGGCAAACAGGGGGGCGCGAAGGGGCGAGCGCATCGGTTCAATCCTCGAAGGGTGGCTAGCTTGCCATGCTTGCCGCGACAGATGAATATCGCAGGCCTATAAAGTCCGTTTCACGTTCTGGAATCGTCCATGCCGGCCACTTTCGACCCTGATCTTCTACGTGCAAGCCTGCTGCCATTGGCTGCCGGGCAGCCGTTGTCGGCGCAGGCGCAGGCTTACCAGCGATTCTACGGGCTGGATTTTGCCCCGCGTCAGTTGCGCAGCGGCCTTGGGCGATTCGAGGTCGACGGTTATGAGCTGGTCAGCCAGTTCTGGTGGCCCGAGCGAGCCAAGGCGACGCTGTTTGTCATCCACGGTTTCTACGACCACACCGGGCTCTATCGGCATGTGATCGAGTGGGCGCTGGACCAGGGCTTTGCGGTGATTGCCTGCGACTTGCCGGGGCATGGCCTGTCCAGTGGCGAACGGGCGAGCATCAAGGATTTCGCCGAGTATCAGGACGCATTGCAAGGGTTGTTCCGCGAGGCGCAATCCCTCGACTTGCCGCAGCCGTGGCACTTGTGCGGGCAGAGCACCGGCGGGGCGATCGTGATCGATCATGTGTTGAATGCGGGGGCGAGCAGCCCGGCCCAGGGCCAGGTGATTTTGCTGTCGCCGCTGGTGCGGCCGCGGGCGTGGGGTTGGTCGCAACTGAGTTACTACCTGCTCAAGCCTTTCGTCAAAGCCATCGCCCGGCGTTTCAGCGAGAACTCCAACGACCCGGCCTTTCTGCCGTTTCTGCAGGCCGATCCGTTGCAGCCGTTGCGCCTGCCGACAGCCTGGGTGGGCGCGTTGGCGCGCTGGATCAAACGTATCGAGGCCGCCCCCATGAGTACCCGCCGGCCGCTGATCGTGCAGGGGCAGGCCGACATGACGGTGGATTGGGAGCACAACCTGGAAGTGTTGCGGGGCAAGTTTGATCGGCCGCAGGTGCTGATGCTGCCCGAGGCACGACATCATCTGGCGAATGAGACGCTGGTGATGCGGCAGGAGTATTTCGGGTTTTTGACCAGGCGGATCAAGGGTCGCAATCCCTAGTGCCTGTTCCGGCCCCATCGTGAGCAAGCTCGCTCCCACAATGGGCCGGCGTACGCAGATCCAATGTGGGAGCGAGCTTGCTCGCGATAGCGATCGGTCAGGTGCCGAAGATCACTGGGTCAGGTTAGAATTGCTCTGCCCCACCGCCAACCCCGCCCGAATCGCCGCCAGCGCCGCTTGATAATAAGCCTGGCCTTCCGCCGATTCGGCAAAGGTTGCGAACTCTTCCAGTTCGTTGTCCGACAGGTCGCGATAGACATACAGCAGTGTGTTGTTGAGGTCGCTACCGATCTGCTCCATCAGGCGCTGGCGCTGGCCGTTGAGCATGCCCTGGGCCTGACCGGCACCGAGCAATCCCGGGATCATTGAACTCAAGCTATCGGCGGCGACGCCAGCAATCGCCAGACTGACTTCCGCACCGGCCTCGCGAGCGGGCAGGGCTTGTGCCAAATGGCCGATGATCAACATGCGGCTGTCGCTGGCCTGCATCTTCGGCAGGCCCTTGGCGTTTTTTGCCAGTTGGTCGCGACGGGTCGCCAGCAACTCGGCGGCGACGATTTTCTTGCCCAGGGGCGACTGGAAAAACGTCAGCGCGGGTTTAGGGTCGGCGAGGTTCTTGCGCAATTGCGCTTCGGCACGCTGGTCCACGGCCTTGGCGGAAAATCGCTGATTGCTGTTGCTGACCAGTGCCTGAAACACCGCCGGCGGCAGGCTGCCCTGGTAGCGTTGCTGAGCAGCCGAGAGGGCATCGCTGAAATGCGCGCGTTGTTCCGGCCAGCCGGCGACCTTGTACAACTGATCGTGGCCGTCTGCCCAGGCGGGCAAAACGCAGAACATCAGCAGGGATAAAAGCAAACGGCGCATAGGGACTCCAGTCAGCAGGCGACTATTCTCCGTGTGGCACCCCTGCTTGTCGAGAATTCGTATCAACCCGCTGCGCGGCTCTGTCGGATTTCCGGGCACAGGAATACTATGCGCGCCATGCAAATATCCTCTGATCACCCGCTGCTGCTACGAATCGTCGACGACCTGGCCGAGCACGGCTGGTCGCAGCAGAATATTTTCCTGCCTCTGGATCTGACCCGAGAGCTGGCGGCCGAGTGTCGCAAACGTGCTGCCGAGGGTCAGCTGGCTCCGGCCGCCGTGGGCCGTGGGCCGTCATCGGAGATCCGCGAAGGGATTCGTGGCGACCATATCCAGTGGATCGACCCCGGCCAGGCCGAGGCGTGCGACAGCTATCTGAGTTTGATGGACAGCCTGCGCGAGGCGATCAATCGCGGTCTGTTTCTCGGCCTGGAGGATTTCGAAAGCCATTTTGCGATGTACCCGCCCGGCGCCTTCTACCTGAAGCACGTCGACCGTTTTCGCGATGACGACCGGCGCATGGTTTCGGCGGTGGTTTATCTCAATGACGCTTGGCTTCCCGAACACGGCGGCCAGTTGCGCATGTATCTCGACAATGATCGCGTCCATGATGTGCAGCCTACCGGCGGCTGTCTGGTGGTGTTTCTCTCCGGCGAGGTTCCCCACGAAGTCCTGCCCGCAACCCGGGATCGCCTGTCGCTGACCGGCTGGTTCCGCCGGCGCGGCAACGAGCCGTTCTGATCATGCAGAAAATTCTCGTCAGCCGCTGCCTGTTGGGCCACAGGGTTCGTTACGACGGCGGGGCCAGTGGGCCGTTCGATCAGCTTCAGCAGTGGCTTGATGAGGGTCGGGTCATACCGTTGTGCCCCGAGGTGGCTGGTGGATTGCCAACACCTCGGGCGGCGGCGGAAATTCCAGGCGGGCAGGGCACGCAAGTCCTCGATGGCCAGGCGTTGGTGATCACTACTGAGGGCGAGGACGTTAGTGCGCAGTTTCTGTCGGGGGCGTATCAGGCACTGGAACTGGTAAAAAAGCATGGCATCCGCATCGCCGTCCTCAAGGCCAACAGCCCGTCCTGCGGCAATTTGCTGACCTATGACGGGACGTTCAGCGGCGTGAAAGTCAGTGGCGAGGGCGTGACGGCGGCGCTACTCAACCGTCACGGGGTGCAGGTGTTCAGTGAGCTGGAGTTGCCGCAGGCGGCACAGGCGTTGGCAATGCTCGATTAACGAGCGACACAAGGCACTGTGGGAGCGAGCTTGCTCGCGATGAGGCCTGTCCAGCCAACATTGATGTTGAATGTCAGGCCGCCATCGCGAGCAAGCTCGCTCCCACAGGGTTCATCTTTTACTTCAACTTCCCGATGGCTCAAGGTTTCGGCACCACACCCGCATCCGCCCCCAGCCACTTCTGTTCCAGCGCTTGCAGTCGCCCGTCATCCTTGATTCGTTGCAATGCGTTTTCCAGGCTGGCTTGGAACGCCGGATTACCCTTCTGAAACGGAATCGCCAGGTTCACGGCCGGGTTGGTTTTGGGCTTCTCTTCCGTCAGCGACTGGACCAGCAAAATGGAGCGAGGCTCTTCTTTCTGCGCGATCAATTGCGCATTGGTTTGAATGTAAGGTTCGCTGAAGTCGAAACGATCCTTGAGATCCGGGGTCACTGCTATGTGGTTGATAGCGATGTCGTATTTGCCGCTTTCGACGCCGGTCAGCAGATCGCTGCCGTCGGTGACAACGAAGTCGGCCCGGACATCGAGTTCACTTGCCAGCAGTTGGCCCAACTCGATTTCGAAGCCGGTGAGCTTGTCGTCATCCTTGAAATTGAACGGGGGAGTGTTGGCTTCAACGGCAATGCGCAATTCGCCCCGGTCGTTGACGTCATCAATCAATTCGGCATGAGCCAAAGGGCTCAGAAGGGGTAGCAGGCAGATCAGGCCAGGCAGAAAGCGCATGGTCACTCCTTTGAATTTATTATCGCGATCCTCTGATTCAGGCTCGCTTTGCTATGGTTGTCGAGTGCCTTCGACAACGAATGGCCATGAAGTTGTCATGGTCACGCGAATTTTACGGAAAAACTGGAGAAGAGAATGAAAACCTTTATGTCACGTGCTGCTTTGGCTGGCCTGTTGATGGGTGTTTCGGTGCTGGCCAGTGCAACGCCGGCTCCGAAGGGCGCCGAAGTGTCCATCGTGTCTCCCAAGGATGGTGCGACGGTTCCACAGACGGTCGTCGTCAAGTTCGCTGTCGAGAACGTTGCCCTGGCACCGGCGGGCAATACCACCAAGAACACCGGTCATCACCACTTGCTGATCGACGTCGACGAACTGCCAGCCGCCGGTGCGCCGATTCCCAAAGATGCCAACCACCAGCATTTCGGCAACGCGCAGACCCAGGCTGAAGTAACGCTCACGCCGGGCAAACACACCTTGCAGCTTGAACTGGGCGATAGCAACCACATGCCGTTCGATCCGCCGATCGTTTCCGAGAAGATCACCGTCAACGTCAAGTAACGTTGTAGCGTGAATGAAAAAGGGAGCCCGAAGGCTCCCTTTTTTTGTCGCTCAAGTCGCGATCAGAACAGCACCCGGCTACGGATGGTGCCCTTGACGTGTTGCAGCTTCTCTTGCGCCAGGTCCGAGTACTCGGCGTCGACGTCGATCACCACGTAGCCGACCTTCTCGTTGGTCTGCAGGAACTGACCGGAGATGTTGATGCCGTTTTCGGCGAAGACTTTGTTGATCTCGCTGAGCACGCCCGGAATGTTTTCGTGGATGTGCAGCAGGCGGTGCTTGCCAGGGTGAGCCGGCAGGGCCACTTCCGGGAAGTTCACGGACGATACCGACGTACCGTTGTCGCTGTACTTGACCAGTTTTTCCGCCACTTCCAGGCCGATGTTGGCCTGGGCTTCAGCGGTGGAGCCACCGATGTGCGGGGTCAGGATCACGTTGTCCAGGCCACGCAGCGGGCTTTCGAACTCTTCGTCGTTGGAGCGTGGCTCCACCGGGAATACATCGATGGCCGCGCCGATCAGGTGCTTGTCCTTGATGGCAGCCGCCAGGTGGTCCAGTTCGACCACGGTGCCGCGGGCGGCGTTGATCAGGATGCCGCCTTTCTTGATGGCGCGGATTTCCTTCTCGCCCATCATCCACTGGGTGGCGGCGGTTTCCGGTACGTGCAGCGAAACGATGTCGGACATCGCCAGCAGCTCGTGCAGGTTGCCTACCTGAGTGGCGTTACCCAGTGGCAGCTTGGTGATGGTGTCGTAGAAGTACACCTGCATGCCCAGGCCTTCCGCCAGGACCGACAGTTGAGTACCGATCGAGCCGTAACCGACGATGCCCAGCTTCTTGCCGCGGATCTCGAAGGAATTGGCCGCGCTCTTGATCCAGCCGCCACGGTGGCAGGAAGCGTTCTTCTCAGGGATGCCGCGCAGCAGCAGGATCGCTTCGGCCAGCACCAGTTCCGCTACGGAACGGGTGTTGGAGTACGGTGCGTTGAACACCGCGATGCCGCGTTCGCGGGCCGCGTCCAGGTCGACCTGGTTGGTGCCGATGCAGAAACACCCTACAGCCACGAGCTTCTTCGCGTGATCGAAGATCTCTTCGGTCAGTTGAGTGCGGGAGCGAATGCCGATGAAGTGAGCATCAGCGATCTTTTCCTTGAGCTGGGCTTCCGGCAGAGAACCAGTGAGGTACTCGATGCTGGTGTAGCCCGCCGCCTTGAGGACGTCGACAGCCGATTGGTGGACGCCTTCGAGAAGAAGGAACTTGATCTTGCTCTTATCGAGAGAAGTCTTGCTCATCTGCGTAAACCTGTATCCCGGAGAAAAATGGCAGGAAAGGGAGCAGCCCGGAGCTGACCCGCACGGCAGGAAAGCCGTCACCGCAGAACAGCCCTTGGGCACTATCCTGCGGGGTCGTTATGCTAGCATATGCACCCCGCTAAACACTCATTCCTGCGACGTGAAGCGTTCTCAGGATGACCATGAATTGTTCGAGAGTTCTGTCGATGACCAATCCTGCCCTGATTGAAGAGCTGAAGACCCTGGTTGAGCCTGGCAAGGTGCTGACCGATGCCGACTCCCTGAATGCTTACGGAAAGGATTGGACCAAGCATTTCGCCCCGGCCCCGACCGCCATCGTGTTCCCCAAGACCACCGAGCAGGTCCAGGCCATAGTCCTGTGGGCCAACAAACACAAGGTGGCGCTGGTGCCGTCGGGTGGTCGTACCGGTCTTTCCGCGGCAGCGGTGGCGGCCAATGGTGAAGTGGTCGTGTCGTTCGACTACATGAACCAGATCCTCGACGTGAACCTCACTGACCGCACGGCCGTTTGCCAGCCGGGCGTGGTCACCGAGCACCTGCAGAACGTGGCCGAAGAAAACGGCCTGTACTACCCGGTGGACTTCGCTTCGGCAGGTTCGAGCCAGATTGGCGGCAATATCGGCACCAATGCCGGCGGGATCAAGGTGATTCGCTACGGCATGACCCGTAACTGGGTTGCCGGCATGAAAGTGGTCACCGGCAAGGGCGACGTGCTGGAGCTGAACCGCGACCTGATCAAGAACGCCACCGGCTACGACATGCGTCAGCTGTTCATCGGCGCCGAAGGCACCCTCGGGTTCGTGGTCGAAGCGACCATGCGCCTGGACCGCGCGCCGAAAAACCTCACCGCCATGGTCCTCGGCACCGCCGATTTCGACTCGATCATGCCGGTGCTGCACGCCTTCCAGAGCAAGCTTGACCTGACCGCCTTCGAATTCTTCTCCGACAAAGCCCTGGCCAAAGTCATGGCGCGTGGCGATGTGCCGGCGCCGTTCGAATCCGATTGCCCGTTCTACGCGCTGCTGGAATTCGAAGCGACCACCGAAGAAGTGGCCAACCACGCCCTGGAAACCTTCGAGCACTGCGTCGAGCAGGGCTGGGTACTGGACGGCGTGATGAGCCAGAGCGAAACCCAGTTGCAGAACCTGTGGAAACTGCGCGAATACATCTCCGAAACCATTTCCCACTGGACGCCGTACAAGAACGACATTTCGGTCACTGTGTCGAAAGTCCCGGCGTTCCTGAAGGAAATCGACGCGATCGTCGGCGAACACTACCCGGACTTCGAAATCGTCTGGTTCGGTCACATCGGCGATGGCAACCTGCACTTGAACATCCTCAAGCCGGATAACCTGAGCAAGGACGAGTTCTTCGCCAAGTGCGCCACCGTCAACAAGTGGGTGTTCGAGACCGTCGAGAAATACAACGGTTCGATCTCCGCCGAGCACGGCGTGGGCATGACCAAGCGTGACTACTTGACTTACAGCCGTTCCCCGGTCGAGATCGAGTACATGAAAGCGGTCAAGGCGGTGTTCGACCCGAACGGCATCATGAACCCGGGCAAGATTTTCGCTGTTTGATTTTCGAACTTTAAGAGCCAACGAAGCAGGAGTCGGTAATGAGCTATCAGCACCAGTATGTCGACGGTACGCGCATTCACTTCCCGTTGGGGAAAGTGGTGTGCATCGGCCGTAACTACGCCGAACACGCCAAGGAACTGGACAATCCGGTGCCGACCGAGCCACTGCTGTTCATCAAGCCGGGCAGTTGCGTGGTGCCGCTGGAAGGTGGTTTCAGCATTCCGACCGAGCGCGGTTCGGTGCACTACGAAGCGGAAATCGCGGTGTTGATCGGCAAGCCGTTGTCGACCAAACCGAGCCGCGAAGAAGTGCTCGACGCCATCTCCGGTTTCGCTCCAGCCCTGGACCTGACCCTGCGCGACAAGCAGGCCGAGCTGAAATCCAAGGGCCTGCCCTGGGAAATCGCCAAGTCCTTCGACGGTGCGGCAGTACTTGCTCCGTTCGTGTCCGGCAGCACGTTTGCCGATCTGACCGACATCGGCATCCGCCTGACCATCAACGGTGAAGTGCGCCAGGACGGCAACAGCAGCGCGATGCTCAACCCGATCGTGCCGATGATCCAGCACATGGCCGGCTGCTTCTCGTTGCAGGCCGGGGACGTGATCCTCACCGGCACGCCAGTGGGCGTTGGCCCGCTGAATGTCGGTGACGAGATCGTTCTGGAATTGCCGGGCGCCAGCAGTTTCACCAGCAGCGTTCGCTAGTCCAGGCACCGCCAAACCCTGTGGGAGCGGGCTTGCTCGCGAAGAGGGCGTGACAGTCGACTAAGTGTTGCCTGGCACACCGCTTTCGCGAGCAAGCCCGCTCCCACATTGGTTTTGTGGTGGCCTATAAATGGCTCATCCTGTCATTTCCCGTTTTTTTCACATCCAGTCTGGATAATTTCAGGGCTTTCGGCCTCTGAGCCGGCCCCAAACTGTGCTATTACCCCTAGCCTGAATTTCTGGAACGCATTCCCCGATGGCCACTTCTCCGCTTTCCACGCTTGAACCTGTCCGCCGTTCGCGCTTCGCCCTGCGTTGGCACACCTGGCTGCTGCTGGTGGCTGTTGTCGCCTACGGCGTTGCATTCGCCATGCACTGGGATTCGCGGGGCGTGCTCTGGGTGAAGGAACAATTCAAGAGCCCGGCCGAGCGCCAGGCGAGCATCTGGCTGCCGGACTATCGTGCGGTGATCGATGCCAAGCCGTTGCCGGGCATGGAGAAGGATGAAGCATCGGACATGGTCTACGACCCTCAGACCAAGACTCTGTTTTCGGTCATGGGCAAGAACCCGTTCCTGGTCGAATTGAACCTGCAGGGCGATGTGCTGCGCAAAATGCCGTTGGTGGGCTGGAGCAACCCTGAGGGCGTCACCGTGCTGGGCGACGGCCGGCTGGCCATTGTCGATGAGCGCGAGCATCTGATCGCTATCGTCAAGGTCGATGCCGATACCCGCGAACTGAATATGGCCGACTTCCCGAAATACGACCTCGGGCCTTCCAGCGACCAGAACAAGGCGTTCGAGGGTGTCACCTGGGATCCGCGCAATCAGCAACTGCTGCTGGGCGAAGAGCGCCCGCCGGCATTGTTTGCCTGGAAAGGTGACGGCAAGGTCCTGACCGGCGACAAGTTGAAGCTGGCCAGCCATGCACTGGACATGCGCAACCTGTCTGCCTTGGCCGTCGACCCGCGGACTGGCCACATGCTGGTGTTGTCCGCCGACTCGCACCTGTTGCTGGAGCTGGACAAGAAGGGTGAGCAGGTCAGTTTCATCACCCTGCTGCGTGGCTTCAACGGCCTGAAAAATACCATTCCCCGTGCCGAAGGCGTGACCATGGATGAAGCGGGCACGCTGTACATGGTGAGTGAGCCGAATCTGTTTTATCGCTTCGAAAAACAGAAGTAACCAACGCCTGCGCTGATTGCCTGTACGTAAAAGGCCGGCGGCCATTAAGCTTCAGTTCAGACGGGCGTGATATTTCATCCGCCTGTTTTGACCCCCGAGCCCACCCGAATGCGTCGATTTGCCCGCCCCAAATCCCTGATCCTGATCCTGTCGGTGATCTTGCTGATCGCATTGATAGCGATCGCCCAGTACATGCGCCTGTTCGAGCGTACCTGGTTCAATCTGCATACGCTGTGGCAGCCGGTGAGTTCCCGGTCGATGGGCCTGGACCAATACCAGGTCGTGACCGAGGCGCAGGTGATCGATGGCCTGGCCGACAACGTTTCAGCGCTGACCTACGACCCGGTACGCAAAAGCCTGTTCACCGTCACCAACAAACGAAGCGAGCTGATCGAGTTGTCCCTCGACGGCAGGATCTTGCGTCGTGTGGCGCTGGTCGGTTTCGGCGATCCGGAGGCGGTGGAGTTCATCAGCGAAGATATCTACGTGGTCACTGACGAAAGTCAGCAGCGGCTGATCAAGATTCGTCTGGAGCAGGACACCACTTTCGTTGATGCGGCAGATGCCGAGCAGATGACCATTGGCGTTCACATGGGCGGCAACAAGGGCTTCGAGGGTCTGGCTTACGATTCAGTCGGCAAGCGCCTGTTCGTCGCCAAGGAGCGCAACCCGATGCTGATCTACGAGGTGCACGGTTTTCCGCGCTTCAATCCTGAAGAATCCTACTCGGTGCACGTGATCAACGACCCCAAGCGTGATGCCGGGATGTTCGTGCGGGATCTGTCGAGCCTGCAATACGATGAGCGCAGCGGGCATTTGCTGGCGCTGTCGGATGAGTCGCGATTGATTCTGGAGCTGGATGTGGATGGGCGGCCGCTGAGCACAATGTCATTGAGCAAGGGACGCCATGGCCTGCAAAAAACCGTGCCGCAAGCGGAGGGGATCGCCGTGGACGACGACGGTACGCTGTACATCGTCAGCGAGCCGAACCTGTTCTACGTGTTCAAGAAACCCACGCAACTCTAACTAACACCCCAAAACGACTGTGGGAGCGGGCTTGCTCGCGAAGGGGTCGTGTCAGTCGACAGAGATATCAACTGAGAGACCGCTTTCGCGAGCAAGCCCGCTCCCACAGGTTTTTCATCTGCCCACAAAAAATGTGGGCGGTCTTGGTTACTCAGCGCGCAGGGTCTTCACGCCTTCGCTGGTCCCCAGCAACAACAGATCCGCCGGACGTGCCGCGAACAAACCGTTGGTGACCACGCCGACGATCGCATTGATCTGCGTCTCCAGCTCCACCGGATTGGTGATCTGCATGTTGAACACGTCGAGGATGATGTTGCCGTTGTCGGTCAGCACGCCTTCGCGGTAAACCGGGTCGCCGCCGAGCTTCACCAGTTCGCGGGCCACGTGGCTGCGGGCCATCGGGATCACTTCCACCGGTAGCGGGAAAGTACCGAGGACCGGCACCAGTTTGCTGGCGTCGGCGATGCAGATGAAGGTCTTGGCCACGGCCGCGACAATCTTCTCGCGGGTCAGGGCAGCGCCGCCGCCCTTGATCAGGTTCAGGTGCTCGTCGCTTTCATCGGCGCCGTCGACGTAGAACTCCAGATCGCTGACGGTGTTCAGTTCGTACACCGGAATCCCGTGGCCCTTGAGACGCGCGGCAGTGGCTTCGGAACTGGCGACGGCGCCGTCGAATGCGCCCTTGTGCTTGGCCAGCGCGTCGATGAAGCAGTTGGCGGTGGAGCCGGTGCCGACCCCGACGATGCTCTTGTCGTCGAGTTTCGGAAGGATGAAGTCGACGGCGGCCTGAGCCACTGCCTGTTTGAGTTGATCCTGGTTCATGCGGGCTCCGGGGTGCCTGGGAGGGGACGAAAGGCCGGCATTATAGGCTTCGGGGCGGGGAAGGTCATTGCCCGATTGGCAGGTCGTGACTGTTCCCTGTAGGAGCGAGCCTGCTCGCGATGGTCGTGAACGATAACGCGTAAAACCGGACAGCCAGCGGCGCCCTCGAGTTTTTCGCGAGCAGGCTCGCTCCTACAGGGTGGTCGCACGCCTGAAAGCCGGGTTAGACTCCTTGGTCCTGCCCAACCCGCTCAGTGATGCTTTCCGATGCTTGAACAGTACGTCAAAAAGATCCTCACCTCGCGCGTTTATGACGTTGCCGTAGAAACTCCGTTGCAGTCTGCCCGCCAGCTCTCCGAGCGGCTGGGCAACAGCATTTGGCTCAAGCGCGAAGACTTGCAGCCGGTGTTCTCGTTCAAGATTCGCGGCGCCTACAACAAGTTGACCCAGTTGAGCGACGAAGAACGCGCTCGCGGCGTGGTCACCGCGTCGGCGGGCAACCATGCACAAGGCCTGGCCCTGGCGGCGAAGGTGTTGGGCGTGAAAGCGACCATCGTCATGCCCAAGACCACCCCGGAGATCAAGGTCGAAGGCGTGCGCTCCCGTGGCGGCAAAGTGGTGCTGCACGGCGACTCGTTCCCGGAAGCCCTGGCCTACTCGCTGAAACTGGTCGACGAAAAAGGCTACGTCTACATTCACCCGTACGACGATCCCCACACCATTGCCGGGCAGGGCACCGTGGCGATGGAGATTCTGCGCCAGCACCCGCAGCCATTGGATGCGATTTTCGTCCCGGTGGGTGGCGGCGGCCTGATCGCCGGCATCGCGGCGTACGTGAAGTACCTGCGCCCGGACATCAAGATCATCGGCGTCGAACCGGATGACTCCAATTGCCTGCAAGCGGCCATGGCGGCCGGCGAGCGCGTGGTACTGCCGACCGTAGGCCTCTTCGCCGACGGTGTTGCGGTGGCCCAGATCGGTCAGCACACCTTTGACATCTGCAAAGACCATGTCGACGAAGTGATCACCGTCAGCACCGATGAAATCTGTGCCGCCATCAAGGATATCTACGACGATACCCGCTCGATCACCGAACCTGCCGGCGCCTTGGGCGTGGCCGGGATCAAGAAGTATGTCGAGCAGCGCGGCGTCAGCGGCCAGACCTTCGTGGCCATCGATTCCGGGGCCAACGTCAACTTCGATCGCCTGCGCCACGTCGCCGAGCGTGCGGAGCTGGGCGAGGGCCGCGAAGCGATCATCGCCGTGACCATTCCCGAGAAACCGGGCAGCTTCAAGGCGTTCTGCGAGGCCATAGGCAAGCGCCAGATCACCGAATTCAACTACCGCTACAACACCGGCAGCGAAGCGCACATCTTTGTCGGCGTGCAGACCCACCCGGAAAACGACCCGCGCAGCGCGCTGATCGCCAGCCTGAGCGAGCAGGGTTTCCCGGTGCTGGACCTGACCGACAACGAACTGGCCAAGCTGCACATCCGCCACATGGTCGGCGGGCGTGCGGCGCATGTGGTCGACGAAGTGATTCTGCGTTTCGAATTCCCGGAGCGTCCGGGCGCGCTGTTCAACTTCCTCAACAAGCTGGGCGGGCGTTGGAACATCTCAATGTTCCACTACCGCAACCATGGCGCGGCGGATGGTCGGGTCGTCGCGGGCCTGCAGGTGCCCCACGACGAGCGCCACCTGGTGCCGGCGGCGCTGGAAGAAATCGGTTACCCGTACTGGGACGAAAGCGACAACCCGGCCTATCAGCTGTTTCTTGGCTGAACGGCTACGCTGACGGGCAAGGCAATAAGGAAATCTGACGATGGAAACGTTAACTGCTCTGAAAGCGGCGCACATGGTGGCAACAGTTGTACTGCTGGCTTGTGCGCTGGGGCTGGGAGTCTGGGTTTTGCTGGCGCGGCGCAAGGGTGACGCGACGGCGGGTAGTCGCACCTTGCAGCGGCCAAGGGTGTTTGTCTGGCTGCTGATGGGCCTGGCGCTGCTGAGCATGCCGTTTACCGGCTGGTGGATGGTGCACCTGGTGGGCTGGCCGCTGGGGCAGACCTGGTTGCTGGCCTCCAGCGTGCTGTACACCGTGGCGGCGCTGGCGTGGTTCTGGCTGCTGGTGCGGCTCAACAAACTGCGCAAGACACCGGGTGGCGTGGGGAAATTCACCTTTGCCTTGGCGTTGTTCAGCTTTGTCTGCTTTGTCGCCATTGCCGGGTTGATGGGCGCGAAGCCTGTGTAGGAGCAGCCGGTCGACGCTCGATTGCTCGCGAAAAACTCAAGATCGCCGCGGGGCATCAGGTGCCCCGCGTTATCGTTAACGACCATCGCGAGCAAGCTCGCTCCTACAGTAAGGCGATATCAGCCGCGCAGGCTGATCACCGGCCAGCCACGCTTCTCGGCCTCGGCCCGCAGGTTCGGATCCGGATCGACCGCCACCGGATGGGTCACCTGCTCCAGCAACGGAAAATCATTCATCGAATCGCTATAGAAGGAGCTGTCTTCCAGCGTAAACCCGGTTTCCTCCAGCCAGCGATTCAAGCGCGTAACCTTGCCCTCGCGGAAGCACGGCACGTCGGTGCTGCGCCCGGTGTAGCGGCCATCGACCATTTCGCATTCTGTGGCGATCAGGGTGTCGACGCCCAGACGCTCGGCAATGGGGCCTGTGACGAAGCGGTTGGTCGCCGTGATGATCACCAGTTTGTCGCCGGCATCGCGGTGCTTCTTCAGTAGTTCAAGTCCCTTGGGCAGTACGATCGGTTCGATGCAGTCGCGCATGTAATCGCTGTGCCACTGATCCAGCGTGGCCATTTCGGTGCGGCCGAGTACCTCCAGGCAGAAGTTCAGGTAAGCAGCGTTATCCAGTTTGCCGGCCAGGTAATCCTGGTAGAACGCATCGTTGCGAGTCTTGTAGGCGACGGCGTCGAGAAAGCCGCGTTCGCACAGGTAATCGCCCCAGGCGTGATCGCTGTCACCGCCCAGAAGGGTGTTGTCCAAATCGAATAAAGCCAGGCGCATTGCAGTTACCCGCTGAAAAGTCAGTAAAAAGGCGACAAGAATACGGTCTTTTCACAAGAGTGCACATAAGGTAGGAACCTTCGTTGCCGCCTTCACAACCTTTGTGGAACAATGCGGCGACATGCGTTTGCGAGGTTGTTGCCGTGATCGACCCCGATGGTTTTCGCCCCAATGTCGGGATCATTCTGACGAATGACGCCGGCCAGGTGCTATGGGCTCGCCGAATCAATCAAGATGCCTGGCAGTTTCCGCAGGGGGGAATCAACCCCGAAGAGACGCCAGAAGACGCCTTGTACCGCGAGCTGAACGAAGAAGTGGGCCTTGAGCGCGAAGATGTTGAAATTCTCGCCTGCACCCGGGGCTGGTTGCGCTATCGTTTGCCGCAACGTCTGGTACGTACCCACAGCCAACCGCTGTGCATCGGCCAGAAACAGAAATGGTTTCTCCTGCGCCTGGTCTCCAACGAGCAGCGGGTGCGGATGGATTTGACCGGTAAACCGGAATTCGATGGCTGGCGCTGGGTCAGCTATTGGTATCCGTTGGGCCAGGTGGTGACATTCAAGCGCGAGGTGTATCGACGCGCTCTCAAAGAGCTTGCCCCGCGCCTTTTAGCGCGCGACTGACGACGGAGTTCGACCCCGAGCCATGCTCAATACGCTGCGCAAGATCGTCCAGGAAGTTAACTCCGCCAAGGATCTCAAGGCGGCGTTGGGGATTATTGTGTTGCGCGTCAAAGAGGCCATGGGCAGCCAGGTCTGCTCGGTCTACCTGCTTGATCCGGAGACCAACCGGTTCGTACTGATGGCCACCGAGGGCTTGAACAAGCGCTCGATCGGCAAGGTCAGCATGGCCCCCAACGAAGGTCTGGTGGGTCTGGTCGGCACGCGTGAAGAACCCCTGAACCTCGAAAACGCCGCGGACCACCCGCGCTATCGCTACTTCGCCGAAACCGGTGAAGAGCGTTTCGCTTCGTTCCTCGGGGCGCCGATCATCCACCACCGTCGCGTCGTCGGCGTGTTGGTCATCCAGCAAAAAGAGCGTCGCCAGTTCGATGAAGGGGAAGAAGCCTTCCTCGTGACCATGAGCGCGCAGTTGGCCGGCGTTATCGCCCATGCCGAGGCCACAGGCTCCATCCGTGGCCTGGGTCGTCAGGGCAAGGGCATCCAGGAAGCCAAGTTCGTCGGTGTGCCGGGCTCGCCGGGTGCCGCGGTCGGTACTGCGGTGGTCATGCTGCCGCCCGCTGACCTGGACGTGGTGCCGGACAAGACCATCACCGACATCGACGCTGAACTGGGGCTGTTCAAGACCGCCATCGAGGGCGTGCGCGCCGACATGCGCACCTTGTCCGCCAAGCTTGCCACGCAGTTGCGCCCGGAAGAGCGGGCCTTGTTCGACGTCTACCTGATGATGCTCGACGATGCTGCGCTGGGCAGCGAAGTGACCACCGTGATCAAGACCGGCCAGTGGGCCCAGGGCGCGTTGCGCCAGGTGGTCACCGATCACGTCAACCGTTTCGAATTGATGGACGACGCTTACCTGCGCGAGCGTGCATCCGACGTCAAGGATCTCGGCCGTCGCTTGCTGGCTTATTTGCAGGAAGAGCGCCAGCAAACCCTGGTCTACCCCGACAACACCATTCTGGTCAGCGAAGAACTGACGCCGGCGATGCTCGGCGAGGTGCCGGAAGGCAAGCTGGCCGGCCTGGTGTCGGTACTCGGTTCCGGTAACTCCCACGTCGCGATCCTGGCCCGCGCCATGGGCATCCCGACCGTGATGGGCCTGGTCGACCTGCCGTACTCCAAGGTCGACGGCATCCAGATGATCGTCGACGGCTACCACGGCGAGGTCTACACCAACCCGAGTGAAGTGCTGCGCAAGCAGTTCGCCGAGGTGGTCGAGGAAGAGAAACAACTGGCCCTGGGGCTGGATGCGCTGCGCGATCTGCCGTGCGTGACGGTCGATGGCCACCGCATGCCGCTGTGGGTCAACACCGGCCTGCTGGCGGATGTGGCGCGTGCGCAGAAGCGTGGTGCCGAAGGCGTGGGCCTGTACCGCACCGAAGTGCCGTTCATGATCAACCAGCGTTTCCCGAGCGAAAAGGAACAACTGGCGATCTACCGCGAGCAACTGTCTGCGTTTCACCCGCAACCCGTCACCATGCGTACCCTGGACATCGGCGGCGACAAGTCACTGTCGTACTTCCCGATCAAGGAAGATAACCCGTTCCTCGGCTGGCGCGGCATTCGCGTCACCCTCGACCACCCGGAAATCTTCCTGGTGCAGACCCGTGCCATGCTCAAGGCCAGCGAAGGCCTGAACAACTTGCGGATTCTGCTGCCGATGATCTCCGGCACCCATGAATTGGAAGAAGCGCTGCACCTGATCCACCGCGCCTGGGGCGAAGTACGCGACGAAGGCTGCGACGTGCCGATGCCGCCGATTGGCGTGATGATCGAGATTCCGGCGGCGGTGTACCAGACCAAAGAACTGGCGCGGCAAGTGGATTTCCTGTCGGTCGGTTCCAACGACCTGACCCAGTACCTGCTGGCCGTGGACCGCAACAACCCGCGGGTGGCCGACCTTTACGATTACCTGCACCCCGCAGTGCTTCAGGCGCTGCAGAACGTGGTGCGTGATGCCCACGCCGAAGGCAAGCCAGTGAGTATCTGCGGTGAAATGGCCGGTGATCCGGCGGCGGCGGTGCTGTTGATGGCGATGGGGTTCGACAGCCTGTCGATGAACGCCACCAACTTGCCGAAAGTGAAGTGGATGCTGCGCCAGATCAACCTGAGCAAGGCCAGGGAATTGCTGGCGGAGCTAATGACCATCGATAACCCGCAAGTGATTCACAGCTCGTTGCAGCTGGCGCTGAAGAACCTCGGGTTGGCGCGGATGATCAATCCGGCAGCAATCAAGCCCCTCTAAAACGCTGATGCCCCTATCGCGAGCAAGCTCGCTCCCACACTGGATCTGTGAACGCCGCAAATCCCCTGTGGGAACGAGCTTGCTCGCGATGAGGCCTGTGCCGGCAACACAAGACTAGAGCCTGATCTCCACTTCCCCAAGATGCCCGCCATACGGCCCGAAACTCCTTTCGACCATATGCAGCGCCCCATCCGCCTGCACAATCAACGCCGTACTCGCCCGCGTTCCATAACTCTGGCTGGCAATGAACACGCTCGACAACAACGTTTCGGTGACCAGCCCCACTCCGGTATCCGGCAACTCGGCAAACGGCGCGGTCTGCGCATCGCTCAATAACGCCAGCAGCGCCTGAGGCTGCGGATCATCCAGCACCTCGCTCAATGCAGCCTTGGCCTTGAGCAGCTTCGGCCACGGCGTATCCAGCCCGGCGTTCGACACGCCGTAGACTCCCGGTTGCAGCATTACGGCTTCCGATTCCCGGGCGTTGAAGTGCCAGAGCTCGTTCCTGTTGCCAACCAGTAGATTGAAACCGCCATATTCAGGCGAACGTCTGACAACGTCGGCCAAATAGTCATCAATCGAGCAATCGCCCTCAAGGAATCGCGCGACCAGCTCCCCACGAGACTTGCGTCCCGGCGGTCGATGGGGATCGCGGATGTTGGTCAGTGCCGCAAATCGTCCGTTGGCACCGACACCGAGCCAGGTGCCACCGGCCTCGAGGTCGCGCCCGGCATGCACATGCGGCGCTTCGGGCCATGGCGCCAGGGGCAGGCTGGGGCGGGCGTAGAATTCATCGCGATTGGCCGCCACGACCAGCGGCTGGGCATGACCCGGTCGCCAGGCAAAAACAATCAGGCACATCAGGCTGTCCTTGTGTGTTTTTTGCTCACTCTACGCAGACATCGCTCATCGATCCATCGCCTTGCGCAGTGGAGCTTGAGGCCATGCATCCGTTACCATGCCGCTCCGGTTTTGGGGATGCGGGCGGGACGACATGGAATTTCTGCTCTATCTGGCGCTCGGCGCCTGTGCAGGTGTACTCGCCGGGCTGTTTGGCGTGGGCGGCGGGATCATCATCGTCCCGGTGCTGGTGTTCAGCTTCAAGGCCCAAGGGTTCGATCCGTCGATCCTCACGCACCTGGCGGTGGGTACCTCCCTGGCGACGATCATCTTTACCTCGGTCAACGCGGTACGCGAGCATCATCGCCGTGGCGCCGTGCGTTGGCCGATCTTCATGTGGATGACCGTCGGCATTCTGGTCGGTGCCGGGTTTGGCGCGCTGACGGCCGAAGCGATTTCCGGCCCCAACCTGCAGAAGCTCATTGGTGTTTTCGCCCTGGTGATCGCCGCTCAGCTGGCGCTTGAGGTCAAACCCAAGGCCAGCCGAACCGTGCCGGGCAAACTCGGTCTGACCATGGCCGGCAGCGTGATTGG
Source organism: Pseudomonas sp. GW822-FHT01E03 (assembly GCF_058802985.1). Taxonomy (NCBI): domain Bacteria; kingdom Pseudomonadati; phylum Pseudomonadota; class Gammaproteobacteria; order Pseudomonadales; family Pseudomonadaceae; genus Pseudomonas; species Pseudomonas sp. GW822-FHT01E03. Next base: position 419,692 of record NZ_JBXAOQ010000002.1, read on the forward strand.
CTGGGCTTCGGCGATTTTCGGCATTGGCGGCGGTTCGTTGACCGTGCCATTCCTGACCTGGCGCAGTGTGCCGATGCAGCAAGCCGTGGCCACTTCATCGGCCTGCGGTCTGCCGATTGCCCTGGCCAGTGCATTAAGTTTCATGATTCTGGGCTGGCACGATCCGTTGCTCCCGGCCCATAGTCTCGGTTTCATTTATTTGCCGGCGTTGCTGGGCGTTGCCCTGACCAGCATGGTGTTCGCCCGCTTGGGCGCGCGATTGGCCCACAGGTTGTCGCCGAGGTTGCTGAAACGGCTGTTTGCCGCTTTGCTGTTCTGCGTTGGCCTGAACTTTCTAGTCTGAAGCATCTGCTCTGACGGGCAGCGCAATCCTGGCTTAATCCTGAGGTGGCAGCGTCGCCCGGGAATTTTTAAGATTTGAACTCTAACGAGGAGTCGCAATGCTGCCTTACCCGCAGATCGACCCGGTGGCCCTGGCCATCGGTCCGCTGAAAATCCACTGGTACGGTCTGATGTACCTGATCGGCATCGGCGGCGCCTGGCTGCTGGCCTCCCGCCGGTTGAACTGCTTCGACCCGACCTGGACCAAGGAAAAACTCTCCGACATGGTGTTCTGGATGTCGATGGGGGTGATTGTCGGCGGGCGCTTGGGTTATGTGCTGTTCTACGATCTGGGCGCCTATCTGGCCAACCCGACGCTGATCTTCGAAGTGTGGAAGGGCGGTATGTCGTTCCACGGCGGTTTCATCGGCGTGATGCTGGCGGCATTGTGGTTCGGCAAGAAGAACAACAAGTCGTTCTTCCAGTTGATGGATTTCGTTGCGCCGATGGTGCCGATTGGCCTGGGCGCCGGGCGTATCGGCAACTTCATCAACGCCGAGTTGTGGGGCAAGGCAACCGACGTGCCGTGGGCGATGGTCTTTCCGACCGATCCGGCGCAACTGGCGCGTCATCCGTCGCAGCTGTACCAGTTCGCCCTCGAAGGCGTGGCACTGTTCCTGATCCTGTGGCTGTTCTCGCGCAAGCCGCGGCCGACCATGGCGGTATCGGGGATGTTCGCGCTGTTCTATGGCATCTTCCGTTTCATCGTCGAGTTCGTCCGCGTACCGGACGCCCAGTTGGGCTATCTGGCCTGGAACTGGCTGACCATGGGCCAGGTGCTGTGCGTGCCGATGATCGTCGGCGGGCTGTTCCTGATCTGGCTGGCGTATCACCGCGCCCCGGCGACTCCAGCGGCGGCCGTATAAAATTCGAACCCCGCAGCGATGGTTGCGGGTTCAAGGACACAGGTAATTCATGAAGCAATATCTCGAACTGGTCGCCCACGTCATCAAGAACGGCACCAAACAGGCCAACCGTACCGGCGTGAACACCATCAGTTTTCCCGGTGCGATGCTGCGTTATGACCTGAAGGAAGGTTTCCCGGCGATCACCACGCGCAAGATGGCCTTCAAATCCGCCATCGGCGAAATGTGCGGATTCCTGCGTGGCGTAAATAACGCTGCCGAATTCCGCGCCCTGGGCTGCAAGGTCTGGGACCAGAACGCCAACGAAAACGCCCAGTGGCTGGCCAACCCGTTCCGCCAGGGCGAAGACGACCTCGGCGAAATCTACGGCGTGCAATGGCGCAAATGGCCGGCGTACAAACAGATCCCGGTCAGCAACCCGGCTGCCATCGAGCAGACCCTGAGCCAGGGTTATCGCCAGATTGCCGAAGGCGAGGAAGACGGTCAGGCCTACGTGGTGCTGTACAAGGCCATCGACCAGGTTCGCCAGTGCGTCGATACCATCATCAAGGACCCGGGCAGCCGCCGCATCCTGTTCCACGGCTGGAACTGCGCTCAGCTCGATGAAATGGCCCTGCCGCCGTGCCACTTGCTGTATCAGTTCCACCCGAATGTCGAGACCAAAGAGATCTCTTTGACCCTCTACATCCGCTCCAACGACCTGGGCCTGGGCACGCCGTTCAACCTCACCGAAGGCGCTGCGCTGCTGAGCCTGATCGGTCGCCTGACCGGCTACACGCCGCGCTGGTTCACCTATTTCATCGGTGATGCCCACGTCTACGAAAACCACCTGGACATGCTCAACGAACAGCTCAAGCGCGAGCCGTTCCCGATGCCGAAACTGGTGATTTCCGACCGTGTGCCGGAGTTTGCCAAGACGGGTGTTTATCAGCCGGAATGGCTGGAGCTGGTGGAACCGGGCGATTTTTCGCTGGAAGGCTACGAACACCACGCGCCGATGACCGCGCCGATGGCGGTCTGACGCTTCACGCCATCCCCCTGTAGGAGCGAGCTAGCTCGCGATGGACTCAAGGACGACGCGTTTTTTCAGGCAATACGCGTCATCGTTCACGACCATCGCGAGCAAGCTCGCTCCTACAGGGGGGAGGTGTTGTTTTCAGTGGCCGTGACTACGGCCCACATGGGAATGCTCCACCTCCGTCGCCACCACCCCGCCGCTCACTTCCAGCCGCTGCAAAATCCCGCATTGATCGATACTTGGCCCTTCGCCGCAGCGTTGGCGCAGGTCGAGCAGTTGCGTCTGCAAGGCCAGCAAGCCGTCGATCCGCGCCTTTACATGGTGGATGTGTTCGTCAATCAGCGCGTTGACGCTTTCGCACTGATCCTGCGGACTGTCGCGAAACGCCAGCAGGCTGCGGATTTCTTCGAGCGTCATGTCGAGGGTGCGACAGTTGCGGATGAAGGTCAGGCGCTCGGCGTGGGCCTGGGTATAGACGCGATAATTGCCATCACTGCGGGCCGGTTCCGGCAGAAGGTTCTCGCGCTCGTAGTAGCGGATCGTTTCCACGGCGCAGTCCGTGAGTTTCGCCAACTCTCCAATTTTCATGACGCCAATCTCCAAAACTCCAGAAAGGGTGCTTGACCCTATAGTGGCTACAGGGTCTTTACTTGGCAACAGGCACTCTTATGGACGCAACCAATGAGCGATTCCCTGCACTCCCACAAACCCGGGGCTGAGCACGAGCACAGCCACAAGCTCAAGCCCGTGCAAAAACATGGCCACGGCGGTCACGGCGACGCCTGCTGCTCATCTAAAGCGGCAGCGCCTGCGCTGGTAAAACTGAGCGAATCGCCGACGCCCGGAGCCCGACTGAGCAGTTTCCGCATCGAGGCAATGGACTGTCCAACTGAACAGACGCTGATTCAGAACAAGCTAAGCAAACTGACCGGCGTGCAGCAGCTTGAGTTCAATCTGATTAATCGGGTGCTCGGCGTAACCCACGATTTGCCCGGTATCGAGCCGATCGTCGAGGCCATCAAATCCTTGGGTATGCAGGCCGAGCCGATGGACCAGGGTGATGAAACCCCGGCGCCCGCGCCCCGGAAAAAGCCGTGGTGGCCTCTGGCACTGTCCGGTGTTGGTGCATTGCTGGCAGAAGTTATCCACTTCACCGGTTTCGCGCCGAACTGGGTGGTGGCGGTTATCGCGCTGGTCTCGATTCTCAGTGGTGGCCTCGGTACTTACAAAAAAGGCTGGATCGCCCTTAAAAACCGCAATCTGAACATCAACGCGCTGATGAGCATTGCCGTGACCGGCGCGGTGCTGATCGGCCAGTGGCCGGAAGCGGCGATGGTGATGTTCCTGTTCACCGTGGCCGAGTTGATCGAGGCCAGGTCCCTTGACCGCGCGCGCAATGCCATCAGCGGTTTGATGCAGATGACGCCGGACACGGCAACGGTGTTGCAGGCTGACGGGAGCTGGCTTGAGCAGGATGTCAAAAACATTGGGCTCGGCGCGCGGGTGCGGGTGCGCCCCGGCGAGCGTATCGGCCTGGATGGCGAAGTGCTGTCCGGTCGCTCGACCATCGATCAGGCGCCAATTACCGGTGAAAGCCTGCCGGTGGAAAAAACCGTCGGCGACAAAGTCTTCGCCGGCACCATCAATCAGGCCGGGTCCCTGGAGTACGAGGTGACCGCCGCGGCGGATAACTCGACCCTGGCCCGCATCATCCACGCCGTCGAGCAGGCCCAGGGCGCGCGGGCGCCGACCCAGCGTTTCGTCGACAGTTTCTCGAAAATCTACACCCCGGCAGTGTTCGTCCTGGCCCTGGCCGTGGCGGTGATCCCGCCATTGTTCATGGGCGAGTTGTGGTTCGACTGGATCTACCGGGCTCTGGTGCTGCTGGTGGTGGCCTGCCCATGTGCGCTGGTGATCTCCACGCCGGTGACCATCGTCAGCGGCCTCGCGGCGGCGGCGCGTAAAGGCATATTGGTCAAGGGCGGCGTTTATCTGGAGGGAGGTTACAAGCTCGACTACCTGGCCCTGGACAAGACCGGCACCATCACCCACGGCAAACCGGTGCAGACCGATTACCTGTCGCTGGACCCGACCGCCGACGACTCGGCGCCCGCCATTGCCGCCGCGCTGGCCGGGCGCTCGGATCACCCGGTTTCCCTGGCCATCACCAAGGCGGCTGTGGATAACCAGACCGCGACGCTGATTGTGGATAACTTCGAAGCGCTGGGCGGGCGCGGGGTGCGCGGCGAGATCAACGGCCAGCTCTACCATCTGGGCAATCATCGTCTTGTGGAGGATCTGGGCCTGTGTTCGCCAGCGCTGGAAGAAAAACTGTTTGCCCTGGAAAAGCAGGGCAAGTCGGTGGTGCTGCTGCTTGATTCGTCCGGCCCGTTGGCGCTGTTTGCCGTGGCGGACACGGTAAAAGAGTCCAGCCGCGAAGCGATCCGGCAACTGCATGACCTGGGTATCAAAACCCTGATGCTCACGGGCGATAACGTCCACACCGCGCAGGCCATTGCAGCACAAGTCGGCATCGACGAGGCCAAGGGCGACCTGTTACCGGGGGACAAATTGCAGGCTATCGAAACTCTCTATGCTCAAGGGCATCGGGTCGGCATGGTCGGCGACGGCATCAATGATGCACCTGCACTGGCGCGTTCCGAAATCGGCTTCGCCATGGCCGCTGCGGGCACCGATACCGCGATCGAAACCGCCGATGTCGCCCTGATGGACGACGATCTGCGCAAAGTTCCGGCATTCATTCGCCTGTCCCGGCAGACTTCGAGCATCCTCAAACAGAACATCGCCCTGGCTTTGGTCATCAAGGCGATCTTTCTTGGGGTAACCTTTGCCGGGATCGCTACCATGTGGATGGCAGTGTTCGCCGATATGGGCGTGAGTTTGCTGGTGGTGTTCAACGGTTTGCGCCTGCTGCGCAAGTAAAGGATGAGGGACGGTTGTGCTGAGTGCCGAGCTGAAGGCGTTTTACATGGTGGCCCGCCTGGGCAGCATTACCCAGGCTGCCAAAAAGCTCGGCCTGAGCCAACCGACGGTGACGACGCAGATCCGCAACCTCGAAAGTCAGTACTCGGTCGAGCTGTTCTATCGCGGCGGCCGGCGTCTCAGCGTCAGTGAGGAGGGCGCGCGGCTGCTGCCTATGGTCAAGGTGCTGATGCAACAGGAAGCCGACATCGAGTTTTTCCTGCGTAACTGCGGCCAGGTCCAGGGTACGTTGCGTATTGCCGCCACGGCGCCGTATTACATCCTCGACCTGGTGAAAACGTTCCGCGAGCGCCTGCCGCAGGTGGAGGTGTCGGTGGAAATCGGCAACTCCCAGCAAGTGCTCGAAGCATTGGAGGATTACCGTGTCGATGTCGCGGCCTCGTCGCAGTTGCTCGATGACGCACGACTGATTCGCCGGGTGCTCGGCAGCGATCCGTTGGTGCTGGCGGTGCATCGCAATCATCCGCTGGCGGTTCACGATCACGTACCGCTCAGCGCGCTGGCCGGACATACCTTGCTGATGCGTGAGCCGGGCTCGACCACCCGTCGTTTGACCGAAGAGTTACTGACCAGTGCCGGGGTGTGTTTCGGCCCGCTACTGGAGATCGGCAGTCGCGAATCGATCCGCGAAGCGGTGCTGCGCAACATAGGCATCAGCATCATTGCCCGTCAGGAAGTGCCCCATGATCCGCAACTGCGGGTGCTGACCATCGAGAATGCGCCGCAGATTCCCGAATACCTGTACTGCCTCAAGGAGCGCAAAAACGCGCGGCTGCCGGCGGCGTTTCTTGGGTTGGCGCAGGAAATGTCCCCGGCCTGAATTCTGTGGTGCCTGTACCGACCTCATCGCGAGCAAGCTCGCTCCCACAGGGATTTTTGGTGTTCACACAATCTGTGTTTCACCTCAAACCCACTGTGTGAGCGAGCTTGCTCGCGATGAGGCCAGTTCAGGCAACACAAGACTTGAACCAAAATCCTCGAATACCACTATCGGCAGTTTTTGCCTTACTGCCACATGACGGACTCATTACAACTCTAGGATGGCCCCCATCTGCTCGATGAGGTCCGTCCATGAACAACTCGATCGCAACTGCCCTGACCAACCCCGGCGCACCGATGAAAGTGCGCGGTGTACAGAAGCGTTTTGGCGCCTTCACCGCGCTGGACAAAGTGTCCCTCGATGTGGCGGCCGGTGAGCTGGTGTGTCTGCTGGGGCCGTCGGGCTGTGGCAAGACCACCTTGCTGCGCTGCATCGCCGGTCTGGAGAAGCAGGACAGCGGCGAGTTGTACCTGGGCGATCGCGACGTTTCCCACCTGGCGCCCCAGGCGCGGGACTACGGCATTCTGTTCCAGTCCTACGCGTTGTTTCCCAATCTCACCGTCGAAGCGAACATTGCCTACGGCCTCGCCGGCAGCGGTCGTGACGAAGTGCGCCGTCGAGTCGGCCAGATGCTGGAACTGGTCGGCCTGGGCGGCAGCGAGAAAAAGTATCCCGGCCAGTTGTCCGGCGGCCAGCAGCAGCGGGTTGCACTGGCTCGCGCCCTGGCCCCGGCACCTTCGCTGTTGCTGCTGGACGAACCGATGTCGGCCCTCGATGCCCGCGTCCGTGAGCATCTGTGCACCGAGTTGCGCCAACTGCAACGCAACCTTGGCATCACCACCCTGATGGTCACCCACAATCAGGACGAGGCCATGCTGATGGCCGACCGTATCGCCGTGATGAACAACGGCAAGGTCGAGCAGTACGCCACGCCGCAGGAAATCTATAACCGCCCGGCCACGCCATTCGTAGCGGAGTTCGTCGGCCAGGGTAACTGGCTACCCTTCCAGCGCAACAGCGACAGCCACGCCCAGGTCGGCGGGATGAACATGCGTCTGGCCGAAGGCAGCGCCAAGTCCGCGTCGGGCCGTTTGTTCTGCCGTCCGGAAGCGATCAACGTCAACCCGCTGGTGCACGAGGAAAACCTGTTCCCGGCCAAGGTTCGTGAAATCACCTTCCTCGGCAATCGCTGCCGCATGAGCTTCGAGCTCGATCAGTTGCCGGGGCACCCGCTGTTGGCGGAGTTGGCGCCAGAAGCCATGCCGCGCCTTGGTGCCCAGCAGATCATGGTCGCCTTGCCGCCGCGTAGTCTGCAGGTGTTTGCCTGATGAGCGCGAACATCGCGCTGCCGCTGCCGCACAAGCAGGTTCGGCAGACCACCCGCGCCGAGATCGGTGACCGGTTGTTCGTGGTCGGCGGCAAAGTCCTCATGCTGGTGTTGTTGGGCGTTGCCGTATTGATGCCGTTGCTGGCGATCTTCTGGCGCGGTTTCAGCGCCGAGGCCGGGCAGGGCGGTGGCTGGGTCGCAGCGAAAGAGCTGGTGAGCAGCGAGAACTTCCACTGGTTGCTCGGTAACAGCCTCAAGGTTTCCCTCAGTGTCGCGGCCATTGTCGTACCGCTGGCCTACCTGTTTGCCTACGCGCTGCAACGAACCTTGATTCCCGCCAAAGGCATTTGGCGTGGCATTTCCCTGCTGCCATTGATGGCGCCGTCGATGTTGCCCGGCATCGCGCTGGTTTATCTGTTCGGCAACCAGGGCATGCTGCGTGGCCTGCTCTCGGACAACATCTACGGCTTCTGGGGCATTGTGCTTGGTGAAGTCATCTACACCTTCCCGCACGCCTTGATGATTCTTCTGTCGGCCCTGTCCCTGGCCGATGCGCGACTGTTCGATGCCGCCTCCAGCATGGGCGCGAGTCCTGCAAAAGCCTTCCGCAGCATCAGCTGGCCGGCGACCCGTCAGGCCGTGTTCGCCGCATTCTGTCTGGTGTTCACCCTGACCATCACTGACTTCGGCGTACCAGTGGTTGTCGGTGGCGACTATCAAGTGTTGGCGCTGGAGGCCTACAAGGCGGTGGTCGGCCAGCAACAGTTCGGTCGTGGCGCGTTGATCGGCATGGTGTTGCTGCTACCGGCGCTGTTCAGCTTCGGGGTCGATGCCTGGTTGCGTCGGCGTCACGGTGATTCCATGAGCGGTCGTGCCCAGGTGTTCAAACCCGCGCCGTCGAAGCTGCGCGACAGCTGCTACCTGGCTATCGTCCTGCTGATCTGCGCCACGTTGCTGCTGGTGTTCGGCATGGCGGTGTTCTCGTCCCTGGTGAAGTTCTGGCCGTACAACCTGTCGCTGTCGCTCAACCATTATCAGTTCAACGAAACCGCCGGCGGTGGCTGGCTGGCCTACGGCAACAGCCTGAAGATGGCCTTGGGCACGGCGTTGATCGGCAGCCTGCTGATCTTCACCGGCGCCTACCTGATGGAAAAAACCAAGGGTCAGCGCGGCCTGAACTTGACCCTGCGCATGCTCAGTTTCGTGCCGATGGCGGTGCCAGGCCTGGTGCTTGGGTTGGGCTACGTCTTCTTCTTCAACCTCACCGGCAACCCGCTGCATGTGCTCTACGGGACCATGACACTGTTGATTGTTTGCACCATTGCTCACTATTTGACCACCGCACAAATGACCGCCACCACCGCGCTGCGTCAACTCGATGCCGAGTTTGAAGCCGCCGCGCTGTCGCTCAAGGCGCCGCTGTACCGCCACTACCTGCGCGTCACCGTGCCGATCTGCCTGCCGGCGCTACTGGACATCGTGCGCTACCTGTTCGTCTCGGCCATGACCACCGTCTCGGCGGCGATCTTCCTCTACAGCCCCGACACCATCCTCGCGGCAGTGGCGGTGCTGAACATGGATGACGCCGGCAACGTCGGCGGTGCAGCGGCGATGTCGACCCTGATCCTGATTACCTCGGCGGGCGTGTCCCTGCTGCTGGCCTGGGCCTCGCGCGGTTTGCTGCGCCGCTCCCAGGCCTGGCGGCAGACCACACCCGGTCATTGAATCTGCACAACCCCTCAACTCAAAAACAGGAAAAGATCATGTTCAAGCCTATGGCCCTGGCCGCTGCTGTCCTCACCGCTTTCAGCCTGAACGCCTTTGCGGCGAAAACCGAGTTGACGGTGTACACCGCTCTCGAAGCCGAACAACTGAAGACCTACAAGCAAGCGTTCGAAAAGGCCAACCCGGACGTCGAAATCAAATGGGTGCGTGATTCCACCGGCATCATCACCGCCAAACTGCTGGCCGAAAAAGCCCGTCCGCAGGCTGACGCCGTGTGGGGCCTGGCCGCTTCGAGCCTGGCGATTCTCGATCAGCAAGGCATGCTGCAAAGCTACGCGCCGAAAGACCTGGGCAAGATCGGCGCCAACTACCGCGACGCGGCCAACCCACCGGCCTGGGTCGGCATGGACGTGTGGGCCGCGACCATTTGCTTCAACACCGTCGAAGCCGAAAAGCAGGGCCTGACCAAGCCCGTGAGCTGGCAGGACCTGACCAAGCCTGAGTACAAAGGCAAGATCGTCATGCCAAACCCGGCATCGTCCGGCACCGGCTTCCTCGACGTCAGCGCCTGGCTGCAAACCTTCGGCGAGAAGCAGGGCTGGGCCTACATGGATGGCCTGCACCAGAACATCGGCCAGTACGTTCACTCCGGTTCCAAGCCTTGCAAACTGGCGGCTGCTGGTGAATTCCCAATCGGTATTTCCTTCGAGTACCCGGCTGTTCAACTGAAACGCCAGGGCGCACCGCTGGACATCATCCTGCCGAAGGAAGGCCTGGGTTGGGAGATCGAAGCGACTGCGGTGATCAAGGGCACTGCCCACGAAGAGGCGGCGAAGAAACTGGCCGACTTCTCGGCTAGCCCTGAGGCGATGGAGCTCTACAAGGAAAACTTCGCCGTGCTCGCCCAGCCTGGCATCGCCAAGCCACAGACCGAACTGCCGGCCGACTACGAACAACGCCTGATCAAGAACGACTTCGCCTGGGCCTCGAAGAACCGCGACGAGATCCTGACCGAGTGGCGCAAGCGCTATGACGGCAAGTCCGAGAAAGTGGCGGCCAAGTAAGATTTTTATCGGCTGAAAGGGCCTCTTCGCGAGCAGGCTCGCTCCCACAGGAGTACGCATTCCAATGTGGGAGTGGGCTTGCTCGCGAAAGCGGTTTCAAATTCAGGACAAGACCCCATGACACAACACAACGACATGCTGATCGTCGGCGCCGGCATCCTGGGTTTGTCCCACGCGTATGCCGCCGCCAAGCGCGGTCTCAAGGTCACGGTTTTCGAGCGCAGCGCAACGCCCCTCGGCGCTTCGGTGCGCAACTTCGGCCAGGCACTGGTCACCGGCCAGCCGCCGGGGCCGATGCTGGAACTGGCCCGCGCCAGTCGCGGAATCTGGGGTGATTGGGCCCAGCTCGCCGGCCTGCAACTCAAGCGCAATGGCTCGTACCTGTTCGCCCGCACCGAGGTGGAAGAACAGTTGCTGCAAGCCTTTTGCGACGGCCGCGCGGTGGAGCACGGATACCGTGTCGACCTGTTGCGCGGTGCCGCATTGCGCGATTTGTATGGCGGCCAGTTCCGCCATCATCGCGCGGCGTTGCATGGCATGGACGATCAGCAGTTGTATTCCCGCGAAGCGATTCCGGCGTTGATCGATTTCCTGCGCCGCGACCTGGGGGTCAAGTTTCACTTTTCTACCCTGGTGCGCGATATCGAGCCGGGTCGCCTGCACAGCACCGCCGGCAGCTTCAGTGCCGAGCAGATCATTGTCTGCTCCGGCCACGATTATCAGACGTTACTGGCCGAACAGATTGCTGAACTCGAGCCGCAAATTTGCCGCCTGCAAATGCTCCGCGCCCGACCGCAAATCCACCTCAACCTGCAACACGCGTTGCTCACCGGTTTGAGCTGCGTGCACTACGGCGCCTTCGCCGACTTGCCGGAGGCTGCGGCGGTACAGGCAGAAATCCTGCAGTACGCGCCGCACCTGCACGAAAACGGTATCCACCTGCTGATCAGCCCGACACCCTATGGCGAATTGATCATTGGTGATTCGCACCATTACGGCAGCGATCCGTCACCCTTCAATGCCGAGCAGGTCGACGACTGGATGATCGAGCTGGCTGAGCAGACCCTGGGCTGCAAGGTGCAAGTGGTCGAACGCTGGCAGGGGGTCTATGGTTCACGGGGGCCGGGACCGTTTTCGTTCCTGCGCCCGGCAAAAGGCCTGAGCGTGGCGTTGATGCACACCGGTGTCGGCATGAGCGTCGGGCCAGCGATGGCTGAACGAAACATCGCAGCTGTGTTGGGGGAAATCTGATGGGGTGCAATGAACAAGTCGTCGCCGAAGTATTCAGTCTGTACGAGCGTTTTGGCGACAGCGATTACATCGGTGAACCGGTTTCGCAGATCGAGCACATGTCCCAGGCGGCGGAACTGGCCATGGCCGAAGGCTTCGACGATGAAGTGGTGCTGGCAGCGTTCTTTCATGACATCGGGCATATCTGTGGAGAAAGCGCGGAGAACATGGGCGGCTTTGGCGTTGTCAGCCATGAGCGTCTGGGCGCGGATTTTCTTCGCCGTGCCGGCTTCAGCGAGCGTATGGCTCGGCTGGTCGAATACCACGTGCAGGCCAAGCGTTACCTGACGCTCAAGGAGGCGGGATACTACGAGCGCTTGAGTGAAGCCAGTCGCCGAACCCTGGAATATCAGGGCGGGGAGATGACGGCTGAAGAGGCTGAGATCTTTGAAAAGGATCCGCTGTGCGCGGTCAGTTTGCGCATGCGACAGTGGGATGAGTTGGCCAAGGAGATGAACGTGCCGCTTCTCGATCTCGATATTCTGAAGCGCAAGGCTTTAGGCCTTTTGCCCAAGGCGGCTTGAACGACAAGTGTTGCTGAAACCCCCTACAAGATGAAGAGACTATTCGCGCAGAACGTTTCAGCGGGACGGGATAGCTTGATCGACCCTATATTGATTTGAGCTATCCACATGCGTTATTTGAAAGTCACTGCCCAGGACCGAAGCGCGAACGGCAGGGCTGACACCGTGCTCCTGCATTTCTTCGAAGAGACTAACGGTGCCGAAGATCTGCTCGTTCACAAGGCATATGCACTGGATATCACTGCCGATGGCAAAGTTGATTTTCAGATTGGCGATGTGAACAACGACGGTAAGGAAAACACCAAGGACGAACGGTTACTCAAATCGTTTGCAGACGCGTTCCTGCGGCTCAAGTGGTTCAATCGTGGAAATACCTGGGACCGTTATCTCAAGATATTTACAGAGGACTTTGCCAAGGACGACTCGCCAGACACCGTACGTCTGCACTTTCATGAGGGTGTCGGCAAACCGTCAGATCAAAGCATCGTTTACACGGCCTCTGCCTACGACACCAATAACGACGGCAAGCTGGATTGGGTGATCAATTACGATATGGATAACGATGGCGATCAGGATGCAGTGGACCAACAGCTTGCCTCGGTGCTAAGCGCCACGTATCTGAAGTTCAACTGGCGCTGATCAACCGTATCAAAGCTGCTGCGCCAACACCTCAACCTGCTCTTGGCGCTCCGCCTGATTCAACTTCGGATGCGCATTGAGCGACGACCACTGCGGATGCGCCCGCGCCTTGTTCAGGGCCTCGGGCAGTTTGCCTTCGCGCCAGGTTTTATCCTGTGGCGTGGCCACCTGAATACTGTCCATCGCCGCGTGCCCACGGGCATTGAGCGCTTGCAGCAATTGTCGCTGGCGCAACGCCAACAGGCGCAGCACGTTGTCATCCACCGTCAGTTCGCGCTGGCCCTTGATCTTGCCGAGCAAGCGGCTGCCATAACTGCGGGCGGTTTGCAGCGCGCCGCCGGCAATCGCTCCGGCTAATGCCGCCGCGCCTAGCGTGATGCCGCCCACCAGCAAATCGACCCCGGCCCCGGCAGCGGCACCTGCGGCGATACCGCCACCGACCCGAACGCCCAGTTGTTTCAGGGTTTCCGGGTTGAACAAATCGTCGCCCCAACGACCGTCGAGCAGCGGCAAATCACTGGCCGCGGCATCCTGTGGGCGGAAGGCGTACAGCTTGAGCAGGGACTCGACGCAACGCTGCTCACGCTGGCGCACGGCTTTGCGCAGTTCGCTGATCGCCTGTTGTTCCTGCTCGGCTTCACTGACCACACTGCGTCGGCAGGCTGCGCAATCGATCAATAATTCGGCAATCAATCGCTCTGCGCTTTGTTGGCGAGCCAGACGCTGGGCTTGCTGATCGGCGATCAGTCGTTCGAGCTGCGACCGGGCAGTTTCCAGCAGCAGGGCGAGACTTTCATAGAGTCGACGCTCGCCATCCTCCGGCGGCGCGACGCTGTCGAAGCGCACCAAGGCATGCAAGCCCAGCCGCGCCAGCGCTTCACGCCATGCCGGTTCGCGGTGGTTGGCGCTGCTGACGAAATTCAGCACCGGCAGCAAGGGCTTGCCGCAACCGGCCAGCACTTCCAGCTCGTCGCGATACTTGGCGAGCACCGGCTCTCGGGCGTCGATCACGTAGAGCCCGGCGTCCGACGCCAGCAACTGGCGGAGCACTTTGGCCTCCTGTTCGAAGCGTTGCCGGGCTTCGCTGCCATCCAGGAAACGCGCCAGCCGCGCCGGGCCGTCGAGGCGTTCGCCAGGCCGCTCCAGTCGTTCGAGGTAGTCGAGCAGGGCGATGGCGTCTTCCAGGCCGGGGGTGTCGTAGAGATCGAGCAGCGGCTCGCCGTCCACCGAAAGACGGGCACCCTCGACATGCCGCGTGGTGCTGGGACGATGGGACACTTCACCGAAGCCGACGTCGCGGGTCAGGGTGCGCAGCAGTGAGGTTTTGCCGACGTTGGTGTGGCCGACCACGGCGAGTTTCAGGGGATTAGTCATGACCCGTCTCCAGCCAGTTCATCGGTGCACAATCGGCAAATGGCAGCTCAAGCTGTTGCAGCGCCACGTGCCAGTCGCCCAGACGTTCGGCGTCCAGCGCTTCACCGGGGGGCGCCTGCAACAACCACACGCGGGTGGCGCTGGCGCTGCGGGCCAGTTCGGCAATCAGGGCCAGGCTGCCGCGATCCGGCGAGCGCCGTGGATCGCACGCAATGGCCAAGCGTGCCGGGGGAAAGCGGGTCAATTGTTCGAGGAGTTTGTGTCGCGATTCGCGGCTGTCGAGGATGCCAGCGTTGCTCACGTTTTTCGGCAATTGCGGTGGCCACGGGCGGTCGTCGTCCAGCTCGATGGCGACCAATAGAGCACCATCACTTTGTTGTTCGCTGACGCCGCTTTCCACGCGATGCAGTTGCTCAGGCGCCGCATCGCTGATGCCGAGACGCTCGCTGGTGGGCATCAAGCGTTCGCGAAGCTGTGCGTAGCCGGGCAGGTTCAAATCCAGGCGGAGCGCCGTTTGCCCGGATTTCCAGCGCCACAGGCAAAACAGTGCGAGCAGCAGGCGCGGCAAAATCCCATAAACCAGCAGAACGCCAACCAGCCATGCTGCCCAGGCCTGGCGGGCGCTTTCGATACTCAGTGCGGCGTCGCCGCTGGCACGGATCATCTGCTCGGTGGGAACACTGAAACCGAGCAGAGCCGGCAGGGCGCCAAGCGCCTGGGTTACGGCAATAAAGGTGTCGGCACTGAGGATGGTGGTTTCCCAGACAAAGCCATAGCGCCGGGTTGCCATCAGTGTCAGCAGAATGACCAAGGCGCTGATCATCGCCAGCAACCACAGGCCGTTGACCACTACGCCGATGGCCCAGCGATTGAGCTTCTTCCGTTGCAACAACAGGAGCAGGGCGGGGGCCAGTTGCGTGGCCTTGGCGTCCCGGGCGAGTTTTTCACTTAGCCACAGCCATAGTCGCCCGAGGCTGGCGCCGTGTTCTCCGGCAAACGCCAGGCCCAGGGCCCAACTCAGCAGCAGGATCAGGTTGAGCCCGAGCAGGCTGCCCAAGGCCCAGAACACATTCACCGGGTGCAGGCCATCGCCCATTGCAGCAAAGGCCAGGCCGGCGCCGCTGATCACCGCCAGCACCGCCATTACGATCAGCGCCAGTCGTGCGCCTTGCAGCCAGTGTTTGAGGGCCGTAACCAAGCCATCACGTTCAGCCAGCCACAGGGCCCGGCGTTGAATGCGCGACGGCAAATCACCGCCGACGCTGCGGGCCAGCCGGTTGGCTTCAAGGTCTTCCAGGGGGCCTGCGTGTTCTTCGCGCAGGCGGATAGTTTCTGTCAGCCAGAGGGTATTGAGTTCAGTCACGCGGCATCCCGTCGCTTCATTGAGCTGAGAGCATAACCGCTGTGGCGCTTATCGGCGAAAGCGAGGCTCTGGTATCCTCGCCGACATGACTAAATCACTCCCCCTCAGCCTGATCGCAGCCCTCGGTGAAAACCGTGTGATCGGCGTCGACAACAGCATGCCCTGGCACTTGCCGGGGGACTTCAAATATTTCAAGGCCACCACCCTCGGCAAGCCGATCATCATGGGGCGCAAGACTTGGGATTCCCTCGGCCGCCCGTTGCCGGGCCGCTTGAACATCGTGGTCAGTCGTCAGGCGGATCTGGTGCTGGAAGGTGCGGAGGTTTATCCGTCGCTGGAAGCCGCCATCGTTCGCGCTGAAGCATGGGCGAAGGAACAGGGCGTCGATGAGCTGATGCTGATTGGTGGCGCGCAGTTGTATGCGCAAGGGCTGGCGCAGGCTGATCGGTTATACCTGACCCGCGTGGCACTGAGCCCGGAAGGGGATGCGTGGTTTCCGGAATTTGATTTGGGCCAGTGGAAGCTGGTTTCCAACACCGAAAATCCGGCGGTGGATGACAAGCCGGCCTACAACTTCGAAGTCTGGGAAAAGGTTTAAAAGCATCGTCGGATCGCCGCCCGGAGCAAGCTCGCTCCCACAGTGTTTTGAGGTGAATCACAAATTGTGTGAACACCACAGATCCCTGTGGGAGCGAGCTTGCTCGCGATAGCGGTCTAACTGACGCTACTCAAGCCTGCGCCAACGCCGAATGCTCATCCGCATCCAGCAATTCTTTATCAGTCTGCTGCATCACCTGACTGGTAATCGCCCCAGCCGTGATCGAACCACTCACATTCAACGCCGTACGCCCCATATCAATCAACGGCTCGACCGAAATCAGCAACGCCACCAGTGACACCGGCAAGCCCATCGCCGGCAGTACGATCAGCGCCGCAAACGTCGCACCGCCACCCACTCCGGCCACACCGGCCGAGCTCAGCGTGACAATCGCCACCAGTGTCGCGATCCACAGCGGGTCCAGCGGGTTGATGCCCACGGTCGGCGCCACCATCACCGCTAACATCGCCGGGTACAGACCGGCACAGCCATTCTGGCCGATGGTCGCGCCGAACGAAGCGGCGAAACTGGCAATGGACTGCGGGATGCCCAAACGACTGGTCTGCGCCTCGATGCTCAACGGAATCGTCGCAGCGCTGGAGCGGCTGGTGAAGGCAAACGTCAGCACCGGCCAGATCTTGCGGAAGAAGCGCAGCGGATTGATCCCGGCGGCCGACACCAGCACGCCATGCACCACAAACATCAGGCCAAGGCCGATGTAAGACACCACGACAAAACTGCCGAGCTTGATGATGTCTTGCAGGTTGGAGCCGGCGACCACTTTGGTCATCAGTGCCAGCACGCCGTACGGGGTCAGCTTCATCACCAGACGCACCAGGCGCATCACCCAGGCTTGCAGGGTGTCGATGGCGTTGATCACTTTCTGACCTTTCTCGACATCATCCTTGAGCAGTTGTAGCGCCGCGACACCCAGGAACGCAGCGAAAATCACCACACTGATGATCGACGTCGGCTTGGCTCGCGCCAGGTCGGCGAACGGGTTTTGCGGAATGAACGACAGCAACAGCTGCGGCACATTCAGGTCGGCGACCTTGCCGGCGTAATCGGTCTGGATGGTTTGCAGGCGCGCCATTTCCTGGGTGCCGGCCACCAGGCCTTCGGCGGTCAGGCCGAACAGGTTGGTCAGGCCGATGCCGATCAACGCCGCGATGGCCGTGGTGAACAGCAGCGTGCCGATGGTCAGGAAGCTGATCTTGCCCAGCGATGAGGCGTTGTGCAGGCGGGCCACGGCGCTGAGGATCGAGGCGAACACCAGCGGGATCACGATCATTTGCAGCAATTGCACATAGCCGTTGCCCACCAGATCGAACCAGCCGATCGAGGCTTTCAGCACCGGATTACCGGCACCGTAGACAGTGTGCAAGGCCACACCGAATGCCACGCCCAGCACCAGTGCGAGCAGGACTTTTTTCGCCAGGCTCCAAGTGGTGTGGCGGGTTTGCGCCAGGCCCAGGAGCAGGGCGAGGAACACCAGCAGATTGAGAATCAGCGGCAGATTCATTGGAACTCCCATTAGACTTTTGCCAGCTGCCTTCCGGGGCAGCTGCGAACCGGCAAGCCTAACAGCTTGAAAACTAATGAATTAATATCAAAAACGTATGGTATCCGTCGTTTTTGGAATAAGCGGATGTCGCTGTCAGAAATGCAACTGGCGCGAAAGGGACACAGGCGGTCGCTGACAGGCGGGGACTGTCACACTTATTTGTTAGCGTCGATCTCTTTCACATTCAGGGAGAAACGCCAATGAAGTTCGCACCGAAATTACTGGCAGCAGCACTTTGCCTGGGCCTTGCCGGCCAGGCTTTCGCAACGGATCTGAAACACTGGCCCGCTGATCAGGCTAAGGCACTGGACGCGATGATCGCCGCCAACGCCAACAAAGGTAACTACGCGGTGTTCGACATGGACAACACCAGTTACCGCTATGACCTCGAAGAGTCGTTGCTGCCGTTCATGGAGAACAAGGGCCTGATCACCCGCGACAAGCTCGATCCCTCCCTGAAACTGATGCCGTTCAAGGACACCGCCGACCACAAGGAAAGCCTGTTCAGCTACTACTACCGCCTCTGTGAACTCGACGACATGGTTTGCTATCCATGGGTCGCCCAGGTGTTCTCCGGCTTTACGCTCAAGGAACTCAAGGGCTACGTCGACGAGATGATGGCGTCGGGCAAACCGGTACCGGCCACTTATTACGAAGGCGATGTGGTCAAGAAGCTCGACGTCAACCCGCCGAAGATCTTCACGGGCCAGCAAGAGCTGTACAACAAACTGATGGAGAACGGCATTGAGGTCTACGTGATGACCGCCGCCTCCGAAGAGCTGGTGCGCATGGTCGCGGCCGACCCGAAGTACGGCTACAACGTAAAACCGCAGAACGTGATCGGCGTGTCGCTGCTGCTCAAGGACCCGAAGACTGGCGAGCTGACCACTGCGCGCAAGCAGATCACCGCCGGCAAGTATGACGAGAAGGCCAACCTCGGCCTTGAACTGACCCCGTACCTGTGGACCCCGGCGACCTGGATGGCCGGCAAGCACGCGGCAATCCTGACCTACATCGACGAGTGGAAAAAACCGGTGCTGGTCGGCGGCGATACCCCGACCAGTGATGGTTACATGTTGTTCCACAGTGTTGACGTGGCCAAGGGTGGCATCCACCTGTGGGTCAACCGCAAGGACAAGTACATGACCCAGATTAACGGCATGATGGCCAAGAATGCCGCGGCCCAGGCCAAGGAAGGGATGACGGTGACTGCCGACAAGAACTGGGTGATCGTCAAGCCTGAAGAAATCCAGTAATTGTAGGAGCGAGCCTGCTCGCGATGGTCGTTAACGATGACGCGTGCTGTCTGATTTGACGCGGTGTCCTTGCGTCCATCGCGAGCAAGCTCGCTCCTACAGTTTGATCGGTGTTGTTCCCCAATCCAGTGTTCAACGCAGATCCATTGTGGGAGCGAGCTTGCTCGCGATGAGGCCAGTCGGTGCAATGAAAGCCTCTGTTTGATCGCCATCTCCTGACAGTCGCAACCTACGCTTTCTTGCGTAAGGGACTACGACTACGCCAGAATCCGCCGGCTTGTGCGCCTTACTCCCGGACTCTACCGTCTACCTGTCACTGAACATCAGTGATCGGGTTTGGTAGCCCGGCTGTGTAGGGTGCAAAGCATCATGATTTGCAGACGTTCTTGCGTCTCTGCTTTTTATGGTGGTCATGCACAGGGCGCTTTCGGGCGCGCCGGTTTCCTTACACCCCGGTCTACCAACCTGCGCATGGCCGCCACCTTCGTTTGGTAGCGAGGGTGAAGGCTCCTTGTCTTATGGTGTAAGGAGTTTTATCAATGCTAAAAATTACCCCCGATCCTCCCGAATCAAACAACCTCTCCGCCCACATCAACGCCACCCCGCGCAAACCCAGCCGAACATTCTTGATTGCGCCCGGCCTCGACACCGAAACCCTGTTGGCCCACGCCTGCGAATCACTCGCCTCGGCCAATGTCATGGCCAACGATTTTGCCGGCCTGCTGGAAGGCTCCCAACGCAGCACGATGCTGGGGATTGCGCAGGTCATCATGCTGGGCGAGCTGGCGGTGAATCAGGCTCTCGATAATCTCGATCCACAGGAATAGTTCTGCCCTTGTAGGAGCGAGCCTGCTCGCGATGGTCGTTAACGATAACGTTGGAAACCTGACACCCAGCGGCGTTCTCCAGTCCATCGCGAGCAGGCTCGCTCCTACAGGTGAAAGGTGACTGGCAGAAACAAAAATGCCCCGCACTTGGCGGGGCATTTTTTGTCCGACGGTTAAGCCTTACAGCCCGTCGAGCATCGCCTTGTTACGCACAGCACCCTTGTCGGCGCTGGTGGCCAGCAGGGCGTAGGCTTTCAGGGCGGTGGTCACTTTACGTGGACGCACTTCCACCGGTTTCCAGCCTTTCTTGTCCTGCTCGACCCGGCGTGCCGCCAGTTCTTCGTCGCTGACCAACAGGTTGATCGAGCGGTTCGGAATGTCGATCAGCACTTTGTCGCCGTCCTGTACCAGGCCAATCGCGCCGCCGGCAGCTGCTTCAGGCGAAGCGTGGCCGATGGACAGGCCCGAGGTGCCGCCGGAGAAACGGCCGTCGGTGAGCAGGGCGCAGGCTTTGCCCAGGCCTTTGGATTTCAGGTACGAAGTCGGGTAGAGCATTTCCTGCATGCCCGGGCCGCCTTTCGGGCCTTCGTAGCGAATGATGACGATGTCGCCTTCTTTCACTTCGTCGGCGAGGATGCCGCGTACGGCGCTGTCCTGGCTTTCGAAGATCTTCGCGTTGCCTTCGAACACGTGGATCGATTCGTCGACGCCAGCGGTTTTCACCACGCAGCCATCCAGAGCGATGTTGCCGTAGAGCACGGCCAGGCCGCCTTCTTGCGAGTAAGCGTGCTCGACACTGCGGATGCAGCCGTTTTCACGGTCGTCGTCCAGGGTTTCCCAACGGGTCGACTGGCTGAACGCGGTTTGCGTCGGGATGCCCGCCGGACCGGCCTTGAAGAAGTGGTGCACGGCTTCGTCGTTGGTCTGGGTGATGTCCCACTTGGCGATGGCTTCTTCCATGCTGCGGCTGTGCACGGTCGGCAGCTGGGTGTGCAGCAAACCGCCACGGGCCAGCGAACCGAGGATGCTGAAGATCCCGCCGGCACGGTGCACGTCTTCCATGTGGTACTTCTGGATGTTCGGCGCGACCTTGCACAGTTGTGGCACGTTGCGAGAAAGACGGTCGATGTCGCGCAGGTCGAAATCGATCTCGGCTTCCTGGGCTGCGGCCAGCAAGTGCAGGATGGTGTTGGTGGAACCGCCCATGGCGATGTCCAGGGTCATGGCGTTTTCGAACGCCTGGAAGTTGGCGATGTTGCGCGGCAACACCGACTGATCGTTCTCGCCGTAGTAACGCTTGCACAGCTCGACGATGGTGCGGCCGGCCTGCAGGAACAGCTGCTCGCGGTCGCTGTGGGTGGCCAGGGTCGAACCGTTGCCCGGCAATGCCAGACCCAGCGCTTCGACCAGGCAGTTCATCGAGTTGGCGGTGAACATGCCGGAGCACGAACCGCAGGTCGGGCAGGCGCTACGCTCGTACTCGGCGACTTTCTCATCAGAAGCGCTGGAGTCGGCGGCGATCACCATGGCGTCGACCAGGTCGAGGCCGTGGGAAGCGAGTTTGGTCTTGCCGGCTTCCATCGGGCCGCCGGAGACGAAGATCACCGGGATGTTCAGGCGCAGGGACGCCATCAGCATGCCAGGGGTGATCTTGTCGCAGTTGGAGATGCACACGATGGCGTCGGCGCAGTGGGCGTTGACCATGTACTCGACGGAGTCGGCGATGATCTCGCGGCTCGGCAGCGAATACAGCATGCCGTCGTGGCCCATGGCGATGCCGTCGTCCACAGCGATGGTGTTGAATTCTTTTGCCACACCGCCAGCGCGTTCGATCTCGCGGGCGACGAGTTGGCCCAGATCTTTCAGGTGCACGTGGCCCGGTACGAACTGGGTGAAGGAGTTGGCAATGGCGATGATCGGCTTCTTGAAGTCGTCATCTTTCATCCCCGTGGCGCGCCACAGAGCGCGGGCGCCGGCCATGTTGCGGCCGTGGGTGGATGTTTTCGAGCGGTAATCAGGCATGAAGCACTCCGGGCGGCTAATCAGGTATCAAAAGGGAAGTGAGCTTCTATTGACGTCTGGAACACTCAGAAATGGCCGCGTGTCCGGAAGTTGCCGATAACTTTGCGGGATCGCCGCGCGCTTCAGCTTGAGCTCATAAACCCGCCGGGGATGACTGGCGATGAATGTTCGCGATTCTACACGGCTGGCGGCTGGAGGGAATGGCTGCAAGCATTCACAAGACGTTCGGCGACCACCCCTGTAGGAGCGAGCTCGCGATGAACCCGAGAACGCCGCGGGGTGCCAGGCTTCCCGCGTCATCGTTGACCACCATCGCGAGCTCGCTCCTACAGGGATTAGCGTTGTGCATCAGAGCCACATGGCATCCCACAGCGGGTAGTCTCCAACCCGAGTCACGAGTCCGGCACGCAAAGGGTTGGCGATGATGTATCGGGCTGCTGCTTTCAGGTTTTCCTCGCGACGCAAGGCCCGGTCGAAGTAACCCTTTTGCCATAGCGTTTCGTGGCGACCTCTTTGCTGGTTGATGGCGCGAGCACTTCTTGATTTGGCCGCTTGCATCAGTTTCGGCAAATCACCGTTGTGCAATTCAACCAGCCAATGAAAGTGATCCGGCATGACCACCCAGGCTATTGAGGTGGCATTGCCGGCTTCATGAGCTCTTCTGAATTCGCTCACTACCAAGCGTCCAACGTACAAATCATTGAAGAACGGTTGCCGTTCATGGGTGACTGCGGTCAGGAGATAGACGCGACCGGATTCCGAGCGGCGACCAGTACGTAAACGGTTAGCTTGCGGCGTGTTGGACATTCCGTTGTCCTCTTCTGTGGTTAGAAGAGAAACGGTAGGCGCGGGATGGGAGGTTGCCGCTTCGACTGTGGGTCAGGATGTGTCGTGCACTGTAGGAGCGAGCTCGCTCGCGATGAACCCGAGAACACCACGGGGTGCCAGGTATCCCGCGTTATCGTTGACGACCATCACGAGCAACCAAGCGTCGACAGGCTGTTCCTGCAGTCAGTGCCCTATCCTGGCATTCGTCAGCAACCCCAAAAGGCTGAAGGCGATGAAGCTAACCGCGATGGTCATCAGCAAATTGTCCCCGGTTTGTGCGAGCGCAGCGCTGCTGAGCGCGGCGGTGATGAACATAATGCTATTGCCCGCAGAGGCTGCCGTTCCAGCGCTGTTTGAGAACAGCAACATCGCTGCGGAAATAGCGGCAGGTCGCACCAGGGTGACTGCCAGGGCACTGATCAGCATCGGTATAAGCAGGGTGATAGTTGTCATCGCTTCATAACGGACGATCAATGCTAACAACACACCGGCGACACCCAGCAATCCAAGCCCGGTGTTGATTTGCAGCGTGAGGGAGATATGTTTCTGCACGGCGCTGGCAACTATCCCGCCAAGGAAATAGGCCAACCCATACACCATAAGCACCAGCGCGTACTGGTATTCGGATAACTTGAACTCATCCATGAAAATCAGCGGCGTTACGCTGATCAACGCGAAATAACAAGCAAACACTAATGCGGCAATCCACCAGTAGCGAATGAAGTCTCGATTTCCAGCAATGGATTTCAGCGTGCGTAGCACGGAAACGGATGTTCTTTGATGGCTGACTGCTTTGGAGGGCAGTATTACTTGGGCATGGATGAACATGCCGAGCGCCATGAGTGCAAAACCATAAAAGCTTCCCTGCCAATCGAACGTGGTTTGCAACCATGATCCCAATAGCGGCGACAGTGCAACAAAGGAGCCGCTCAGTGTCATGTAGTAAATTCGCACTCGGGCCCGATCCTGTTCTTCGAACAAGTCTTCCACCAGTGCATGACCCAGCACAAAGAAACCACATCCGATTGCCTGGATGGCGCGAAATAGCAGGAAGCCCGGATAGTTCGTAACCAGCACGCACCCTATCGAGCCGAGCGTAGAAACAACGATGCAACCAAGAAGAACTTCCTTACGCCCCCACTTATCTGAGAGCGGGCCGGTTATTAATTGAGAAATCGCAAAAACCAGCGTGAACAGGCTGGTGGACAGGGCGATTTCTGCGGTTGAAGTGTTGAATTCCTCGGCCAAGGCAGGAAAAGAAGGCAGGAGGATATTCAGCGGGAAAAAACTGATTAACGAAATATTGGTAATGAGGATAAAGCGGGAGGCCCGTTGGCGTTTCAGGTCGCCACTTAGAGCTGGGTAAGAGGACTCAGACATTGTTTTTGTTTTCCGGAGTGATCAAGCGGTCATGCTTGAAACCAGAAACCGATACTAGTCTGGGGCGCAGGGAATACAATCAAAAGCGCTGTAGGGAGTTTCCCGTTTTGATGCGGGATTATCCCGAAGGAAATAACCCCGTAGGAGCGAGCTTGCTCGCGATGAACCCGAGAACGCCGCGGGGCATCAGGTTCCCCGCGTAATCGTTGACGACCATCGCGAGCAAGCTCGCTCCTACAGTGGTCTGTGTTGTTAGCTGTTTGGCAGCAACCGGCAGGTAATGCTCTTGATGTAGCGGGTTTCCGGGATGGCCGGATGCACTGGATGATCCGGACCCTGGCCGCCGCGTTCCAGCATCTGGATATTGCGATCCAGGTGACGGGCGCTGGTCAGCAGGATGTTCTGCAGGTCGTCTTCCGGCAGGTGCATCGAGCAGGATGCGCTGAACAGGATGCCGTCCTTGGTCAGCAGGCGCATGGCTTGTTCGTTCAGGCGGCGGTAGGCGCCTTCGCCGTTTTTCATGTCTTTCTTGCGTTTGATGAACGCCGGCGGGTCGGCCACGATCACGTCGAAGCGTTCTTCGCTGGCTTTCAGCTCTTTGAGGGCTTCGAACACGTCGCCTTCGATGCAGGTCATTTTTTCGGCGAAGCCGTTCAGCGCGGCGTTGCGCTCGACGCCGTCGAGGGCGAAGGCCGACGCATCGACGCAGAACACTTCACTGGCGCCGAACGCGGCAGCCTGCACGCCCCAGCCACCGATGTAGCTGTAGAGGTCCAGTACGCGCTTGCCCTTGGCATAAGGCGCCAGGCGTGCGCGGTTCATGCGGTGGTCGTAGAACCAGCCGGTTTTTTGACCCTGGATGACCGGGGCTTCGAACTTCACGCCGTTCTCTTCGAGGGCAACCCACTCCGGCACCAGGCCGAACACGGTTTCGACGTAGCGGTTGAGGCCTTCGGCATCACGGGCAGCGGAGTCGTTCTTGAACAGAATGCCGCTTGGCTTGAGCACTTGGGTCAGCGCCGCGATCACGTCGTCTTTATGGGCTTCCATGGTCGCCGATGCGATCTGCACCACCAGGATGTCGCCGAAACGGTCGACCACCAGGCCTGGCAGCAGGTCGGAATCGCCGTAGACCAGGCGATAGAACGGCTTGTCGAACAGGCGCTCGCGCAGGGACAGGGCCACGTTCAGGCGGTGCACCAGCAGCGATTTGTCCAGCGGCAGCTTGATGTCGCGCGACAGCAAGCGGGCGCAGATCAGGTTGTTCGGGCTCATGGCGACGATGCCCAGCGGCTTGCCGCCGGCGGCTTCGAGGATCGCCTGGTCGCCGGCCTTGAAACCGTGCAAAGGCGTAGCGGCTACATCGATTTCGTTGCTGTAGACCCACAAGTGACCGTTGCGCAGACGACGGTCGGCGTTGGCTTTGAGGCGCAGGCTAGGCAGGGACATGTCGTCGCTCCGGAAAAAAGAGCGGGAGTATAGCGTGTTGAGGCCCCGGATTGGCCTGCAAGTGGACATGTGGCGAGGGTTGTCTTGCGATTTGGTATGTCGGATCCAACTTTATAAAGGTTAGAATCGCCGTCTGACCCAGAGTGTGCACACATGTCCCAAGAGCTGACTTCCGAACAGATCCAACAAGCCCTGCAGGGCATCAGCGTACCGGCCCAGCCGCAAATCATGGTGGATTTGCAGATGGAGCAGTACATGCCCGACCCGGATCTGGAAGTCATCGCCAAACTGATCTCCCAGGATCCGGGCCTTTCCGGTTCCTTGCTGAAAATCGTCAATTCGCCGTATTACGGCCTGAGCAACAAGATTGCCTCGATCCAGCGTGCGGTGAATCTGCTGGGCAGCCGCTCGGTCATCAACCTGATCAATGCACAGTCGATCAAGGGCGAGATGAATGACGACACCATCGTCACCCTGAACCGTTTCTGGGACACCGCTCAGGACGTGGCAATGACCTGTCTGACCCTGGCCAAGCGCATCGGCGTTGAAAATGGCGACGAAGCGTACGCCCTGGGTTTGTTCCACGACTGCGGCGTGCCCTTGATGCTCCAGCGTTTCCCCGACTACATGGGCGTTCTGGAGCAGGCCTATGCCAACGCCAGCGCCGAATGCCGGGTGGTGGACACGGAGAATCAGGTGTTCAATACCAATCACTCGGTGGTCGGGTATTACACGGCCAAGTCCTGGCGTCTGCCGGAACATGTGAGTGCTGCGATTGCCAATCATCACAATGCCCTGGCGATATTCAGCGATGAATCTTCGCGCAACAGTTCGTTGAAGAACCTGTTGGCGATCCTGAAGATGGCCGAGCATATTTGCGCGTCGTACCGGGTGCTGGGCAATCAGGCCGAAGATCATGAGTGGAACAGCATCGCGCCGCTAGTGCTCGATTATGTCGGCCTCTCGGACTACGACTTCGAGACCCTCAAACAGACGATCCGCGACCTCGGCACTCATCGCTGAGTGTCGGAACCTTCCAGGCCATGCGCCTGATCCGAGAGCACCATGCCTGAATTGCCAGAAGTCGAAACCACCCGTCGCGGTATCGCGCCGTTCCTGGAAGGCCAGCGGGTCAGCCGGGTGATCGTGCGTGAACGCCGCTTGCGCTGGCCAATTCCCGAGGACCTTGATGTGCGGTTGTCCGGGCAGCGCATCGTACTGGTGGAGCGGCGCGCCAAATACCTGCTGATCAATGCCGAAGTCGGCACCTTGATCAGCCATTTGGGCATGTCAGGCAATTTGCGTCTGGTGGAGGCCGGGCTGCCGGCGGCCAAGCATGAGCATGTGGACATCGAGCTGGAGTCGGGCCTGGCCTTGCGTTACACCGACCCACGGCGTTTCGGCGCAATGCTCTGGAGCCTCGACCCGCTCAATCACGAATTGCTGATCCGCCTGGGGCCTGAGCCGCTGACCGACCTGTTCGACGGCGAGCGCCTGTTCCAGCTGTCCCGTGGACGTTCGATGGCGGTCAAGCCGTTCATCATGGATAACGCGGTAGTGGTGGGCGTCGGCAATATCTACGCGACCGAAGCGTTGTTCGCTGCCGGGATCGACCCGCGTCGCGAAGCCAAGAGCATTTCCCGTGCGCGTTACTTGAAGCTGGCCATCGAGATCAAGCGCATCCTGGCGGCCGCTATCGAGCGCGGCGGTACCACGCTGCGGGACTTTATCGGTGGCGACGGTCAGCCTGGTTATTTCCAGCAGGAACTGTTCGTGTACGGCCGTGGTGGTGAGCACTGCAAGGTCTGTGGCACGGGCCTGCGGGAAGTGAAACTCGGGCAGCGTGCCAGCGTTTTTTGTCCGCGTTGTCAGAGCTGAAAGTCAGTCAGATTTTCAGTGAGGCTGATGACGTCATCGCGAGCAAGCTCGCTCCCACAGGGGTTTTGTGAACGATGCAATTCCAGTGTGGGAGCGAGCTTGCTCGCGATGAGGCCCGAAAGAGCACTGCATCATTCAAGCCTTGCCGGTAATTTTCCGGTACTTCTCCATCAACTGTTCTTCAGTCTCCGGATGAGCTTCGTCCAGTGGAATGCAATCC
This sequence comes from Pseudomonas sp. GW822-FHT01E03, assembly GCF_058802985.1. Taxonomy (NCBI): domain Bacteria; kingdom Pseudomonadati; phylum Pseudomonadota; class Gammaproteobacteria; order Pseudomonadales; family Pseudomonadaceae; genus Pseudomonas; species Pseudomonas sp. GW822-FHT01E03. The sequence goes on from NZ_JBXAOQ010000002.1 coordinate 447,108, forward strand.
ACCGGGCAGACTTGCTGGCACTGCGGTTCGTCGTAGTGGCCGACACACTGGGTGCACAAGTTCGGGTCGATCACGTAGATCTCTTCGCCTTGGGAAATGGCGGCGTTCGGGCACTCGGGTTCGCAGACGTCGCAGTTGATGCAATCGTCGGTGATGATCAGGGACATGCTAACTCCAGCCGGGGCGGCAGGCCCGGGCGTAATAAACCAATGCGTCTAATTGTGCCGCATTGGCGCTGTGGGAGCGAGCTTGCTCGCGAAAAACCTGAGAACGCCGCGGGGTGTCAGGTTTCCCGCGTTATCGTTGACGTCCATCGCGAGCAGGCTCGCTCCTACAGTTTACTTCTTGAAGCGTTCGGTCAGTGCGTCCGCCACCACAGGGTGCACGAACTTGGTGATATCGCCGCCCAGGGCTGCGATTTCACGGACCAGCGTCGAGGAAATGAACGAATAACGCTCGGACGGGGTCAGGAACAGGCTTTCCACGTCCGGCGCCAACTGGCGGTTCATGTTGGCCAGCTGGAATTCGTATTCGAAGTCCGACACCGCGCGCAAACCACGCAGGAACACGTTGGCATTCTTCTCTTTGGCGAAGTGCGCCAGCAGCGTCGAGAAGCCGACGACTTCAACGTTCGGCAGATGTTTAGTCACCTCGCGCGCCAGTTCTACCCGTTGTTCCAGAGGAAACAACGGGTTTTTCTTCGGGCTCGCGGCGACGGCGATGATCACGTGATCGAACAGGCGCGAGGCGCGTTCGACCAGATCGCCATGGCCCTTGGTAATAGGGTCGAAGGTACCTGGGTACAACACTCGGTTCATCGCGTCGTCCTGGCGGGAATCCGTTGGGGAGTCGGATGGTATCGCAGCCTTCCCGGTCGGCCAAGTCGCCTGTTGGGTAAGAAAGCACTATAGACGATGGGAATTATCGTCATTTTCATGGGTTTTTTAAACGCTCGGCCAGGGATGTCGCCAGTTGCGCCGTCAGTCCGTAGACCGACAGCTGCGGATTGGCGCCAATGCTGGTGGGGAACAGCGAGCCGTCGTGGATCGACAGATTGCCCAGTTGATGATGCCGGCCGAGGCTGTCGGTCACTGCGATTGTCGGGTCTTCACCCATGGCGCAACCGCCCATCACGTGGGCACTGCCCAGGCGTGTGCGATATAACTCCAGGCTCAGGCTGTCGATCAGCGTGCGCGCTTCGGCGAGGGTCTTCACGTAGCGGGCGTCGGCGTGCATCGGCATCACGGCCTTGGCGCCACCGGCAAACTGTATCTCGGCCATGGTATGGAACGCCCGGCGCAATCCATCCCAGGCGTAGGGTGATAGCTGATAGTCCAGCACCGGCGTGTCATCGCTGCGCAATTCGACGCTGCCACCGGGACTGTCCGGGTGAAAACCGTCCCGCAGCAACGCCAGCATGGCGTGGGTATGGGCCAGATTGGCCATGTGTTGCGAGTTTTCCTGACCGAAACCACCGAGCAAAGTCGTGGCCAGCGCCGGGTGCAGAGGAGGGACTTCCAGTTTGTAGGACATTTTGCCCGTGGTGCCGTCCTGCCATTGGAAATGGTCGGAATAGATCGACTGCGGCGCGCCGTAGAAGGGGTTGACCACTTCGTCGAACAACGCGGCGGACATGTTTACCGGGTGCAGGAATGTGCGTTTGCCCAGGCGCTTGTGCGGGTCGGGTGCCCCGGAACGCATCAGCAAGGCCGGGCTGTTGATGCCGCCACCGGCCAGCACGAAATGCCGCGCCTTGACCGTGATGGTGCGTCCGGTCGGTGCGACGCAGCGTTCATCCATCGCCGAACATTGCAGGCCGGTGACCTTGTCGCCACTGATCGTGAGTTTTTCGGCGCGGGCCAGGTAAAGCAGCTCACCGCCTTTTTCCAGTGTCGCCGGAATGGTGGTGACCATCATCGATTGCTTGGCGTTGGTCGGGCAGCCCATGCCGCAGTATCCGAGGTTCCAGCAGCCGCGAACGTTGCGCGGGATGACGTGCCATGAGTAATTCAGTGCTTCGCAGCCCTTGCGGATCACATCGTTGTTGGCGTTGGGCGGCACCATCCACGGCGCGACGCCCAGGCGTTGCTCCATTTTCTCGAACCACGGCGCCATTTCCGCCGGGCTGTGGCCCTTGACGTTGTGCTCTTTGGCCCAGTGTTCCAGGGTCGGCTCCGGGGTACGGAAACTGGAGGTCCAGTTGATCAGCGTGGTACCGCCCACCGCCCGGCCCTGGAGGATGGTGATCGCGCCGTCCTTGCTCATGCGGCCAATGCCTTCCTGATAAAGGTTGGCGTAGGCCTCATCTTCGAGCAGCTTGAAGTCGCTGCTGGTCTTGAGAGGGCCTTCCTCGATCAGCAGTACCTTGTAGCCGGCTGCGCTGAGGATTTCGGCGGTGGTGCCGCCGCCGGCACCGCTGCCGATGATCGCCACGTCCGCTTCGAGTGTAAGGTCCTGGGTCAGTTGCGAGCCGTTGTAGGTTTTCCAGCCTCGGGCCATGCCTTCGCGGAACGGATCGGGTACGGGCATTTTCGGATTCTCTTTTTATTGTTGGAGTAGGCGGTGAAGCGGCTGACGCTATCGCGAGCAAGCTCGCTCCCACAGGGGACCTCCAGTGTTCACACGGTCAGTGTGGGAGCGAGCTTGCTCGCGATGGGGTCGATTTGCTTTCAGACGGTTGGCGGCCCGGGATACCCGCAATGCGCCCACGATTCCTTGCGGCCGTACCAGGCCATCATCACCAGTTGCAGCAAGGAGCTGTGGCCCATGCGCAACAGGCTCAACGAGCTGTTTTCCCAGCGATCGAGAAAAGCTCGGATGTCGTTGGCACTGGCGTTTTCCCAACTGCCCCAGATCCCGGTCAGCGGTCCGCGGGTCACGGCCATTCCCAGCACATCGAACAGTTGTTGAGTCAGCTTGAGCATTTCCGGCGACAGGTGGGCCAGGCTGTAATCCAGGCTTTTCAGCGTGCCATCGACAGCCTCGGGCATCCGTTCGGCGGTCACGGCACCCTCGAGCATGACCGGGATCAACGCCCGCAAAAACAGCAGGTCGCCGCTGCGTAACGTGACGAAGCCATTGGCCGGGACGCTCGACGAACAGCCGCTGAGGCTGGCTCCGAGTCCGGCGGTGGCGAGGAAAGCTGTGGCGCCGAGGCTGAATTTAAGCAACCCGCGCCGTGACAGCGCGGGTGTATCGGACAGGCTGGGAGTCATTATTGTTATTACCCGACGGTGATTATCGTTAGCGGATGAACAGCTTCTGGATCAGCTTCTGAATCGACTTGCCGTACGGCGGATAGATCAACTTCGCGGCGTTGAACCGTTGTTTGATCAACACGCCCTTGGCTTTGCTGAAGGTCAGGAACCCTTCATGTCCGTGATAGTGGCCCATGCCCGAGGCACCAATGCCGCCAAACGGCATGTCGTCCTGGGCGACGTGCAGCAGGGTGTCGTTCAGGCACACGCCGCCGGAATGGGTTTCGTGCAACACGCGCTGTTGTTCGCGTTTGTCGTAGCCGAAGTAATACAGCGCCAGTGGGCGAGGGCGCTGGTTGATGTAGGCAAATGCCTGCTCCAGATCCTTGTACGGCACGATCGGCAGCAGCGGCCCGAAGATTTCGTCCTGCATCACCGTCATCTCGTCCGTGACATTGAGCAGCAGGCTATGGCTCATGCGGCGGCCCTGGCCCTGGTCGAACAGCGGCATCAGCAACGCACCCTTGCTGGTGGCGTCACTGACGTAACCGTTGAGACGCGCCAGCTGTCGCTCATTGATGATCGCGGTGTAGTCCGGGTTGTCGGCCAGCGTCGGATAAAACCCACGGACGGCTGTGCGATAGGCTTCGACGAAACCTCCGACGCGATTCTCCGGCACCAGCACATAGTCCGGGGCCACGCAGGTCTGGCCGGCATTCAGGGTCTTGCCGAAGGCGATGCGTTCGGCGGCGTCCTTGAGCGGCACATCCCGGGAAACGATGGCCGGGGATTTGCCGCCCAGCTCCAGGGTCACCGGGGTCAGGTTTTCCGCGGCGGCGCGCATGACGTGTTTGCCAATGCTGGTGGCGCCAGTGAACAGCAGGTGATCGAACGGCAGGCGTGAAAACGCCACGCCCATATCAGCCTCGCCCAGGACCACGCAAACCAGGTCTTCGGGGAATATCCGCGCCAGCAGTTGCTTCATCAGCAAGCCGGTCGCGGGGGTCGACTCACTGAGCTTGAGCATCACCCGATTGCCCGCCGACAGCGCGCCGACCAACGGACCGATGGCCAGATACAACGGGTAGTTCCACGGCACGATGACCCCGACCACGCCCAGCGGTTGGTAAACCACTTTGGCCGAAGCCGGCTGGAAAGCGGCGCCCACCTTGCGTCGCGAGGCTCGCATCCAGCCCTTGAGGTGTTTGCTGGCGTAATGGATGCCGTGCAGGCTGGGCATCAGTTCCGCGAGCAGGGTTTCATCGGCGCTGCGATGGCTGAAGTCCTGGCTGATCGCATCGATCAGGGCCTGGCGTTCATTGTTCAACAAATCCTTTAGCGCCTTGAGCCATTGCTGGCGCTGCGCGGCCGGTGGCATCGGGTTGGCGGCGTACGCGGCACGCTGGGCGTCGAACAGGGCCTGAAGCTCTTCCAGCGGCTGCTGTAGGTTCTGCAGGTAGGAAATTTCAGCAGTCATGGTCGGCTCCGGATTTATTGTAATGAAGCACTTTTTAGAGTCTATGCTCTAAAAAGTCAAATGACATCCTGGAACAGCTTTGTTTTATCCGCTCGCGGATAGATCTAAGATGCCCGTCAACGCACTCTGAATTAAAGCTCAAGCCATGGCCCCACGGATCAAAACCAGCGAGCGCATCGTGCAGAACAGCCTGGAGCTGTTCAACCAGCAGGGCGAGCGCAGCATCAGTACCAACCACATCGCTGCCCATATGGAAATTTCCCCGGGCAACCTGTACTACCACTTCCCGAACAAGCAGGCGATCATCGCGGTGCTGTTCAGCGAGTACGAAAGCCTGGTGGACAGCTTCCTGCGCCCGCCCCAGGGCCGTGCCGCCACGGTGGAAGACAAACGCTTCTACCTCAAGGAGCTGCTGTCGGCGATGTGGCGCTACCGGTTTCTGCATCGCGATCTCGAACATTTGCTCGACAGCGATCCGGACCTGGCCGACCGCTATCGACGCTTCTCCCAGCGCTGCCTGATACAGGGGGGGGCGATCTACGAAGGTTTCGTCGCCGCCGGCATCCTGAAGATGGACAAGGTGCAGATCGAATCCTTGACGCTCAATGCCTGGATCATCCTCACGTCCTGGGTGCGCTTCCTGTGCACCACGCGGGAGAACTCCAGCCACTTGAGCGAGCAGGCCATTAAACGCGGGGTGTATCAGGTGCTGGTGCTGGAGGCCGGGTTCGTTACGGACCAGGCCCGCGATGCGGTCAGCGCCTTGTTCGAAGAGTTTTACGTGCCCCTGGCCCAGGCACTGGAAGAAGTACAGTAGGATCAAGGCCGAGTTAATCACAGGAGCCCGCTATGCCCATTGCGCAACTGATCAGCCCGCAAGCACTGGACCTGAAAAAGGACCGGCCGGGGCTGGTGATTCTGGATTGTCGTTTTGCCCTCGAAGACCCGGATTACGGTCAGCGCAGCTATGCCGAAGGGCACATCGCCGGTTCGAGCTATGCCGACCTCGAGCGTGACCTGAGTGGCGCCGTGGTCAAGGGCGTGACCGGGCGTCATCCGTTACCCGAGCCGGCGCAACTGATCGAGCGCCTGCAAGCCTTTGGCATCAATGCCGATAGCGAAGTGGTTCTGTATGACGACGGTCCGGGGGCCTATGCGGCGCGGGCCTGGTGGTTGCTGGCATGGTTGGGCAAGCGCGACGGTGTGTTCATCCTTGATGGCGGTCTGAAGGCCTGGCACGCGGCCGGTTTGCCGCTGAGTCTGGATGCGCCGGCGATTCCCTGTGGTTCCTTCACCGGCAGTCCTGATACGGCGTTGCTGATCAGTGCCGAGCAGCTGCAAAAGCGCCTTGCACGGCCGGAACTGACCCTGCTCGATGCCCGCGCACTGCCGCGCTTCAAGGGTGAGGTGGAACCGATCGATCCGATTGCCGGGCACATCCCCGGCGCCCAGTGTGCTGCGTTTACCGAGAACCTGGGCAGCGACGGACGTTTTCTGCCGGTCGATCAGCTCAAGCAGCGTTTTGCCGCGAAACTGGGCGATCGTTCGCCAAATGATCTGGTGGCGTACTGCGGTTCCGGCGTGACGGCGTGCCACAACCTGTTTGCGTTGTGTCTGGCCGGTTATCCGTTGGGTTCGTTGTATGCCGGGTCGTGGAGCGAGTGGATCAACGAGCCTGCGCGGGGCATTGCCACCGGCGAATGAACGCCACGAAACCTTGTGGGAGCGAGCTTGCTCGCGATGGGGCCATTACATTCAATACTGATGCTGATTGTTAAGCCGCCATCGCGAGCAAGCTCGCTCCCACGGGAATGGATGGGGTTTGTGAGACCTCATCAAGCCTCAAGTCCCCGCTTTGCACTGCGATACGCCCCCGGTCCAACCCCATACACCTGCTTGAACTGCCGGCTCAGATGGCTCTGGTCGGCAAACCCCAGTTGCATCGCGACTTCCAGCGGCAGACAACCACTTTGCAGCAACGCCCGCGCCCGGGCGATGCGCTGTTGCATCAGCCAGGTGTGCGGCGGCATACCGGTGGCCCGGCGGAACACCCGGGCGAAATGGAATGGCGAGAGATTGACCGCCGTCGCCAGCGCTTCCAGTGAAGGCGGATCTGCCAATTGCGAGTGCAGCAATTCCTTGGCCAGGCTCACGGCACGGTGTTCCTTGCCGGGTTTGCCGGCATCAGGCACCGCCGCATGACGCTGCAACAGCGACAGCACCAGTTCACGCCAGACCGTTTGTTGCTGCAATGCGCTGGCGGGGCTTTCCAGCAAGCGGTGAAGTTGGCAGAAGCCGTTCACCAGATCCTGGTCGCGATACAGCGTGGCACCGAAGGCCGGCAAGTGGTGGGTTGGCAGTTCGAGTTCGGCCAGCAGCGAGGTCATCTGCCCGCTGTCCGGATAGAACGCCCGGTAAAGCCAGCCATCCTCGGTGCCTTTGTGACCGGTGTGCAGTTCATCAGGGTTGATCAGCACCAGCGTGCCGCTGCCTGCCAGGTGTTCGGCGCCGCGATAGCGATAACGCTGGGCGCCGGCCATGATCATGCCGATCACATAGCCGTCATGCACATGTGGGGCGAAACGATGGTCGATGTAGCGAGCGGACAATAACTCGACCCCGGCCAGTGGCGGGGTTTGCCAGAAGTGGATTGATTCGCCTTGGTCAGCGTCCATGATTCAAGAGCGCCCTATGGCGGCCAGCCACTCGGGGATACGTCGCTCCAGGTAGTAACCCGGTTGCCTGAGCGTACCGTCGACGAAGCCGACATGCCCGCCATTGGCTTGCAGTTCGAATTGCGTGCAAGCGGACAACTCATCGACCTGCGGCAGGCTGTGGGGAAACACGAAGGGGTCGTCGGCGGCCTGAATCATCAAGGTCGGCGTACGAATTTCGCCAAGGAAATAGCGGCTGGAGGCGCGGCGATAGTAATCCTCGGCATCGGCGAAACCGTGCAGTGGTGCAGTGACGCGTCCGTCGAAATCCCAGAACGTGCGCATGTTTTCCAGGGATCCGAGGGCCGCCAGGGCTGCCAGGCCCTCCTCGCGTCCGTCATGCTGGAATTGTCGCTGCTTGTTCTTGATGTAGGCGACCATCTCGCGCATGAAATGCGCCTGGTAAACCTTGGAGAAGCCTTGCCCGATACGGTCGGCGCACTGGTCCAGGCGGAACGGCACCGACACCGCCACGGCGCCCGTCACGCCGCTGTCGCTGCCGGTTTCGCCCAAATGCTTGAGCAGGACATTACCGCCCAGGGAGTAACCCACCGCATACAGTGGCGCGAGAGGCCGTTTGGCCCGCAAGTGCCTGATGGTTTCGGCCAGGTCTTCGCTGGCGCCGGAATGGTAGCTGCGCGGCAACAGGTTGGGTTCGCCCGAACAGCCGCGCCAGTTCAGCGCAACACTGGCCCAGCCTCGGTCGCCCAGGGCTTTTTGCATGCCGGCGACATAAGGCGAATTCGAGGACCCGGTGAGCCCGTGCAATACCAGCACCAACGGTGCGTCGGCGCTGTGCGGGCCGTGCCAGTCGAGATCGAGAAAATCGCCGTCTTCAAGCCAAAGACGCTCGCGTTCGCGACCGATGTGCACGGTTTTACGCCACAGCGGCCCCCACAAGGTTTGCAAGTGCGGATTGCCGAGGCCGAAGGCGGGGGTGAAGGACGGCGGTGGTGCCAGTGCGGGGTGCGGTTGCACAGTCATTCTCGGTGGAAGTGTTCATGAGCCTGCCCGAAGACGCGGCGGGACAGCGCCGCGACCGCGTCATCATGGCTGTCTAACTTGCCACAATCTCGCCAGGCACGCGACACATGGCATTGGTTGCGCTTTCGCTCGGAGCTGGCAGCGGTTGTTGATCTGTCTCAGGCCCCAGGATGACAACGCGCCATTGGTCGGCGTGGTAATGCCGGTTGAGCACGGTTTTGATTGATACCAGGTTCAACTTCAAGGCTGCTTGCGTGGCAAAGTCGAGGTCCAGCGGCAGATTGTGGGCGCCGATAGCGTGCAACTGTCTCAGAATCTGCCCATTGGTAGCGCTGTTCAATGGTGCGCTACCGGTCAGTTGTTGTTGGCTGTCTTCTAGTTCCTGTTGAGTCGGTCCCTGGGCGAGGAAGTCACTGAACATCGTCTTGATATGGGCCAGCACGGCATCGGCCTGCTCCGGTCGGGTCTGCAATTTGATAGTCAGCAACCCTTGTGCCTGAAAGGCTGAGAGGTCGGCTTTAACGTGATAGGTCAGACCTCGGCGTTCACGGAGTTCATTGGTCAGTCGGTTGGTGAAAACCCGCATGGCCATCTGTAGCGCGACGTAGTCCGGACTGCTTCGCAGGACACTTGGCTGGGCAAGGCGCAGGTAAGCCTCGGTCGATGCTCGCTTAACGCGCAGCAGGCTCGGGGCAGTTGGACTTGTCACTGGCTGGATCGCAGTAGCGGTCGGTCCCGGGGGCAAGGCTGCGGATATCTGTGCACCGATGCGCTGGGCTTCTTCCTCGGTGAGGTCACCGACCATTGTGATCTGGGCATTACCCGCGGCATAAGCCTCGCGATGAAAGTCTTGCGCCTGGTTGCGGGTGATGGAGGCAAGCCCGGCCCGGGTTCCGTAGAGGGACTGGGCATAACCGTGTTCGGGAAACAGCTGGCCGAGGTGCGCTTGTCGGGCTTGAGCGCCATGGGACTGATCTTCGCGGTCCAGAAAGTACTGCAGTTGGGATTTCACCGCAGGCAGGGACTCTTGCGGCAACAGCGGCTTGCCGAGTACCTGGGCAAACAGCTCCAGGGCTGGAGTGCGCCGTGATTCGTCACTCAGGCTACGCAGGGAAAAATGGGTCCGGTCCTGGTCAATGTCCATGCCCATTCTTGCGCCCAAGTCATCGAACGTCGCCTGTATGGCGTTGACATCCTTGCCCGTCACGCCTTCATTCAAAAGGCTGAAGGTCACCGCTGCCAGGCCGGGCTGATGCGGTGTGTGGGCGCTGCCAGCGGCAAAGCTCACAAGGACGTCAAACATCGGCAAGCCGGGCGTGCGGATGAACAGGATCTTCGTTCCGCTGAGAGTTTTGTAACCCTTGATCGACAGCGAGCGGTGGATCGCCGGAGTCTGTGGTTCATTGAGCGATTGCAGCACTGGTTTCCGGGGTGTCGTGGTTTCAGCGGCAGAGGCCTGTGCACTCAACAGCATGCCGGCCAGGATCAATCCATTGATGAGGCCTTTGAGCTTATCCATTGTTTTTCTCCGGCAAGATTTTCGCGGTACTCAGGCGCTCACGCGTCAGGTAAGTCTTTGCGGCCAGTTGAATATCCAGGGGTGTGACCTTGTTCAGCTCATCCGTATCCTGATCGGCCAGCCGCCAGTCCAGGCCGATGGTTTCCAGCAGGCCCAAGGTGTTGGCCTGCCCTTCCAGATCATCCTGCGCATAAACCGTGTTAGCGATCACAAGGTTTTTCGCGCGCTCCAGCTCTGTCGGTTCCGGTGCCTTGCTCTTGAGTGATTCGATCACTTGCCACAGACGGGCGAGGGCTTCATCAGCGTCATTGAGCTTGTCCGGATTGAGCTGTGTGGCGATGGTCAGCAACGAATCGCCGCGATTGAAAGCGTCGTACTCTGAGTGGGCCTCGGTGAATATTGCCTCGCTCAGTTGCAGTTGCTGTTTGATCCGCGCGCTACTGGATCCGGCCAGTAACATATCGAGCAAACGCAGGGCATGTGCGGTCCGACGATCCGGTGCTGTAGCCAGGCTGGGCGCGTTGAAGCTCATGATCAGGCGCGGGGACGCTACCGGCGCGTGAAGGGTCAGTGACCGTTCACCGGCAGAAGCCAGCTCGACAGGGGCAGGCGCCGCGGGTGTCGCGCGCCGCTCAAGATGGCCGAAGTGCTGCTGTGCCAGGGCTTTGATCCGTTCAGGTGCAACATCGCCAACAACTATCAGCGTCGCATTGTCCGGCGAATACCAGGCCTGATACCACTGTTGCAATTGCGCGGTGTTCATGCGTTGCAGATCGTGCATCCAGCCGATCGTCGGGGTGCGGTAGCCGCTGGCCGGGTGAGCGATGCTGTTCAGTCGTTCGTGAGCAGACACGGTGATTTCATCATCAACGCGCATTCGACGCTCCTCCTGAATGACCTTGAGTTCCGGTGTGAAGTCCTGTTCATTCAGCTCGGCCGTACTCATCAGGTCGGCCAGTATTTCGAAAGCGACGCCAGTGCGGTCGGAAGACAGTGTCTGGTGAAAGACCGTGAAATCAGTGCCGGTAAATGCGTTTTGCCTGCCGCCCAGTTTTTCCAGTATCGCCGCGAACTCTCCAGCGCAGGCCTTGCTGCTGCCTTTGTAGGCCATGTGTTCGAGGGCGTGGGACAGGCCGGACTGGCCGGGCGGTTCGTAGCTTGAACCGACTTTGATCCAGAGTTGGGCGGTGACGATGGGGGAGCGGTGGTCCTCGCGCACGACAACCTTGAGGCCGTTGTCCAGTACGAAGTCTTGCGTCGCAGGGGGTGTCGCCGCGCTGGCGATGAGCGGTAGCCAGGCGATAAAGGGCAGCACAAACGTGCTGCGGGAGATGTTCATCCGTGTTCATCCTCAGTGGTTTGCAGTTAATTGCGCAAACCACTGTGGATGATCCGAAAGGACGTCAGGCGGTAACTATGTAGTGCATTCCCTGCACCAGTTTCAGGGTGCCCTCGCTCATCTCGGCGCGGGTTTGCAGGTTGATCATGAACGGGCCACGCTCCTGCATCGGCGTAAAGCCCGAATACACGCCGTAAGTCAGGCCACGCTTCTCGCGCACTTCGCTCATCAAGCGGGTGCCGAAGCCGCCGCCACCGAGAATCTGGTTACCCATGGACAATGCCGCATAGTCCGGGTCATCGCGATCGATGCCCAATTGCGCGAGCATCAGGTTGGTCTGCTTGGACGGAAACTGTGTCTCGCTTGCTTGGGAGCACGAACAGTGTGGGGCTGCGAGCGGTGCAGGTTCGGCAACCCCCTGGTTCGCTGTTTGCAATTCAGCGGCAGGCTTGAAAATTGAACAACAGTGTTATTCCAGCGAACCATCCATTGGGAAAATGTGGGCTGTTGTCATCCGCTGCTCTGTGAAGTAAGTGTTGGCGAAGTCTTGAATGTCCTTGGCTGTGACGCTCAGCAAAGCTTGGTATTCCTGCGCCCTGTTACTCAGAGGCAGTTTTGAATGATGATATGTGGTGACGATGCTGGGTAAAGTCAAAGGATCTTGCTCATCTTTGGCCCAGAGGGCGAGTGTCTTTTCACGAGCCTGCTCCAAGGTTTGGGTGTCGATTGAATTTCGCTTTAGCTCACTTATGTAAGTGTGCAGTCCCTGCTCTAACTGACTTGGAGTTTGATCCGCCGACAGGGCCGTAACACTCAGATAAAAAAGGCCCGCATTTTCGTAGTTTCGCACGCCTGCGACGCCCCACCCGTCTGGAATTAGCAGGAAGTAGTTGGTTAGAAGCTCCGCGAGGATGCCCAAGGCGCCGAAAGCCTTGGGGTCTTCATTGAAGAAGTTACGGTCAGGCAAATTGAAACCTGTGACCGCAAAAGGCTCTTTAGTTTTTTTGCGTAGTTCGATATGCCGCTTGCCCGGTTCGGAAGTTACTTTGAGGTGGTTGAATGCCTCAAGAGGTCTATGTGGAATCGCAGAGAAGTGCTGTTCTGCCAACTCGAATACGTTGGCAGCACTCACATTGCCAACAACGACCAGCGTTGCATTATTGGGCATGTACCAACGCTGATGCCATTGGTGCAATTGATGGATATCAAGGCTTGAAAGGCTGGCCGGAGTGCCATCGGCCATATTGGAGTAACTACTGAAAGGATAAAGTAGTTCTTTGATTTCCTGTGGCGTGCTGTAGTTGGAGATAAAAACATCAGCTTCGGCTCGATAGCTATTTCGTAGTTGTATTCCTGACTGCAAAGATTCGTCGGTAATTTGTGGTGTTGCCATCATGATGGCGTATTGGCTGAAAGCCTCATTTAAGCTGGAAGGTAGTACCTGCTGTATATAAGACGTAAAGTCATCCCGATGGAACGAATTAAGCTCGTGCGAATCGGGTAATGCTATGTCTTGATTGTCTTGGAGTAAGACGCTTGCCAGCATGAGGTTGATCCCCGCGCTTTCCGGCGTTTCGTTACAGTGGCTCACTTTGTAGTTAAGTTCGATGTGTGCCTCAGTGGTACCACTGAGTTCGGCAACAATGATTGTCATGCCATTATCGAGAGTGAGCTCTTTTGTTGGAGTGGTGGGATATTTTGTCTGCATAGTTTGCGAGTCCATTTGCAGTTATGCGAGTCATTTCGCTCGCCTACAATGCTCACAAGTATTAATTCTATCCAGGGTAAATATGTTTCCTGCCAAGACTGCTGTGAAGGAGTCGGGTGGGGGGGGCCACCCGAACTTGGTTATGCGGAAGGTATATTGTTGCGTTGCCACAACGAGTAATACACACGCCCGGATTTCTGCTCCCGGTGCAGGCGCCAGTTCTGCGGCAGGCCCAGGGTCGACGGTGCCGACTCGCTTTCGGTGTACACCCAGGCGTCTTCGGCCAGCCATTGGCGCTCTTCGAGCAACTTGCAAACGGCGGGCAGCAGGTTCTGGTTGAACGGTGGATCGAGGAACACCAGGTCGTAGGCCGTTGCGGTCTGGGTTTCCAGGTAGCGCAGGGCGTCGGCGGTCTGGACCTGGCCGTTGGTGCAGCGCAATGTGCCCAGGTGTTCCTTCAGGCTGGACACCGCGATGCTGCTGGCGTCCAGCGCCTGGCCCATGGCCGCGCCACGGGACAGGGCTTCGAGGAACAGCGCGCCGCTGCCGGTGAACGGGTCGAGCACCTTGGCGCCCGGCACGTAAGGCGCGAGCCAGTTGAACAGGGTTTCACGCACGCGGTCCGGCGTCGGGCGCAGGCCCGGGGCGTCGGGGAAGCTCAGCTTCCGGCTGCGCCATTCGCCGCCGATGATGCGCAGCTGGTTCACGCCGTTGTGGACGTTGCGGGCAGGTTTTTTCGAATGAGTAGCCATTAATGCTCCGGAACCCCGAGCGGCTGCTCGGAAGGTTTATCAGTAGGGGCCGGTAACGGCTTTTGCGGCACGGTCGGGCCAGCGCTGACGATGACCATCTTGTTCGTGCTCAGGTGTTTGTTCATGGCGGCTTTGACCTGCTCGACGGTCAGGGACTGGGACTGTTGCATGAAGTCCTCCAGGTGACTCAACGGCAAGTTGTAAAAGCCGATGGCGCCCAGTTGGCCGACGATATCGGCGTTGCTGGCGGTGGACAGCGGGAAGCTGCCGGCCAGTTCGCGCTTGGCGTCGTCGAGCTCTTTTTCGGTCGGGCCGGTTTTAAGGTAGTCGGCCAGCACGTCCTGCACCAGTTTCAGGGTGCCCTCGCTCATCTCGGCGCGGGTTTGCAGGTTGATCATGAACGGGCCACGCGCCTGCATCGGCGTAAAGCCCGAATACACGCCGTAAGTCAGGCCACGCTTCTCGCGCACTTCGCTCATCAAGCGGGTGCCGAAGCCGCCGCCACCGAGAATCTGGTTACCCATGGACAATGCCGCGTAGTCCGGGTCATCGCGATCGATGCCCAGTTGCGCGAGCATCAGGTTGGTCTGCTTGGACGGGAACTCGATATGGCCGACGCTGGCCTTGGGCTCAGCGGGTTGCGCAATTTTCGGCAAGGCCGGGCCTTTGGGCAGGGCGCCGGAAACCTGGGCGGCAATCGCTTCGGCTTCCGTGCGGGACAGGTCGCCGACCAGTGCGATCACCACGTTACCGGCTGCGTAGGCTTTCTCGTGGAAAGCACGCAGCTGGGCCTGGGTAATCGCCGGTACGGTTTTCGCCGTGCCGTCGCTGGCGTGTGCATACGGGTGATCACCGTACAAGCGGTTCATCAGCTCCAGACTCGCCAGTTTGCCGGGGTTCTGTTTCTGGTATTCGAAACCGGCAAGCATCTGGTTCTTGATGCGGGCCAGCGAATCGGCAGGGAAAGTCGGCTTGCCGATGACTTCGGAGAACAGCTTCAGGGCCGGCTCGCGCTTGTCCTTGGCACTCAGGCTACGCAGCGAAGCGATTGCCATGTCCTTGAACGCGCCGTTGCCGAAATCGGCGCCCAGGCCTTCGAAGCCCCGGGCAATGGCACCGACGTCTTTGCCGGCCACGCCTTCGTTGAGCATGGCGTTGGTCAGCACCGCCACGCCCGGTGCATCGCCGTCCTGGCTGCTACCGGCAGCGAAGATCAGGCGCATGTCGAACATCGGCAGCTCATGGGCTTCGACAAACAGCACCTTGGTGCCTTCGGCGGTGTTCCAGGTCTGCACGTCCAGCTTGCGGTGGTTCGGTGCCTTGCCGTTGAGTTCGGTCAGCGACTGCAGTTTCTGACTGGCCTTGGCCTTGTCGAGGGCTTCGCTGGCATTGGTTTCGACAGAGCGCGACAAATAGAACGCTGCGGAACCGATAACGGTGACGGCGATCAGGCCGATCAGGGCCAGGCGGGAGGGTTTACGCTCACTCATGAGTCGTCTCCAGAGGCAGTACATGGGCGACGCTGAGACGTTCGCGAGTGAAATACAGCTTGGCGGCTTTCTGGATATCTTCCGGCGTGACGCTTTCCAGATCGGCCAGTTCGGTGTCCATCAGTTTCCATGACAGGCCGACTGTTTCCAGTTGGCCGATGGCGGTGGCCTGACTGGTGATCGAGTCGCGCTCGAAGACCAGGCCAGCGATGACTTGTGCGCGTACGCGCTCCAGCTCTTCAGCGGTTGGCGCCGTGGTTTTCAACTGGTCGAGCAGCTTCCACAAACCGGCTTGCGCCTGGGCGATGGTCTTGTGTTTCTGCGAGTTTGGCGATGCTGACAGGGTGAAGAGACTGTCGCCACGGGTATAGGCGTCGTAACTCGACGAGCCGCCGGACACCAGTTCTTCTCCGCGCTCCAGTTGCGTCGGGATACGTCCGCTGTAGCCGCCGTCGAGCAGTGCGGAGATCAGGCGCAGGGCATTGACCAAGCGCTTGTCTTCGGCTGTGGCGATGCTCGGCACGTTGAAGGCCAGCATCAGGCTAGGCAGTTGGGTCTGCACGTGCAGGGTGATCTGGCGCTCGCCCGGTTCGGCCAGTTCCAGCGGTTTTTTCGCGGCGGGCACTTCACGCTTGGCGATCGGGCCGAAATAGCGTTGGGCCAGGGTTTTGACTTCGTCCGGGGTGACATCGCCAACCACCACCAGCGTGGCGTTGTTGGGCACGTACCAGGTTTCGTACCAATGGCGCAGCTCTTCGACTTTCATCCGCTCAAGGTCGGCCATCCAGCCGATGGTCGGTGTGTGATAGCCGCTTGCCGGGTAAGCCATGGCCTTGAAACGCTCGTAGGCCTTGGCCATCGGCTTGTCGTCGGTACGCAGGCGACGCTCTTCCTTGATGACCTCGATTTCCTTGGCGAACTCGTCGGGCGGCAGGCGCAGGCTGGCCATGCGGTCGGCTTCCAGTTCGAAGGCCACGCCCAGGCGATCCCGGGCCAGCACCTGGTAATAGGCGGTGAAATCATCGCTGGTGAATGCGTTCTCTTCGGCGCCGAGGTCGCGCAGGATCAGCGAGGCTTCGCCGGGGCCGACTTTCTCGCTGCCCTTGAACATCATGTGTTCCAGGGCGTGGGACAGGCCAGTATTACCCGGTGTCTCGTAGCTGGAGCCGACCTTGTACCAGACCTGGGAAACTACCACGGGCGCACGGTGGTCTTCGCGCACGACCACCTTCAAGCCATTGTCGAGAGTGAATTCGTGGGTGGGTTGCGGGTCGGCAGCCAGGGCCGAAAGGGGCAGGCAAACTGTGCTGAGCAGCAGGCCTGCGGCGCGGCGGGCAAGAGCATTCATTCGTTTTCAAACCTTTGGGGCTGCCCGCTTGTTCTTAGCGTCAGCGGGCGAGAGGGTGCTAGGATACTGATCCGTTTTACTGGCGGCCACGCCTATCAGGCCTTTGCGTTTGATCAGGTTGTATGGGTTTGCAGCAGAAGGTTGGAATTTATCAACTAAACTCTGCTTTTTCGCCGATTTTGCTGCTTTAGTCCTTCGTAAAAACGTTTCCGTGAGGTGCCGTTCGCACCTCGACAAAATGTTGCGCGTGAACAAGCTGGGTCAATCGCAGTCTGTTCTGCATCGAATATTTATTTGCCGGGGCGCCATTGGCGCGTCGCTACCGTGAGATAGCCGTCCTCCATGTTTGGTTCCAACGACGACAAGAAGACCCCAGCTGCGGCTGGCGAGAAGAAAAGCCTGTTCGGATGGCTGCGCAAAAAGCCGCAGGAACCCGTCGTCGAACAGCCACAAGCCATTCCTGAACCAGCGCCGACGCCGGTCCCGGTAATAGAAGAAACGCCCGCGCCGGTTGTTCTGCCGATTGCCGAGCCGTCGCTGCAACCCAAGGTTGAAGCCGTTCCCGAACCAGTCAGCGAAATCGTCACCGAACAGCCTCCGGCCCCGACGGCCGAACCGTGGTTGACCCTGCCAGTGGCCGAAGAACCCGTGGCATTGGTCGAAAATGACCTGGCTCCTCACGTGACGCCACCGATTCCGGCTCCGGCAGCGTTTACGCCTGCCCCGGTTCACGCGCCTGTGGTCGAACCGATTGTTGAGCCAGTCGTCGTGGCCGAGCCTGTGCCCGTTGTCAGTCAGCCAGAGGTTCCGGTATTCGTTGCTCCGGTTGCTCAAGCACCGGCACCCGCTCCGATTCCTGAGCCGATCGCGGCGCCCGTCGAAGCCCCGGTCGAGCCGGTACGCACCGAAGAAACCAAAGCCGGTTTCTTCGCCCGCCTCAAGCAGGGCCTGTCCAAGACCAGCGCCAGTATCGGCGAAGGCATGGCCAGCCTGTTCCTGGGCAAAAAGGTCATTGATGACGAGTTGCTCGAAGACCTCGAAACCCGTTTGCTGACCGCCGACGTGGGTGTCGAAGCCACCTCGGTGATCATTCAGCGCCTGACGCAGAAGGTTGCGCGCAAGGAGCTGGCCGATGCCGATGCCCTGTACAAATCCCTGCAAGCCGAGCTGGCAGCGATGCTCAAGCCTGTCGAGCAGCCGCTGAAAATCGCCTCGCAAAACAAGCCGTTCGTGATTCTGGTCGTCGGCGTCAACGGTGCCGGCAAGACCACCACCATCGGCAAGCTGGCGAAGAAACTGCAGCTGGAAGGCAAGAAAGTCATGCTCGCCGCCGGCGACACCTTCCGTGCCGCGGCGGTGGAGCAATTGCAGGTATGGGGTGAGCGCAACAAGATCCCGGTGATCGCGCAGCACACTGGTGCCGACTCGGCCTCGGTGATCTTCGACGCCGTGCAGGCCGCCAAGGCCCGTGGCATCGATGTGCTGATCGCCGACACCGCCGGCCGCCTGCACACCAAAGACAACCTGATGGAAGAGCTGAAAAAGGTTCGCCGGGTGATTGGCAAGCTCGACGCTGACGCACCTCACGAAGTGCTGTTGGTGCTTGACGCCGGTACCGGCCAGAACGCCATCAACCAGGCCAAGCAATTCAACCAGACCGTCGAACTGACCGGCCTGGCGCTGACCAAGCTCGACGGTACCGCCAAAGGCGGGGTGATTTTCGCCCTGGCCAAGCAATTCGGCCTGCCGATCCGCTACATTGGCGTCGGCGAAGGCATCGACGATTTGCGTACCTTTGAAGCAGAACCCTTTGTCCAGGCATTGTTTGCCGAGCGGGAGCGTTCATGATTCGTTTCGAACAGGTCGGTAAGCGCTACCCGAACGGTCACGTCGGCTTGCATGAGCTGAGCTTTCGAGTCCGTCGTGGCGAGTTCTTGTTTGTCACCGGCCATTCCGGCGCCGGTAAATCCACGCTGTTGCGCCTGTTGCTGGCGATGGAACGCCCGACCAGCGGCAAGTTGCTGCTCGCCGGGCAAGACCTGAGCACCATCAGCAACGCGCAGATTCCTTTCTTGCGTCGGCAGATCGGCGTGGTGTTCCAGAATCACCAGTTGCTGTTCGATCGCACGGTGTTCAATAACGTCGCGTTGCCTTTGCAGATCCTGGGGCTGTCCAAGGCCGAGATCGCCAAGCGCGTGGACTCGGCACTGGAGCGCGTGGCGCTGTCGGATAAAACCGATCTATACCCGGGTGACCTGTCCACCGGTCAGCAACAGCGCGTCGGCATCGCCCGCGCCATCGTTCACCGTCCGGCCTTGCTGCTGGCGGATGAGCCGACCGGTAACCTCGACCCGCGCCTGGCCGCCGAGATCATGGGTGTGTTCGAAGACATCAATCGCTTGGGTACCAGCGTGCTGATCGCCAGTCACGACCTGGCCCTGATCGCCCGCATGCGCCATCGCATGCTGACCTTGCAACGCGGTCGATTGATCGGTGACGGGGAGGCTGCGGTATGAGTGCAACACGTAGCCCCAAGGTTTCCGAGCGTGTGGCCCCGAAGGCCGCCGATCCGCAACCGCAAAAGAAAAAACACGACGATGACGACGGGCCGGACTTTGCCACGTTGTTCCGCGCCTGGATCGAAAGTCATCGCGCCAGTCTGGTGGACAGCCTGCGCCGCCTGGGCAAGCAGCCTATCGGCAGTTTCTTCACCTGCATGGTGATGGCGGTGGCCCTGAGTTTGCCCATGGGGCTGTCACTTTTGCTAAGTAACGTCGAGCGTCTGGGCGGTTCCTGGCAGCGCGCTGCGCAGATTTCCCTGTATCTGGACCTTGAGGCCAAGCCGGCCGAAGGCGAAGCGCTGCGCGATCAGATCAAGGGCATGCCTGGCGTCGCCGAGGCCGAATACGTTGGCCGGGATCAGGCACTGGAAGAGTTCCAGCAACAGTCCGGGCTGGGCGAGGCGCTCAAGGAGTTGCCGGAGAACCCGCTGCCGGGCGTGGTCCTGGTGACGCCGACTGAAGTCGACAAGCCGGCCCTTGAAGCATTAAGACAAAAACTATCCGAGCTGCCGAAGGTACAACAGGCGCAACTTGATTTAGTCTGGGTCGAGCGTCTGGCAGCCATCCTCAAGCTGGGTGACCGTTTTGTCTTCGGTCTGACCGTGCTTCTGGTTTCTGCATTACTTTTGGTGATAGGCAATACCATTCGTCTTCATATTGAAAACCGCCGCACAGAGATAGAAGTGATTAAACTGGTCGGCGGCACTGACAGCTATGTGCGCAGGCCCTTTCTGTATATGGGCGCGCTGTATGGCTTCGGTGCGGGGATTCTGTCCTGGGGCGTTCTGGCGTTCGGCCTTGATTGGCTGAACGACGCGGTGGTGGGGCTGGCCGGTTTGTACGGCAGTGATTTTGCGCTGGCTGGAGTGCCAGTTGCCGACGGTCTGTCTCTCTTGCTTGGCGCGGTGCTGTTGGGGTATATCGGTGCATGGATTGCAGTCGCACGCCACCTGAGGGAGCTTGCGCCTAAGTAGTATCATTTTGCTCGTATTGACCTTTCAGCGTTTATGAGTTTTAGGGAACTTGTCTTTCGGTTTCCGGTCAATTTTCGCAGTGCTGAACTGCACGAGTTTGTAAGTCGGAGGTTTTTTCGTATGACCAATTCTTTGCAACCTGCATATGCTCTGGTCCCGGGTGCGAACCTGGAGGCCTATGTGCACACCGTCAACAGCATTCCATTGCTGTCGCCGGAGCAGGAGCGTGAACTGGCCGAGAGTCTCTATTATGAGCAGGATTTGGGGGCGGCTCGGCAGATGGTGCTCGCCCACCTGCGTTTTGTCGTACATATCGCCCGTAGCTATTCCGGCTACGGTCTGGCTCAGGCTGACCTGATCCAGGAAGGCAACGTCGGCCTGATGAAGGCCGTGAAGCGCTTCAACCCGGAAATGGGCGTGCGCCTGGTGTCCTTTGCCGTGCACTGGATCAAGGCGGAAATCCACGAGTTCATCCTGCGCAACTGGCGCATCGTGAAAGTCGCGACCACCAAGGCCCAGCGCAAGTTGTTCTTCAACCTGCGCAGCCAGAAGAAGCGTCTGGCCTGGCTGAACAACGAAGAAGTCCATCGCGTAGCGGAAAGCCTGGGTGTAGAGCCTCGGGAAGTACGCGAGATGGAAAGCCGCCTGACCGGCCATGACATGGCCTTCGACCCGGCTGCCGAAGCGGACGACGACAGTGCATTCCAGTCGCCGGCCAACTATCTGGAAGACCACCGGTACGATCCGGCCCGTCAACTGGAAGATGCCGACTGGAGCGACAACTCCAACCACAACCTGCACGAAGCGCTGGAAGTGCTGGACGACCGCAGCCGTGACATCCTCTACCAGCGCTGGCTGGCGGAAGAAAAAGCCACGCTGCACGACCTGGCGCAGAAGTACAATGTGTCGGCCGAGCGTATTCGTCAGCTTGAGAAAAGCGCGATGAACAAGCTCAAGTTGTCGATCGCTGCGTAACTGGCGAGCAGGCAATAAAAAACGCCCCGATCATTGATCGGGGCGTTTTTGTTTGTGCCTACTATTCCTGATTCGCGCCCCAATCCCTGTAGGAGCGAGCCTGCTCGCGATGGTCGTGAACGATAACGCGTAAAGCCAGATGCCCAGCGGTGCCCTTGGGTTTTTCGCGAGCGGGCTCGCTCCTACAGGGGAAGGCGTCTTTTTATTGGGCCCAAGGCGCCCGACGCGAATCGTTCAGCCCGACCAGATAGCTGTCGCCACCTAACTGGCTCATCTGCCGTCGTATCCAGCCCGCACGCCGTGCCACGTAAGCGGTCGGATGGCTCGCACTCCACACGCGAGGGTTGGGCAGTACGGCGGCCAACAAGCTCGATTGCTGACGGCTGAGGTTCCTGGCGCTCACGCCAAAGTGATGCCGGGCCGCCGCTTCGGCGCCAAACACGCCGTCATCCCACTCGACACTGTTGAGGTACACCTCAAGAATCCGTTGCTTGGGCCAGAACACTTCGATCAGTCCGGTGAACCAGGCTTCCAGGCCTTTGCGCAGCCAGCTGCGGCCAGACCACAGGAACAGGTTTTTCGAGACTTGCTGGCTGAGGGTGCTGGCGCCACGGATCGAACCGCCGCGCTCGTTATGGGCAAACGCCGCCTGAATTGCGCCGATATCGAAGCCCCAGTGCTCCGGGAATTTCTGGTCTTCACCGGCAATCACCGCGACTTTCAGGTCATCGGAGATTTCGTCCCAGGGTTTCCAGGTCCGTTGCAGGTCGATGGGTTCGCCGTCAAACCAGGATTCGATCTTGCGCTCGACCATCAGTGTCGTCCCCGGTGGCGGCACCACGCGAAAGATCAGCACCAGCAATACGCTGCCACCCATGAACCAGAGCACGGCCTTGGAGAAATGACGGAAATAGATACGCAGCATAGAGATGGCTTGGCCGAACCCGTTGAGCGGGCCATTATACAGACCCTTTGGATCGAAACTGACTGGAGTTCTGCATGCTGCGTGGCTTTCTGATGCTGGCCGCTTTTTTCGGCTTCACCGGTGTCGGCCTCGGGGCCTTTGCCGCCCATGGCCTGAAAAACCGTCTGACACCTGAGTATCTGACGATTTTTCATACCGGCGTCACTTACCAACTGGTGCACACCCTGGCGCTGCTGGGCGTGGCACTGCTGGCCACGCAGATTCCCGGCCGTTTGCTCACGTGGGCCGGCGCATCCTTTGCCATCGGCATCCTGCTGTTCTCCGGCAGCCTGTACGTGCTCACGCTGACCGGTATCAGCAAGCTTGGCATTGTCACCCCGTTCGGCGGCCTGGCCTTCCTCGCGGGCTGGCTCTGCCTGGGCCTCGCCGCCTGGCGCTTGCCGCTGACCACTTGACGCTTATTGCTGACCTTTAGGTCACGATCGGGCTAGAATGCCAGCCCCTAAAAATGATGGCGGCATCCGGCATGCGCATTCAGTTGAACGGCGAATCCTTTGAACTGCCCGACGGTGAAACCGTTGCGGCCCTGCTGACCCGTCTGGACCTGACCGGTCGCCGGGTGGCGGTCGAACTCAATCTGGATATCGTCCCGCGCAGTCAGCACGCAGACACCACGTTGAACGACGGCGACAACGTCGAAGTGGTGCACGCCATCGGCGGCGGCTAGCAGCCTCGCCCCAGTGGCCACAGAATTCTGCAAGTACCTCACCCCTACAGAGGATTTCCCATGAGCATCGTTCGCAGCGACAAGCCTTTCGTCCTGGCCGGTCGTACTTACCAGTCGCGTTTGCTGGTCGGTACCGGCAAGTACCGTGACATGGAAGAAACCCGCTTGGCCATCGAAGCCTCGGGCGCCGAGATCGTCACTTTCGCCGTGCGCCGCACCAACCTTGGCCAGATCGAGGGCGAGCCGAACCTGCTCGAAGTGCTGTCGCCGGATCGCTACACCTTCCTGCCGAACACCGCCGGTTGCTATGACGCTATCGAGGCTGTGCGCACCTGCCGCCTGGCTCGTGAGCTGCTCGATGGCCACAACCTGGTCAAGCTGGAAGTGCTGGCGGATCAGAAAACCCTGTTCCCCAACGTGATCGAAACCCTGAAGGCCGCCGAAACGCTGGTCAAGGAAGGCTTCGACGTGATGGTTTACACCAGTGATGATCCGATCATCGCCCGTCAATTGGCGGAAATCGGCTGCATCGCGGTGATGCCGCTGGCCGGTCTGATCGGTTCGGGCCTGGGGATCTGCAACCCGTACAACCTGCAGATCATCCTCGAAGAAGCCAAAATTCCGGTGCTGGTGGATGCCGGTGTCGGTACCGCTTCCGACGCCACCATCGCCATGGAACTGGGTTGTGATGCGGTGCTGATGAACTCGGCCATCGCCCACGCCCAGCAGCCGGTCATGATGGCTGAAGCCATGAAACATGCGATCGTCGCAGGCCGCCTGGCCTACCTCGCCGGCCGCATGCCGAAAAAACTCTATGCCAGCGCCTCTTCGCCGCTGGATGGTCTGATCAAGTAAGAGCCATTGATGACTGAATCGAACGACACGCCTATCCAGACGGAAGAAGGCGACGAGCGCCAACACCGCCGCATCAAGAGTTTCGTGATGCGCGCCGGGCGCATGACCGAAGGCCAGCAAAAGGGCCTGGAGCAGGGCACTCCGCTGTTCGTGCTGCCGCTGGCCGACGCGCCGGTGGATTTCGACCAGGTGTTCGGTCGCTCGGCACCGCGCTCGCTGGAAATCGGTTTCGGCATGGGCCATTCGCTGCTGGAAATGGCAGCGGCTGCGCCGGATCAGGATTTCATTGGCGTTGAGGTTCACCGTCCGGGTGTCGGTGCGCTGCTCAACGGCGTGCTGACACAAGGCCTGACCAACCTGCGGGTCTACGATTGCGATGCGATCGAAGTGCTCAACCGCTGCGTGGCCGATAACAGCCTCGATCGCCTGATGCTGTTTTTCCCGGACCCGTGGCACAAGAGCCGTCACCACAAGCGTCGTATCGTTCAGGCGTCCTTCGCTGAGTTGGTGCGCAGCAAGTTGAAGGTTGGGGGCATTCTGCACATGGCCACTGACTGGGAACCGTACGCCGAATACATGCTGGAAGTGATGAACGTCGCGCCGGGTTACCGCAACCTTGCCGAAGACGGCAAGTGCGTACCACGCCCGGCCGAGCGCCCGATCACCAAGTTCGAACGCCGTGGCGAGCGTCTTGGGCATGGGGTGTGGGATTTGAAGTTCGAGAAGCTGGCGTAAAACCTGTGGGAGCGAGCTTGCTCGCGATGGCGGCCTGGCAGTCAACAGAGATGTTGGATGTTATGGCCTCATCGCGAGCAAGCTCGCTCCCACAGTTGTTTTAGGGTGTGGCTGAGATCAGCGGCGGTCAGCGACCACGCCAATCAACACCAGCACCACCAGCAACACCGGCGCCAGGCTGTAGTTGTTGAACTGGCTCAAGCCGCGCACGACCCACGGTGTGGCATAGATCAGCGCCGCGCCGCTGCCGATCATGCACAGCAGAGACATCAGCGGCACGCGCAAGGCGCCGGCGATGCTGCCCAGGCGTTGCTCGACCCAGCCTTTGAAATCCGCACCAAACAGCACCAGCAGGCAGCCCACCAGGGCCAGGGCGATTTCCGAGAGGTTGCTGCGGCTCCAGCGAGACACAGTGGCAAGCAGGTCGAGTACCAAATCCATTCGATTTCCTTATGTCAGAAATTTCTGCAGCAAGTCGTTGAGGAAGAGTTGTCCGCGCTCGGTGGCTACCAGACGTGAAGGTTCGACCTGCAACAGGCCGCTTTGTTCGGCTTCACGGCGGCCTTCAGCGAGGCTTTCCAGCGTCATGCCGGTACGTTCCGGGTACAGCCGCGATTCGACGCCTTCAGTCAGGCGCAGTGCGTTCATCAGGAATTCGAACGGCATTTCATCGTTGCCCAGCGCTTTCTCGCCGGCCTTAAAGCTTTTCGCCGGATTCAGGTAATCCTTGGGCAGGCGGGTCTTCCAGGTACGAATGATGCGCCCGTCCGGATGGCTGAGCTTGCCATGGGCGCCGGCGCCGATGCCAATGAAGTCGCCAAAACTCCAGTAATTGAGGTTGTGGCGCGCCGGGCGACCGGGCAGGGCATAGGCCGAAACTTCGTATTGAACGTAACCATGTTCAGCCAGCAGTGCTTGCCCGGCCTCCTGAATGTCCCACAGCGTGTCGTCTTCCGGCAGAGTCGGTGGCTGGTTCCAGAATACTGTGTTCGGTTCCAGGGTCAGTTGATACCACGACAGGTGAGTCGGTTTCAGGGCGATGGCTGTGCGCAGGTCCGCCAAGGCATCGTCCAGGGACTGATTCGGCAAGCCATGCATCAAGTCCAGGTTGAAGTTGTCGAACCCGGCCTGCCGCGCCATACCGGCGGCGCGTACGGCTTCGTCACCGTTATGAATCCGTCCCAGGGCCTCGAGCTTTTCTTGCTGAAAGCTCTGAATACCGATCGACAGGCGATTGATCCCCAGTTTCCGGTACGCCACGAACTTGTCTTGCTCGAACGTCCCCGGATTGGCTTCCAGGGTGATTTCGATGTCGCTGGCAAACGGAATGCGCTGTTCGACGCCTTTGAGCAAACGACCCAGCGAATCAGCGCTGAACAGGCTTGGCGTGCCGCCACCAAAGAAAATCGAGCTCAGCTCACGACCATAAACGGCGTGCAGGTCCTGATCGAGATCGGCCAGCAATGCGTCGACGTACTCTTCTTCCGGCAGCACGGGGCTGGCCGTGTGGGAGTTGAAGTCGCAATAAGGGCATTTGCGCACGCACCACGGGATGTGGATATACAGCGCCAGCGGCGGCAGCACAGGCAGGGCCGCCCGAGGCGATAGAGCATCGCCGCCGAAGATCAGCGGCGACGCGGATGATTCACGGGTCATTTCAAGCCCAGACGCTGGCGCAGCAGATCCATTGCACGGGCGCGGTGGCTGATCTGGTTCTTGTCGCCTGGGCTCAGTTCGGCGCTGGAGCAATCGCGCTCCGGCACCCAGAACAGCGGGTCGTAGCCAAAACCGTGTTCGCCGCTGGCCTGGGTCAGGATTCGCCCGTGCCACAAACCTTCGCAGAGGATCGGCAACGGATCATCGGCGTGGCGCACCAGTGCCAGCACGCAGACGAACTGCGCGCCACGTTCGGCTTCAGGCACGTCTTTCAACACGTCGAGCAGCTTGGCGTTGTTCGCCGCATCGCCCTTGCCATCGGCATAACGCGCCGAGTAGATACCGGGCGCGCCGCCAAGGAAATCCACCGCCAGCCCGGAATCGTCGGCCAGCGCCGGCAGGCCGGAAATGCGCGCGGCATTGCGGGCCTTGAGGATGGCGTTCTCGACGAACGACAAACCAGTCTCTTCGGGCTCGACGCTGCTGAACTCGCCGATCGAGCGCAGATGCACCGACTCGCCGAGCATGGCCTGGAGTTCCTTGAGTTTGCCGGCGTTATGGCTGGCCAGTACGAGTTGCGTGAAGTTGATCATTGGCCAGGGAAGAGCTCTTGGTTGAAATTGATGGTGTTGATCTTGTCGCCGGTCTGCACCTTGATGTTGAAGGTGCGGATTTCCTGCTGCGGTACCGGGTATTGGGCGATGTAGTAAATCGCTCCTTGCTCGGTGACCTGCTTGAAGTTCAGTGTGTAGCTTTGGCTGGTCAGGTCTTTGACGGTGCCGCTGACGTCGGCCGCCATCGGCGTGCCGGCCTTGATCACCGAAATGTTGATCACGCCCTGATCCTTGCTGCGGGTCAGCTGGGCAGCCTTGGCAACGTCCGGTAGCAGGTAGGTGGAGTTGAAGGTGTTGTAGTGCACCGTCACGTCACCGAAGGTTTCCTTGCGTTCGCTCTTGATGGCGTCGGCGGCCATGGCGGTGACGCTCAGGCAGGCAGTGAGTAGAAACAACGCTAGACGACCCATGATCGTTCTCCTTGAAGTAGGGTGGATCAGACCGCGACCTTGTGGTCGGAAAGTCCCGGACTGCTGACGCGGTAGATACCGATCTCACCTAACAGATTAGGCCATAGCTTGCTGGCCCACCCGTGCCGATGCTGTTGATCCACGGCCAGCCGATCAATGACCTTCGCTTCACGTTCGCGACACAAGGCTTCAAAGTCGGCGAAGGTGCAGAAGTGAATGTTCGGCGTGTTGTACCAGGTGTACGGCAGGAACTCGGAAACCGGCATGCGGCCCTTGCTCGCCAGGTACCAGCGGCACCGCCAGTGGCCGAAGTTGGGGAAGGTGATGATGCACTGGCGACCGACGCGCAGCATTTCCTCGAGGATCCTGTCCGGGTAGTGCACCGCTTGCAGCGCCTGGGTCATGACCACGACATCGAAACTGTTGCTGGCAAAGTTGCCCAGGCCCTTGTCCAGGTCCTGTTCGATGACGTTGATGCCCTTGGCCACGCACTCGGCGATATTGTCGGCGTCGTTTTCCAGGCCATAACCGGTGACTTG
Organism: Pseudomonas sp. GW822-FHT01E03; assembly: GCF_058802985.1. NCBI lineage: Bacteria > Pseudomonadati > Pseudomonadota > Gammaproteobacteria > Pseudomonadales > Pseudomonadaceae > Pseudomonas > Pseudomonas sp. GW822-FHT01E03. The sequence goes on from NZ_JBXAOQ010000002.1 coordinate 474,607, forward strand.
CTTGTTATCGCGCAGCCAGGTCAGCAGTTCGCCATCGCCGCACCCGAGGTCGAGCACGCGGCTGCCGGCGGGGATCCATTCCTGGATGATTTCCAGATCAGCTCTCATGGCTTTCTCACAACGTAATGCGGTTCATGTAATTGCCGAATGCCTGCAGGTAGCGCGGGATCGGAATCAGGAAGGCGTCGTGGCCTTGCGGAGCGTCGATCTCGAGGTAGCAGACGTCCTTGCGCGCGGCCATCAGCGCGTCCACCAGTTCCCGCGAGCGGGCAGGGGAGAAGCGCCAGTCGGTGGTGAACGACATCACGCAGAACTTGGCCTTGGCGCCTTCAAAGGTTTTCGCCAGGTTATCGTCGAAGTTCGCCGCCGGATCGAAGTAGTCGAGCGCTTTGGTCATCAACAGGTAAGTGTTGGCATCAAAGCGTCCGGAGAACTCCTCGCCCTGATAGCGCAAGTAGCTTTCCACCTGGAACTCGACGCTGTGGAAGTCGTAGTTGAGCTTCTCGCTCTTGAGCCCGCGGCCGAATTTCTCGCCCATGGAGTCGTCGGACAGGTAGGTGATGTGCCCGACCATCCGCGCCAGCATCAGGCCGCGCTTGGGGATCACGTTGTGTTCCTGGAACGAACCGCCGTGGAATTCCGGGTCGGTGAGGATCGCCTGGCGCGCCACTTCGTTGAACGCGATGTTCTGCGCCGACAGCTTGGGTGCCGAGGCGATGGCCAGGCAGTGACGGATGCGGTCAGGGTAAGTGATGCTCCATTGCATCGCCTGCATGCCACCGAGGCTGCCGCCGATCACGGCCGCGAACTGGGCGATGCCGAGACGGTCCGCCAGACGCGCCTGACTGTGCACCCAGTCTTCCACGGTCAATACCGGAAAGTCGGCGCCGAACGGCTTGCCGGTGTCCGGGTTGATACTGCTCGGGCCGGTGGAACCGTTGCAGCCGCCGAGGTTGTTCAGGCTGACCACGAAGAACTTGCTGGTGTCGATCGGCTTGCCGGGACCGATGCAACTGTCCCACCAACCGGGTTTGCGGTCGTCGGCGCTGTGGTAGCCGGCGGCGTGGTGATGGCCGGACAGGGCGTGGCAGATCAGCACGGCGTTGCTCGCCGTGGCGTTGAGCGTGCCGTAGGTTTCGTAGATCAGGTCATAGGCCGGGAGCGAGCGACCGCAGGCCAACGCCAGGGGTTCGCTGAAGTGCGCCACTTGCGGCGTCACCAGACCAACAGAATCGGGGGGAAAGGCAGCTGGCATCGACCCTGCTCTCATTGAAATGAGGCGTAAGTCTAAAGACCGCTGGGGTTAGCGGCAAGCAACGATCGGGCCTGATTTCATTCAGCAGAACCGCGGTGCGGCCTTCGCGAGCAAGCCCGCTCCCACAGGATTGATGCGGTCCATGTGGGAGCGAGCTTGCTCGCGATGAACGATGACGCGGTCAGCCTGCGGGACGCACCAGATCAGGCAAGTCCGGCAACTTCTTCGGCGAGCAGATTCGCACCCGTTTCTGCCGGTTCAACTCGCCACTGATCAGGCTGACCTGGCTCTTGGACACGCCAAAGGCCTTGGCCAGAAACGCCATCAGATACGCGTTGGCCTTGCCCTCGACCGGCGGCGCGGTCAGGCGGATCTTCAGGCGATCGCCGTGCAGCCCGCAGAAGTCATCACTGCGGGCTGCCGGTTGCAGGTGACACTCCAGAATCAGGTCGTCACCGTCCCAGCGAAACCAGCTCACCCGGTCAGATCAACACGCGGAGGATTTGCGGCATCATGGTCATGGCGGCGAGGTTGTTGATCACCAGCATGTCGATCAGCTTGAGTGCCAGGAACGCAAAGATCGGCGACAGATCCAGGCCGCCCAAGTTCGGCAGGAACTTGCGGAACGGCGCCAGGGCCGGTTCGCAGACGTCGTTCACCAGTTCGGCGCCCGGGTTATGGCTGCCCGGGGCGACCCAGGACAGGATCACGCTGATGATCAGGGCGAAGAAGAAAATCTTCATGAACAGCGCGGTCACGCCAATGATCGACCAGATCAGCAATTGCAGCGGGTTGCCGATGGTGCCGTAGGTCAGCAGCAGGGTCAGGGCCATCAGCGCCAGTTGCACCAGGATCGCCAGCACCAGCGAGGACATGTCCAGGCCGAATACGCTCGGGATGATCCGGCGCAGCGGCTTGAGCAGCGGCTGGGTGGCCTTGACGATGAACTGGCAGATCGGGTTGTAGAAGTTCGCCCGCACCAGTTGCAGTACGAAACGCATCAGCACGATCAGCAGGTACAGGCTGCCGAGGGTTTGCAGCACGTAGACCGCTGCGGTATTCAATCCAATCATGAAAAGCTCCTTATTGACCCAGTTGTTCGGCCATCTCGGCCGAGCGATGCGCGGCAGCGCCGAGTGCTTTTTCGACCAAGGCTTCAAAGCCATTGGCCTGGAACGACTTGATTGCAGCTTCCGTGGTGCCGGCAGGCGAGGTGACACGGCGGCGTAACTCGGCCGCGTCGACGTCGCTGGAGACCGCCATATGTGCGGCGCCCAGGGCGGTTTGCAGGGTCAGTTGCGCAGCGATGTCCGCCGGCAGGCCGAGCTTCACGCCGGCGGCGGTCATGGCCTCGATCAGCAGGAAGAAATACGCCGGGCCCGAGCCGGAAACGGCGGTGACGGCATCCAATTGCTGCTCTTCATTCAGCCATAGGGCGATACCGACCGCGGACAGCAGTTCCTGGGCTTGCTGACGCTGTTCGGCTGACACTTCGGCCGTTGCGAATAGACCGCTCGCGCCCTGACGCACCAGCGCCGGGGTGTTGGGCATGCAGCGCACGATCGGCTGGGCGCCGAGCCAGTTGTTCATGCTGGCGCAGGTGATGCCAGCGGCAATCGAAACCACCAGTTGATGGGGCTTGAGGCTTGGGCGAATGGCTTCGCACACGGCTTTCATCGCCTGGGGTTTGACCGCCAGCACGACCACGTCGGCACCGTCGATGGCCTGGGCGTTGTCGGCAAAGGTTTCTATGCCGTGTTCAGCGCTCACGCGGGCACGGGTTTCTTCGCCCGGATCGCTGGCGCGGATCTGTGCTGCTTCCAGACCCTTGGCCCGCAGGCCGCCGATCAGACTGGCGGCCATGTTGCCGGCACCGATAAAGGCAATACGTGTCTTGCTCATGTCAGGTCCTTATAAAGAGAAGAGTCAGCCATTTTTCAAGGCTGGCCGTAGTCGCGGGCGCCAAACAGGGCGGTACCGATCCGCACCCAAGTGGCGCCTTGGGCGATGGCCGATTCGAGATCGTGGCTCATGCCCATGGAAAGTGTGTCGAGCGGCAGGTTCAGGCTGGCTTGCAGGCTTTGCACGGTATCGAAAGCGGCATCCTGGGTGGCGCGATCTTCCGTCGGCTCGGGGATTGCCATCAACCCGCGCAGTTTCAGGCGCGGCAGGGCGCAGATGGCGTTGGCCAGGGCCGGCAGATCGGCCGGGGTGCAGCCGGACTTGCTGGCCTCGCCGCTGACATTGACCTGAATGCAGATGTTCAAGGGCGGCAAATCGGCGGGACGTTGTTCGGACAGCCGTTGTGCGATTTTCAGGCGATCCACGGAATGCACCCAGTCGAAGTGCTCGGCGATAGCGCGAGTCTTGTTCGATTGAATGGGGCCGATGAAGTGCCAGATCAAGGGCAGGTCGGCCAGTTCGAGTTGCTTGCCCAACGCTTCCTGAAGGTAGTTCTCGCCAAAGTCGCGCAGACCGGCGGCGTAGGCTTCACGCAGGTCTTGAGCGGGTTTGGTCTTGCTCACAGCCAGCAACTGGACGCTGTTTTCGGCGCGGTTCGCGGCAAGTGTTGCGGCATGTATGCGCGAACTAACCTGAAGAATGTTGTCTGCTATGGTGGACATCAAGAGGCGCCAGCGGTCTGAAGGTTCGCGGCATTCTACTGGAATTGAGAGGCGCTATGGATATCACTGAGCTGCTGGCATTCAGCGCCAAACAGGGGGCATCCGATCTGCACTTGTCCGCCGGCCTGCCGCCGATGATTCGCGTCGACGGTGATGTGCGACGCATCAATTTGCCGGCCCTGGATCACCAACAGGTGCAGACTCTGATCCATGCCATCATGAATGACGCCCAGCGGGTGGACTTCGAAAAGCATCTGGAAACCGACTTTTCCTTTGAAGTGCCCGGCGTGGCGCGCTTTCGGGTCAATGTGTTCAACCAGAACCGTGGCGCGGGCGCGGTGTTTCGCACCATCCCGGCGAAAGTGCAGAGCATGGATGAACTGGGCATGGGCGACGTGTTCCGCAAGATGACCGACGCTCCCCGTGGCCTGGTGCTGGTAACCGGCCCGACCGGTTCCGGCAAGTCCACCACGCTGGCGGCGATGATCGATTACCTCAATACCCATCGTCATCACCACATCCTCACCATCGAAGACCCCATCGAGTTCGTTCACGAGTCGCGCAAATGCCTGATCAATCAGCGTGAAGTCCATCGTGATACCCGTAGTTTCGCCACCGCCTTGCGTTCGGCGCTGCGGGAAGACCCGGATGTGATCCTGGTGGGGGAGATGCGCGATCTGGAAACCATTCGCCTGGCATTGACCGCGGCCGAAACCGGCCATCTGGTGTTCGGCACGCTGCACACCACGTCGGCGGCGAAAACCATCGACCGGGTGGTCGATGTGTTTCCGGGGGACGAGAAGTCGATGGTGCGCTCGATGCTCTCCGAGTCGCTGCTGGCGGTGGTGTCCCAGACCCTGGTGAAGAAAATCGGCGGCGGACGCGTCGCGGCCCACGAGATCATGCTGGGGACATCGGCGATCCGGAACCTGATCCGCGAGGACAAGGTGGCGCAGATGTACTCGGCGATTCAGTCGGGAGGGTCGCTGGGGATGCAGACGCTGGATATGAGCTTGAAGGACCTGGTGACCAAGGGGTTGGTCAGTCGTGACCATGCGCGGGAGAAGGCGCGGTCGCCGGATAATTTTTGAGGAAGATTTGAGGTGCTTTCAAGGGTCTCTTCGCGAGCAAGCTCGCTCCCACATGGACTGCATCAATCCTGTGGGAGCGAGCTTGCTCGCGATGGGGTCATCATGTTCGATGCAGATTCAGGGCGATGAAATCAGCGCTGAACAACCCGCAACGCATTTTGTTCTTTCGGCAGAACCCGCTTGGCAACCACGTAGTGGTTTTCCCAGTACGGTTTCTTCAAAGTGTCGATGGAGACCGACTTGCCACGACGTGGCGCGTGGATGAAGCGGTCGTTACCCAGGTAAATGGCAACGTGATTGACCCGACGACTCTTGATGTTGAAGAAAATCAGGTCGCCCGGCTTCAGGTCGTTGCGATCGACTTTCTCCCCATGACCGCTGGCCATGGCGTTGGAGGTGCGTGGCAGGTCGAACGTGGCGTCGTTGAACGCGTATTTCACCAGGCCGCTGCAATCGAAGCCTTTGCTTGGGCTGCTGCCGCCCCAACGATAAGGGGTACCGAGGACGTTCACCGCGCGGCTAAGCACGTCGCTGCTTTCCTTGGTGCCCATCGGTGGAACCAGGCCGCTTTTGCTGCTGGCCAGGCTTGGAGCATATTTAGCGGATTTCTTGTCTTTGCTCGAAGGAGCAGAGGCATGGGATTTTGGGGTGTAACCATTAACGTTTGGAAGACGTTGCTCACGATTGGTGGCGTGGGCGGCCAGTGGCATCAAAAGGCAAATGGTTAGCCATGTCTTGAAAAATGAACGCATTAGGCAAGGCTCTTAATAGGTTAGCGCGCAACTTTATAACAGCTTTTTTGCCGCTTCCGAGGCCGTTGGTCGATTCAATCCGGGGGGCAATGGTGGCAAAAAAGCGGCAAAATGGTGCAATTGTCGGACAGGAGTCCGGTGTTACAAGGCTTTGACGGGAGTGAAGGTAGCACTTGCCATACGTCGGGTGCCTGTAAAAAAGTCACAAAGAATTAAAGAATATTTATCTATCGTGTGAATCGAGGTCATTCATGAACCCCTATCAACAGGCTGTCCAGCAGCAAGACACCCACAGCAAAGTGATCGGTTACCTGCTGTGGATTTTCGGTTTTACCGGGGCTCACCGCTTCTATTACGGCAAGCCGGTGACCGGGACGATCTGGTTCTTCACCTTCGGCTTGCTGGGGATCGGTTGGCTGATCGACCTTTTCCTGATCCCGTCCATGGACCGTGAAGCGGACCTGCGGTTCACCGCAGGCCCCGTCGAATACAACGTGGCGTGGATCCTGCTGACGTTTCTCGGGGTGTTCGGCGTGCACCGGATGTATCAGGGGAAATGGATCAGCGGGTTGCTGTACCTGCTGACGGGCGGGTTGTTCTTTCTCGGGGTGCTGTATGACTTCTGGACGTTGAACGACCAGGTTTCTGTGCGTAATGCTCAGAATAGAGGCGCCTTCTAAATCGTCTTCGCGAGCAAGCCCGCTCCCACAGGGTTGGCGTGTAGCCACAGATTTGCGAATCACTACAAATCCACTGTGGGAGCGAGCCTGCTCGCGAATGCAGGCGACGCGGTCTTAAGCCTGGTGGCTGATCCGTCCATCCACCAGGGTGTAACGCACCACACCCGGCAGGCTGTGGCCAATGAACGGGCAGTTTTCGCCCTTGGACAGCCATGTTTCACCGGCCACGGTCGAGGCCGCAGGGTCGAACAGCACGATGTCCGCCGCGCCACCTACCGCCAGTTTGCCTGCCGGCAGGCGCAGGGCCTCTGCAGGGCCGACGCTCAAGCGCTTGATCAGTGTCGGCAGGTCCAGCAAGCCGTCTTCGACCAGGGTCATTGCCAGTGGCAATAGCAGTTCAACGCTACTGATGCCCGGCTCGGTCGCACCGAACGGTGCCAGTTTGGCGTCACGCTCATGGGGTTGGTGATGACTGGAGATGGCCGAGATCACGCCCGACTTCACCGCTGCGCGCAGGCCGTCGCGGTCGGCGCGGGTGCGTAGCGGTGGCTGGACGTGATACAGGCTGCTGAAGTCGATCAGGGCTTCGTCGGTCAGGATCAGCTGGTACAGGGCGACATCCGCTGTCACCTTCAGGCCCCGGGCCTGGGCCTGGGCGATCAGCTCTACGCCGCGTGCGCTGGTGAGCTGGCTGAAGTGCGCGCGCACGCCGGTCTGTTCAACCAGCAGCAGATCCCGGGCCAGGGCGACGGTTTCAGCGCTTTCCGGGATGCCCGGCAGGCCAAGGAAGCTGGCGGTCGGGCCTTCGTGAGCCAGGCCGCCCTCGGCCAGGTCGTAATCCTGGGAGTTGAAAATCACCGTCAGGTCGAAAGTCGCTGCGTAGTCCAGCGCGCGGCACAGGGTGCGGGTGTTGCGGAAACTCTCCAGGCCGTTGCCGAAGGCCACGCAACCGGCATCGCGCAATGCTACGAGCTCTGCCAGTTGTTCACCGTCCAGGCCTTTGCTCAGGGCGCCGATCGGGAAGACTTTGGTGTTGCCGGCCTCGCGGGCACGGTCGAGGATCAGTTCGGCCACCGCCGAGGTGTCCAGCACCGGTTTGGTCTTTGGCGGGCAGCACAGGCTGGTCACGCCGCCAGCCGCCGCCGCGCGGGTTTCGCTGACAATCGAGCCTTTGCGGCTGTAACCCGGCTCGCGCAGGGCAACGTTGAGGTCGACCAGGCCGGGAGCGGCCACCAGGCCTTTGGCGTCAATCGTGTCGACGGCGACAAAACCGGCTGGCGCCGCGCCAAGGGCGACGACTTTGCAGGCTTCAATGTGGATATCGGTCACTTGATCCAGGCCGCTGGCCGGATCGATCACGCGGGCGCCGAGAATGCTGAGCTTCACTGGGCTTTCTCCTGCTCGAATTGGCCTTGCTCGAATTGGCGTTGCGCAGTCTGCCCGCTCATGGCCATGGACAGTACCGCCATACGTATGGCGATCCCGTAGGTCACCTGGTTGAGGATCACCGAGTGCGGGCCGTCGGCCACTGCTGACTCGATTTCCACGCCACGGTTGATCGGCCCCGGGTGCATCACGATGGCATCGGGTTTGGCGCCGGCCAGGCGCGCGGTGGTCAGGCCGAACAGGCGGTAAAACTCGCCTTCGCTCGGCAACAGGCCGCCGGTCATGCGTTCACGCTGCAGACGCAACATGATCACCACGTCAACGTCCTTCAGGCCTTCGGTCATGTCGGTGTAGACCTTCACGCCGTATTGCTCGATGCCGATCGGCAGCAGGGTTTTCGGCGCAATCACGCGAATATCCGGGCAACCCAGGGTTTTCAGGGCCAGCATGTTCGAGCGCGCAACCCGCGAGTGCAGGATGTCGCCGACGATGGCCACCGAAAGGTTTTCGAACCCGCCCTTGTGTCGGCGGATGGTGAGCATGTCGAGCATGCCCTGGGTCGGGTGAGCGTGCCGGCCGTCACCGCCGTTGATGATCGCCACTTGTGGGCAAACATGTTCGGCGATGAAGTGCGCGGCACCCGAATCGCCGTGGCGCACGACGAACATGTCGGCAGCCATGGCTTCCAGGTTGCGCAAGGTGTCGAGCAGGGTTTCGCCCTTGCTTGCCGACGATGTCGATACGTTGAGGGTGATCACGTCCGCCGAGAGGCGCTGGGCCGCCAGTTCGAAGGTGGTGCGGGTACGGGTGGAGTTCTCGAAGAACACGTTGCACACGGTCTTGCCGCGCAGCAGCGGGACTTTCTTCACGGCCCGGGCGCCGACTTCAAGGAAGGAGTCGGCAGTGTCGAGGATTTCCGTCAACAGTTCGCGGCGCAAACCGTCGAGCGAGAGGAAGTGGCGCAGCTGGCCCTGATCATTGAGCTGCAGCGGGCGCTTGGTTTCTAGAGGCGTCATCGCAAGGGGGACTCTCAATAGGGCGAATTAAAGGGCGAGGTCTTGCAGTTCGAGCGCGAGCTCGGGACCGGACAGCTTCACCCGTTCGTGGGCCGCCAGCGACAGGGTCGCGCCAACCACGTTCGGGCGGATCGGCAGTTCGCCGGCGTCCAGGTCCAGCAGGCACACCAGCGTTACGCTGGCCGGGCGGCCGTAGTCGAAAAGTTCGTTCATGGCGGCGCGGATGGTCCGGCCGCTCATCAGCACGTCGTCGATCAGCACCAGATGCTGGCCTTCGATCTCGAACGGCAACGCCGAAGGGCGAACCTGCGGGTGCAGGCCGTTCTGGCTGAAATCGTCGCGGTAGAAGGACACGTCCAGGGTGCCGAGGGGGTCATTGCTGCCCAGCTCCTTGAGCAGAGCCTGGGCCACCCAGACGCCGCCGGTGCGGATGCCGATGAAACGCGGGTCGCTGATGCCTCGTTTGGCCAGATAGGCGTCAAGTCGGGTCGCCATCTGGCTGATCAGTTCGGCGGGATTGGGCAGGCTCATGGTTGCTCCTTCTTGGGCCCGAGCCAGCCTGTGCGGGAAGTGGCTCGGGTTGTAGCTAAGAGAGACGCAGAGCGGCTCTTCAGGATTCAAACAGTGCGGTGTTTTCGTCGAGCCAGCCTTGCAGCAGCAGGGCGGCGGCGATGGCATCGACCGGATTGTCGCGGTAACTGCCTTTCTGGCCGCCACGAGCCAGGCGTTCGCCCTTGGCCTCGAAGGTGGTCAGACGTTCATCGTGGGTATAGAAGGGCAGGTTGAAGCGGCCGTTCAGGCGCCGGGCGAACTTTTCCGCGCGGGCGCACATGTCGCTGGGCGTACCGTCCATGTTCAACGGCAGGCCGACCACCACGGCATCGGGTTTCCACTCTTTGATGAGGGCTTCGACCTGGTTCCAGTCAGGAATGCCGTTCTGCGCCTTCAGGGTGCACAGCTCGCGGGCCTGGCCGGTAATCACCTGGCCGACCGCAACGCCGATCTGTTTGGTGCCGTAGTCAAAACCCAGAATCAGCTTCAGGGCCATCAGGCGTGCCCCGCCTGGCTGGTCAGCAGGCTGAGGTTGACGCCCAGGTGTTTGGCGGCCGCTTCCAGACGCAGTTCGCTGCTGGTGTTGAACAGGATGTCCGCGTCGAATGGGCAGTTCAGCCAGGCGTTCTGCGCCAGTTCGGCCTCCAGTTGCCCGGCTTCCCAACCGGCGTAGCCGAGGGCGATCAGGCTTTTTGCCGGGCCGACGCCGTCAGCGATGGCGAACAGCACGTCCTGGGAGGTCGACAGGGCCAACTCGTCTTCCAGATCAACGGTCGCCTGGAAGCTCTGACCCTTGGGGTGAAGGACGAAACCGCGATCGGTCTGCACCGGGCCACCGATGAAGATCGGTACATGCTGGCAGAGCGCTGGAGGTTCGATTTCCGGGCGCAATTGCTCAAGGATATCGGCCAGGTTCAGATCTTGCGGACGGTTGACCACCAGCCCCATGGCGCCATTGGCCGTGTGCTCGACGATGTAGGTCAAGGTGTGCGCAAAGTTCGGGTCGGCCATGTGCGGCATGGCGATCAGGAATTGATGCTTGAGGTAGCTGGGGCTGACGTTTTTCATGACCGCTAGTGTGGCGTTCGAGGGGCGAACTGACAAGCTGGGGATGCACAGGAATTAGCGCAATTCTGTAGGAGCGAGCTTGCTCGCGATGGTCGTCAAGGATAACACTGCCAGGTTGACACCCTGCTGTGCTCTCAGGTTTATCGCGAGCAAGCTCGCTCCTACAGGTGGGGGTGTGTGGTCAGTTACTGGAGAGGCGATCGCCGCGGGCAAATTTCCAGGTGCGGATGATCTCCAGCCGGTCAATATCCGACAAATCCCCGGTAAACGGTGCAAACGGTGCCGCCAGCCGGACGATCCGTTGCGCCGCCTGGTCCAGCAGCGGCTGGCCTGAAGACTCCAGCACCAGCACTTCATACAACGAGCCATCACGGTTGATCGACACCATCAGGCGCAAGTTGCCATAGATCTGTTTGCGCCGCGCTTCGTCGGGGTAGTTGAGGTTGCCGATGCGCTCGACTTTCTTGCGCCATTCGTCCTTGTACCAGGCGCCCTTGTCGCGCATGGTCGAGGCCGCGCTCAAGCGGTGAATGCGCGGGCGCTTGGCGTACAGCTGTTGTTCGGCGGCCAGTTCCGCTTCCAGGCTGGCGATGTCGCTGGACAGTTGCTCGCTGTCGAAGGTCGGCGCCTGGACCTGGGTTTTTACCTCGGTCTTGGGCTCCTCGGTCTTGGCGGGGGCTTTTTTCGGCTTCGGCGCCACGGTGGTCACGGCAGCCTTGGGCGGGGCTTCCTGCACTTCAGGCTTGGCAGCCGGCGGTGGCGTGACTTTTTGTACCTTGTTGTCCTGGAACGGCGCGACCTCGGTGGTCTTGGGAATCGCCTTTTTATCCAGGGTGCCGCTACCTTGCTGATTCTCCTGGGCCAGGAAATCGGCTTTCTCGGGCTTTTTTTCGCTTTTGAAGGTGGCGAGGGTGATTTCCAGGGTTTTGCTGATCTGCTTGGGCTCGACCACTGCGAACCCGACACCCAACAGCAAGGCCAGGTGGATCAGCGCTGCCAGAAACAGGGTAAAACCGAGGCGATCGACCGGGCGCACGCCACGGTGGGCGAGTTCGGCAGGCAGATCGGACGGGAGTGTCATGACAAGGAAACCAACATCGCGTTTTCACAGGCCGCGCATGATAACGCAATGTTGGTTTGGCTAATCAACGTGCCTTGAGCTTCTGATCGATGGCATCCATCAGCATGCCGCCGATGTCGGTGCCAAACGCGTTATCAATCTCGCGAATGCAGGTCGGGCTGGTGACGTTGATCTCGGTCAGGTGCTCGCCGATCACGTCCAGGCCAACGAACAGCAGGCCTTTTTCACGTAGGGTCGGGCCGACTTGCGCGGCGATCCAGCGGTCCTTGTCGGTCAGCGGGCGGGCTTCGCCACGCCCCCCGGCAGCGAGGTTGCCACGGGTTTCGCCCTGGGCCGGAATCCGCGCCAGGCAATAATCCACAGGCTCGCCATCGATCATCAGGATGCGCTTGTCGCCATCCTTGATCGCCGGCAGGTAGGCCTGGCCCATGATCTGCTGGGCGCCGAGGGCGGTCAGGGTTTCGAGGATAACCGACAGGTTCGGATCGCCCGCGCGGTGACGGAAAATCGACGTGCCGCCCATGCCGTCCAGCGGCTTGAGGATCACATCGCCGTGTTTGGCGGCGAACTCACGCAACACGTCGGCGCGGCGGCTGACCACGGTCGGCGGTGTGCACTGCGGGAACAGCGTGGCGAACAGCTTCTCGTTGCAGTCGCGCAGGCTTTGCGGCTTGTTGACCACCAGCACGCCGGCGCGCTCGGCCTGCTCCAGCAAATAGGTGGAGTAGACGAACTCCAGGTCGAACGGCGGATCCTTGCGCATCAGGATCACGTCCAGATCGCTCAGCAGCGCGTCGCTTTCGGCGCCCAGTTCGAACCATTTTTCCGGGTTCGCAAAAACCTGCAGCGGGCGCATCCGGGCCCGGGCCTGGCCTTCGCCCTGATACAGGTCGCGCTGTTCCATGTAGAACAGCTCCCAGCCACGCTTCTGCGCGGCCAGCAGCATGGCCAGCGAGCTATCCTTTTTATAGGAAATGCTGGCGATAGGGTCCATGACAATCCCGACGCGAACGCTCATGGGTGTTTCCTCGAAATTTGGGGGGCTATGTCGACCTCTGTAGGAGCGAGCTCGCTCGCGATGAACCCGAGAACAACACGCTTATCCAGCCAGCACGCGTCATCGTTGACGACCATCGCGAGCGAGCTCGCTCCTACAAAAGATCAGCGTATAAAAGTGGCGTCAGAGTGGCGCTGAGTGTGTTCCCGGTCAAGGAAAAACCACCTTGCGGGTCGGCCGATAGATTGGTGTTGGAGACTGTGCTAAAAAGGCTGCCATGTCGTGCCGGCCCTTGAGCACCAAGGGTTTCGAGCCGCGTTAACCGGCAAACGGACAATTTGTTTCGCAAAGGCGACGGTAGAGCATTTTATGGAACAGCACCCCAGCGCCTTGAAGGTCATGGTGATCGACGATTCGAAGACGATCCGTCGCACCGCCGAAACGCTGCTCAAGAACGTGGGTTGTGAGGTCATCACGGCCATCGACGGTTTTGATGCCCTGGCCAAGATTGTCGACAACCATCCCGGCATCATCTTTGTCGACATCATGATGCCGCGCCTGGATGGTTATCAGACCTGCGCCCTGATCAAGAACAACAGCGCGTTCAAGTCCACGCCAGTGATTATGCTGTCGTCCAAGGATGGGCTGTTCGACAAGGCCAAGGGGCGCATCGTCGGCTCCGACCAGTTTTTGACCAAGCCTTTCAGCAAGGAAGAATTGCTTGATGCGATCCAGGCCCATGTTCCTGGCTTCGCCGCCGTTTTGCCGCAGTAGGACACGCACAGTGACGCTCGGCCATCGGGCCAGGCGTCGACAAGAATGGGGAAGACCATGGCACGTATTCTGATCGTCGATGATTCGCCGACCGAAATGTACAAACTGACCGGCATGCTGGAAAAGCACGGTCATGAAGTGTTGAAAGCCGAAAACGGTGCCGACGGCGTGGCCCTGGCCCGCCAGGAAAAGCCCGATGCGGTGCTGATGGACATCGTCATGCCTGGCCTCAATGGCTTCCAGGCCACCCGCCAGTTGACCAAGGACCCGGAAACCGGGCACATCCCGGTGATCATCATCACCACCAAGGATCAGGAAACCGACAAAGTCTGGGGCACGCGCCAGGGCGCCAAGGACTACCTGACCAAGCCGGTCGATGAAGACACCCTGATCAAGACCCTGAACAACGTGCTGGCCGGTTGATCGTCAGACCATGAACGAGTCGCTGACGGCTTTCGAACTGCTGCTGCAGATCGACCAGCGCTGTCGTTTGCTGGCGGCGGACTTGCCGTCCCAGCCGGCCCGGCGGGACAGTTGGAGCGGCATCGGTTTTCGCCTGGGCGAGCACTGGTATGTCGCGCCCATGAGCGAAGTCAGCGAAGTCTTGCACGAGCCGCGCTGCACTCAGCTACCAGGGGTCAAACCCTGGGTCAAGGGTGTCGCCAACCTGCGCGGACGTTTGCTGCCGGTCATGGACTTGTGCGGCTTCTTCGGGCACGAGCTTTCGGCGGTGCGTCGACAGCGGCGGGTGTTGGTGGTGGAACATGAAGAGGTGTTTGCCGGGTTGCTGGTCGATGAAGTCTTTGGCCTCCAGCACTTTGCCCGGGACAGCCTGGAGCCGGTGCCGGCAGACGAATTGAAGGGGCCGGTGGCGACGTTCGTCAAAGGCCGGTTTCAGCGTGAGCAGTGCTGGCAGGTGTTCAGCCCGTTTGCGTTGACGCAGTCCCAGGGGTTCATGAGCGTCGCGGTGTAGTTGGAGCAACAGAGAACCTTGTGGGAGCGAGCTTGCTCGCGATGACGGACTTGCAGCCAGCATTAATGTCGACTGACACACCGCTATCGCGAGCAAGCTCGCTCCCACAGGTTCCTCGGTAAGTCTTGGAAGGTGTGGGTTAACAGGCGAGGACCGATGATAAAAGCAAAAGCAGGCAAGCCAATGGAAGGGTCGCGCAGCCGGTCGCAGATTATCGTGCTGTTCATCGCGCTGATTGTCTTCATCATGCTGCTGTTCGCCAACTTCGCGTACCTCAACACCCAGGCTATCTACGACAAACAGTACATCGGCCACGCCGGCGAACTGCGCGTGCTGTCCCAGCGTATCGCCAAGAACGCCACCGAGGCCGCCGCCGGCAAGGCTGCCGCGTTCAAGTTGCTCAGCGATGCGCGCAACGATTTTGCCCGGCGCTGGGGTTTTCTGAAGAAGGGTGACCCGGCCACGGGCCTGCCGCCGGCCCCCGCCACCGTGCGTCCGGAGATGCGCGCGGTGCAACAGGACTGGGAGCGGCTGCTGAAGAACACCGATGCGATTCTCTCCAGCGAGCAAACCGTACTGTCGCTGCATCAGGTCGCCGCGACCCTGGCCGAAACCGTGCCGCAATTGCAGGTCGAGTACGAGAAAGTCGTCGAGACTCTCCTGCAGCGGGGCGCCCCGGCGGCCCAGGTGGCCATGGCTCAGCGCCAATCGCTGCTGGCCGAGCGGATCCTCGGCGCAGTCAACACGGTGTTGGCCGGCGACGAAAATTCACAGCAGGCCGCCGATGCGTTCGGGCGTGACGCAACGCAGTTCGGCAAGGTGCTCAACGGCATGCTCCAGGGCGACCCGGCGCTCAAGGTCAGCCAGGTCGAAGACCGCGACGCCCGTGCGCGACTCGCGGAAATCTCCGAGCTGTTCGAGTTCGTCTCGGGCTCGGTGGACGAGATCCTCGAAACCTCGCCGGAGCTGTTCAAGGTCCGAGAATCGGCCTCGAACATTTTCAGCCTGTCGCAAACCCTGCTCGACGAAGCCTCACACCTGGCCAGCGGTTTTGAAAACATGGTCGGCGGGCGAACCACCGACACCATTGGCGGCTATGCGCTGGGCCTGTTGGCGCTGGCTTCGATCATCCTGATCGGTTTGGTGATGGTGCGCGAAACCAATCGTCAGTTGCGCGAGACCGCCGAGAAAAACGAGCGTAACCAGAACGCGATCATGCGCTTGCTCGACGAGATCGAAGACCTGGCCGACGGCGACCTCACGGTGACGGCCTCGGTGACCGAAGACTTTACCGGCACCATCGCCGACTCGATCAATTACTCCGTCGACCAGCTGCGCGATCTGGTCGCGACCATCAACCTCACCGCCGGCCAGGTGGCCGCCGCCGTGCAGGAAACCCAGGCCACTGCCATGCACCTGGCCCAAGCGTCGGAGCACCAGGCCCAGCAGATTTCCGAAGCGTCGATGGCGATCAACGACATGGCCGAGTCCATCGACCAGGTGTCGGCCAACGCGGCGGAATCTTCGGCGGTTGCCGAACGCTCGGTGGAAATCGCCAACAAGGGCAACGAGGTGGTGCACAACACCATCCACGGCATGGACAACATTCGCGAGCAGATTCAGGACACCGCCAAACGCATCAAGCGCCTGGGTGAGTCTTCCCAGGAAATCGGTGACATTGTCAGCCTGATCGATGACATTGCCGATCAGACCAATATCCTGGCCCTCAACGCGGCCATCCAGGCGTCCATGGCCGGTGACGCCGGTCGCGGTTTCGCCGTGGTCGCCGATGAAGTGCAGCGCCTGGCCGAGCGCTCGTCCGCCGCCACCCGGCAGATCGAAACCCTGGTGCGGGCGATCCAGACCGATACCAACGAAGCGGTCATCTCCATGGAACAAACGACGACCGAAGTGGTGCGTGGCGCCCGTCTGGCGCAGGATGCCGGTGTGGCCCTGGAAGAAATCGAAGGCGTCTCCAAGACTCTTGCGGCGTTGATCCAGAGTATTTCCAATGCGGCGCAACAGCAGACGTCGTCGGCCGGTCAGATTTCCCTGACAATGAACGTGATCCAGCAGATCACCTCGCAGACATCGTCGGGTTCCACCGCCACGGCCGACAGCATCGGCAACCTGGCGAAAATGGCCAGTCAGTTGCGTCGTTCGGTGTCCGGTTTCACCTTGCCGGATGCCAAGGCGCAGGTTGTGGACAAAGCTTGAACCGCCCATGGGTATCTGAATTGTGATTGGAGTGGTTATGGGTGATCGGCACGACTATGTGGCCCTCGAGTGGGTCAAGGGCGAGATTGCCGAAACGCTGAAACAGGCTCATCACGCGATTGAAAACCTGCTCGATGACCCGCAGGCGACGCAAGCGCTGGATGCAAGCCTTTCGTGCATCCACCAGGTTCATGGCAGTTTGCAGATGGTCGAGTTCTACGGCGCGGCATTGCTCGCCGAAGAAATGGAACAACTGGCCATGGCCTTGCAGGGCAACCGTGTCAGCCATCGCGACGAGGCGTTGCACCTGTTGATGCAGGCCCTGGGGCAGTTGCCGATCTACCTGGACCGGGTGCAAGGCGCGCGCCGCGACTTGCCACTGGTGGTGTTGCCACTGATCAATGACCTGCGCAGCGCCCGCGGCGAAAGCCTGCTGTCGGAAACCAGCCTGTTCAGCCCGCAATTGCCCGAGTTGCCAGCGTTGGACGCACAAGCGCTGGCGCAGCTGGAACCGGCCGAATTGCCCGGTGTGCTGCGAAAGCTGCGGCAGATGCTGCAAATGGCGCTGGTCGGATTTTTGCGCGAACAGGACAACGACACCAACCTCGATTACCTGGCCAAGGTATTCACCCGCCTTGAAGCACTGTGCGACAACGCCCCCCTGAGCCCGTTATGGCAGGTGGCATCGGCGCTGGTCGAAGGCATGCAGGGCGGTGCGATCGCCAATAGCCCGGCCTTGCGCAGCCTGTTCAAGGATGCCGACAAGGAACTCAAGCGCCTGCTCGAACAAGGCATGCCCGGTATCAACCAGCCGGCCCCGCCGGAGCTGCTCAAGAGTTTGCTCTTCTATATTGCCAAGGCCGAACATCCCACCGGGCAGATGCTGACCATGAAAGAACGCTACTCACTGGACGACGCGCTGCCCGACAGCGTGATGGTCGATGAAGAACGCGCGCGCCTGGCCGGTCCCGACCGCGACGCCATGCGCTCGGTGCTGGCTGCACTGTGCGAAGAGCTGGTGCGGGTCAAGGAGCGCCTGGACCTGTTCGTGCGCAGTGACCGCCAGCACACTTCCGACCTCGACAGCCTGCTGGCGCCGCTGCGGCAAATCGCCGACACCCTGGCGGTCCTTGGCTTCGGCCAGCCGCGCAAGGTGATCATCGATCAATTGGCGGTGGTGCTCAGCCTCGCTCAGGGTCAGCGCGAACCCAACGATGCGATCCTCATGGACGTTGCAGGGGCCTTGTTGTACGTCGAAGCGACGCTGGCCGGCATGGTCGGTACCGTGGAGCCGGAGAGCCAGGACGACAACCGCCTGCCCACCACCGACCTGACGCAGATCCATCAGATCGTGATCAAGGAGGCCCGCATCTGTTTGCAGCAGGCCAAGGACATGATTGTCGACTACATCGACGCCGATTGGGACCGCCAGCATTTGCAGGCGTTGCCGGCCTTGCTGACCCAGGTGCGCGGGGCGCTGGCGATGATTCCGTTGAGCCGGGCGGCGAGCCTGGTCGAAACCTGCAACCACTTTATTCGCGAGCACCTGTTGCTCGAGCCGGGTCAACCGGGCTGGCAGGAACTGGACAGTCTGGCCGATGTGATCACCAGCATCGAGTACTATCTCGAACGCCTCGGTGATGACCCGCAAGCGCAGGGCGAAAACCTGCTTGATGTCGCGGAAAAAAGCCTGGCGAACCTCGGTTTTTTCCCCAGTGAGCAGCATGTGCCAGTGCTTGATGATGTGCTCAACCCGACCCAGGCGCAGGTCATGCAGATGATGCAGGAGCTGGAGGATCCACAGGTCGTCCAGACCTTGGCCGATGTGCTCGCCAGTCCGGTTTCGACTCTGAATCCGCCCGCGCTGAACACCCCGGGCAGCCTGCTGCCGCCACCCGCGGGCGAAGAGCCGGTGGACGAAGAACTGCGCGAAGTGTTCCTCGAAGAAACCGACGAAGTCCTGGAGATCCTGCGCGATTACTTGCCGCGCTGGTCCGCCAACCCAGACAACCGCTCGGCCCTGAGTGAGTTGCGCCGCGCCTTCCATACCCTCAAGGGCAGTGGCCGCATGGTGCGCGCCCTGGTGCTGGGCGAGCTGGCCTGGGCCGTGGAAAACCTGCTCAATCGCGTACTGGAGAACAGTGTGGAGCCGGGTGCTACGGTGCAGCAACTGATCGGCGATGTGCTGCATCTGCTGCCGGAGCTGGTGGCTGAATACGCCGCCAACGCCCAGCGTCAGCGTAACGATGTCGATCAGTTGGCCGCCCGCGCCCATGCCCTGGCCAAGGGCGATGAACCGGTGTCCGATGAGGATACGCAAGATGTCGCGGCCCTCGATCCGCTGTTGCTGGAGATCTTTCGCAAAGAGGCCGAAACCCACTTGGGCAGCCTCAATCGCTTCCTTGATCAGGCCGCCGAGCATGTGCCGTTGCAGGCCAGCGACGAATTGCAGCGCGCCTTGCACACCCTCAAGGGCAGCGCCTCCATGGCCGGCGTGTTGCCGATTGCCGAACTGGCCGCTCCGCTGGATCAACTGGCTCGGGAATACAAGGCGCACCTGATCGCACTGGATCTGGATGAAGTCGAATTGTTACTGGAGGCAGAAGGACTGTTTCGCCTCGGCTTGCGCCAGCTCAAGCGCGATCCGCTGGCGGAAATTCCCGGTGCCCGGGGTTTGACCGAGCGAGCCAGGGCGCAGCTGGCCGAGCGCCTGGAAAACCTCCTGAGCACACCGAACACCGGGCTGCGAATCAAGCGCGACCCGCAACTGATCAACAACTTCCTCGCCCAGGGCATGGACATCCTGCTGGACGCCGAAAGCCTGTTGCAACGTTGGCAGCAACACCCCGGCGAACGTCAGGAGCTCAGCGCGCTGCTGGACGAATTGACCACCCTCGGCGAAGGCGCCCATCTGGCCGACCTGCACCCGGTGGACGAGTTGTGCGAAGCGTTGCTCGACCTGTACGGTGCCGTGGAAGAAAGCAGCCTGGCGGTCAGCGAGCGGTTTTTCCATGAAGCACAGGGTGCCCACGAAGCACTGATCAACATGCTCGACGAACTGGCTGCCGGTCAGGAAGTCAGCCCGCAGCCGCAACGGATCAGGGCCTTGCGCGAGCTGCTCGACGAGAGCCTTGACCCGTCGGCCATGGGCCTGATCCGCAGCGATGGCAGCCGAAGCCTGAGCATTCGCGAACTGGGTTCTGCCACCAAGGAACTTGAGCGCACGCTACCCCCTGCCCCTGTAGGAGCGAGCTCGCTCGCGATGGACTCAAATGCGCCGCGCTTATCCAATGACAACGCGTCATCGTTAACGCCCATCGCAAGCGAACTCGCTCCTACAGGAGAGGGGCGCGAGCTGGACGATGAAATCGTTGCGATCTTCCTTGAAGAGGCGGTGGACATCCTCGAAAGCGCCGGTCAGGCCTTGCAGCGCTGGTTGCGCGACTCGGACAACGCCGCGCCGCTGTCGTCCCTGCAACGGGATTTGCACACCCTCACAGGCGGTGCACGCATGGCCGGGGTCGGGCCGGTCGGCGATCTGGCCCATGAGCTGGAAAGCCTTTACCAGGGTCTGGTGGACCGTCGTTATGCCTTCAGCGATTCACTGGCGGTGCTGCTCAAACAGAGCCATGAGCGACTGGCGTTGTACCTTGAACAGTTGCAACTCAACCAGCCGCTGGACGATTCCCGTGAGCTGATCGAAGCCATTCGTGCCTACCGTCAAGGGCATGCGGGTGTCGCCGAGGGGACCCGGCAGGCGACCGGCAGCGACGCGGCTGCGCACGATACTGAATTGCTGGAGATCTTTCTCGAGGAAGGTTTCGACATTATCGAAAGCTCCGGGGCGGCGCTTGAGCGCTGGCAGGCCCAGCCTTCGAGTCGTCAGGAAGTGGAAACCCTGCTGCGCGATCTGCACACCCTCAAGGGCGGTGCGCGCATGGTGGAAATCGCCGCGATTGGTGATCTGGCCCATGAACTGGAGTTCCTCTACGAAGGCCTGTCCACCGGCGTGCTGCAACCGACGGAGCCGTTGTTCGCGCTGTTGCAGCGCAGCCATGACCGCCTGGCGCAGATGCTCGATGCGGCCCGCGCCGGTGAGCCGATGCCGCCGGCCGATCGCTTGATCGATGCGATCAAGAACTTCAGCCATCCGGCCGTGCCGGAAACACCCGCGTCGGTTGCGCCGTCGGCCACGCCCAAGCCCGAGCCGCTGGCGCCGCCCTCCGATGCCGGCGCGGACATGGTCAAGGTCTCGGCGGAGTTGCTCGACGATCTGGTCAACCTGGCCGGTGAAACATCGATCTTCCGTGGCCGAATCGAACAACAGGTCAACGATGCGCACATCGCCCTGAATGAAATGGAGACCACTATCGAGCGGATGCGCGACCAGTTGCGCCGCCTCGATACCGAAACCCAGGGGCGGATCCTCAGCCGCCAGCAAGTCGAGGCCGAACGCCTGGGCTACGAGGAATTCGACCCGCTGGAAATGGACCGCCACTCACAGTTGCAGCAACTGTCCCGGGCATTGTTCGAGTCGGCTTCTGACTTGCTCGACCTCAAGGAAACCCTCGAGCGACGCAATCAGGACACGGAAAACCTCCTGCAACAGCAGGGCCGCATCAACACCGAACTGCAGGAAGGCCTGATGCGCACGCGCATGGTGCCGTTCGAACGCATGCTCCCGCGTTTGCAGCGCATCGTCCGGCAGGTGTCCAGCGAACTGGGCAAGGACGTGGACTTCATCGTCGACAACGCCGAAGGCGAGATGGATCGCAACGTTCTCGAACGCATGGCCGCGCCGCTGGAACACATGCTGCGCAACGCCGTCGACCATGGCCTGGAGTCCGTTGAAGTGCGGTTGGCGGCGGGGAAGCCGGCCAAGGGAAAAATCACCCTCGATCTGCTGCGCGAAGGCGGCGACATCATTTTCGACATCCGCGACGACGGCGCCGGTGTACCGCTGGACGCGGTGCGGCGCAAGGCGATCAAGCGCGGCCTGCTCGCCCCGGACAGCATCATCAGTGATCACGACGTGTTGCAGTTCATCCTGCAACCAGGGTTTTCCACCGCCGAAAAAATCACCCAGATCTCCGGGCGCGGCGTCGGCATGGACGTGGTGCACGAAGAGGTGCGACAACTGGGCGGCACCATGAGCATCGACTCGGTGCCCGGGCAGGGCGTGCATTTCCGCATTCGCCTGCCGTTTACCGTTTCGGTCAATCGGGCGTTGATGGTGCAGTGCGGTGAGGACCAATACGCGATCCCGCTCAATACCATCGACGGCATCGTTCGCGTTCTGCCCAATGAACTCGAAGGGTATTTCCGCTTCGATTCGCCAACCTACGAATACGCCGGCCAACATTACGAGCTGTGCTATCTGGGTGAGCTGCTGAAAACCAGCCCGCGCCCGAAGCTGTTGGGCCAGAGCCTGCCATTGCCGGTGTTGCTGGTGCAGTGCAACGAACGGCACATCGCGGTGCTGGTGGATGCCATGGCCGGCACTCGCGAAATCGTGGTCAAGAGCCTGGGGCCGCAATTTGCGGCCGTGCAAGGGGTATCCGGGGCGACGATTCTCGGGGACGGCCGGGTGGTGCTGATTCTGGATTTGCTGGCGCCGATCCGCGCCATGCAGGCCCGTGTGCCCCAGCGTCCGGCGGGGCAAGAGGTCGAGGTCGAACCGCATCGGCCGCTGCTGGTGATGGTGGTCGACGACTCGGTCACTGTGCGCAAGGTCACCAGCCGCTTGCTCGAACGCCACGGCATGAGCGTGCTGACCGCCAAGGACGGAGTCGATGCCATGCTGCTGCTGGAAGAGCACATGCCCGACCTGATGCTGCTGGACATCGAGATGCCGCGCATGGATGGCTTCGAAGTCGCGACCCAGGTGCGCAACGACGAACGCCTGCAACACCTGCCGATCATCATGATCACCTCCCGCACCGGACAGAAACACCGCGACCGCGCCATGGCCATTGGCGTCAACGACTACCTTGGCAAGCCGTACCAGGAATCGGTGCTGCTCGAAAGCATCGCCTTGTGGAGCAAGACCCATGCTTGAGCACCGCACCAGCAACCTCACCGGCCTGCTGCTGCCGTTGGCCGACCGCAACCTGATCCTGCCCAACGTCGCCGTTGCCGAGCTGATCGATTACCAGCAGCCGGGGACGTTCGACCTCGACACGCCGCCGTGGTACCTGGGCCTGGTGACATGGCGTGACCGGCAGATTCCGCTGCTGAGTTTCGAGTCGGCATGCGCGCAGAAAATCGTCATCGGCGAACGCGCGCGGATCGTCATTCTCAACGCCCTGGGCGGGCGCCCCGAGCTGAAATTCATCGCCCTGCTGGTGCAGGGGATTCCGCGCTCTTGCAAGCTCGATAGCCAGTTGAGTTACGTGGATGTGCCGTTGTGTCCGCTGGAGCAGGCAGCGGTACAGGTGGGCGAGCAAGTGGCCAAGGTGCCGGATCTGCTGGCGCTGGAGGCGTTGTTGGTGGATGCCGGATTGACCATCTGATCGCGGACTTGCGTTGACTGCACCGGCCTCTTCGCGAGCAAGCCCGCTCCCACAGGGGACCGCATTCCAAAGTGGGAGCGGGCTTGCTCGCGAAGGCGTCAGTCCAGACAACCATTACCCTGAGCGTAACGATCCACCACTCTGCTTGATTGATACCCCCAACCAACACTCCTAAGGTGACCCCCACGACAGCGAACCCGTGGAGTGGTCATGACAACAACAATATCCCCCGACTCGCGATGGACGCGGCGGCGCAGCGAAAAGCAGCGGCGCCTCGAGCTGGTGCGAGGTCTTGCCGACGGTGTGGTGTTGCCCACCGACAACATCGTCGCGGCGCTTGAAGCGCTGATTCTGCCCGGCGACCGCGTGGTGCTCGAAGGCAACAACCAGAAGCAGGCGGATTTCCTTTCCCGTTCCCTGGCCAAGGCCGACCCCGCGAAGCTGCATGACCTGCACATGATCATGCCCAGCGTCGGACGCTCCGAGCACCTGGATCTGTTCGAACGCGGCATCGCCCGCAAACTCGACTTCTCTTTCGCCGGCACCCAGAGCCTGCGCATCAGCCAGTTGCTCGAAGACGGCCTGCTGGAAGTCGGCGCGATCCACACCTACATCGAACTCTACGCACGGCTGGTGGTGGACCTGATTCCCAACGTCGTGTTGTCGGCCGGGTTCATGGCCGACCGCGCCGGCAACATCTACACCGGGCCGAGCACCGAAGACACCCCGGCGCTGATCGAACCGGCGGCCTTCAGCGACGGCATCGTCATCGTCCAGGTCAACCAGTTGGTGGACGACGTCAGCGACCTGCCGCGCGTCGACATCCCCGCGTCCTGGGTCGACTTCGTGGTGGTGGCCGACAAGCCGTTCTATATCGAACCGCTGTTCACCCGCGACCCTCGGCACATCAAGCCTGTGCACGTGCTGATGGCGATGATGGCGATTCGCGGGATCTACGAAAAACACAACGTGCAATCCCTCAACCACGGCATCGGTTTCAACACCGCTGCCATCGAATTGATTCTGCCGACCTACGGCGAATCCCTCGGCCTCAAAGGCAAGATCTGCCGCAACTGGACGCTCAACCCGCACCCGACGCTGATCCCGGCGATTGAAAGTGGTTGGGTCGAAAGCGTGCATTGCTTTGGCACCGAACTGGGGATGGAGAACTACATTGCGGCGCGGCCGGATGTGTTCTTTACCGGGCGCGACGGCTCCCTGCGTTCCAACCGAATGTTCAGCCAGCTGGCCGGGCAATACGCCGTGGACCTGTTCATCGGCGCGACTTTGCAAGTCGATGGCGACGGTCATTCCTCCACCGTGACCCGCGGACGCCTGGCCGGTTTCGGCGGGGCACCGAACATGGGTCACGACCCACGCGGTCGTCGCCATGGCACGCCGGCCTGGCTCGACATGCGCAATACCGATGTGGCCGAGCCGATGCTCGAACGCGGCAAGAAACTTGTGGTGCAGATGGTCGAGACCTTCCAGGAGGGCGGCAAACCGACCTTCGTCGAAACCCTCGATGCGGTGGATGTGGCGAAGAAAAGCGGCATGCCACTGGCGCCGATCATGGTCTACGGCGACGACGTCACCCACTTGTTGACCGAAGAAGGCATCGCCTATCTGTACAAGGCGCGCTCACTGGAAGAACGCCAGGCGATGATCGCCGCCGTCGCGGGGGTGACCGCCATCGGCCTGCGCCACAACCCCAAAGATACCGCGCGCATGCGCCGCGAAGGCCTGATCGCCTTGCCCGAAGACCTCGGCATCCGCCGCACCGACGCCACCCGCGAACTGCTCGCGGCGAAAAGCGTGGCCGATCTGGTGGAGTGGTCCGGTGGCCTCTACAACCCGCCCGCCAAGTTCAGGAGCTGGTAATGCACGCACTTAACCTGCAACCAAAAAGCCTGAGCCTGAGCCTGGCCGAACGGCTGGCGGACCTGGCAGTGGATGCGTTGATCGACGAGGCTGATCTGTCGCCGAAACCGGCACTGGTCGATCGTCGCGGCAATGGCGCCCACACCGATTTGCACCTGGGGCTGATGCACGCCTCGGCTCTGTCCTTGTGGCCGGCCTTTAAAGAAATGGCGGAAGCCGCCATCGAGTTCGGCGAGATCGGCTTGCCCCTGCGCGAAGCCGTGGGCCGCATTGGTCGCGAAGGTGAGCAAGCCATGCTCGACACCACCGGCGGGGTGAACACCCATCGCGGGGCGATCTGGGCCTTGGGCTTGCTGATCACTGCCGCTGCACTGGAACCTCAATCCTGCAACGCCAATAGCGTGGCGTTGCGGGCGGCGCGGCTGGCCCTGCTCGACGACCGTTTTGCGCCACATCCGCTCAGTCACGGTGCGCAAGTCGCCCAACGCTACGGCGCTCGCGGCGCCCGTGAAGAAGCGCAACTGGGTTTTCCGGCGGTGACCCAACGTGCACTGCCACAACTGCTGCGCAGCCGCGCCGCCGGTCATGGCGAACAGAACGCCCGGCTCGACGCGCTGTTGGCGATCATGACGAGTCTGGCCGACACCTGCGTGCTTTATCGCGCCGGTGAAGAAGGCCTGAACACCATGCAACTGGGCGCCCGGGCGGTGCTCGATGCGGGCGGCAGCGCCAGCCTCGGCGGACGTCGCCGCCTGCATGAGCTGGACCAACAACTCATCGCGTTGAATGCCTCGCCCGGTGGCGCTGCCGACCTGCTCGCAGCCTGCCTGTTCATCGACCGTATCGCGTCTGGCGACGGCCTTATCCAGGGAGTGTTTTGATGGAAACCTTATCCTTTGAATTCCCCGCCGGGCAGCCGCCACGCGGTCGCACCCTGGTGGGTTGTGTCGGCTCTGGCGATCTGGAAGTGCTGATCGAACCGGGTCAGGCCGGCAAGTTGACGATCAATGTGCAGACCTCGGTCAACGGCAGCGAACAACGCTGGCGGCATCTGTTTGCACGGATGTTCGACGGTCAGACACCGCCGGCGATGGACATCGACATCCACGATTTCGGTGCGACACCCGGTGTGGTGCGCCTGCGTCTGGAGCAAGGCTTCGAGGAGATCGGCCATGACTGACAGCGCATCTTTGCTCAACAAGCACAGCTTCGTCGAACTCGGTGCCCGGCAACGGGCCAAGACCCTGCTCGATGCAGGCACCTTCCGCGAACTGCTCGACCCCTTTCAACGGATCATGTCGCCGTGGCTGTCGCGCCAGGGCGTGGTGCCGCAAGCCGACGACGGCGTGGTGATCGCCAAGGGCAATCTCGATGGTTTGCCGGTGGTGATCGCGGCCATCGAAGGAGCGTTCCAGGGTGGCAGCCTCGGTGAAGTCGGCGGAGCAAAAATTGCCGGCGCGCTGGAACTGGCCGCCGAAGACAACCGCAACGGTATCCCGACCCGCGCCGTGCTGCTGCTGGAAACCGGCGGTGTGCGCTTGCAGGAAGCCAACCTCGGCCTGGCGGCCATTGCCGACATCCACGCGGCGATTGTCGATTTGCAGCAGTACCAACCCGTGGTCGGTGTGGTGGCGGGCAGCGTCGGTTGCTTTGGCGGCATGTCGATTGCCGCCGGGTTGTGCAGCTACCTGTTGGTGACCCAGGAAGCGCGGCTCGGCCTGAACGGCCCGCAGGTGATCGAACAGGAAGCCGGACTCGAGGAGTACGACTCCCGCGACCGGCCTTTCATCTGGAGCCTGACCGGTGGCGAGCAACGCTTCGCCAGTGGTCTGGTGGATCGCTATGTTGCCGACGACGTGGCGCAGATCCGCCAGCAGGTGGGTGAGTTACTCCAGCAAGGATTGCCAGCGCAACCGCGTAGCCAACAGGCCGGGTTGTTCCTGCAACGGTTGGCGCGTCTGGATGCCGAACCGCAAATCGAGCCGTCCGTGGTTCGCGATCTGTACCAAGGAGAACGCCCATGAGTTCGTATTCCCTGCGAGGCTTGAACTGGTTCAACGCCTTGAGCGCCGGAGCGAAAGCGGTCGAGGGTTTGCCGGCTTCGCTGAAGGTCGCGGACGCCGTGCTGGGCGATCAGCCTGTGCGTTTCCTCGCGGTGGTGGCCGACCCGGAAAACCGCTTCGTCCGTGCACGTAACGGCGAAGTGGGTTTGCTCGAAGGCTGGGGCCTGGCCAAGGCCGTGGATGAAGTCATTGCCGCCGATCAAAACAAGGCACGCAAGCGCGCTCTGATCGCCATCGTCGACGTGCCGAGCCAGGCTTACGGTCGACGGGAGGAAGCCCTCGGCATTCATCAGGCGCTGGCCGCTGCGGCGGGCAGTTATGCCCGTGCCCGTCTGGCCGGTCATGCGGTGATCGGTTTGCTGGTGGGCAAGGCGATGTCGGGCGCGTTTCTGGCCCACGGCTATCAGGCCAATCGCTTGATCGCCCTGCGCGATCCGGGAGTGATGGTGCACGCCATGGGCAAGGCGTCGGCCGCGCGGGTGACCTTGCGCAGCGTCGAAGAGCTCGAAGCCTTGGCTGCCAGCGTGCCGCCGATGGCCTATGACATCGATAGCTATGCCAGCCTCGGGTTGCTGTGGGAAACCTTGGCGGTGGAGAAGATCGAGCAGCCGACGGCGGCGGATCTGGCGCGGGTGACCGAGTGCCTGCATCAGGCGATTGACGATGTGGCCGCCGCTGGCCGTGATCTGAGCGGTCGGCTGGGTGCGGCCAATCGGGCGGCGTCGAGCAAGGTTCGTCAATTGCTGAGAGCGCAGTGGTGAGCACGCTACTGGCTCACGACCTGCTGTGGGGCATGACCCCGCAGCAGTTGCCTGCGGATGCGCCTGCGTGGGTGATCGAGTCGATCAGTGCCGGCCAGCCGGTGGTGGTCCGTCGCGCCTTGAGCGCGGCGGGGCAGGTGGCCGTGGGCGTGCGCGGGCCGTTGCGCGAACAGCGATTTGCCGCGGTGATGGAAGTCGCCGCCATCACGCGGCGGGTGCAGCCCGAAGAGCTTCGCCATGTTCAAGGCCGGCGCGATTTCCCGGCGCTGCGTGCCTTGGTGCAACTGCGTTCGCACCTCGATGACAGTGGCTGGGTCTGGGGTGTCAGCGGTAGCGCCGGGTTCGAGTTGGCCAGTGGGTTTGCCGCTTTGCACGAGGGCAGCGACCTCGATCTGATCCTGCGTACGCCACGTCCATTGAGTCGTGTCGACGCGCAGGCGTTGGTGGCCATTCTTGATGCCGTCGTGTGCCGCGTGGACCTGCAATTGCAGGCACCGTCGGGCGCCGTTGCCTTGCGCGAATGGGCCGGTGCTTCGTCGCGGGTCCTGCTGAAAAATGCCATTCAAGCCACCCTGGTGACTGATCCGTGGAATCCACAGGAGCAAGCAGCATGAGCAGCTTGCTGGTGTTCCCCGGCCAGGGTGCACAACAACCCGGCATGCTGGCGCGTTTACCTCGGGAAACGTTGAACGAGGCGAGCGACCTGCTCGGTGAAGATGTGACGCAGCTGGATTCTGCCGAGGCGTTGCAGTCGACGAGGGCGGTTCAGCTTTGCCTGCTGATCGCCGGCGTCGCTGCTTCACGCCAGTTGGGCATGGCGCCGGACTACGTGGCCGGCTTGTCGATTGGCGCTTACCCGGCAGCGGTGGTGGCCGGTGCCTTGGGTTTCAGCGATGCGCTGCATCTGGTCAGCCTGCGCGGTGAGCTGATGCAGCAGGCTTATCCACAGGGCTACGGCATGACCGCCATCATCGGCCTCGACCTGGCCACGGTGGAAGGATTACTGGCCCGGGTGCACAGCGCGCAAACGCCGGTTTATCTGGCCAATATCAACGCCGATAACCAGGTGGTGATTGCCGGTAGCGACGCGGCGATGAAGGCGGTGGCCGAGTTGGCGAGAGGTTGCGGAGCCGGCTTGGCCAAGCGTCTGGCCGTGAGCGTGCCGTCCCATTGCCCATTGCTTGAGGCCCCCGCGCAGCGACTGGCCGACGCCTTCGCCAAAGTGTCGCTGCAAACTCCGAAGATGGGCTACCTGAGCGGCAGTCGCGCGCGTCCGCTGATCAAGCCTGAAGCCTTGCGTGACGACCTGGCCTTCAACATGTGCCGCATCGTCGATTGGCGCGGCACGGTACAAAGCGCCTACGAGCGCGGCGTACGTCTACAGATCGAACTGCCGCCCGGTGCGGTGCTGACCGGACTGGCGCGCCGGGTGTTCGAGCAGGGCACCGTGATTGCCTTCGACGGTGCACGGCTCGACACCTTGCAGGCGCTGATGCGTGAGGAGGGAAGCCGCCACCCTTAGATCATCTGACTTAAGGCTTCGCACAACAAAAACAACATTCGAAATGCACTTTGAGGACTACAGCAATGATTATTTACGGTGTGGCGCTGTTGGCGATCTGTACGCTGGCAGGGGTGATCATGGGGGACATGCTCGGGGTGTTGCTGGGTGTGAAGTCAAACGTCGGCGGTGTCGGGATCGCGATGATCCTGCTGATTTGCGCACGGTTGTGGATGCACAACCGTGGCGGCATGACCAAGGATTGCGAGATGGGCGTCGGCTTCTGGGGCGCGATGTACATCCCGGTGGTGGTGGCGATGGCGGCGCAACAAAACGTGGTCACGGCGCTGCATGGTGGTCCGGTGGCGGTGTTGGCAGCGATCGGTTCGGTGGTGATCTGCGGCTGCACCATTGCCCTGATCAGCCGGACCCATAGAGGCGAACCCTTGCCCGATGAACCGGTGGATGTAACGGCGGTTGGCGCACCGGCAGGAGGTCGCTGATATGTGGGAACTCATCAAGAACGGTCTGGAACACAACGGTCTGGTCACCGCATTCGCTTTCGTCGGCGTGATCATGTGGGTGTCAGTAGTGATCTCCAAACGCCTGACCTTCGGGCGTATCCACGGCTCGGCGATTGCCATCGTCATCGGCCTGGTGCTGGCCTGGGTCGGCGGCACGATGACCGGCGGGCAAAAAGGCCTGGCGGACCTGACCCTGTTTTCCGGCATCGGGCTGATGGGCGGCGCCATGCTGCGGGACTTCGCTATCGTCGCCACGGCATTCGAGGTGCAGGCCACTGAAGCGAAAAAAGCCGGCTTGATCGGCGTGATCGCGCTGCTGTTGGGCACGGTGCTCCCGTTTATTGTCGGCGCGTGCATGGCCTGGGCATTCGGTTACCGCGATGCGGTGAGCATGACCACCATCGGCGCCGGTGCGGTGACCTACATTGTCGGGCCGGTGACCGGCGCGGCCATTGGCGCCAGTTCCGATGTGGTGGCGCTGTCGATTGCCACCGGTCTGATCAAGGCGATTCTGGTGATGGTGGGTACGCCGATGGCGGCGCGCTGGATGGGCCTGGACAATCCGCGCTCGGCGATGGTGTTCGGTGGGCTGGCCGGGACGGTCAGTGGTGTGACTGCCGGTTTGGCGGCGACGGATCGGCGCCTGGTGCCTTATGGCGCGCTGACCGCGACATTCCACACCGGGTTGGGCTGCTTGCTGGGGCCTTCGTTGTTGTACTTCATTGTTCGCGGGATTGTCGGGTAGTCCGCTGCATCGTCATTGAATGTTCAGACGTCATCGCGAGCAAGTTCACTCCCACAGGGAATAGCATTCCTATGTGGGAGCGAGCTTGCTCGCGATGGGGTCGATAAGGTCTCAAGCCTGCCGATTGGCATACATCCGACACTCCGCCAGCAACGCCAGCAGATTCGGATCACGCTCCTTGGCTTTCAGGAACACCACGCCAATGTGCTGCTGCAACCGGTACTTTTCCTGCAACGGGATCAGCTTCACCCGGTTCTCGTACACCGCCGCAATCCGCCCCGGCAGCAACGCATAACCCACGCCCGAACTGACCATGCTCAGCAGGGTGAAGATGTCGTTGACCTGCATCGCCACCTTCGGTTCGAACCCTGCCTGCTCGAATACCCGCTTGCCGTCCTGATGTGTGGCGAAGCCCTGGGTCAGGGTGATGAAGGTTTCGTCGCGGACCTCGGCCAGGTCGACTTCGGTTCGCTGGGCAAACTTCGAGTCGGCGGGGGTGGCGAGGAAGATGTCGTCGGAAAACAGCGGGATCTGCTCGCAATCCGGGTCGTTGACACTGTCGTCCAGCGACACCAGGGCCGCATCGACTTCCATGTTCTTGAGCTTGTAGAGCAGGTCGATGTTGGAGCCCAGAATCAGGTCGATGTTGAGCTCGCTGCGGCGGATCTTCAAACCCATGATTAGTTGCGGCACGGTCTTGACCGTCAGTGAATACAGCGAACCCAGCTTGAAACGCTCGGCGGAGAACCCGGCGGCTTCGCGGGTCAGGCGCACGCTTTCGACGACATCCTGAATCAGCTTCTGCGCCCGCTCTTCCAGCACATAAGCGCTTTCCAGCGGCGTCAGGCTGCGGCCCTCGTGCTTGAACAGGGGGCAGCGCAGGGCGCTTTCCAGGGAATGGATCGCCCGATGCACGCTGACGTTACTGGTCTGCAACTCGGCAGCGGCCCGCGCCAGGTTGCCGGTGCGCATGAAAGCCAGGAACACCTCGAGTTTTTTCAGGGTCAACTCTTCATCGATCAGCATGGGGCGGACTCTTTTTGGAATGACTCGATTGTGCCCAATTACTCCGGGCCCGTCGTACAGAAACATTGCGCTTTTACGCTTCAAGCCTGAGCCTTGCGCTCTGCGGTAACGAATTTCGAGGTGAGCAACGCATGTATCACGGGGAAAGACTGAACGCCTGGACGCATCTTGTCGGGGCCGTGGCGGCGTTTATCGGCGGGG
The DNA here is from genome assembly GCF_058802985.1 of Pseudomonas sp. GW822-FHT01E03. Classification (NCBI taxonomy): domain Bacteria; kingdom Pseudomonadati; phylum Pseudomonadota; class Gammaproteobacteria; order Pseudomonadales; family Pseudomonadaceae; genus Pseudomonas; species Pseudomonas sp. GW822-FHT01E03. The sequence continues at coordinate 506,287 of NZ_JBXAOQ010000002.1, forward strand.
TGTGGCTGATTGTGCTGGCCAGTCTCGACGGCAGTCCGTGGAAGATTGTCAGCATGGCGATCTACGCCTTTACCCTGATAGTGCTTTACAGCGCGTCGACCGTGTACCACAGCGTGCGCGGGCGCAAGAAAGCGATCATGCAGAAGGTCGATCACTTTTCGATCTACCTGTTGATCGCCGGCAGTTACACGCCGTTCTGTCTGGTGACCCTGCGCGGGCCGTGGGGCTGGACGTTGTTCGGGATTGTCTGGGGACTGGCGCTGATCGGCATCCTGCAAGAGATAAAGCCGCGTTCGGAAGCGCGGATTCTGTCGATCGTGATTTATGCGGTGATGGGCTGGATTGTACTGGTGGCGGTCAAGCCGCTGCTCGCGGCGCTGGGCGGCGCCGGGTTTGCGTGGCTGGCATCGGGCGGGGTGTTGTACACCGTGGGGATTATCTTTTTTGCCCTCGATCATCGCCTGCGCCATGCCCACGGGATCTGGCATCTGTTCGTGATCGCCGGGAGCCTGCTGCACTTTGTGGCGATTTTGTTTTATGTCCTTTAAGGCTGTACCGGGACCAGGCGATCCAACTGCTCCCGGGCTCGCCGGCTGAATACCTGCAACAGATCGTTCAAGGTGTGGGGCGGTGGTTCGGCGGCGCGGGTCACTGCGTACAGGGTAATGGGTAACGGCGGTGCCAGAGGGCGGATCGTTGTGGTGGCGGGAGAGGCGCCAAGGGCGGTGAACGGATCGATCACCGCCAGGCCCGCGCCAGATTCCACCATCGCCCGTGCCAGTGAGTAGGTTTGCACGGCGATGCGTACCCGGGGCGGGGGTTCGACCGCTTCCAGGTAACTGTCGAGCCGCGCGGCCAGCGGATCGGCGCTGGATAAACCGATCAGCGGCGCATCCGCCAACGCCATCAGTGGCAACGGTTTACCCACCTCTTCCTGAGGCCAGTAACCACTCGGCGCCAGCGCCACCAGCACGCCGGACGCCAGCGCCTGGGCCTTGAGCCCCGGGTGATCCGGGCGTTGCAGGGTCAGGGCGACATCCACTTCGCGCATCAACAGGTTCTGCACCAGTTCGCGACTGTGGGCGCTGGAGAGTTCGCAAACGATGTCCGGGTAACGCCCGGTCCATTCGTGAATGGCCGGTGGCAGCAATGACAGGGCCAGCGCCGGGGTGGCACCGATGCGCAGGCTGTGGCCAGGTTCGCGGCGCAGGCTCTGCGCCAGGCGTCGTACGCCTTGCAGGCTTTCGCTGACCTTGTCCACTTCGCGCTCCAGCTCCAGCGCTTCCGGGGTTGCCTGCAACTTGCCGCGCACCCGCAGGAACAACGGGAAGCCCAATTGCTGCTCGGCGTGCTGCAACACCTTGCTCACCGCCGGCTGCGAGACATGCAGCAATTGCGCGGCGGCGCTGATTGAACCGGTCTGGCGGATGGCCTGGAAAATTTCGATATGGCGAAGGCGCATGGCAAGTCCATAACCTTTGTTTATGGGTTTGCCATCTTTATGCATTGTTCAACGTCTGTCACCTGGCTCTAACCTTGGTGTCGTCTTCACAACGGTTTTAAGGACGGACATGGCTCAGCGTGTGTGCATCATCGGTGGCGGCGTGATTGGCCTGGCAACGGCCTATGCGCTGGTACGCGACGGCTTCGAGGTGACGGTGGTCGAGGCACGGGACTCGCTGGGCAGCGAAACCAGCTTTGCCAACGGCGGCCAGTTGTCCTATCGCTATGTCGCGCCCCTGGCCGACGCCGGTGTGCCTTTGCAAGCCATCGGCTGGATGTTGCGCGGAGACTCACCGCTGAAGCTGCGCCCGCGCTTCGACCCGGCCCAGTGGCGCTGGATGGCGTCGTTCCTCGGCGCCTGCCGCCGCTCGGTCAACCGCGAGAACGCCGCGCACTTGCTGCGCCTGGCGTTGTTCAGCCAGGACACATTGAAGTCCTGGCGCGAGGATGATGGACTGGCGGGATTCCAGTGGCGGCGCAATGGCAAACTGGTGACTTTCCGCCAGAACAGCAGCTTCGAGCATGCGCGCCAAGGCCTGGCCGACCCGCAGCAACAGCAAGTGTTGTCGCCGGCCGAATGCGCGCAACTGGAACCGGCGCTGATCGATGCGCCCTTTGTCGGGGCGATCTACACCCCGGACGAAGAGGTTGGTGACTGCCACGGCTTCTGCCAGCAACTGGCCGCACGACTGAAGGCGTCCGGCCGTTGCGAATTTCTCCTCGGGCAAGCAGTGACCGGCATTCGCCACAGCAACGGCAGTGTCAACGCCATCGAACTGGGCGGGCAATTGCTACCGGTCGATCAACTGGTGATCGCTGCCGGTCACCGCAGTCCGTTGTTGGCGCTACCCGGGCTGCAACTGCCGCTTTATCCGCTCAAGGGCTACAGCCTGACCGTGCCGATCGGTGCCGGTCACCGGGCACCGGACGTGAGCATCACCGACTACGACCGCAAGATCGTCTACGCCCGCATCGGTAAGCAATTGCGAGTGGCGGCGATGGTCGACATCGTCGGCTTCGACCCTGCGTTGGACCCCAAGCGTCTGGCGCTGATCAAGCGTCAGGCCCATGACACCTTTCCAAATGCCGGCGCCTATGACGAAGCCGTCGAGTGGGCCGGCATGCGCCCGGCCACCCCCAGCGGCGTGCCGCTACTGGGCGCGACGGCGTATCGCAACCTGTGGCTCAACCTCGGCCACGGCGCGCTGGGTTTCACCCTGGCATGCGGCAGCGGACGCTTGCTCAGCGAGCTGATCGGCGAGCGCCGGCCTTCCATTGACCTTCAGGGTTTCAGCCACCGGGCTGCCTGAATACTGATTTCAGAAGAGGACACTGCAATGACCATTACCCGACTGCACAGCAACCCGCGCCTGTCTGGCGCCGTGACCTTTGGCGACCTGGTGTTTCTCTCCGGGCAGGTGCCGGGCGATGCCCTGGATGCCACCGGCCAGACCCGCGAAGTGCTGGCGAAAATCGATACCTTGCTGGCGGAGGCGGGCAGCGACAAGGATCATCTGCTCAGCGCGACCATTTACCTGAAGAACATCACCGAGGATTTCGCCGCGATGAACGAGGTCTGGTCGGCCTGGCTATCGCCAGGACAGGCACCGAGCCGCACCACCGTGCAGGCCGAACTGGCCCGCCCGCAGGTGCTGGTGGAAATCACCGTCATCGCTGCACGCGTCTGATAAACCAACACCCACAACGGAGAATAACAATGCAAAAAATCACGTTGCTCGCTTGTACGCTTGGCCTGTTGCTCGGCAGTCAGGTTCAGGCCAATGAAGCGCCGCTGACCGGCACCCTGAGCAAGATCGCCAGCGCCAACAGCATCACCCTGGGCTATCGCGATGCTTCGGTGCCGTTCTCCTACGTGGGTGATCACAGCGGCAAGCCGATGGGTTACTCGGTGGATCTGGCGGGCAAGATCGTCGAGCGTATCCAGCAGCAACTGGCGCTGCCGGACCTGAAGGTGAAGTACAACCTGGTGACCTCGCAGACCCGCATTCCACTGGTGCAGAACGGCACCGTTGACCTGGAGTGCGGCTCCACCGGCGTGACCGCCGAACGGCAGAAGCAGGTGGCGTTCTCCTATGGCTTCATCTACGTCAAAGGCCAGTTGCTGACCGCGAAGGACAGCGGGATCAAGAATTTCGCTGACCTGCGCGGCAAGAACGTGGTGACTACCGCCGGCACCACCAACGAGCGCTTCCTGAAAAGCTATAACGTTGATCACAAGATCGACATGTTCGTGATCAGCGCCAAGGACCACGGCGAAGCCTTCCAGATGCTGCAGTCGGGCCGGGCGGCGGCGTTCTACATGGACGACGCGCTGCTCTACGGTGAGCGCGCCAAGGCCAATGACCCGCACAAGTGGGTGGTGGTCGGGGAGGAGCAATCGCGGGAGATCTACAGCTGCATGGTGCGCAAGGACGATCCGCAGTTCCTGGCGCTGGTCAACGGCGCGTTGGCGGATCTGTACAGCTCGGGCGAGATCAATGGCATCTACCAACGCTGGTTCGAGCAGCCGATCCCGCCGAAGGGTTTGAACCTTGAGTTCCCGATGACCAGCGAACTCAAGGCGATCATTGCCAAACCGGTGAGTGATCCGGTGCAGTAGCCTAGAAATCACCCCAGAGTTGCTGGGCCACCGCCAGTGCAACAACCGGTGCGGTTTCGGTGCGCAACACCCGTGGACCGAGGCGGGCGGCGTGGAAGCCGCCGGCCTTGGCCTGATCGACTTCGGCATCGGACAAACCACCCTCCGGGCCGATCAGGAATGCCAGACTTGAAGGTTTGGCGTGGCTCACCAACGGTTCGGCCACCGGGTGCAGCACCAATTTCAACTCGGCTTGTGTCTGCTTCAACCAGTCAGTCAGCAACAGCGGCGGATGAATCACCGGCACCCTTGAACGCCCGCACTGTTCGCATGCGCTGATCGCCACCTGGCGCCAGTGCAGCAGGCGTTTGTCGGCGCGCTCGTCCTTGAGTCGGACTTCGCAGCGCTCTGTGAAGATCGGGGTGATTTCAGTGACGCCCAGTTCCGTGGCTTTCTGGATCGCCCAGTCCATGCGTTCACCCCGGGACAGGCCCTGGCCGAGATGGATTTGCAGCGGCGACTCGATCTGCCCGGCGAAGCATTCATCGACCTGCACCACGACGCGCTTTTTACCGACGTCGACCAGCCTGGCGCGAAACTCCTGGCCCGAACCGTCGAACAACTGCAACGCATCGCCCTCGGCCATGCGCAGCACTCGGCTGATGTAGTGGGCCTGGGCTTCGGGCAACTCGTGCTCGCCGATGCTCAGGGGGGCGTCGATGAAGAAGCGGGACAGTCTCATGCTGGGTCTCTGAAAAAGGGTGTTGGTCATGGAACGGTGGGGACTTCTGTGGGAGCGAGCTTGCTCGCGATGACGATCTGACATTCACCATTGATGGTGGCTGGAAGACCGCTATCGCGAGCAAGCTCGCTCCCACATTGACCGCATCATCAGCCCGGATCACGGAACCCCGGGTGGAAGTCCTTCGGCACCGCCACGCTGACGCTGTCACGGGTCGCGATGTCGATCCCTTCGCTGGCCACTTCGGCAAGGAAGTCGATCTGCTCCGGGGTGATCACATACGGCGGCAGGAAATACACCACGCTGCCCAATGGACGCAGTAAGGCACCGCGCTCCAGGGCGTGCTGGAACACCTTCAGGCCGCGACGTTCCTGCCACGGCCAAGCCTCTTTGCTGGCCTTGTCCTTGACCATCTCGATGGCCAGCACCATGCCCGTCTGGCGCACTTCGGACACGTTCGGGTGGTCGACCAGATGCGCCGTCGACGTAGCCATGCGCTGCGCCAGGGCCTTGTTGTTCTCGATGACGTTGTCTTCTTCGAAGATGTCCAGGGTCGCCAGGGCCGCCGCGCACGCCAGCGGGTTGCCGGTGTAGCTGTGGGAGTGCAGGAAGGCGCGCAGGGTCGGATAGTCGTCGTAGAAGGCGCTGTAGACTTCGTCGGTGGTCATGCACGCCGCCAGCGGCAGATAGCCGCCGGTCAGGGCTTTGGAAAGGCACAGGAAATCAGGGCGGATGCCGGCCTGTTCGCAGGCGAACATCGTCCCGGTGCGGCCGAAGCCGACGGCGATTTCGTCGTGGATCAGGTGCACGCCGTAGCGGTCGCAGGCTTCTCGCAGCAATTTGAGGTACACCGGGTGGTACATGCGCATGCCACCGGCGCCCTGGATCAGCGGCTCGACGATCACCGCCGCGACCGTGTCGTGGTTTTCGGCCAGGGTCTGCTCCATGGCGGCGAACATGTTGCGCGAGTGTTCTTCCCAGCTCATGCCTTCGGGGCGCAGGTAGCAATCCGGGCTCGGCACCTTGATGGTGTCCATCAACAGCGCTTTGTAGGTCTCGGTGAACAGCGGCACATCACCCACCGACATCGCCGCCATGGTTTCGCCGTGGTAGCTGTTGGTCAGGGTGACGAAGCGCTTCTTGTTCGGCTGACCGCGATTGAGCCAGTAGTGAAAGCTCATTTTCAGCGCGACTTCGATGCAGGACGAGCCGTTATCGGCGTAGAAGCACCGGGTCAGGCCTTCCGGCGTCAGCTTCACCAGGCGCTCGGACAACTCGATCACCGGTTGATGACTGAAGCCGGCCAGGATCACATGTTCGAGCTGGTCGACCTGGTCCTTGATGCGCTGGTTGATCCGCGGGTTGGCGTGTCCGAACACATTGACCCACCAGGAGCTGACCGCATCGAGGTAGCGCTTGCCTTCGAAGTCTTCCAGCCACACGCCTTCCCCGCGCTTGATCGGGATCAGCGGCAGTTGTTCGTGATCTTTCATCTGGGTGCAGGGATGCCACAGCACGGCGAGATCGCGTTGCATCCACTGATTATTCAGGCCCATTTTCACTCTCCTGGAGGCGGTCCGTTACCTGCGCGGACAAACAATCGCGCAAGCCTATGCAATGCGTGCCGCGGGGACAACCCATTGTGTCGAATGAGCTACTTTGTACAGGCCGATAGACGTTGCTGGCGGGCGTCTGAAGGCTGACGTATCCTTCGCGGCTCTTGAGCCGTCTGGCTCGCAAAAACTACTGTTTTCCTCGTGTGATTCCGGAGTTCGCTGAATGTCTGTCGGTTGGCTGCGCGCCTGTGCGCTGGTGATGTTGGGGCTGTTCAGCGTGTCTGCGCTGGCCAAGGATAAAACCGCGATCGTGATCGGCGGCGGCCTGTCGGGCCTGACTGCCGCGTACGAGCTGCAGAACAAGGGCTGGCAGGTCACGCTGCTGGAAGCCAAGTCGAGCCTGGGCGGCCGTTCCGGCATGGCCACCAGCGAGTGGATCGGCAACGACAAGGTCCAGCCGGTGCTGAACAAGTACGTTTCGAACTTCAAGCTGAGCACCACGCCAGCCCCTGAATTCGTGCGGACGCCAAGCTACCTGATCGATGGCGAGTATTTCTCCGCCGCCGATCTGGCGACCAAGCAGCCAGCTACCGCCGAGGCGCTCAAGCGTTTCGACAAAACCGTGGACGATCTGGCGCGCTCGATCGACGACCCGCTGAACCCGGCTGCCAACAACACGCTGCACGCGCTGGATCAGATCAACGTGTCGAGCTGGCTCGACAAGCAGAACCTGCCGGCCACTGCCCGCCAGTTGATCAACCAACAGATCCGTACCCGCTACGACGAACCTTCGCGCTTGTCGCTGCTGTACTTCGCGCAGCAGAGCCGCGTCTACCGTGGCGTCTCCGATCGTGACCTGCGTGCTTCGCGCCTGGTCGGTGGCAGCCCGGTGCTGGCCCAGGCCTTCGTCAAGCAGCTGAAAACCATTAAGACCGCTTCCCCGGTCTCGGCCATCAGCCAGGACAAGGACGGCGTCACCGTCAAGGTCGGCAGCGTCGGCTACCAGGCCGACTACGTGGTGCTGGCTGTGCCGTTGCGCGCCCTGAACAAGATCCAGATGACCCCGGCGCTGGACGCACAGCACCTGGCGGCGATCAAGGGCACCAACTACGGTTGGCGCGACCAGATCATGCTCAAGTTCAAGACGCCGGTGTGGGAAAGCAAGGCGCGCATGTCCGGCGAGATCTACAGCAACACCGGCCTGGGGATGTTGTGGGTCGAGCCTGCCCTGAAGGGCGGTGCCAACGTGGTGATCAACCTGTCCGGCGACAACGCCCGCGTCATGCAGGCGTTCGGCGACAAGCAGATGGCCGATCAGGTACTGATTCGCCTGCACGCTTTTTATCCACAGGCCCGTGGTTCGTTCACCGGTTATGAAATCCGTCGCTACAGCACCGACCCGTCGACTGGCGGTGCCTACCTGGCCTTCGGCCCGGGCCAGATCAGCAAGTTCTGGCGCCTGTGGGAGCGCCCGATTCAGCGCGTAGCCTTCGCTGGCGAACACACCGACACCCTGTACCCGGGCACCCTGGAAGGCGCGCTGCGTACTGGCCAGCGTGCGGCCAGCCAGGTTGAAGACCTGGCGGCAGGCAAGTCGTTCGAACCGGCGAAAGTGGGTCCGGCCGCTGCAGCGGCGGGCGCTGGTGCTGTGGTGGCGAAGAAAGGCAATTTCTTCAGCAACCTGTTCGGCGGCTCGGATGACGAGAAGAAACCAGAGCCAGTCAAGGCACCTGAGCCGGTAGTACCGGCAACTCCGGCACCTGCTCCAGCACCGATTGCTGCACCGGCACCGGTCGAACCACCGAAGCCTGTGGCACCGGTGAAAACCGAGCCTGCGAAGAAGGCACCGGCCAAGGCCCCAGCCAAGACCGAAACGAAAAAAGCCCCGGCCAAGGCTCCGGTGAAGAAAGCCGAGACGGCGAAGAAGCCAGCGGCCAAACCTGCGACGGACACTGTGACCAAGGCTCAGTAACGTTCAGGTGTAAAAAAAGCGCGGCCCCAGGGTCGCGCTTTTTTTTGCCATCAAATATCAACCATCCGGTTTGGCTGTGCGGTCCTACATGCTGCTGCAATGCATCAGAAGCTTCTCACAAAAGATTCGGAGCTAAATGATAGCTGGCTCCAGATCTTTGACTTTATGTTCTTCAGATAACGGGAGGATATATGAAATCACTAGCAGTAGTAATCATGTTGATAGCACTTTCTGGCTGTGTAAATAGCGAATGGTTTCCTAAGGGGGGCAGCCCTGAATTGGCCTATAAATGCCAGATAAATCCGTACGATGCTGATTGTTTTCAGCCGCCTCCGGTTTTCCAAGGACCTAAGTAATCAAGGTTTTTATCATAATTAGCGTGTGTCGAGATTCTACTGGAGATGTCACTGATTATTAACGTGGCCTTCTTTTTTGGAAGACGCCCTGGGGTGAATCCAAAGCGCGCCCAGCATAGATTCGCCGTGCGTTGATCGTAAATGACTAGATTTCCGTCAGCTTGCAACACCAATCGAAATCGTCAATTTCCGGACATAAGTTACTATCCTGCCGACATCATTTGATTGGGGGAGCGCCTGCGAGCTACTTGCTTGAAAGTGGGTGTATGTAATGGCCATGTTTTTTCATTGTTCAATGAGCTGTTGAACCCACGTTGAACCAAGTTCAACTACGGAAATGGCGATACATATGTATCGCTTTAATAAAAAAACCGTTGAAGGTTACGTGAAGCAGACAAGGAAGCGGCAGCCATCAGGTGTCTGGATCGGGGAGGGCGGAGCCTGCCAGGACGGCACCGGTCAAAAATGTTGAACCGGAGAGCAGTGGGGCCACTGACACCAAGACTCAGCAACGTTCAGGCGAAAAAACGCGGCTCAAGGGCCGCGTTTTTTTTGCCTGGAGAAAAACCTGGACCAGAATCGAATAAACCTTTTGATACAGGTGTTCTCCGGTTTGTATTCACTTTTTCTCACAATTTCGCGTTTAATCTTTCCTTAACTCGCAGGCTTCAGACTCTTGATCGCATTTTTCGATATTTCAAAGCAAATTTTTCCGCTTTAATTCGATAGATAACTCGATAGTCTTGGGCCAGCACTTACAGGATCTAGGCAATGCAGCTACGTAACTCTACCTCCCGCTATGGCTGGGTCAGTATCGTCATTCACTGGGTTGTGGCACTGGCGGTCTTCGGTCTGTTCGCGCTTGGGCTGTGGATGGTCGGGCTCGACTACTACAGCACCTGGCGCAAAGACGCGCCGGACCTGCACAAGAGTATCGGCCTGGTGTTGCTGGGTGTGATGCTGCTGCGGGTGCTGTGGCGCTTCATCAGCCCACCGCCGCCAACCCTGGCCAGCTACAGCCGCATGACGCGCTTGGGCGCCCATTTCGGCCATGGCTTTCTGTACCTCAGTCTGTTCGCTGTGATGATTGCCGGTTACCTGATTTCCACCGCCGAAGGTGTCGGTATCCCGGTGTTTGGCTTGTTTGAAGTCCCTGCGCTGGTATCCGGACTGCCGGACCAGGCAGATACCGCTGGCGTGATTCACCTCTACCTGGCGTGGGTGCTGGTAATTTTTTCCGGCCTCCATGCGTTGGCAGCATTGAAGCACCACTTTATCGACCGTGATGTGACCCTCAAGCGAATGCTGGGTCGCAAAGCCTGAAGTTCAACCTCGACTCCAAAGGAAAACAAAGCATGTTGAAAAAGACTCTGGCCGCTCTGGCAATCAGTTCCGCCCTGTTGTCCGCCGGTAACGCCATGGCCGTTGACTACGTGGTCGACAAAGAAGGCCAGCACGCCTTCGTTGACTTCAAGATCAGCCACCTGGGCTACAGCTTCATCACCGGTACTTTCAAGGACATCGACGGCAAGTTCAGCTTCGACGCTGCCAAGCCTGAAGACAGCAAGATCGAGTTCAACGTGAACACCGCCAGCGTTTTCACCAACAACGCCGAGCGTGACAAGCACATCTCCAGCAAAGACTTCCTGAACGGCAGCAAAGCCACGTTCGTTTCCACCAGCGTCAAACCCACCGGCAAAAACGCCGCTGGCAAGGACACTGCCGATGTAGCTGGCGACCTGACTATCCTCGGTGTAACCAAACCAATCGTGGTCAAGGCTACTTTCCTGGGTGAAGGCAAGGATCCATGGGGCGGCTACCGTGCAGGCTTCGAGGGTACTTTCAGCCTCAAGCGTTCCGACTTCGGCAAGCAGAAAGACCTGGGCCCATCGTCCGATGCGGTTGAGATGTACGTGACCTTTGAAGGTGTAAAAGCGAAGTAATGCTGAGACTGTAGGAGCGAGCCTGCTCGCGATAGACCTGAGAACGCCGCGGAGCATCAGGCTTCCAGGGTTATCGTTGACGACCATCGCGAGCAAGCTCGCTCCCACAGGTTTTTGCACTGATCAAAAAAATGCCCCGGCTCTTTCGAACCGGGGCATTTTTCATTGCAGCGATAACTCAGCGATTGCGGGTCAGCAGCGCTGGTTTCTCACCACGAGGACGGCTTGGCAGTTGATCCAGCTGCTCAGGTGTCGGGAAGCGATCCGCCTTCGACTCCTTGTGCATGATCTTCGGCGCCGGGCCACGCGGGTTCTGCACGGCAGGTTCCGAACGTGGCTGGTCGTCACGGGCCGGACGGCGATTGCGCGAATCTTCGCGACGGGCCTGGCCGTCGCGCGGTGCGCCACTGCGAGGGCCGTTACGCTTGGCTGGCGGAGTGCCGGTGCTGGCGCCATCGCTGTTGCGGGGACCGTTCTGGCGACCTTGTGGCTTGCCGGAGCGTGGAGCACCCGAACCTGCCGCGGTGCCTTGTGCCGGAGCACCCGGGCGACGGCCACGGCCTTGCGCGGGCTTCTGTTGCGGCACGTAGTCGACGCGGTTGCCGAAGTTATCGATATCGTCGTCCAGGAACTCGTCCGGGGCGCGGTCAGCGGCGGCACGAGGAGGCTGCGACGGACGCTGTTCGCGAGCCGGAGTGCCTTCACGTGGTTTCTGCTGACGGGCAGGGCGCTCGCCGCGTTCGCCGGCCGGTTTTTCCTTGCCCTTGTCCTTGCCTTTGTCCTTGCGACCACCGCCGCCACCGCTGCCGTTCGGACCGTCGCCGCGCGGGCCACGTGGATTGCGCGGGTTGCGCATGTCCGGACGCTCGCGCACTTCAGGCTTTTCCGCCTCGATGGTGCTTGCATCGAAGCCCATCAGGTCGCCGTCGGCGATTTTCTGCTTGGTCATGCGTTCGATGCTTTTCAGCAGTTTTTCTTCGTCCGGGGCTACCAGCGAAATCGCCTCGCCCGAACGACCGGCACGGCCGGTACGACCGATACGGTGCACGTAGTCTTCATCGACATTCGGCAGTTCGAAGTTGACCACATGTGGCAACTGGTCGATGTCCAGGCCGCGGGCGGCGATATCGGTGGCCACCAGGATGCGCACAGTGCCGGCCTTGAAGTCGGCCAGGGCTTTGGTGCGGGCGTTCTGGCTCTTGTTGCCGTGGATCGCGACGGCGCTCAGGCCGTGCTTGTCCAGGTACTCGGCCAGGCGGTTGGCGCCGTGCTTGGTGCGGGTGAACACCAGTACCTGTTCCCAGGCGCCAGCGGTGATCAGGTGGGCCAGCAAGGCGCGCTTGTGGCTGGCCGGCAGGCGGAATACGCGCTGTTCGATACGCTCGACCGTGGTGTTTGGCGGCGTGACTTCGATGCGTTCCGGGTTGTGCAGCAGCTTGCCGGCGAGGTCGGTGATGTCCTTGGAGAAGGTCGCCGAGAACAGCAGGTTCTGGCGTTTGGCCGGCAGACGGGCCAGGACCTTTTTCACGTCATGGACGAAGCCCATGTCGAGCATGCGGTCGGCTTCGTCCAGCACGAGGATTTCCACGTGGGACAGATCGACGCTGCCTTGGCCGGCCAGGTCGAGCAGGCGGCCAGGGCAGGCCACCAGCACGTCTACGCCGCGGGACATGGCCTGAACCTGCGGGTTCATGCCGACACCGCCGAAGATGCAGGCGCTGACGAACTTCAAGTCACGGGCATAGACCTTGAAGCTTTCATGCACTTGCGCGGCGAGTTCGCGAGTCGGGGTCAGGACCAGTACGCGCGGTTGGCGCGGGCCGTGACGTTGGGACTTGTCCGGATGACCGTTGGGGAACAACCGCTCCAGGATCGGAAGGGCGAAACCGCCGGTTTTACCAGTACCTGTCTGTGCCGCGACCATCAGGTCGCGACCTTGCAACACGGCGGGAATGGCCCGCTGTTGCACCGGAGTAGGCTCGGTATAGCCCGCCGCCTCGATGGCGCGGACTAAAGCCTCGGAGAGACCGAGGGAAGCAAAGGACATGAGTAATCCTGTTCTAGTTAGGGCTTGGCCCAATGGGAGTCTTGCCTGGCGCGAATGGCGTTTAAGAGGACGCAATCCCGTCCGGTCCTGCTGGGTTTCGAAGGCTCGTCTGCAAGCGCTCGCGCGGGCTGAAAGCTGCGCAGTAGCGGGGTTGAGATGCCTTTAACGATTCCGAGCGTCCGGGCGTGAGCCTGGCGGGAAGGCCGGAGTATAACAGAGCTATCACTGCGCGCCGCTTTCCTGCTGCTCAACGGTTTTTTCCGTGGCGGCCGTGGCCTTTTCAGACTTCACGCTGGCTGCCGGTTCCGCGCCGTAGCGGGCGCTCAGTTCAGCGTAGGCGGGCTCGCGCTTGAAGCGCTTGAGTTCGGCGCCGAAACGCTGCACCAGCAGATCCATGCCCGCATTGCGCCGCACCGCGAGAAACTGGCTTTGCTGGCTGATGACCGTGGGGTTTTCGGTGATCTTGTCGCGGATGCCCAGTTCGTCGAGCAAATGCTGGCCGACCCGGCGGTCGGTGATCAGCAGGTCAATTCGCCCGCGTACCAGTTTGCCGAAGTTGGCTTCATGGGTGGGGGCCGGCTCGCGGGTGAACAGCGTCGAATCGCTGAAGTCCTTGCTGTACAGGTAACCCGGCGAGGTGCCGATGGTCAGGCCGCGCAAGTCTTCGAGGCTGCGAAACGGGTGGGGCCGGTCATTGGCGTAGAACATCACGAACTGGACTTCCGAGAGCGGTTCGCTGGGGTAGAGCAGCGTCGCTTCGCGTTCGTCGCTGTGAAAGATGTCCAGGGCGCCGTCGGCCTGGCCTGTTTCAAGCATCGACAAGCAGCGTTTCCATGGCAGGAACTGCCACTCCACTTCGATGCCCAGGCGCTTGAAAACAATGGCGGTGGTTTCGTAGTCCAGGCCCAGGGATTTGCCGTTGTCTTCGTACACATAGGGCGCCCAAGGCTCCGTGACAATGCGCAGCTTCTCGCCCCGGGCGGCGAAGCTCAGGCAAGTGAAGACAAGCACGGCGATTAACTGCGTGATCAAAGGCATAGGCTGAGATTACGACGAGAAACCGGAAAGAGCCAGAAACTGACCGCAGATGCTCTAACTCCGTGGATTGGCGCACATTAATAGTGCGTTGAAAGCAAAAGATCGCAGCCTGCGACAGCGCCTACGGGATTTGACATTCCGTTGTAGGCGCTGCCGCAGGCTGCGATCTTTTAATCGTGCTTCAACGACTTTTTAACGCGGCAACTTCAGGTTGTTCCACACCGCCAGGCTCGCTTCAGCCTGGTTCAGCGTGTAGAAGTGCAGCCCTGGAGCGCCACCCTGCAGCAGTTGTTCGCACATCTCGGTGATGACCTGTTCGCCAAAGCGCTGAATGCTCTGGGTGTCGTCGCCATAGGCTTCCAGTTGCTTGCGGATCCAGCGTGGGATTTCCGCACCGCAGGCATCGGAGAAGCGCGCCAGCTTGCTGTAGTTGGTGATCGGCATGATGCCCGGCACGATCGGGATGTTCACGCCCAGCGCCCGCACGCGTTCGACGAAGTAGAAATAGCAGTCGGCGTTGAAGAAGTACTGGGTGATCGCGCTGTCGGCGCCAGCGTTGGCCTTGCGCACGAAGTTGGCCACATCGTCTTCGAAATTGCGCGCTTGCGGATGCATTTCCGGGTAAGCGGCGACTTCGATGTGGAAATGATCACCGGTTTCTTCACGAATGAATTCAACCAGGTCATTGGCGTGGCGCAACTCACCGCTGGCCATGCCCATGCCCGAAGGCAGGTCACCGCGCAGGGCGACGATACGCTTGATGCCGGCAGCCTTGTACTGGGCCAGCAGGCCGCGCAGGTCGTCCTTGCTATCGCCCACGCAGGACAGGTGCGGAGCGGCAGGGATTTTGACTTCGCTTTCGAGCTGCAGCACGGTGTTCAGCGTGCGATCGCGGGTCGAACCGCCGGCGCCGTAGGTGCAGGAGAAGAAATCGGGGTTGTAGATGGCCAGCTGGCGAGCAGTGGCGAGCAGCTTTTCATGCCCAGCATCGGTCTTCGTAGGGAAGAACTCGAAGCTGTAGCGACGATCTTGGGACATGGTCATATCCTTGGAAACTCATAAGGCGGACGCTGGCCCCCTGTAGGAGCGAGCTTGCTCGCGAAAAACATCAAGGCAACGCGTTCATCCAGACAGCACGCGTTATCGTTGACGTCCATCGCGAGCGAGCTCGCTCCTACACAGGAAAAGCCGGTCTATCAGTAGCGGTAGGCGTGCGGCTTGAACGGACCTTCAACGGTTACGCCGATGTAGTCGGCCTGGGTCTTGGTCAGTTGAGTCACTACGCCGCCGAAGCCACGGACCATTTCCAGGGCCACTTCTTCGTCGAGTTTCTTCGGCAGTACTTCAACGGTCAGGCGCTCGGCTTTCTGGGCTGGCGACAGGTCGGCGTACTTCTGGCCGAACAGGAAGATCTGGGCCAGAACCTGGTTGGCGAACGAACCGTCCATGATGCGGCTCGGGTGGCCGGTGGCGTTACCCAGGTTAACCAGACGGCCTTCGGCCAGCAGGATCAGGTAGTCGTCGTTCTGTGGGTCGAAATCGCCAGCGCCGGTACGGTGGATCTTGTGAACCTGCGGCTTCACTTCTTCCCATGCCCAGTTCTTGCGCATGAAAGCGGTGTCGATTTCGTTGTCGAAGTGGCCGATGTTGCAGACAACGGCACGCTTCTTCAGGGCCTTGAGCATGTTCGAGTCGCAAACATTGACGTTACCGGTGGTGGTCACGATCAGGTCGATCTTGCCCAGCAATGCCTTGTCGATGCTTGCTTCAGTTCCGTTGTTGATACCGTCGATGAACGGCGAAACCACTTCGAAACCGTCCATGCAGGCTTGCATGGCGCAGATCGGGTCGACTTCGGAAACCTTGACGATCATGCCTTCCTGACGCAGGGACTGGGCCGAACCCTTGCCCACGTCGCCGTAGCCGATGACCAGCGCTTGCTTGCCGGACAGCAGGTGGTCGGTGCCGCGCTTGATCGCATCGTTCAGGCTGTGACGGCAGCCGTACTTGTTGTCGTTCTTGCTCTTGGTCACCGAGTCGTTGACGTTGATGGCCGGGATTTTCAGCTCGCCCTTGGCCAGCATGTCCAGCAGGCGGTGAACGCCGGTGGTGGTTTCTTCGGTCACGCCGTGGACGCGGTCCAGAACCTGTGGGTACTTCTTGTGCAGCAGCTCGGTCAGGTCACCGCCGTCGTCGAGGATCATGTTGGCATCCCAAGGCGCGCCATCTTTGAGGATGGTCTGCTCCAGGCACCACTCGTACTCTTGTTCGGTTTCACCTTTCCAGGCGAAAACCGGGATGCCGGCAGCGGCGATGGCAGCAGCAGCCTGGTCCTGAGTCGAGAAAATGTTGCAGGACGACCAGCGTACTTCGGCACCCAGGGCAACCAGGGTTTCGATCAGCACGGCAGTCTGAATGGTCATGTGGATGCAGCCGAGGATCTTCGCGCCCTTGAGCGGTTGCTCGGCGGAATACTTGTTGCGCAGACCCATCAGGGCTGGCATTTCGGATTCGGCGATGATGGTTTCGCGACGGCCCCAGGCAGCCAGGGACATGTCGGCAACTTTGTAATCGTTAAAATCTGCAGGCGTGATAACAGCGCTCATGAAGAGCCTCCATTCGTAATGTATGCGAATGGGCGCCGTTGTGCGTTTAGTGTCCAGCCAGTGAAGGCCAGGCAACGCCCCATCCGAGCCTGACAGGTCAAACCTGCTGCAGCGCCCCTCGGACAGGTGGCGGGAAACGGTAGCAATTGAAGATGACCGTTTTGAAACGGTGGCGATTATAGCGGGCTATGCCGATCTTCCAAAGCGTTTCTGTCGGTCAATGTCCGAACGGTAATCGAGACCATAGACGATGCTCAATAGAGCTCTAGGTCGGGCTCTGCCATGATGGTCGGCATCATTCGGCAAGACGCTCAGGAGTGAACATGAATTTCCACACCCGCAAATGGGTAAAACCCGAAGACCTCAACCCTAACGGCACGCTGTTCGGCGGTAGCCTGCTGCGCTGGATCGACGAAGAGGCGGCGATCTACGCCATCGTTCAGTTGGGCAACCAGCGTGTGGTCACCAAGTACATTTCAGAAATCAATTTCGTCAGCGCCTCGCGCCAGGGCGACATCATCGAACTGGGCATCACGGCGACCGAGTTCGGCCGCACTTCGATCACCCTGACGTGCGAGGTGCGCAACAAGATCACCCGCAAGAGCATCCTCACCGTTGAAAAAATGGTGTTCGTGAACCTCGGTGAAGACGGCTTGCCGGCGCCTCACGGCCGGACCGAGATCAAGTACGTCAAGGACCAGTTCAAGGACGACGCCAGCGTGTAGGAGCGAGCCTGCTCGCGATGGTCGTTAACGATAACACTGGGTACCTGACACCCAGTGGTGCTCTCAAGTCCATCGCGAGCAGGCTCGCTCCTACAGAACGGAATCCCTGCTGCACAGGTCATAGCTGAATAGCCCGCCACCGGTTGCGCATCCCATGAACTCGGCACAAGACGGCAAGACCCCGAACCTTTCGGCGCAAGAAGAGCACGAAGTCGAAAAGAGCCAGCCACCCCGTGCCGCGGTGCTGCACGAGATCATCCGTACCCAGGGCGACCAGGAACTGGAGCGCAGCATTGCCGCGTTGTGGTGGTCGGCGCTCGCGGCGGGGTTGACCATGGGGCTGTCGCTGATGGGCATGGGCTTGCTCAATTCACGTCTTCCGGATGGCGAAGGATTCAAGGTGATCGCGAGTTTCGGTTATTGCGCCGGTTTCCTCGCGGTGATCCTCGCTCGTCAGCAACTGTTCACCGAAAACACCCTGACTGCCGTGTTGCCGGTAATGACCAAACCGACGCTGGCCAACTTCGGCCGGCTGCTACGGCTGTGGACGGTGGTGCTGGTCGGCAACCTCTGTGGCACCTTGCTGGTGGCATACGTGATGCTGGAACTGCCGATTTTCGACAGCAAGACCGATGTCGCCTTCCTCGATATCGGCCGCAAGGTCATGGAAAACCACGCCAGCCAGATGTTCGCCAAGGGCATCATTTCCGGATGGATGATCGCCACCATGGTCTGGATGATCCCGTCCATGGAGAGCGCAAAGATGTGGATCATCATCCTCATCACCTACCTCATGGCGCTGGGGGATTTCACCCACATCGTGGTCGGTTCGCTGGAGGTTTCGTATCTGGTATTTGCCGGCGAGTTGCCGTGGAGTGATTTCTGGCTGGTGTTCGCCGGGCCGACGCTGGCGGGGAACATCATCGGTGGCAGTTTTATTTTCGCGCTGATCAGCCATGCGCAGATTCGCAGCGAAAGCGGGCCGCCGAAAAAATCTACGGATCAGAGCGAAGCGCCCGATCCGCAGAAAATCAAAAAACCATCAAGCTGATCCTCAGCCCACCGCTTCAAGTGCAGCCGCACCGCGACGCTGGCGATAGATGAAAAACAGTGCGGTCAGCACGGTCAGTCCGCTGACCAGTGCACCGGTCCAGGGCAAGTCCGCCAGATCGGCACCGCTGGCCACAACCAGCCCGCCAATCCATGCCCCGGCGGCGTTGCCGAGGTTGAAGGCGCTCTGGTTCAAGGTCGAACCCAGGTTTGGTGCCTCAAAGGCCTGATCGATGATCAGCAGTTGCAGGATCGGGCACAAGGCAAAGGCAAACGTCCCCCACAACACCAGTGTGATGGCCGCCGGGATGACCGAGTGACTGGTTTGCGTGAATGCCGCCAGTACCACCAGCACCGCCAGCGCCATGCCCACCAGCGAAGGCAGCAAGCGGCTGTCCGCCAGACGACCACCGAGCATGCTGCCGGCGGTCAAGCCCACACCGAACAACAGCAGCATGATGGTGACGCCGTGGGGGCTGACACCGGTGATGTCCTGCAGGATCGGCGCAATGTAAGTGAACACACTGAACAGGCTGGTCGAGGCCAGTACACTCATGCCCAGGGCCAGCAGTACGTTGGCCTTGCCCAGTACCTTGAACTCGCTGGCCAGGTTGGCTTTATCCATCGCGATGTTTTTCGGCAGCCAGACCCATTGCGCAATCGCCGCCAGCACCCCGATCACCGACACAGCCCAGAAGGTCGAGCGCCAGCCTGCGTATTGCCCGAGTGCGGTACCCAGTGGCACGCCGAGCACGTTGGCCAGGGTCAGGCCGGTGAACATCATGGCAATCGCCTGAGCCCTTTTGTTGGGGGCCACCAGCCCGGCGGCCACCACCGAACCAATGCCGAAAAATGCGCCGTGGCACAGTGCCGTGATCACGCGCGCGGCCATCAGCGTGGCGTAGTTTGGCGCCAGCGCGCAGAGCATGTTGCCGAGGATGAACATCAGCGTCATGCCCAACAACGTGGCCTTGCGCGGCATGTTGGCGGTGCCGACCGCGAGGATCGGTGCACCGAACACCACGCCCAGGGCGTAGCCGGTGATCAGTAATCCGGCGTCGGGAATGCTCACGCCGAGGTCGCGGGCGACATCGGGCAAAAGACCCATGATGACGAATTCGGTGGTGCCGATGCCGAAGGCGGCAACGGCGAGGGCAAGCAAAGCGAGTGGCATGCGCAAGGTCTCTGTCGGTAGTCTTGACGCTGTGATCAGGCATACGCAGGCCGACGACCGTTCTCGACGAGAGCGGGCCGGGCAGGATTTTTATTGGAATTAGTTTGTGCGCAACTGAGTGCGGCGTGGTCGCTTGCAGTATAAACAGACAGTGAAATATGGCGAATCAATTCTCTACCCGGCCCCTGTAGGAGCGAGCTCGCTCGCGATGAACGTGAACGAAGACGTGTATTCACCGGTTGGCTGCGGTGCCCTCACATTTTTCGCGAGCAAGCTCGCTCCTACGGGGATCGTGGAGACAACAAAAGGAGTAGGCCGTGCTTGCGACGGCGTTGGTGTTGGTGGCGGCGCTGTTGCATGCGGCGTGGAATACCCTGATCAAGTTCAGTGCGGAGCGGTTGTTGGTAGTGGCCTGCATGGACAGCGTGGCGCTGCTCTTTGTCGTGCTGATGCTGCCGTTCCTGAACGTGCCGCCACTGGAGATCTGGCCGTGGATCCTGGCGTCGGCGGCGTTCGAGTTGCTCTATCGCTATTTGCTGATCCAGGCCTATCGGGTCGGCGACCTCGGGCTGGTCTATCCATTGATGCGCGGCCTGTCACCGTTGGTGGTGCTGGCGCTGACGCTGATCTTTGCCGGGGAAGTGCTGACCCATCAGCAGATTTTCGGAATCCTGTTGATCCCGTTCGGCATGCTGTGCCTGCTCTGGCAGGGCGGCGGTGGTGCGCGTTTGCCCTGGTCGATGTTGCCGGTGGTGGCGCTGATCGGCCTGTGCATCGGTTGCTACACCTACATTGACGGGCAGGCATTGCGGCGCTGGTCCCATCCACTGGACTATCTGGTCTGGGTCACCTTGCTCAGTGCCTGGCCGTTTCCGCTGTTGGCGTTGGTGCGCAAACGACCCGCGTTCATGTTGTTCTGGCGCGAGCAGTGGCGACTGGGCCTGGCCGTCGGGTTCTGCGTGTTGTTCAGCTACGCTCTGGTGCTGTGGGCGATGCAGCTGGGCTCGATTGCAGAAGCGGCGGCGTTGCGCGAGATCAGCGTAATTCTGGTAGTGCTGTTTGGCATGCGTTACCTGAAAGAGCCTTTTGGCGGGCCGCGCCTCTTGGCCTGTGGGCTGGTGCTGATCGGTATATTGGTCATGAAATTTTGACTGTTCTGAAACGTGAAGAAGGGACTGCTTTATGACGGTTGCTCTGTGGTGCATTTTGATCGCGATTTTCCTGCCGTATGTGTGTGTGGGCGTGGCCAAGATCAGTGGCGGGTTCAGGTTGAGAGACAACCATGATCCCCGGGACTTTCTCGATTCGCTGGAAGGCTTGGGCAGGCGCGCGAATGCGGCGCAACTGAACAGTTTTGAAGTGACCCCGGCGTTCGCTGCGGCGGTGATCGTGGCGCATCTGGCCGGTAATGCCGAACTGGTGACGATCAATGTGCTGGCCGTGCTGTTCATTACCAGCCGGCTGCTCTACATCATTTGCTATCTGGCGGACTGGGCGACGCTGCGGTCGTTGATGTGGTTCGTGGGGATGGGGTTGATCGTGAGTTTCTTTGTGGTGTCAGCCTGACAGATCTTCAGGGTTTTTGCCGGCCTCATCGCGAGCAAGCTCGCTCCCACAGGAGTGTGCGTTCCAGTGTAGGAGCGGGCCTGCTCGCGAAAGCTATCTAACGGTCAACACTCGCCTCAGGGCTTGGTCTTCTCGGCATCCGCCACCTGCGGCACTTGCGGCAACGTCGCGCCTTTGGGCCAGAGCATCCAGATCTGCCCCTGCTGTTTCATGTCCCCGGCCAGTTGCCCGGCCGCATCCCCGGTGCCCCAGAACAGATCCGCCCGAACCTCGCCGGCAATGGCGCCGCCGGTGTCCTGTGCTGCCACGGGGCGAACCAGGGCCGTGCCGTCCGGTCTGGTGGTGGACAGCCACAACAGGCTGCCCAGCGGAATCACCTTGCGATCCACTGCGGCGCTGTAACCGGCGGTCAACGGTACGTTCAGCGAGCCGCGCGGACCTTCGTTGCTGTCCGGGTTGCGGGTGAAGAACACATAGCTGGGGTTGCTGCCGAGCAGTTCGGGAATCCGCGATGGATTGGCCTTGGCCCAGCTGCTGATGGCGCCCATGGTCACGTCTTCTTTTTTCAGTTCGCCCTGTTCCACCAGCCAGCGGCCGATCGGTCGATACGGGTGGCCGTTCTGATCGGCGTAGGCAATGCGCAACTGGCGACCATTGTCGAGCTGGATACGACCCGAACCCTGGATTTGCAGGAACTGCAGGTTCATCGGATCGGTCAGCCAGGCCACGACCGGCGCATTGACCCCTTTGCTTTCGATGGCTGCCGCATCGTCGTATGGCTTGAGCACGCGACCTTCGAGTCGACCGCGCAGGCGCTTGCCCTTGAGTTCCGGGTAAATGCTGTCGAGGGCGACGATGATCATGTCCTCGGGGACGCCATAGACCGGGACATTGGCAGCGCTGGTCTGGGTCAGGCTCCCGGGATAGACCGGTTCGTAGTAGCCGGTGATCAGGCCGTTGGGGTTGTCGTTGGCGGCGCGCAGGCCATAGACATCGAGGTTCTGTTTGAGAAAACCGCGAATGTCGCTGGCGGTTTGCGGCACGTTGACAGCCGCTGCGCAGGTGCCACCCCAGACCGGATCGGCCTTGAGTCGGGTACAGGCGCTGCGCCAGGAACCGAAACCGGCGACCAGGTCGCTGTCGGACACTGCCGGCAGCGCTTCCCATGTGGCGCTGGAGTAGGTGGCCAGGGCGTGGGTTTTCGGTTGTTGGTTGTCGCCACCGGTGCAGCCTGCGAGCAGGGCCACCATCGGCAGGGTCCAGGCCAGGCTGTGACGCCATGCCTTGAAACGGCTGTTCATGGAGTGGTTCCTTTGCCGGTTGCCTGAGCGCTCCATGCACTCAAGCAACCCTTATTGATAATAGGGCTATTGGTCTTTGCCGATGACGCGAGGATACTGGCCGCCGTTTCCCGTGACCTGAAGCCACCATGACTCTTAAAAGACTTTCTGTTGTATTGCTGGCCTGCCTGACGCTGTCCGCTTGTGGCGGTATCGACCCCAACTCGCCGCTCGGCCAGCGCAAGGCCATTTTCAAGCAGATGCTCAAGACTGGCGAAGACCTGGGCGGTATGTTGCGTGGGCGCATTGCCTTCGATGGCCCGAAGTTCGCCGAAGGTGCGGTGAAACTCGATGCGTTGTCCCGTGAGCCGTGGCAGCATTTTCCGCAAGTGCGCGAGGAGGATCACACCAGCGCCAAGAGCGATGTCTGGGAGCAACAGACACGCTTTCAGGCAATGGCCCGCGACCTTGAAAGCGCCACCGGTGAATTGGTGATCGCCAGCCAGGTCCAACCCTACAAGGCCAGCAACCTGGGGCCGGCGGTACAGAAAGTCGAAGATGCTTGCAGTGCTTGTCATAAGGCGTTTCGGGATCATTGATTCGGCGCTACGCATGACCTGTGGCGAGGGGGCTTGCCCCCGTTCGACGGCGTAGCCGTCGTTTGTTTGAACTGTCAGGTATATCTGACTGAGTTCGGTTCAGCGATTTTGGGACTGCTTCGCAGTCCAACGGGGGCAAGCCCCCTCGCCACAAAAAAACTGCTGCGTTACTTATCCAACTCATCGAGTGCGTTCTGCAATTCCTTGCGGGCATCGGCGAGTTTTTCTTTGCGCTTGTTGATCTTGTCGGGATCGCCTTTGCTCATGGCCTTGTCGAGGTCTGCCTGACGCTTGCTGACTTCGTGCTTGGCGTCGAGCACCTTGTTTTCCCGTTCCTTCTTCAGCGAGGCGTCGGTGCAGTTCGCTTCGACTTCGCTCAAGGCCTTTTCCAGGCCTGCCTGCTGGTCGGCGTTGCCGCGGACCTTGGCCAATTCGATCTGGTTGACGATGCCTTGCTTCTTGGCGGCGCAACCGGTCAGCCCCGGCGCTTCCTCGTCCGCCATCAACGGGGTGGCCAGCACGCTGCAAAGGGTCAACAGGGCGAGCGGTGAAAGAAATTTCATAAAAGCTCCATGTAGGAAAGCAAGCAGACCACTGTGGCAATGGCTGTTGGAGCCCAGCGGTCCCTTGTGGTTCCCGCTGGGCGCAGGGCCGACAACTAAAAGCCGTCAATCCCCGCATCACGTAACGTTTCACTCAAGCCCAGTACCTGCGGATCGCGGAAAAAAGCGCTCAGTTGCGCCGCGCGCCCTGGCCCGATATCGGCCTCGGCCCGCCATTGTTCGATGTCTCGCTGCGCCAGTACCAGCCATGAATCGCCGAGATGCGCCTGACCTGTCGGCGGCAATCCCAAGGCTTTCAGCCAGTGCGCGAACGGGCGTTGCCGGGCTCGGTTGAAGCTGTCTGCAAGACGAGCCGCGCTGCGCTCGCCGAAACCGTCAATGGTAGCAAGCTCTTGGGCATCGAGGGTCAACCAATCCAACAGACCGTTCAGCCGACCTGTTGCAAGAAGTTTTTCCCAGGTGCCCGGACCCACATTGGGCAGCGCCAGGCCTTGTTTGCTGCTGAGCCAGGTCAGGCGCGCAAGAAACTGGCTCTCACAGCCCGGAGTCGGTTGCCAGCAACTCAATGAATGAAAGTCCTCTGCCCGCGGCGCGTTCAATTCGGCGCGTTCGCTGCTGCGCAATACAACCCTATCGAGCCTGGGAATGGTCAGCCCGGCCAGGCTGATGGCGACCTGGTCACCCGGGCGGATGTCCAGCGTCTGCCAGCGTTGCAACGAACCGACGCTGACGTGCTTGATCTGCCGGTCATCGAGCTTTACCGGGGTCAGTTCAAGAACCGGAGTGATCCGCCCGGTCCGGCCGATTTTGAAGTGAACCTGGCGGACTTCGGCCAGTGTCTGGGCGAAGGGGTATTTCCAGGCGATGGCCCAGTAGGGTGACCTGGCCTGCCAGCGTTCGGCGGCTGGGCGCTGATTCTGGCGCAGGACGATGCCGTCGCTGGCAAAGGGCAAGGGGGAACGATACCAGTGCTCGCGCCAGCGTTCGGCATCAATGACGGAGGCGATGGGCTGGCTGTATGCAGTGGTACTCGGGAAGCCCAGCGCAGTCAGCACCGCGGCACGCTCGGGTACGCTCGCCGGTCCTTGGGGCCAGTCCCAGACAAACAGGTCGATGCCGGCGGCCTGTTCGGCGCTCAAGACCTTGCGTGCCATCAGACCGGCCACCGAGCCACGAGCATTGAGGCTACCGGCTCGGGCCTGCACATGATCGGTCAGGCGCCAATACAGTTCGCCTTGCACGATCAAGTCCCGGGCATGCGATAGCTGTTGTGGGATGGCCGGAATCTGCCGCGCAGGAACCGTCCAGTCCTGGCCGCTTTCGCCGTCGCCGCGGCTGATTGCCTGGGCCAACAGGCCGCTGCGGTAAACCAGGGTCACCGCCACGCCATCGATTTTAGGCTGGACCCAGACATCCACCCGGTCACGCAGCCATTTTTCCACGGCGGGCTGATCGTGCAGTTTGTCCAGACCCGTGTGGGCGATGGGGTGGGGCAGTGTGCCGCGCGCAGTGCGCAAGGGGTCTGCGGGCGGGCTCAGGTTAAAGCAGTGGCGCCATTGGGTGAGTCGCGCACGGGACTGGTCGTAGAGTTCATCGGCGACCAGTGAGCGTCCCTGGCGGTGATAGCTGTCGTCCCAGAGGTCGATTTGTTGTTGCAGTTTGCCGACTTCGTTCCGGGCGAGTTCGGCTGGCCATTCCGGGCACTCGGCGGCGCTGGCGGTCAGGTAGGCGAAGGTCAGTAGAGCGGCGAAAAACAGGCGCAGGTCGGGAAGCATCTTGAGCGTCCTTGCTCGGTGAGGTGCGTGAAGGCTAGGTCAGTATCAGTTGGCGCAGCGAGGGGGTGTTTTGCCGGGTATTTCTGGTGGTTGTGCTGGCCTCATCGCGAGCAAGCTCGCTCCCACAGGGAATTGCGTTTGCCCACGGGTCTTTGTCACACCAAAGATCAACTCTGGGAGCGAGCCTGCTCGCGAAGGCGGCCACGCGGTTTCAAGCACAAGGCAATAAAAAGCCCCGCAGGGCGCGAACCGTGCGGGGCTTCGGGTGTTGCGGGGGAACCTTACAGGCCGGCAGCAGAACGCAGGGCGTCGGCGCGGTCGGTTTTTTCCCAAGTGAACGTGGTGAAGGTGTCGTCACCAACGGTCTTGGTCGCCGGGGTGCGACCGAAGTGGCCGTACGCAGCGGTTTCCTGATACATCGGGTGCAGCAGGTCGAGCATGGTGGTGATCGCGTATGGACGCAGGTCGAACACTTCGCGGACCAGTTTGACGATCTTGTCATCGCTGATCTTGCCGGTGCCGAAGGTGTTCAGCGAGATCGAAGTCGGCTGGGCAACACCGATGGCGTAGGACACCTGAATCTCGCAACGCTCGGCCAGGCCGGCGGCAACGATGTTCTTGGCCACGTAACGACCGGCGTAGGCCGCCGAACGGTCAACCTTCGATGGATCTTTACCGGAGAACGCGCCACCGCCGTGACGGGCCATGCCGCCGTAGCTGTCGACGATGATCTTGCGACCGGTCAGACCGCAGTCACCCACTGGGCCGCCGATGATGAACTGGCCGGTCGGGTTGATGTGGAACTGGGTGTCCTTGCTCAGCAGTTCGGCAGGCAGCACGTGCTTGACGATCAGCTCCATCACGCCTTCGCGCAGGTCGTTGTACGACACTTCCGGGTTGTGCTGGGTCGACAGAACGACGGCGTCGATACCGACAACCTTGCCGTTTTCGTAACGGCAGGTCACTTGCGACTTGGCGTCCGGGCGCAGCCAAGGCAGCAGGCCTGATTTACGGGCTTCAGCCTGGCGCTGCACCAGTTGGTGCGAGAAGGTGATCGGTGCAGGCATCAGCACGTCGGTTTCATTGCTGGCGTAGCCGAACATCAGGCCCTGGTCGCCGGCGCCCTGATCTTCAGGCTTTGCACGGTCGACACCCTGGTTGATGTCAGGGGACTGCTTGCCGATGATGTTCATCACGCCGCAGGTCGCGCCGTCGAAGCCGACGTCGGAGCTGGTGTAGCCGATGTTGGTGATCACGTCACGAACGATCTGCTCCAGATCAACCCAGGCGGAAGTGGTGACTTCGCCGGCGATGATCGCCACGCCCGTTTTCACCAGAGTCTCGCACGCCACACGGGCGAACTTGTCTTCAGCAATGATGGCGTCCAGCACCGCATCAGAAATCTGGTCGGCGATTTTGTCCGGATGCCCTTCAGACACGGACTCGGAGGTGAAAAGGGAGTATTCGCTCATCTCGATGTTTTCCTGAAATTACCGATGGTGAGTGTCGCCAGCCGGTCGCTGAAAATGGCGGACCTGGATCTGGAAACCATTACGTAAGCCTACATAGAGGCTTTCCCCGGGAACGAGTCCCGCAGCGGTGGCCCAACGGGCCAGATCGTCCTGTTCAAACCCCAGCCAGAGATCACCGCAGGCCTCCTTGGCCCAACTCTGGTTGTGGCTACATAACTCTGTCACTAACAGGCTACCGCCTGGTTGCAGCAAATGGGCCATGTGCTTGAGCGCATCGGCCGGTGCGGCAAAATGGTGCAGCACCATGTTCAGTACCACGCAATCGGCCTTGAGGCTGACGCCGTTCAATGCATCGGCCAGTTGCAGGCTAACGTTAGTCAGCTTGTCGCGTTCGCAGACCTGGCGCGCCAGTTCGAGCATCGCGCTACTGTTATCCAGCGCCGTGACTTGCGCGAAGCGGCGCGCCAGGTCCGGCAGGAATGCGCCATCGCCGGGGCCGACTTCAATGGCCGTGGCGTCTTTGTCGAAGCTCAGCTTGTCGAGCAGGGCCACCACGCTTTCGCGGTATTGCGGCAGACCGGCGATCAAGTCTTGCTGGGCGCGAAACTTCTCCGCAACCCTTGAGAAAAAATCCTGGCTGGCCGCCGCACGTTGCCCATGGACCTGGGTGATGCGCGACTGTACGTCGGTCGGCAGCGTCAGGTTGTCCACTTCTTCGAGCAATGCTGCGTGCAGTTTGCCGCCCAGCAGTTCGGTGTGGGGCAGCGCGCGACGGTAGAAAATCGCGTTGCCTTCGCGGCGCGTTGCCACCAGGTCGGCCTGTGCCAGTACCTTGAGGTGGTGGCTCATGCCTGACTGGCCGATGCCGAAGATCTGCGCCAGTTCCAGTACGCCGAACGAGTCATTGGCCAGTGCGCGCAAGACATTCAACCGCAGGGGATCGCCGCCAGCCTTGCACAAGGCCGCCAGCTCATCGCAATCGTCATGTTGAATGGAGGGCACGCGTAAATTCATAAGGCCGGCAGTCTAGTCACGGGTCGAAGGTATCGCAAGAGCAATATCAAAAAGTTTTGATATTGCTCGATAGATGGCACTTCTCGACGTTAGCTTTTGTCAACAATCGGACGGCGGAAAGGTTTCACCAGGCGAATACGTCGTTATCCATTGGAAAAACGCCTTCAGATGACTATCTGTCATTGCCCCGAGGCGGCCCGGTGAGGGAAAATGCTCGCCTTTTTTCCGTTTCGTTTTAATCAAGCCCCCAGGAGAACAGCGATGCCTAGCCGTCGTGAGCGTGCCAACGCCATTCGTGCCCTCAGCATGGATGCCGTGCAAAAAGCCAACAGCGGCCATCCCGGTGCCCCTATGGGTATGGCAGATATCGCCGAAGTACTTTGGCGCGACTACCTCAAGCACAACCCGAGCAATCCATCGTTTGCCGACCGTGACCGCTTCGTGCTGTCCAACGGCCACGGCTCGATGCTGATCTACTCACTGTTGCACCTGACCGGCTACGACCTGTCGATCGATGACCTCAAGCAGTTCCGTCAACTGCACAGCCGCACCCCGGGCCACCCGGAACTCGGCTACACCCCGGGTGTAGAAACCACCACCGGTCCACTGGGCCAGGGCCTGGCCAACGCCGTGGGTTTTGCCCTGGCTGAAAAAGTCATGGCGGCGCAGTTCAACCGTCCTGGCCACAACATCGTCGATCACCACACCTATGTGTTCCTGGGTGATGGCTGCATGATGGAAGGCATTTCCCACGAAGTCGCTTCCCTGGCCGGTACCCTGGGCCTGGGCAAGCTGATCGCCTTCTACGATGACAACGGCATCTCCATCGATGGCGAAGTCGAAGGCTGGTTCACCGACGACACCCCGAAGCGTTTTGAGTCCTACAACTGGCAAGTGATCCGCAATGTCGACGGTCACGACCCGGAAGAGATCAAGACGGCGATCGACACTGCACGTAAAAGCGAGCAGCCAACCCTGATCTGCTGCAAGACCACCATCGGTTTCGGTTCTCCGAACAAGCAAGGCAAGGAAGATTGCCACGGCGCCCCGCTGGGTGACGCGGAAATCGCCCTGACCCGTGCGGCGCTGAAATGGAATCACGGCCCGTTCGAAATCCCGGCCGATATCTATGCCGAGTGGGACGCCAAGGAAGCCGGTCGCGCTGTTGAAGCCGAGTGGGACCAGCGTTTCTCTGCTTACTCCGCCGCGTTCCCGACTGAAGCCAACGAACTGGTGCGTCGTCTGAGCGGTGACCTGCCAGCTGACTTCAGCGAAAAAGCCTCGGCCTATATCGCCGAAGTGGCGGCCAAGGGCGAAACCATCGCCAGCCGTAAAGCCAGCCAGAACGCGCTGAATGCGTTCGGCCCGTTGCTGCCTGAGTTCCTCGGCGGTTCGGCTGACCTGGCCGGTTCCAACCTGACCCTGTGGAAAGGTTGCAAAGGTGTTACCGCCGAAGATGCCAGCGGCAACTACATGTACTACGGCGTGCGTGAATTCGGCATGACGGCGATCATGAACGGCGTGGCGCTGCACGGCGGCCTGGTGCCATACGGCGCGACCTTCCTGATGTTCATGGAATACGCGCGTAACGCGGTGCGCATGTCGGCCCTGATGAAACAGCGGGTGATCCACGTCTACACCCACGACTCCATCGGTCTGGGCGAAGACGGTCCGACTCACCAGCCAATCGAGCAACTGGCCAGCCTGCGCTGCACGCCGAACCTCGATACCTGGCGCCCAGCCGACGCCGTTGAATCGGCGGTGAGCTGGAAGTGCGCATTGGAGCGCAAGGACGGTCCTTCGGCCCTGATCTTCTCGCGTCAGAACCTGCAACACCAAACCCGCAATGCGATCCAGATCGAAGAGATCGCGCGTGGCGGTTACGTGTTGAAGGACTGCGCAGGCGAGCCTGAGCTGATCCTGATCGCCACCGGCTCGGAAGTCGGCCTGGCCGTTCAGGCCTTCGACAAACTGACCGAGCAGGGCCGCAAGGTGCGTGTGGTTTCCATGCCGTGCACCAGCGTGTTCGATGCCCAGGACGCCGGCTACAAGCAATCGGTCCTGCCGTTGCAGGTCAGCGCCCGTATCGCCATCGAAGCTTCCCACGCGGACTACTGGTACAAGTACGTGGGCCTGGAAGGCCGCGTGATCGGCATGACCACCTACGGCGAGTCGGCGCCTGCGCCGGCCTTGTTCGAAGAGTTCGGCTTCACCCTGGAAAACATCCTGGGTCAGGCTGAAGAGCTGCTGGAAGACTAAGCACAACGCGGTGGTTTCTGACCACCGCGAACCCCCTGTAGGAGCGAGCTCGCTCGCGATGGTCATTAAGGATAACGCTGGATGCCTGAATGCCCGCGTTGTCTGGGCCACCATCGCGAGCAAGCTCGCTCCTACAAGGGTTGTGTTGTTAACGAGAATTCGTTTGCCTGCGTCTATCGAGAACCCCATGCCTCAACCGCGTCCCTACAAAGTTGCACTCAACGGCTACGGCCGGATTGGTCGTTGCGTCTTGCGTGCGTTGTTCGAGCGAGGCGAAAAGGCCGGGTTCGAGATTGTCGCGATCAACGATCTGGCGGACATGGCCAGTATCGAATACCTGACACGCTTTGACTCCACCCATGGCCGGTTCCCCGGCGAAGTGAAGGTCGAGGGCGATTGTCTGCATATTAATGGCGACTGCGTGAAGGTCCTGCGCAGTGCCACCCCCGAAGGCATCGATTGGGCGTCCCTGGGCGTCGATCTGGTGCTGGAGTGCTCCGGCGCTTATCACACTCGCGAAGACGGCCAGCGTTTCCTCGACGCCGGCGCCCCGCGTGTGTTGTTTTCCCAGCCGATGGCCAGCGAGACGGACGTTGACGCGACCATCGTCTACGGCGTGAACCAGGACTGCCTGACCGGCGACGAATTGCTGGTGTCCAACGCGTCCTGCACCACCAACTGCGGCGTGCCGCTGTTGCGCCTGCTGAATCAGGCCATTGGTCTGGACTACGTGTCGATCACCACCATTCACTCGGCGATGAACGATCAGCCGGTCATCGATGCCTATCACCACGAAGACCTGCGCCGTACCCGTTCGGCGTTCCAGTCGGTGATTCCGGTGTCCACCGGTCTGGCACGAGGTATCGAACGCCTGCTGCCGGAACTTGCCGGACGAATTCAGGCCAAAGCCGTGCGGGTGCCGACGGTCAACGTGTCCTGCCTCGATATCACGATGCAGACCGCCACCGCGACCGACGCCACCGAGGTAAACCGGATCCTGCGCGAAGCCGCCACCAGCGGCCCGCTCAAAGGCCTGCTGGCCTACACCGAGCTACCCCACGCAAGCTGTGATTTCAACCATGACCCACATTCGGCGATCGTCGATGCCAGTCAGACCCGCGTTTCCGGCCCTCGGCTGGTGAACATCCTGGCCTGGTTCGACAATGAATGGGGTTTTGCCAACCGAATGCTGGACGTTGCAGAACACTATCTGCAAACAGCAACTTCAAAAAAACCGTAGGAAGTGCGACCCATGACCGTGTTGAAGATGTCCGACCTCGATCTGCAAGGTAAGCGCGTATTGATCCGCGAAGACCTCAACGTTCCAGTCAAGGACGGTGTTGTCAC
This sequence comes from Pseudomonas sp. GW822-FHT01E03, assembly GCF_058802985.1. Lineage (NCBI taxonomy): Bacteria > Pseudomonadati > Pseudomonadota > Gammaproteobacteria > Pseudomonadales > Pseudomonadaceae > Pseudomonas > Pseudomonas sp. GW822-FHT01E03. Next base: position 537,473 of record NZ_JBXAOQ010000002.1, read on the forward strand.
CAGCGATGCGCGTATCCTGGCCTCGCTGCCGACCATCAAGCTGGCCCTGGAAAAAGGCGCGGCCGTGATGGTCTGCTCGCACCTTGGCCGTCCGACCGAAGGCGAGTTCTCGGCCGAGAACAGCCTCAAGCCAGTCGCTGACTACCTGAGCCGTGCTCTGGGTCGTGAAGTGCCGCTGGTGGCCGATTACCTGGGCGGTGTTGACGTGAAAGCGGGCGACATCGTGCTGTTCGAAAACGTGCGCTTCAACAAAGGCGAGAAAAAGAACGCTGACGAACTGGCCCAGCAATACGCCGCCCTGTGCGACGTGTTCGTGATGGACGCCTTCGGCACCGCTCACCGTGCCGAGGGTTCGACCCACGGCGTGGCCAAGTTCGCCAAAGTCGCTGCTGCCGGCCCGCTGCTGGCCGCTGAACTGGACGCACTGGGCAAAGCCCTGGGTGCCCCGGCCCAGCCGATGGCGGCTATCGTTGCCGGCTCCAAGGTGTCGACCAAACTCGACGTGCTGAACAGCCTGAGCCAGATCTGCAACCAGTTGATCGTCGGTGGCGGCATCGCCAACACCTTCCTGGCCGCTGCCGGTCACCCGGTCGGTAAATCCCTGTACGAGCCGGACCTGCTGGACACCGCTCGCGCCATCGCCGCCAAGGTCAGCGTACCGCTGCCAGTGGACGTAGTGGTTGCCAAGGAATTCGCGGAAAGCGCCGCTGCGACCGTCAAGCTGATCGCTGACGTCGCTGCCGACGACATGATCCTGGACATCGGTCCGCAGACCGCGGCGAATTTCGCCGAGCTGCTGAAGTCGTCCAAGACTATCCTGTGGAACGGTCCGGTCGGCGTGTTCGAATTCGATCAGTTCGGCAATGGCACCAAGGTGCTGGCCCAGGCCATCGCGGACAGCGCGGCGTTCTCCATTGCCGGCGGTGGCGACACCCTGGCGGCCATCGACAAGTATGGCGTGGCAGAGCAGATCTCCTACATTTCTACCGGTGGCGGTGCGTTCCTCGAATTCGTCGAAGGCAAGGTCCTGCCAGCCGTTGAAGTCCTGGAAAGCCGGGCCAAGGCCTGAGGGTCGCCCGTTTGACCAGGCAAGGGAGTGTTGACATGGTAAAGACGTTAGCGCTGTTGATCGTCGCGGGTTCACTGGCGGCTTGCGGGAGCAGCCCAAAAGCCACGCCGGAACCCGAGGCGCCTGCGTCGCGCAACGGCTGTTATCAGGCCGACTGGCAGGCGGAAACCAACCCGGTGCTCAACAAGCGCTCCGGGCCCGAGGGCCTGGACAAATACGAGACCCGGGCACCCGCCAAGGAACATGGCTGCCCTTGACGGGTCTGACTCTTTACTCAGGGCTGGCGGCGTGTGCCGTCAGTCGAGGGACATGGATGAAAGGTTTTATCGCCGTTACGGCGCTGGCGCTGTTGGCTGGTTGTGCTCAGTTGAACCCGTTCCAGTCGTCCGCGCCTGTGGATAACTGGACCACCTGGACCTGCGACAGCCAAGCCAAAGTGCTGTGGCGCTACACCGACGACAGCCTTAGGGAAGTCGACGTGCGCCTGGGCGGTGCCGATCAGGTCTATCGCTTGAAACAGGAGCCGGGTGCATCGGGTTCGCTGTACAGCAATGACATGCTGGCGTTTCACATAAAAGGTGAGGAAGGCCTGGTTTACTGGGTCGCCACCAATGATTTGATTGGCCGTGGCTGTAAGGCTGAATAATACGATTGATTTGGTATACAGAGATCCAATTGTGGGAGCGAGCTTGCTCGCGATAGCGGTATCACAGTCACATCAATGCCGAATGTGCCGCCCCCATCGCGAGCAAGCTCGCTCCCACAGGGTTTTTGTGTCGTATTTAAGATTTTGGTAACACCTGAATTCGCAGCCGGGCCCAACCCCCGATCTGCAATAACTTGAATAGCCGCCGCCGCTACGGCAGGCTGGCACGATTAACGACCCTCAACCGGGAGAGAAATACACAATGGCACTTATCAGCATGCGCCAGATGCTGGACCACGCAGCCGAGTTCGGCTACGGCGTTCCAGCCTTCAACGTCAACAACCTTGAGCAGATGCGCGCCATCATGGAAGCCGCTGACAAGACTGACTCCCCGGTGATCGTCCAGGCTTCGGCCGGTGCTCGCAAATACGCCGGCGCACCGTTCCTGCGTCACCTGATCCTGGCAGCCATCGAAGAATTCCCGCACATCCCGGTGTGCATGCACCAGGACCACGGCACCAGCCCTGACGTGTGCCAGCGCTCCATCCAGCTGGGCTTCAGCTCGGTGATGATGGACGGCTCCCTGGGTGAAGACGGCAAGACCCCGACCGACTACGACTACAACGTGCGTGTGACCCAACAAACCGTAGCCATGGCTCACGCCTGCGGCGTTTCGGTAGAAGGCGAGCTGGGCTGCCTGGGTTCGCTGGAAACCGGCATGGCCGGTGAAGAAGACGGCATCGGCGCCGAAGGCGTCCTGGATCACAGCCAGATGCTGACCGACCCGGAAGAAGCCGCTGACTTCGTAAAACGCACTCAGGTGGATGCTCTGGCCATCGCCATCGGCACCAGCCACGGCGCCTACAAGTTCACCAAGCCGCCTACCGGCGACGTGCTGGCCATCGACCGTATCAAAGAAATCCACAAGCGCATTCCGAACACTCACCTGGTGATGCATGGTTCGTCTTCGGTTCCGCAAGAGTGGCTGGCGATCATCAACCAGTACGGCGGCGACATCAAGGAAACCTACGGCGTTCCGGTTGAAGAAATCGTCGAAGGCATCAAGCACGGCGTGCGCAAGGTCAACATCGACACCGACCTGCGCCTGGCATCCACTGGCGCAATGCGTCGCCTGATGGCCACCAACCCGAGCGAGTTCGACCCACGTAAATTCTTCGGCGCCACCGTCACCGCCATGCGTGACGTGTGTATCGCTCGCTACGAAGCCTTCGGTACTGCCGGCAACGCTTCGAAGATCAAGGCGATCTCGCTGGAAGGCATGTATCAGCGTTACCTGAAAGGTGAGTTGAACGCCAAGGTCAACTAAGCCTGAGCGTTAAACTGCCTTGATGAAAAACCCGCCGAGAGGCGGGTTTTTTGTGGGCGATGATCCAGGATCGACGCGGTAAGTGTGGGAGCGGGCTTGCTCGCGAAAGCGGTGTGTCATTCAACATTAATGTCGTCTGACATTACGCCTTCGCGAGCAAGCCCGCTCCCACAAGATCAACAGTGCCTCGATATCAATTGTTGTGATCGATATCCAGCTTGCTGAAGGTCACTTTGCCGCCTTCAGTGGTGTACCCGGTGTTGTCCTGTACATAGACCCCGGCCTTGAAATACAGCGGTTTGTCACGCCAGGTCGTGCTGATTTGCGTATCCCATTGATAACCTGCCGCACTGATGCCCAAGGCCCCACCGGGGCTGAGGTGAATGAGGTAGTTGAACTCCTGGTCGAGTTTCACCCCCGTCGCAACGATGATCACCCGGCCTGTATCGTCATCGGGATGCATCCGGACCTTGGCGACGATGTTGCCGGTGGCTGTGCTGGTTTTGTATTGGTATTCAACCTTCACCAGAGGTTTCTGGCTTTGATAGGCATGGATCTGGCCGATGACGATTTTCCCGGAGCTCGGCACCTGGTTCACTGCCAGAGTGGCATACAACAAATTGTCGGCTTCCGGGTAATACCAGTTTTTCAACGTACCGTTGCTGTAGGTTTCACGCAATTCGGTACGTGGATAAATTGCGTTTTCGGTACGGGAGCCGGTCACGGGCGTCCAGAAAAACAATGTGCCTGTGTCTGAATGGAAGTATTGATCCTTGAAACCGTCCACCAGTTTGGCGGTTTCGACGGTGTACGGCGGGCTGCCAACGGGGACGCTGAGGTTCCAGGTTGCAAGATCGATCATGTCGGTTCTTCCACTTGATTCATGCTGCACGGACGTGCCAGAAGCTCTAGCCCGCACCTTCGGGGGCGGCCTTTATAAGCGTAGCGGGAGATTTTGTTAATGCCCGTCTGACGGGTGGCTGACGTCAACATCCTGTCGAAGCGACATCTTTCCCGGTTTCCATCGCCTGAACCATCGACCGTTAGTCGGTAAAAAGACACTATGATTAAATGATGGCTTACTGACACCTTCTGCTTTTGCAGAACCGGGTCTAGAGTGAAGACGCAGTATTTGTCCGGTTTTCACGAGAAACCGGCCTGACACCCCGCAATTAGAGAAGCAGCATGGAATGCGCGCAACCCACGCCAGTAGAAGGCAGCTCAACCCTTTTAGTCGTCGACGATTACCCCGAAAACCTGATCAGCATGCGCGCGTTGTTACAGCGCCAGGGCTGGCGGGTCATTACTGCCACCTCGGGTTTCGAGGCCCTCGGCTTGTTACTTGAACACGATATCGACCTGGTGCTGCTGGACGTGCAGATGCCGGACATGGACGGTTATGAAGTGGCGCGCCTGATGCGCGGTAGCCAGCGGACCCGTCTGACGCCGATCATTTTCCTGACCGCCAACGAACAGTCCCAGGATGCCGTGATCAAGGGCTATGCCAGTGGTGCGGTGGATTATCTGTTCAAACCGTTCGACCCACAGGTCTTTACGCCCAAGGTCCAGGCGTTGCTCGAGCACCAGCGTAACCGCCGGGCCTTGCAGCGCCTGAGTCATGATCTGGAAGCGGCTCGTGCCTTTAATGCGTCGGTGCTGGAAAACGCAGCCGAAGGCATTCTGGTATTGGGTGAGGACGGTCTGATTCGTTTTGCCAATCCGGCGATTTCACGGTTGCTCAATGCCCCGGTGCAGGAACTGCAAGGCAAGGAGTTTCTGGACTACCTGCAAAAACCGCATATCCCGATCTGGGCCGACTCCGAGTTGCTGGCCGGATACAAACGAGGCGAAACCTTGCGCCTGCACGATGCCCTGCTACGTACGGCACCCGGGCAGCAAGTGCCGGTGGCCTTGTCCTGCGCGCCATTGCCCGCCGAGCAACATGCGATGGTCGTGACCGTGCTGGACATGTCGGTGGTGCGCCATCTGCATCAGCAACTGGAGTTTCAGGCGGTCACCGATCCGCTGAGCGGATTGCTCAACCGCCGGGGTTTCTACCAGACCGTAGAGAACCTGCTGTTGCGCGGTGAGCGTTCCGACAGCTCCTGGGTCCTGATGTACCTGGACCTCGACGGCTTCAAGCGAGTCAATGATTCGCTCGGGCACGATGCCGGCGATCGGGTGCTGCGCTGGGTCTCCGAACAGTTGAAGGCTTGCCTGCGGCCCTTCGACATTCTGGCGCGGATGGGCGGCGACGAGTTCACCGCGCTGCTGGATCTGGAGTTCCCCGAGCAGGCGGCGAAGATTGCCGAGAAGCTCATCGAGCGAGTGTCGATCTGTCAGCAGATCGACGGCCTCGATATCGCTCTGGGTGCCAGCATCGGCATTGCCACGTTCCCTGATTGTGGCGCCAATCTCGACGGGATGATGCGGGCGGCCGACATTGCCATGTACGAAGCCAAGCGTGCCGGCCGCCAGCAATATCGCTTCTACGATCATGAAATGAACGGCCGGGCGCGCACGCGGCTGATGCTGGAAGAAAGTGTGCGCACGGCCATCGAGAAGCGGGATTTCAATCTGGTGTATCAGCCTCAGGTTGCGATTGCCGACGGGCGGATTCGTGGCTTCGAGGCCTTGTTGCGCTGGCAGCATCCGAGCGTTGGCGATGTCCCCCCGGGGCTGTTTTTGCCATTGCTGGAGGAGGCGCGGCTGATCAGTCGCCTGGGCAGCTGGATTTACCATCGCGGCGCCGGGCAACGCAAAGCCTGGGAGTCCCTGTTTGCCGAGGACCTGGTGCTCGGCGTCAGCTTGAGCAGTACGCAGTTCGGCATGCCCAACCTGGTCACCGAGTTGCGCCAGGTGCTGGAGCGCCATGGCCTGCAACCGCGTCACCTGGAAGTCGAGGTCACGGAAGAGGCCTTGATGCGCAACCCTGAAGAAACCCGCAAGCAATTGCGCCTGCTGCACAACCTGGGCGTACGCGTGGCATTGGATGACTTCGGGGTCGGACCCTGCTCCCTGACGCACTTGCGCGACCTGGCGCTGGATACTCTGAAGATCGACCGCCATTTGATCGCCCGGTTGCCGGATTCGGCAAGGGATGCGGCGCTGGTGCGCAGTGTGATCGACCTGTGCAAGCAGTTCGGAATATTGGTGATTGCCGAAGGGGTGGAAACCGTCGCTCAGTATGAATGGCTGCAAGCCAACAGCTGTGAGTATGTGCAAGGTTTTCTGGTGGCCCGGCCGATGATGGCCGAAGACACCGGGGTCTTTGTCCAGCCGTTTGACTGGAGCGCGCTGCCCCGCTGAATTCGCTACACTGGCGACCTTTTAGTGACCTGTATTGCCGCCCCGATGACCGTGTTGAAATATCTCCAGGCCTATCCCGCCACCTTGCAGGACCAGGTACGCCAGCTGATCGCCGACGGTCGGCTGGGCGATTACCTGAACCAGCGTTACCCGCAAAAGCACGGGGTGCAGAGCGACAAGGCGCTGTACACCTATGCTCTGGACCTCAAGCAGGAGTACTTGCGTAACGCTCCGGCCATCGACAAGGTGCTGTTCGACAACCGTCTGGACCTGACCCACCGTGCCCTTGGCCTGCACACCACGATTTCACGGGTGCAGGGTGGCAAGCTCAAGGCCAAGAAGGAAATCCGCATCGCTTCGCTGTTCAAGGAAGCGCCTTGCGAGTTCCTGAAAATGATCGTGGTGCATGAGCTGGCGCACTTCAAGGAATCGGACCACAACAAGGCATTCTACAAACTGTGCGAACACATGCTGCCGGGTTATCACCAGGTGGAATTTGATGTGCGGGTGTACCTGACGTGGCGGGATCTGTAGGAGCTGCCGCAGGCTGCGACCTTTTAAGGAGCATTGGATGGACGTGAGCAAGACCAAGAGCAGCTTCTATCGCCGGTTGTACGTGGCGTACCTGATCGACAGCGGGCTGGCCAGCAGCGTCCCGGCGCTGACCGAAGTCACCGGCATGCCCAGGCGCACGGCACAGGACACCATCGCGGCTTTGGCGGATCTGGATATTGTGTGTGAGTTCGAGCAGGAAGAGGGCGCGCGCAACCATGCGGGGCGCTATCGGATTCGCGAGTGGGGTGCGATCGATCGCGGGTGGATCGAGCGTAACCTGCGGCAGATCAAGGCGGTGCTGGAGTATCCCTGAGATTTGCGGCGCCTGAGCTGACGCCATCGCGAGCAGGCTCGCTCCCACATCTGATCTGAGTTGTGAACCCAATCCAGTGTGGGAGCGAGCTTGCTCGCGATAAGGCCTTCAAGGGCGACGCATCCCGATGTGTGGAATGCCATCCTCGACATATTCCTCTCCCGCCACGACAAACCCGTACCGCCCGTAATACCCCTGCAAATGCGCCTGGGCCGAGAGGTAGACCGGCAGACCGGGCCAGTATTTTTCGATCTGTTTGAGTGCCTGTTCCATCAGCTCATGCCCCAGCCCGGCACCGCGTGCCTGGGGTGCAATGATCACCCGTCCGATCACCACGTCGCCGCCCTGTGATTGCGGGTCAAGCAGCCGCAGGTAAGCCACCAGCCGGTTACCGTCCCAGGCCATCACGTGGAGGGTGTCACCTTCCAGATCCTGGCCATCGATATCCTGGTAAACGCATTTCTGTTCAACGACGAACACTTCTGCACGCAGCTGCAAAATGGCGTACAGCTGCTCCTTGCCCAGGTCGCTGTGGTGTTTGCAGATCCAGTCGACTGTCATGTTTTGATTCCCTGAAAACGTCGTTCTGATACTAAGCGCACTCACGCCAGAAGTCTTTATGGCGGAAGAATCTGTGACAAAGGCCAAAATGCCATCATTCATTTTTCGCGCGGATGTCTTCTTTGTGTAATCTGGATCGAAGCGCTGTGCTATGGCTTCGATGAGCGAATGTTGAGTACCCGGGCCTTGCCGGTACAGGGGCCTTGGGGTTTTGGCTGAAAACACGTCGGGCAAGCCGCCCGCTAAGGATTTTCTGGCATGCCGCGATTGCATCGAGCTTTGGCCTTGATTGGATTGCTGTTGCTGGGTCAGGGAGCTGCGGCAGAAAAACTGCGGCTGGTCGCTGATGCCTGGCCTCCCTTTACCGATTCCACGCTCGTCAACGGCGGTCTGGCGACGGATATTGTCAGTACCGCGCTCGCCAGGGCTGGCTACGCCAGTGATTTCGAACAGGTGCCCTGGGCACGGGCCTTGATGGGATTGGGCGAGGGTCGATACGACGTGCTGGTCAACGCCTGGTACTCGGAGGAGCGGACCAGGCTTGGCCAGTTCTCCGGCGAGTACCTGCTCAATCGCGTGCGCTTTCTCAAGCGCAAGGACGCGCCCATTGAATTCAATAACCTGCAGCAATTGCACACCTATCCGATTGCCGTGGTGCGTGGATACGCCTATTCGCCCCCGTTCGACAACGACGAGTCGTTGCAGAAATTCCCTGTGCACAGTTTCGCCATGGCGGTGCGCATGCTCGCGGCGGACCGGGTCAAGCTGACGCTGGAAGATGAATTCGTCGCCCGCTACTACCTGGCCCGTGAGTCACCCAAGGTGCGGAACGCCGTGGAGTTCCTGCCCAAGCCATTGAGCGAGAACAGCCTGCATATCATGGTCAGCCTGAAGAATCCCGAGCATGCACGAATCGTCGCCGGTTTCGACCGCGAGATAGCGGCGATGAAGGTGGACGGGAGTTATGACAAGTTGATGAAACGGCATGGGATGTGAGTGGGTTTAGCCAGTTTCTGTGTTGTTGCTGATGGCCTCATCGCGAGCAAGCTCGCTCCCACAGTAGATCTTCAGTCGACACAAGTTTTGTGAACACCAGAGCCCCCTATGGGAGCGAGCTTGCTCGCGATGAGGCCCGCCCAGACACCACAGATCTCAATCCTCACTGGTGTCCTTGATCAGATGTGCCGCCAAGGTCCTCAGCGGCCCCAACTGCCGGCAGATCAGCGCCAGTTGCGTCTGCACCAACCGCTGCCCCTCATCGATTTCATCAGGCATCTGTTCCAGTTCATTGGCCAGTGCTTCTTCTTCATCGCTCTGAATTTCAATCGAAGACTTGCTCGCCAGCCCTTGGGCGATCTCGTCGATGCTGGCGGCCAGTTTCACTCCGGCCCCTTCGATCAAATGTTCACGCACGTCCGTCGGCAGTTGGGTTTCCCGGTGCGCGCCCAGGCCCGACAGGTAACTGAGTAGCGTGTGTGACAGCACCAGGAAGCGGAAGCCCACATCCGCCTCCTTTCGGAAATGTCCCGGCTCCATCAGCATGTTGGCCAGTGTGGTCGACAGTGCCGCGTCGGCGTTGTGCGCGTTGCGGCGGGCCAGGCGGTAAGCCAGGTCGTCGCTTTTACCCGCAGCGTATTGCTGCATGATCTGGCGCAGGTAGATGCTGTTGCAGGCCAGGGTGTTGGCCAGCACTTTGTTCAGGCGTCGGCCCTGCCAGTCCGGCAGGAACAGGAACACCGCCAGCCCGGCAATCAGGCTGCCGAGCAAGGTATCGAACAAGCGTGGCAGGAACAGTCCGTAACCGTCACCTACCTGGTTGAAGCAGAACAGCACCATCAGGGTGATTGCCGCCGTCGCCAGGGTGTAGCGGGTGGTGCGGTTGGTAAAGAACACCACCCCGGCGGCGATGGCGAAGCATGACTGGATCAGCGGGTTCGGGAACAGGTCGAACAGCGCCCAGGCCAGTGTCAGGCCAATGGCGGTGCCGATGATCCGTTGACCGAGTTTGCGGCGAGTGGCGCCGTAGTTCGGTTGGCAAACGAACAGCGTGGTGAGGATGATCCAGTAGCCTTGGGACGGGTGAATCAAATGCACCATGGCGTAGCCGATGCTCAAGGCCAGGGGCAATCGCAGGGCATGGCGGAACAGCAGCGAGGTCGGCGTCAGCTGCGTGCGCAAGCGAAGCCACACGTCCTTGAGGCTGCGCGGCGAACGGTCGAGCAGGCTGCTGTCGGTGGCGTCGGCCAGGGCGTCGGGGTTACTGGCATCGCTGAGCAAGCGGTCGAGGGTGCCGAGGTTGGCTGCCAATGCCCGCAGTGAACGCAGCAAGCCGCGCCAGGCCGGGTTGCTCTGGATGCGCAGGTGTTCGAGAGAGGCATCCAGGTCGCTCAGGGCCTCGGCGAAACTAGCGTCATAGGTGAACGGCTGGCGCATCTGGATCGATTCGGCCAGTGCCCGACAGGCCTTGCCTTGCTGGCGCAACAGGCGTTGGCAGCGGAACAGCACGTCGCTGTGGAAGAAGGCGTCGGCCAGGGCGTTGTACGGGTAGTGCGACGAACTGGCACGCTCGTGGATGTCCTGGGCGAGGAAGTACAGTTTGAGGTAGCGGCTGACTTTCGACCCCGGGCGCCCGTTGCCGACCCGGTGCAGGATGATCTCCTTGGCGGCGTTCAGTGCCGCCACCACCCGGCCGTTCTGTTGGGCCAACTCCAGGCGCCGCGCCTCCACGTCCATCTGCCGGATCGGCTCGAACAGCGAGGATTTGAGCTTCAGGTAAAAGCCCAGCTCGCGGAACAGCCGCGCCAGGCTCTGCTGCACCGGCTGATTGGAAAACAGCGCCTGCCACAACACCGACAGCAAGCCGTACCAGGCGGCACCGGCCACCAGCAGCATCGGCTCGTGCCAGACGTCGATGACCGCACCACCACGCTGGTCCACGCCGATCATGGTGTAGACCGAAAGGATCAACGTCGCCGAGGCAATCGCGCCATAGCGCTCGCCGAGGGCGCCGAGCATGGTCAGGCAGAACGCGGCCAGGGCGAAGGCGATGATAAACAGCGGGGGGTAGGGGAAGAGCAGTTCGACGGAGAGGGCGGCGACCGCGAAACACACCAGCGTCACCGCCAGTGCGTTGAGACGGCCCTGCCAGCTGTCGTCGGTCTCGGCCAGGGCACTGGCGATGATCCCCAGGAACAACGGGATCAGAAGGCCCATTTCATCCTGATACCAACACAGCGCCATGGTGCCGGTCAGAGCAATGAATACCCGCACGCTGTAGCTGAATTTATCCAGCGCCCAAAGGCGACGCAGAGACTGGCGGAACGAAGTCGATGACATGAAATGCGAAGGCCTTCCGAGGCAATGACGCTAAATTGAGCCACTAATGACGCCGACGCAATGGCGTCGATCACATCAGACAGCAAAATCTGTTCCTTGTCAGGCACTTCAAACCACTGTGGGAGCGAGCTTGCTCGCGATGGCGGCCTGTCAATCAACATCTCTGTTGAATGTTATGGCCTCATCGCAAGCAAGCTCGCTCCCACAGGGGTTGTATTGATTTTTGAATCAGACGTACTGCGCAGCCGCGTAGCCTGATGCCCACGCCCACTGGAAGTTGAACCCGCCCAGATGCCCGGTCACGTCGAGTACTTCGCCGATGAAGTACAGCCCCGGGCTCTTCAGCGATTCCATGGTCTTGGACGACACTTCATTGGTGTTGACGCCGCCCAGGGTCACCTCGGCGGTGCGATAGCCTTCGGTGCCCGCCGGCACGACTTTCCAGCTCGCCAGTTTTTCCGCGATATCGGCCAGTTCCGCGTGGGTGTACTGCTTCATCGGTTTGGAGACGAACCAGTTGTCCGCCAGCAGGTTGGCCATCTTCTTGGTGAAGATTTCACCGAGCAGGGTTTTCAGCTCGCTGTTGGGACGTTCGGCCTGTTGCTGTTGCAGCCAGCTTGGTACGTCGTGATCCGGCAGAAGGTTGATCTCGACGGTATCGCCGGATTCCCAGAACGACGAGATCTGCAAAATCGCCGGGCCGCTGAGGCCGCGGTGGGTGAACAGGATGTTCTCGCGGAAGCTCTGGTCGTTGCAGCTCACCAGGCAATCCACCGACGTACCGGACAACTCGGTGCACAAGGCTTTGAGCTGATCGGTAATGGTGAACGGCACCAGGCCGGCGCGGGTCGGCAGCAGTTCGTGGCCGAACTGCTTGGCCACTTGATAGCCGAAACCGGTGGCGCCCAGGGTCGGGATCGACAGGCCGCCGGTGGCGATCACCAGGGATTCGCAGGTGATTTGGTCAAGCGTCGTGTCGAGCAAGTAGCCTTTTTCAAGCCTCTCGATGGTCTGGATCGAGGTGTCCAGGTGCAGGCTGACGCCGACCTGATTGCACTCGTTGAGCAGCATTTCGAGAATGTCACTGGATTTGTTATCGCAGAACAACTGGCCGAGTTTTTTCTCGTGGTACGGCACGCCGTGCTTGGCCACCATGCCGATGAAATCCCACTGGGTATAACGGGCCAGGGCGGATTTGCAGAAGTGAGCGTTCTGCGAGAGGAAATTGCTCGGTTCAGTGTACATGTTGGTGAAATTGCAGCGGCCACCGCCCGACATCAGGATTTTCTTGCCGGCCTTGTTGGCATGGTCGAGCAGCAACACCTTGCGCCCGCGCCCGGCGGCGGTCAGTGCACACATCAACCCTGCGGCGCCAGCGCCAATGATCACGACTTCGGTAGAGCGCAAAACGGTGTCCTCACAAAAAACTATTGCGGTCCCTGTAGGAGCGAGCTTGCTCGCGAAAAACCCGAGCTCACCGCGGTGAGCCAGGCTGCCAGCGTTATCGTTCACGCCCATCGCGAGCAAGCTCGCTCCTACAGGGGGGGGGCGTGTTGTTACAGGATGCGAACGCGCAACGAACGGCCCTTGATCTTGCCGTCGTTCAAACGCTGCAAGGCCTGCTTGGCGACGCCGCGCTCCACGGCCACATAGGCCTGGAAGTCGAAAATCGCGATCTTGCCGACCTGGGCACCAGGGATGCCGGCGTCACCGGTCAGTGCGCCAAGAATGTCGCCCGGACGAACCTTGTCCTTACGGCCGCCAGCGATGCACAGGGTGCTCATCTGCGGCAACAGCGGACCACCACCCTTGGAGGTGAGGTTGTCCACCTGATCCCAGGTCAATGGTGTCTTCTGCAATTGCTCGATAGCCTGGGCGCGCTGTGCTTCGGACGGCGCCACCAGGCTGATCGCGAGGCCTTTCTCACCGGCGCGGCCAGTACGGCCGACGCGGTGAATGTGGATTTCCGAATCACGGGCCAGTTCGACGTTGATTACCATGTCCAGGGAATCGATATCGAGGCCGCGCGCTGCGACGTCGGTTGCCACCAGCACCGAAGTGCTGCGGTTGGCGAACATCGCCAGCACCTGGTCGCGGTCACGTTGTTCCAGATCGCCGTGCAGGCCGACGGCGGAGATGCCCTTGGCGGTCAGGTGATCGACGGTTTCCTGAACTTGCTGCTTGGTGAAGCAGAAAGCCACGCAGGAGGCCGGACGGAAGTGGCCAAGCACCTTGGTCACCGCACTCATGCGGTCATCCGGGGAAATCTCGTAGAAGCGCTGCTCGATCTGCGTGTCGTCGTGGAACGCCTCGGCCTTGACCTGCTGCGGATTGCGCATGAATTTCGAGGCCAGCTGCTTGATACCGACCGGGTAGGTGGCGGAGAACAGCAGGGTCTGGCGACGTTCCGGGGCCTGCATGATGATTTCTTCGATGGAGTCGTAGAAACCCATGTCGAGCATGCGGTCGGCTTCGTCGAGGATCAGGGTGTTCAGGCCGTGGAGCACCAGCGAGCCCTTGCGCAGGTGCTGCTGAATACGGCCCGGGGTGCCGACGATGATGTGCGCGCCGTGTTCCAGCGAAGCGATCTGCGGGCCGAGGGACACGCCGCCGCACAGGGTCAGGACCTTGATGTTGTCTTCGGCACGGGCCAGGCGACGGATTTCCTTGGCGACCTGGTCGGCCAGCTCGCGGGTCGGGCACAGGATCAGCGCCTGGCAACCGAAGTAACGCGGATTGATCGGGTTCAGCAGACCGATGCCGAACGCGGCGGTCTTGCCGCTGCCGGTCTTGGCCTGGGCGATCAGGTCCATCCCCTTGAGGATCACCGGCAAGCTTTGCGCCTGGATCGGCGTCATCTGGGCATAACCGAGGGAGTCGAGGTTAGCCAGCATGGCGGCGGACAGCGGCAAAGTATTAAATTCGGTGGCGATGGTGGTCACGGGACTGGCCTGCAAAACAAAATGTCGCGCAGTGTACCAGTCCGGTGGCCATTCGCCCTAAGGCTCTATGTGTTCTTCCGGACGTTTGACTCGCCGTCCGTCATTCCGTGATAGCTGGGAAAAGATCGTCGCGGCCAGCATTGCCATGATTCCAACCGTCACAAACGTCAGTTGAAAGGCACCCAAAACCGTGTCCACGCCGTCATTTCCGATCTCGGCCGTGAACCCGCCGAGCAATGCACCGGCGCAGGCTACCCCCAGACTCAGTGACAATTGCGCGACCACCGACAGCAGGCTGTTGCCGCTGCTGGCGCTGGCATCGTCGAGGTCGATCAGGGTCACGGTGTTCATCGCGGTGAACTGCAGGGAGTTGATCGCGCCAAGGATCGCCAGCTGGCACAGCAGCAGCCAGTACGGCGTCTGCTCGCTGACCAGGCCCATGCTCGCCAGCATGATCCCCAGCGCCAGGGTGTTGCCGGTGAGCACGATGCGGTAACCCAGATGTTCGATCAGCGGCCGCGCCACCCACTTGGCGATCATCGCCGCCGCCGCCAGCGGCAGCATGCTCATCCCGGCCTGGGACGGCGAATAGCCCAGCGCCACTTGCAGCAGCAACGGCACCAGAAAGGGCAGGGCGCCGCTGCCGAGGCGGGCGAACAGGTTGCCGAGAATGCCCACGGCAAAGGTCCGGGTCTTGAACAACGACGGCGCGAACAGCGGGTTTTCGATATGCCCGGCACGCAGCCAGTACGCCGCCAGGCACGCCATGCCGCCGAACAGCAGCAACATCACCCGCAGGTGCGGCAGGTGCAATTCGCCCAGGCCTTCCATGGCGATGGTAATCAGAATCATCGCCGCGCCGAACAGCACGAAGCCCAGGCTATCGAAACGGGTGCGCTCGGTGCCGCGCAGGTCCGGGATGAACTTCCAGACGGCGTAGCAACCGACCAGCCCCACCGGCAGGTTGATCAGGAATATCCAGTGCCACGTCAGGTATTGCACCATCCAGCCGCCCATGGTCGGGCCGATCAACGGGCCGAGCAGCCCGGGAATGGTGATGAAGCCCATGATCCGCACCAGCTCCGAGCGCGGGTAGGCGCGCAACACCACCAGCCGCCCGACCGGCAGCATCAACGCGCCGCCCAAGCCCTGGATCACCCGGGAGCCGATCAACTGGGTCAGGCTGGTCGACAATGCGCAGAGCAGCGAGCCGAGGCTGAACAGCAAAATCGCACTGAAGAAGATTTTCCGGGTGCCGAAGCGATCGGCGATCCAGCCGGACGCGGGAATCAGCAAGGCGACCGTGAGCATGTAGGCGATGATCACACCTTGCATGCGTAGCGGATCTTCGGCCAGGTCCCGGGCCATGGCGGGCAGGGCGGTGTTGAGGATCGTCCCGTCGAGGGACTGCATGAAGAAGGCAATGGCGACGACCCAGGGTATCCAGCGGGCAGTCACAGCGTCGAGAGGCGGGCGGTTGGGCATGGGACCTCTTGTGGATGAAGTCAATGCTAAATGATTTGTGATCACAGTCATTGTGGGAGCGAGCTTGCTCGCGATAGCGGTAGATCAGTCGACAATGATGTTGAATGAAATGGCCTCATCGCGAGCAAGCTCGCTCCCACAAGGTTCCCGGTGTTCCGGGAGTTTGTGGTTACAGCGTTAATGTGAGCCGGTTTACCAACGCCCCCGGCAACAACGCCGACGCCGTCGCCCGCTGGCTGTACGTACTCGCCGACAGCAACAACTCCCGCTCCTGGGTCAACGCTTCCAGCTGCGAACCGAGCAGGCTGAAGGCGCTGTCATCAAATCGCATGGTGCTGACCGGTGCTTGAATCTCGCCGTTTTCGACCCAGAACGTGGCAAACCGGGTCATGCCGGTCAGGCGGGCGGCCGGTTGATCCGAGAAGTTCAGGTACCACAGGTTGCTGATGTACAACCCGGTGCCCAGTTGCTTGAGGATGTCCGCGTCAGGCAATGCCCCGGCCTTCATGTTCAGCGCGCTCGGTGATTCACCGCCGCTGGCGCCATTGGCGGTCAAGCCGTATTCCGCGGCGCTGCGCGAGCTGACCAGTTGTGCCCCGGCCTTGCCGTCCACGATCAACCCCAGGTCGCTGCGTGGATAACCTTCATCGGAAAACGCCGGGCTCAGCGAGCCGCTGACTTTTTCATCCAGCGAGACCAGCGGGCTGAACGTGCTGTCGCCACCGTAGAGCTTTTGCAGCGGGCTGCTTTTGCTGGCAATCGACTGTGCAGAGAATCCCCCCCAGCACAGCATGCCCATGATTTCTTCCAGCGCCGCCGGTGCCAGGTAGGCGCGGTATTGGCCGGGTGCCAAAGTGCGCAGCGGCCGGCCCAGAAACTCAAGCTGCTCGCGGGCTTGCTGGAAGCGTCTGGCAAAGCCTTCGCTGTTCCAGTCGTGCCCGGCGTAGCTGGCTTTCACGGCCTGGCCATTCTCATGGAACAGGCTGAAGTCGAAATTGAAGCTGTTGGCCTGATGCCAGCCGAAGGCACCCGAAGAACTGGCAAAGCCGCGACTGATCGGTCCGGCAGCGTAGAAACCGACAAGATCCAGGCCTTCGGCAGCCTGGGTGATTTGCGCGACCACCTGTTCGGTGTCCGGCAGTGGATGCGACTGCACGTTGTTGCTCTGCCAGCCATTGTGGTTGAGCAGTAAGTAAGGATCCGGAGGCAGCAGCGGCAAGGTTTCCCGCAGCTGTTGCAGGCCTTCGGTCAAACGTCGCAGATCAACCTGGGGATCGCCGGCCAGGGTGATGTTCAGGTCGGCATGGCGGCCTTCGTTGATCAGCTTCAAGCCGATACTCGCCTGCTGCACCTGACCGGCCTGACGCACCTTAGCGTGGTTGAAACGCACGAAGGCCGACGACTCGGCGGCGTAGCTGAGGGTGAACTGCTCGGGCTCTTGCAGGGCTGCACGCAGGCTGTTGACCAGCGCCTTGAACGACGCGGACTGGCTGTTTGAAGGATTCATCAGGCGTCTCCTCCGAATACATCAACGTTGCTGAACACGCAGGCCGGTGACGCGTGGCCGACGCGGATCACCTGGTTCGGTTCGCCCTTGCCGCAGTTCGGTGTGCCGAGGACCTTGAGGGTACCGGCATCGCCGACGGCGCTGAGGCTTTTCCAGAACTGCGCGGAGATGCCCCTATAGTTGGGATTCTTCACCACGCCCTTGAGTTCGCCGTTTTCGATCAGTTGGCCCCATTCGCAGCCGAACTGGAATTTGTTGCGGGCATCGTCGATCGACCATGAGCGGTTGGTCGACATCAGCACGCCGTGTTCGATGCCAGCGATCAGTTGTTCGATGGACTGATCGCCGGGCTCGATATTGAGGTTGGCCATGCGGTCGATGGGTGGGCGGTTCCAGCCGCAGGCGCGGCTGTTGGCGACGCCGTCCATGCCGGCACGGAATTGCGACAATGCACCGCCCAGCGGGCGCAGCAACAGGCCTTCGCGGATCAGGAACTGTTTGCTGGCGGGCGTACCGTCGTCGTCATGACCGTAACTGGCGAGTTCCTCGGGGATGTCGGGATCGAAGGTCACGTTGAGCAGGCCGGAACCGTATTGCAGGTGGCCGAAATCGCTGGCTTTGACGAAACTGGTGCCGGCGTAATTGCGCTCGTCGCCGAGAATGCGGTCCAGTTCCAGCGGATGGCCGATGGATTCGTGGATTTGCAGCATCATCTGGTCGGGCATCAGCAGCAGGTCGCGCTTGCCTTGCGGGGTGTTTGGCGCCAGGAGCAATTGCAGGGCCTGATCGGCCACCTGGGCACCGGCACCGATCAGGCCGCAGCGGCTGATGACGTCCGCCGCGCCTTGCTGGCCGAAGTTCTCGCGGCCAAGGCTGCGGGTCTGGCTGTCGTTGCCGTCGTAGGCCGTGACGTCCAGGCCGGGGTACACAAAGCGTTGGGCCTGGCGCAGTTCGGCGCCGGCGCTGTTGAGGTAGATCTGCTCGACGTGGGTGATACCCAGGCTGACCTGCCAGTTCACCAGGCGCTCGTCCTTGGGCACGGCGGCCGACTCGGTGCCAAGCAGTTGGAAGCAGTCGCTCAGGGACGGGAAGGCCTGGTCGAGGTTGGGTGAAAAGTAATCGGCGCGGTCGCTGGAAACAGCCTGCTCGCGCAGGTCCAGCAAGGCGTGGGGCTTGAGTCGACGGGCCTGGAATTCGGCGCGTTCGAGAGCGGCTTGCAAGCCCTGTTGCGACAGGTCGTTGGTGGCCGCATAGGCCTCGACGCCATTGACCCGCACGGTCAGCATCGCCCCTTCGTCACGGCTCAAGCTCGGTGGTTCGGCGACGTTCTTGCGCACCGACAGGTACTGCCCGGATTCGCGTACATAACGCAGGGAAAAGAATTCAGCACCCGTGCGCAAGGCAGCGAAGCGCTGCTTGAGCTGGGGGTAGAAATCGAACATTCGTGAACCTCCTGGGTATGGAGTGGCGATGGAGCGGTGCTGCGAGGGGAGAGGTGAAACGATTGCGTGGCGCTAGATTAGGCCTGCGAGGGGGGAGGATCAAGGGTGAAGCGGTGTAGAGAGGGATTATCGGGTTCGGCCGGAAGATGTGTGTTGGTTGTCAGGGCCCCATCGCGAGCAAGCTCGCTCCCACAGTAGTCCGGGCTGGATCACAAATCTGCAATCCAACCCGAAACCTGTGGGAGCGAGCTTGCTCGCGATTGGCCGTGACGCGGTGTAGCGACTTATGCAGTCTGGCTCACTTCCCGCACCGGCTTGCCCTTCACCGGCGCTTCACCCGCCACATAGTAAGTGGCGGTGCTGCGCGGCAATGGCTTGCGACCACGGATCTTGTCGGCGATTTTCTCGGCCATCATGATCGTCGGTGCATTGAGGTTGCCGGTGGTGATGATCGGCATGATCGACGCATCGACCACACGCAGGCCTTGCATGCCATGCACGCGACCTTCGCCATCGACCACGGCCATTTCGTCGGTGCCCATCTTGCACGAGCAGGACGGGTGGAACGCGGTTTCGGCGTGTTCGCGGATGAACTTGTCCAGTTGCTCGTCGGTTTGCACCTCGACGCCCGGGCTGATTTCGCGACCGCGGAAGGCGTCCAGTGCAGGTTGCTGCATGATTTCCCGGGTCAGGCGGATGCCGTCGCGGAACTCTTGCCAGTCCTGCTCGGTGGCCATGTAGTTGAACAGGATGCTCGGGTGCTGGCGCGGATCCTTGGACTTGGCCTGGATGCGCCCGCGGCTTGGCGAACGCATGGAGCCCATGTGCGCCTGGAAGCCGTGCTCTTTCACACCGTTGCTGCCGTTGTAGTTAATCGCTACCGGCAGGAAGTGGTACTGGATGTTCGGCCATTCGAACTCCGGACGGGTACGGATGAAACCGCCGGCTTCGAACTGGTTGCTGGCGCCGATGCCGGTGCCGTTGAACAGCCACTCGGCACCGATGGCCGGCTGGTTGTACCAGAGCAGCGACGGGTACAGCGAGACCGGTTGGGTGCAAGCGTATTGCAGGTACAGCTCAAGGTGATCCTGCAGGTTTTCACCGACGCCCGGCAGATCGTGGACCACCGGAATGTCGAGTTTGTTCAGCAGTTCGGCAGGGCCCACGCCGGAGCGCTGCAGGATCTGCGGCGAAGCGATGGCGCCGGAGCACAGCAGTACTTCCTTGCGCGCCTTGACTTCAACGCGCTCCTCGGCAGCGCCGACCAGGTAACGCACGCCGACCGCACGCTTGCCTTCGAACAGGATCTTGTCGGTCAGGGCGTGGGTGACGATGGTCAGGGTCGAACGCTTCTTGGCGACGTCCAGGTAGCCGCGGGCGGTGGAGGCACGACGACCTTTCGGCGTCACGGTGCGGTCCATCGGGCCGAAGCCTTCCTGCTGGTAGCCGTTCAAGTCTTCTGTGCGCGGGTAACCGGCCTGCACGCCGGCTTCAACCATGGCGTGGAACAGCGGGTTGTTGCCGGCTTTCGGCGTGGTCACGCTGACCGGGCCGTCGCCACCGTGGTAGTCGTTAGGGCCGATGTCGCGGGTTTCCGCTTTACGGAAATACGGCAGGCAGTCCAGGTACGACCAGTCCTCAAGGCCTGGCAATTTTGCCCAGCCGTCGTAGTCCATGGCGTTGCCGCGGATGTAGCACATGCCGTTGATCAGCGAGGAACCGCCCAGACCTTTGCCGCGACCGCACTCCATGCGACGACCGTCCATGTGTGGCTCCGGATCGGTTTCGTAGGCCCAGTTGTAGCGACGGCCTTGCAGCGGGAACGCCAGGGCGGCCGGCATCTGTGTGCGGAAATCGGAACGGTAGTCCGGGCCGCCCGCTTCGAGCAGCAGGACGGTGACGCCTGCGTCTTCGGTCAGACGGGTCGCCAGGGTGTTACCGGCAGAGCCGGCACCGATGATGATGTAGTCGAATTCTTGGGACATTGAATGCACCCTCTTTGAAGTTGGTCAGGTCGCGGTCGCTGGGACACTGCACAACCTGTGGCGAGGGGGCTTGCCCCCGTTCGGCTGCGCAGCAGTCGTAAAATCTGCGACTGCTTTCAATCTGAAGACTTGCGGTGTCTGGAGAGGGGGCTGCTTCGCAGCCCAACGGGGGCAAGCCCCCTCGCCACAGAGATCTCGCAGTACTTAGAACACCGAGACGTAATCGCCCAGCTCGACCTGTACCGATTTGATGCGGGTGAAGTTGTTCAGCGAACTGATGCCGTTCTCACGGCCGACACCCGACTGCTTGTAGCCACCGACCGGCATCTTCGCGTCGGATTCGCCCCAGGCGTTGATCCAGCAGATACCGGCTTCCAGCTGATGAATCACACGGTGGGCGCGGTTCAGGTCCTTGGTGACGATACCGGCGGCCAGGCCGAAGTCGGTGTCGTTGGCGCGGCGGATCACTTCCTCTTCGGTTTCGTAGGAGAGGATCGCCATCACCGGGCCAAAGATTTCTTCACGGACGATGGTCATGTCGTCGGTGCAGTCGGTGAACACGGTCGGCGCCACGAACGCACCCTTGGCGAATTCACCGTCGGTCAGGCGCTCACCGCCGCACAGCAGGCGGGCACCTTCTTCCTTGCCCTTGGCGATGTAGCCCAGCACGCTTTCCATGTGCGCAAAGCTGACCAGCGGACCGAAGTTGGTGTTTTCGTCTTCCGGGTTGCCGATGCGGATGCGCGCAACGCGCTCAGCGATCTTGGCTTCGAAAGCGGCCTTCAGGTGAGCCGGTACGAACACGCGAGTGCCGTTGGTGCAAACCTGGCCGGAGCTGTAGAAGTTGGCCATCATCGCGGTGTCGGCGGCGCGATCGAGGTCGGCGTCGTCGCAGATGATCAGCGGCGACTTGCCACCCAGTTCCATGGTCACGTCCTTGAGCGAAGAGCTCGAAGCGCTGGCCATGACTTTCTTGCCGGTATCGGTGCCGCCGGTGAACGAGACTTTCTCGATGCGCGGGTGTTCGGTCAGCCAGGTGCCGACTTCACGGCCGCTGCCGGTCAGGACGTTGAACACGCCATTTGGTACGCCGGCTTCGGTGTAGATCTCGGCCAGTTTCAGGGTGGTCAGCGAGGTGACTTCGCTTGGCTTGAAGATCATCGCGTTACCGGCCGCCAGGGCTGGTGCGGATTTCCACAGGGCGATCTGGATCGGGTAGTTCCACGCGCCGATACCGGCCACGACGCCCAGCGGCTCGCGACGGGTGTAGACGAACGAAGTGGTGCGCAGCGGAATCTGCTCGCCTTCGATGGCCGGTACCAGGCCTGCGTAGTACTCCAGCACGTCAGCGCCGGTGACGATGTCGACGTAGCGGGTTTCGGAGTAGGCCTTGCCGGTATCCAGGGTTTCCAGGGCGGCCAGTTCGTCGTTGCGCTCGCGCAGGATTTCCACGGCACGACGCAGGATGCGCGAACGCTCCATGGCAGTCATGGCGGCCCAGATCTTCTGGCCCTTTTCGGCACTGACGACGGCGCGTTCGACGTCTTCCTTGGTAGCACGTTGCACTTTTGCGAGGACTTCACCGTTAGCCGGGTTGATGGCTTCGAAAGTGGCGTCGCTGCTGGCGTCGCTGTACGCGCCATCGATGTAGAGTTTTTGCAGTTCGAAACGGGCCATAAAGTCCTCGCAAGAGCATTAAGTGGCTGGCGCGGTTCGGTGGTTGAGCGTTTATGTGTGCTCTAACTCACCCGCTTGGCCAGTTGGGTATCCATGTATTCGTAAGCAATCTGTTGCGCCTGCTCGGTGTCGAAAGCATCTCCCGACAACGCGCCGCGCAACCACAGGCCGTCGATCAACGCTGCCAGGCCTCGGGCGGCACTGCGCGCATCATTGAGCGGCAGCACGCGGCGAAACTGGCAGCACAGGTTGGAATACAGACGGTGATCGTTGATCCGCTGCAACCTGTGCAAAGACGGCTGGTGCATGCTGGTGGCCCAGAAGGCCAGCCAGGTTTTCATTGCCGGGCCATTGACCTGGCTGGCGTCGAAGTTGCCTTCGATGATCACCTGCAGATGAGCCCTCGGGCTGTCATCTGTCAGCGCCTGTCGGCGCAGGGTGACGTTCTCGCTCAGGACGGTCATCAGGTACCCCATGGTGGCGGCGATCAGGCCATTCTTGTCCTGAAAGTAGTGACTGATGATGCCATTCGAGACACCGGCCAAACGGGCGATCAGCGCAATGCTGGCGTCCCCCATTCCGACCTGATCGACGGCCTGCAAAGTGGCTTCGATCAATTGCTGGCGGCGGATGGGTTGCATACCGACCTTGGGCATCTTGCACATCTCCTTAGGCCTTCCCGCAGACGCAGAACGTCCATCGGCTTGAGGGCCAGTCTATTTTGTTTTGATTGAACGTTCAATCAACAAAGAATAAGATCTGCGACAAATCGTCGCTGCTTACAGATTTTTCCTACATGTAAATGGCGGCAAACCGACATCCGAAATAGCTCGAAGCCTATACGCCACGGCGTCTCAAGGGCTTCGGGCTTTTTTCGGGCTGTCTTTATATCACCCGCCGGTCGGCTGCCCACTAACCGATTGGTCGGGTAACTCGTTTGTCTTGCGTTCTTCTCTCGCACTGCCCGGAGCATCTGTGCCATGAGTTCTGCCTCGCTAATAAAGACCCCACCCGAGAAGGTGACGGTCAACGGTTGGGTGTTCTACACCTCTACCGCGTTGATTCTGTTGTTGACCGCCATTCTGATCATCGCCCCGCAAGAGGCCGGCAGAATGCTGGGTACGGCGCAAGCCTGGTTGTCCCGCAGCTTCGGCTGGTACTACATGGTGGTGATCGCCGCCTACCTGATTTTTGTCGTTGGTCTGGCGTTTTCGTCCTACGGCAAATTGAAACTGGGCAGCAAGGACGACACCCCGGACTTCAGCTACGGTGCCTGGGCGGGGATGCTGTTCTCCTCTGGTATCGGTATTTCGCTGCTGTACTTCGGCGCGTCCGAGCCGCTGGACCACTACTTCAACCCGCCGGAAGGCGTGGCTGGCAGCAACCTGGCGGCCCGTCAGGCGGTGCAGTTGACCTTCCTGCACTGGGGCTTGCATGGCTGGGCGATCTACGCGCTGGTCGGCCTGGCCGTGGCGTACTTTGCCTACCGGCACAACCAGCCGCTGGCGTTGCGTTCGGCGTTGTATCCGCTGGTGGGTGAGCGTTGGGTCAAGGGCGCGGCTGGGCACGCGGTGGACGGCTTCGGCATGTTCGTGACCCTGCTGGGGCTGGTGACGAACCTGGGGATCGGTTCGCTGCAAGTGTCGTCGGGGCTGGAAAACCTGTTCGGCATGGAGCACAGCAACACCAACCTGCTGATCGTGATCATCGTGATGAGCACCGTGGCGACCATCGCTGCCGTGTCGGGCGTGGAAAACGGCATCCGCCGTCTGTCCAACCTCAACATCGTGCTGTTCAGCGGCCTGCTGATTTTCGTCCTGTTGTTCGGCCCGACCTTGCACCTGCTCAACGGCTTCGTACAGAACGTCGGTGACTACCTGAACGGTGTGGTACTGAAGACTTTCGATCTGTATGTGTACGAAGGCGACAGTGAGAAGTCCGACCGCTGGCTGGGCCTGTGGACCCTGTTCTACTGGGCCTGGTGGATTTCCTGGGCGCCATTCGTGGGCATGTTCATCGCGCGTATTTCCCGTGGTCGCACCGTGCGCGAACTGGTGGCCGGCGTGCTGCTGATTCCGCTGGGCTTCACCCTGGCGTGGCTGTCGATCTTCGGTAACTCTGCCCTGGACCTGGTGATGAACCATGGGGCGGTGGAGCTCGGGAAGACGGCGCTGGAACAGCCGTCCATGGCGATCTACCAGTTGCTTGAGCATTACCCGGCGTCGAAGGTTGTGATCGGCGTGTCGATCTTTGTCGGTTTCGTGTTGTTCCTGACCCCGGCGGACTCCGGCGCGGTGATGATGGCCAACCTTTCGTGCAAGGGCGGCAATGTCGACGAAGACGCGCCGCACTGGCTACGGATCTTCTGGTCGGCGGTGATCACCCTGGTGACCATCGGCCTGCTGTTCGCCGGCAACTTCGAAGCCATGCAAACCATGGTGGTGCTGGCCGGTCTGCCGTTCTCGGTGGTGCTGGTGTTCTTCATGTTCGGCTTGCACAAGGCCATGCGCCAGGACGTGCAGATCGAACAGGAGCAAGCGGAACTGGCGGCACGTGGTCGCCGTGGTTTCACTGAGCGTTTGACCCAGTTGGACCTGCAACCGAGCCAGTCGGTGGTCCAGCGCTTCATGGACAAGCGCGTGACTCCGGCGCTGGACGATGCGGCTGTGCAGCTGCGTACGCAAGGCCTGGAAGTGCAGACGCTGCTGGGCAAGTCCAAGCGTTGCATGGGCGTACGGGTCGAGATGGAAGAGGGCAACCCGTTTGTCTACGAAGTCAGCCTGGATGGCTACCTGGCCACGCCAACCGAATCGGCTCAATCCGATGAGGCGCGTCAGCGTTACTATCGTGCCGAGGTGTATCTGCACAACGGCAGCCAGGACTACGACTTGATGGGCTTCACCCAGGATCAGATCACCCGTGATGTGCTCGATCAGTTTGAAAGCCATCGGCAGCTCCTTGGCCGGGTTTATAGCTAAGGTGTGAGGAACTGCGGTGCAGTGAATGCTCCGCAACGCCCTGTGGGAGCGAGCTTGCTCGCGATAGCGGAGGGACAGTCAACACTCATGTTGAATGTTAAGCCCTCATCGCGAGCAAGCTCGCTCCCACAGGTTGTTCTGCGTCCATGTGAGAACGGGCTTGCCCGCGATGGGGCCATCGGCCACAAAGCTGCGTC
This sequence comes from Pseudomonas sp. GW822-FHT01E03, assembly GCF_058802985.1. Taxonomy (NCBI): domain Bacteria; kingdom Pseudomonadati; phylum Pseudomonadota; class Gammaproteobacteria; order Pseudomonadales; family Pseudomonadaceae; genus Pseudomonas; species Pseudomonas sp. GW822-FHT01E03. The sequence continues at coordinate 562,802 of NZ_JBXAOQ010000002.1, forward strand.
ACCCGATATCCCCACAAACAAAAACGCCGCGATACTCTCGCGGCGTTTTTGTGTCTGTTGCCTTACCCCAGGTTCTTGCCGAGCAGTGCGTGATACAGCTCGCTGTCGCCAAGAATCCCCACTACATGGTTGTTATCGTGCAGCACCAGTTTGTTGCCGGTCTGATAACGAATCTGCAGCGCATCGCGCATGCCGATGTTCGAGTCCACCAGGGTTGGTCGACGACCCAGGCCTTCAACAGCCTGACCCGGTACCCAGTTCTGCAGATCCAGAGCAGAACCGTTTTGACGCGCCCCTTTGATAGTGTTGCCTTCCGCCAGGTCCAGCCACGAATCGCCGCCCGGATCGAGGCACACCGAACCGTTGATGCGTTTGCAGTTGTCCAGGGTGCGCATCAGGCTGCGGCCGCACAGTACGTTCAGCGGGTTGGTGTGTGCCACGAAGGTCCGCACGTAGTCGTCCGCCGGGTTCAGCACGATCTCTTCCGGCACACTGTACTGGATGATCCGGCCGTCTTTCATGATCGCGATACGGCTACCAAGTTTCAGGGCTTCATCGAGGTCGTGGCTTACGAATACGATGGTCTTGCTCAGCTTGCGTTGCAGTTCCAGCAGCTCGTCTTGCAGACCCTGGCGGATCAGTGGGTCGAGCGCCGAGAACGGTTCGTCCATCAACAGAATGTCGGCGTCCATCGCCAAGGCACGGGCCAGGCCCACGCGTTGTTGCATACCACCGGACAGCTCGTTGGGTTTCTTGTTGCGCCACTGGGTCAGGCCCACCAGCTCCAGCTTGTCGTCCACCAGCTTGCGGCGTTCCTTCTCGGGACGACCCTGCATCTCCAGACCGAAGCTGATGTTCTCGCGAACGGTCAGCCAGGGCATCAGGGCGAACTTTTGGAACACCATCGCAATGCGCTTGGTGCGCATCATTTTCAGTTCTGCCGGGGTGCAGGAGGCAATGTCGATCTGCTTGCCTTCGTGCTCGACGAACAGCTTGCCGCGGCTGACGGTGTTGAGGCCGTTGATGCAGCGCAGCAGGCTGGATTTACCGGAGCCGGACAGGCCCATCAGTACGCAGATCTCACCTTTTTCGATGTCCAGGCTGGCTTTTTCAACACCAACAATCTGCCCGGTCTTTTTCAGGATCTCGTTTCGGGTCATGCCTTGATCCAGCAGCTTGAGTGCCTCGCGTGGATCCTTGGAGAAGATAACGTCAACGTTATCGAAGCGAATAATGCTCATGCGTCACCCCCTACTTTGGCGTCGGGTTGTTTGCAGATACGGTCGAGCATGATCGCCAGCAGTACGATCGCCAGACCTGCTTCGAAGCCCAGGGCGATATCAGCGGTATTCAGTGCGTTGACCACGGGTTTGCCCAAACCGTCGGCGCCAACCAGTGCCGCGATCACCACCATCGACAACGACAGCATGATGCACTGGGTGATGCCGGCCGCGATGCTTGGCATGGCATGAGGCAGTTCAATTCGCGAGAGCAATTGACGGCGCGAGCAGCCAAAGGCCTTGCCGGCGTCCATCAATTCTTCCGGGACATCGCGAATACCCAGGTAGGTCAGGCGGATGGGCGCGGCAATCGCGAACACCACCGTGGAGATCAGACCCGGGACCACACCCAGCCCGAAGAGGGTCAGGGTAGGAATGAGGTACACGAACGTCGGTACGGTCTGCATCAGATCGAGTACCGGACGCATTAAAGTATAGAACATCGGTTTGTGCGCGGCGACGATGCCCAGCGGCACGCCGATGATCACGCAGACCAGGGTGGCGAACAACACCTGGGCGAGGGTTTCCATGGTCTCCTGCCAGTACCCCAGATTGAGGATCAGCAGAAAGGAGGCAACGACAAACGCTGTCAGGCCCCATTTACGTTGAATGAAGTGTGCCAGTAGTGCGATTACGCCGATCAGTACCAGCGGGTTGAACCAGGTCAGCGCAAACGTCACGCCGTGGATCATCGTTTCCAGTGACACGGCGATGGCGTCGAAGGTGTTGGCGCCGTGTTGCGTCAACCATTCAACGAAGCCCGCGATGTACTGGCCTAAGGGGATTTTCTGATCAATCAGCATGGTAGTGAACGTCCGCATGCAAGGAAATAAACAGCCCGGACGGCCGAGGCCGCCCGGCATAAGCGATTACTTGGCCAGTTTGGCTTTCACGGCCTCCAGGCCTGGTTTACCGTCAATGGTGGTCACGCCAGCGAGCCAGGTATCGAGCACCTGTGGATTGTTTTTCAGCCAGGCCTTGGCGGCCGCGTCAGGCTTCATCTTGTCGTCCAGGATGTTGCCCATCAGTTCGCTTTCCATGTCGACGGTGAACTCCAGATTCTTCAGCAACTGACCAACGTTGCTGCACTCCTGCGCGTAACCCTTGCGGGTGTTGGTCGCCACGGTGGCGGCACCGAAGTCGGGGCCGAAGAAGTCATCGCCACCGGTCAGGTATTGAATTTTGAAGCGCTTGTTCATCGGGTGCGGCGCCCAGCCGAGGAACACCACGGCGGTGTCGCGTTTCTGTGCGCGGTCGACCTGCGACAGCATGCCTGCTTCGGAGGATTCGACGACTTTGAAACCGGCGGTCTTCAGGCCGAAGGCATCCTTGTCGATCATGCTCTGGATCAGACGATTACCGTCGTTGCCAGGCTCGATGCCGTAGATTTTGCCGTCGAGCTCTTTCTTGAATTTGGCGATGTCGGCGAAGTCATGCAGGCCCTTGTCGTACAGCGCCTGAGGGACGGCGAGGGTGTACTTGGCGCCCTTGAGGTTGGTGCGTACGGTTTCCACGGTGCCGGCATCGCGGTAGGCCTTGATGTCGTTTTCCATGGTCGGCATCCAGTTGCCCAGAAACACGTCCATGTTCTTGCCGTCGGCCAGGGACTTGTAGGTCACGGGCACGGAAATCATGGTGGTCTTGGTCTTGTAGCCGAGGGCGTTGAGCACGACGCTGGTGGTCGCGGTAGTCGCGGTGATGTCGGTCCAGCCGACATCGGAGAAGTTTACGGTACTGCACTGCGCCGGTTCTGCGGCTTGCGCCAGAACCGGCAGACTAAGCATGGCGGCCAACAACAACGACGGGGAACCTTTCATGGATGGACTCCTTGGTGTTTTTTTTTGGCAGTGTTCCGACTGGACCACCGCACTTATAGGTTGCGGTTGGATGGCGTTCTGGAGACAGCTCTACCGCAGCGCCTTGCAATCGAGTCGATATGATCATGTACCAGTGAAAATCTGACGCCTACAGGGTGCGTCGTATCCAGTACAGGGATGGTCGCATCCAGTGTCGGTGACGTCGTTTACAGATTTTTTCAGGCCCTTTTCCTCTTCTGAACCGCAAAAAAACGGCGAAAACACGGCGTAAAAGACACGCGGCGCTGGTGGGCATGAGTGCGTCGGTTAGAGACGTCGAACAACACGATAAAAGCTTGATGATGCGGTCATCTCGGCGGATTGCAGCTTGAGCGTAGCAGCTCCGTCACCGTGCGTTTTTGCGTGCGCAGTGGGCCCATCCAGGAGTTCGGCAGTAATGGCTATCAGTGTTTTCGACCTGTTCAAAATCGGCATCGGCCCTTCCAGTTCGCACACCGTGGGGCCCATGCGGGCGGCGGCGTTGTTTGTGCAGGGCCTGCGCGAGCGTGGGTTGCTTGAGCAGGTGCGGCGTGTCGAAGTCCAGCTGTTCGGCTCGTTGTCGGCCACCGGTATCGGCCACGGCAGCGACAATGCAGTGATCATGGGGCTGATGGGCGAGTGGCCGGATGCGATTGATCCGTCGCAAATCGGCATCCGTATCGCCAACCTGCGCGAGACCGACACGCTGCTGCTCGACGGTCGCTTGCCGGTGCCCTTCATCTGGGGCCGGGACATGCGCCTGATCGACGAGAACCTGCCATTCCATCCCAACGCCATGACCCTGATTGTCGAGGGTGATGACGGCGAGTTGCATCGCGACACCTACTATTCGGTCGGCGGCGGTTTTGTCGTCGATGAAGCGCAGGCTTCCAGCGGTGTCGTCGACCTCGACAGCACTGTGTTGCCTTATGATTTTTCCAGCGCCGCCGAGCTGCTGGAACTGTGTAAAAAACACAACCTGCGTGTGGCTGAGTTAATGATGGCCAACGAGAGGGTGTGGCGCAGCGAGGATGAAATCCGCAGCGGCCTGATGAAGCTCTGGCGCGCCATGCAGGATTGCGTTGAACAGGGCCTCAAACACGAAGGCATCCTGCCCGGCGGGTTGAACGTGCGCCGCCGTGCGGCCAAGCTGCATCGCAGCCTGCAGGAACTGAATAAACCCAACGTGATCGGCTCGACCTTGAGCGCCATGGAATGGGTCAACCTGTTCGCCCTGGCGGTCAACGAAGAAAACGCCGCCGGCGGGCGCATGGTCACGGCACCGACCAACGGCGCGGCGGGGATCATTCCGGCGGTGCTGCACTACTTCATGAAATTCAGCGAGGCCGTGACCGACGCCAATGTCGTCGACTACTTCCTCGGCGCGGCGGCGGTGGGAATCCTGTGCAAGAAGAACGCCTCGATCTCCGGTGCCGAAGTCGGTTGCCAGGGCGAAGTCGGTTCGGCCTGCGCCATGGCGGCGGCGGGGCTGGCGGAAATCCTTGGCGCCACGCCAGAGCAGCTGTGCAACGCGGCGGAGATCGGTCTGGAGCACAACCTCGGCCTGACCTGCGACCCGGTGGGTGGGCTGGTCCAGGTGCCGTGCATCGAGCGCAACGCAATTGCCGCGGTGAAGGCGATCAACGCCGCGCAAATGGCATTGCGCGGTGATGGCCAGCACTTCATTTCGCTGGATCGGGTGATCCGCACCATGCGCGATACCGGTGCCGACATGCATGACAAATATAAGGAGACATCGCGGGGTGGGTTGGCGGTGAGTGCGGTGGAGTGTTGAGACCGCGTTGACCCTGTGGCGAGGGGGCTTGCCCCCGTTGGGTCGCGTAGCGGCCCTAAAACTTTTACGACTGCTACGCAGCCGAACGGGGGCAAGCCCCCTCGCCACAGTAGACCAGTCAAAACTGCGCGCCAAGTGAACACCCGCTCGAAGTCGCGCCATCTTTTAGTGCGTCGCTTACAGATAAATCGTCTTGCCACTGATCGAGGGTCAGCCAGCCTTCGACCGCCCGTCACCCGTGCTTGCGGTGACACTCCTCTGCGATGCGGCGAAACGCCGTTCCCACAAGTGCTACCGAATTGCTCACAGCTTGTGGGCCGGGGCGCTTGCCAGTCCTGATGGCCATTTAAATCCCCACGCCTTGCAAGACATACATAGACACATTCCGACGTCGTTTTTAGGAGTTATTGAACGCGCATTCAAATTTAGGCATGGCAATTGCTCTGTCATTACAAAGCCCGTCTCCCACGCGAGAACGATGGCAATAAAAAGAGCCTCCGCCTGAGGCCATCACCCGCTTTGTGTGAGGAGATACCGCGATGACGACGTTCAACTCCGGGGCCCAACCCCAGAACCGTGCGCCTCAATCCATCGGCTTTCTGCTGCTGGACAATTTCACGCTGATTTCTCTGGCCTCCGCAGTGGAACCGCTGCGCATGGCCAACCAGTTGTCCGGTCGCGAGCTTTATCGCTGGACCACCCTCACCGTCGATGGCGGCCAGGTCTGGGCCAGTGACGGTCTGCAAATCACCCCCGACGCTTCCATGCACAAAGCCCCGCCGATGGACACCGTCATCGTGTGCGGCGGCATCGGCATCCAGCGCACCGTTACCCGGGAACACGTGTCATGGCTGCAAAGCCAGGCTCGCCAGTCCCGCCGCCTCGGCGCGGTGTGCACCGGCAGCTGGGCCCTGGCTTGCGCCGGCCTGCTCGATGGTTTCGATTGCAGCGTGCACTGGGAATGCCTGGCGGCGATGCAGGAAGCTTTCCCGCGTGTAGCGATGAGCACCCGCCTGTTCACCCTCGACCGTAATCGCTTCACCAGCTCCGGCGGCACCGCGCCGCTGGACATGATGCTGCACCTGATCAGCCGTGATCACGGGCGTGAACTGTCCGCCGCGATCTCGGAAATGTTTGTCTACGAGCGCATCCGCAACGAACAGGATCACCAGCGTGTGCCGCTCAAGCACATGCTCGGCACCAACCAGCCGAAGTTGCAGGAAATCGTCGCGTTGATGGAGGCCAATCTTGAAGAGCCGATCGACCTGGACGAACTGGCGGTGTATGTCGCGGTGTCCCGTCGTCAGCTCGAACGCCTGTTCCAGAAGTACCTGCACTGCTCGCCGTCGCGTTACTACCTCAAGCTGCGCCTGATCCGCGCTCGCCAGCTGCTCAAGCAAACGCCGATGTCGATCATCGAAGTGGCTTCGGTGTGCGGGTTTGTGTCCACGCCGCACTTCTCCAAGTGCTACCGCGAATACTTCGGCATTCCGCCGCGTGACGAGCGCGTAGGGTCCAACACCACCCAGCAAGTGGCGATGATGCCGTTGCCTCAAGCGCTGGTGCTGTCGCCGTTGTCCGGGCCATTGTCGGCGCTGAGCCAGGCGCGTAATGAGTCTACGTTTGCCAGTGTAAGGCTTTAAACCGAGGCGCCTTCATTCGCGAGCAAGCCCGCTCCCACATTGGTTTTGTGAACGACACAGATCAAATGTGGGAGCGGGCTTGCTCGCGAAGGCTGTTTATCGGCCTGTGTGGCTCTGCTGATACTCCGCCAGCGCCGGCAACAACTGCTTGTCGATCGCCTGGCGCACCGCCGGCAAGATGGTCGCGCTGCTGGTGTACATCTGTTTGACCATGGTCCGCAGGGTCATCGCCCGTACATCGTTCAAACCCCGTACCGCACACTCGCAGGCTTGCTCGGCGGTGGCGCCGGTGGGCACCTCGAATCCCAACGACTTGAGCTGGCCCAACAGGTCTTCCTGGTCTATCAAATCGGCGTGCATCATGACGCAATCCTTCTTCAGGGAACGGTGTCTTGGTTCGATTCTGGTAGGGGTGCGGGGTGTCGGCAAGGGCGAATTGTCGCAATGGCAGCATTGGCTATGAACAGGTCGTTTTCGGGCAACTTGCCGGCCAAAGGAGGGGGCACACTGGACTCAGCTCGCTTCACGAAGGTTTGGTCACCCTCGCACGGCAGCTCCTCAACAGTACCCTCTGCCTCGATCCTGTCACGGCTTGATCGGGGCTTTTTTTTACTTGTGAATCCGGGAAATATTCGGTGTCTGGACTGGCGCCATCGCGGGCAAGCCACGCTCCCACAGGATCGGGGTTACCACAGATTTGGTGAACGACGCCAAACCTGTGGGAGCGTGGCTTGCCCGCGATGAACGATGACGCGGTCTAGCGCTGTAACACGAGGATGCGCGACAACAACTCATCCCGGTCGACATAGCAGCCCTGGAAATGCCGGGCGCCGGTCGCGGGATCGAAGGCGTTGCGCGCATGCAAGGTGCGGCGGTTGTCGAAGCACCACAGTTCACCGGGATTGAGCCGCTGCATCAACCTGAATCGAGGCTCGCGGGTCATTGCGATAAAGCGCCGGTAGGCCTGATACAACTTGGGCATCTGCTCCACGGATGCATCGAAGGGGCCGCGCAGAAAGTTGGCCATGCGGATTTCCGACACTTGCCCCAACGTATCCAGGGCAATGATCGGTGCCAGGCAGCGGTAGTCGCTGTGACGGTCCTTGTTGCGAAACTCCACGGGGATTTCGCAGAGGCTTTTGAAAGATTCGGGGTCTTCCCGGCGCAAGGCGTCGGCAATGGCAAACCCGTCGACAAAAATGCTCTCGCCACCCTCGGCGTCATTGACCAGGCAATGCAGGAATTGCAGCCCCGGTTGCAACTCCCGGGTTGGCAAATCGCTGTGCAGCGGCAGGTTGAACGCGGTGTAGGCGTTGCTGTCGGCGTCGGCCTTGGATTGCACGTTGAACAGCACGCCGAAATTGCTCTCGCGGATGAAGGAAATCCGTTGGGCGATCAGCTTCAGAGAGCCGGGTTCGGTGGGCACGCCACGGACTTGGGTCAATCCGACATCCCGTACCGCCAACAACCATTGCAACAAGGCGTCGGAGTCGTTCATCAGCGCCTGATACTCGAATACCGGCAACTGCAAATTACTGTGCCAAAGCCTGGCTTTTGGCTTGCGTGCCTGGCGCTCGGCGCGGGACTCGTCGTCATAGGCGTGGGCGCGCAGCCAGCCGGGGTCGAAGCGGCTGCTGTGGCCGTCCTGCCAATCAACCGACAGGCAACCTTCGGTGTCGATGTGCACTTGGTCAGGGATCAAGTCTTGAGCTGTATCGACGATTTCCAGCACTTGCTCGCGGGTCACGGTGTACACGCACTGGGGGCACGGGCAATTGTCTCTCAGCCATTGATGGTGGAAGGGGCTGACGCGATTGTCGGCCCACTTCACCAGAACACGGTCCGCCAGGGTCTGCACGGCAGTCAGCGCGCTGATCAACGGATAGGTACGAAAGTCGGCAAAGGCAGCGGCGGTGTTCATGGCGATCTCCTTGTTATTTTTTTTGGGGTAATGCGATCACTCGGCCAATGTACTCGGGCGCTGGCAGGTCCGCCTGTTCGGCGACGATGGCTTGCAGCTGGCTCAAGGACTGCTCGCTGAACGGTGCCGAACGCGGCCCGGCGAGGTCCACGTGCAGCAGCATCTGTTCATTGCCAGCCAGTTCCCGGGCATCACCCACCAGATGCAGGCTGTGATAGAGGTGCACGCGCTTGTTGTCGTGGGCGATGATTTGGGTGTGCACTTCGACCTGGGCGTCGAGCTTCACCTCGTGCAGGTAATTGAGGTGCAGTTCGAGGGTGAACAGCGAGTTGCCGCTGGCCTCGCGGCTGTTGCTGTCCAGGCCCAGGCGATCCATCAGGGCATCGGTGGCGTAGCTGAAAATCAGCAGGTAGAAGGCGTCGCGCAGGTGGCCGTTGTAGTCGACCCAGTCGGGGATGATGGTGGTTTGGTAGGTGGTGAGGGTGGGCATGGTTTCTGATCCAATTTGTGTGGTGACCGGACTGCCGCTATCGCGAGCAAGCTCGCTCCCACAGGTGACCGAGTTGTATCAGACACCTGCGATCAAATGTGGGAGCGAGCTTGCTCGCGATGGGGTCAGCACTGCTGGCCCCAAAGCTTGGGCTTACTCGCTGAAGGCCATCCCATGCTTCTCTTTGGTGGTCTTCACCGCCTCCAGCACCGCCAGCAGGCAGTCATCACGATAGCGCTCCAGCGCCGAAATGCTGTGTTTACCCAGTTGATCGCTGGTGCCATCGACCACATCATCGATCAGTTTGTCGGTCAGCTCCGGCGCCGGCAGGTAGGTCCACGGCAATTGCAACGCCGGGCCGAACTGCGCCATGAAGTGACGCATGCCGGCATCGCCACCGGCCAGGGTGTAAGTCAGGAACGTGCCCATGAACGACCAGCGCAAGCCCGCGCCGAAGCGGATGGCGTCGTCGATTTCGCCGGTGGTCGCCACGCCGTCGTTGACCAGGTGCAGCGCCTCACGCCACAGTGCTTCGAGCAGGCGGTCGGCGATGAACCCCGGCACTTCCTTGCGCACGTGCAGCGGGCGCATCCCCAGGGATTCATAGACCTTCATGGCCGCTTGCACAGCTTCAGGGGCGGTGTTTTTACCGCCGACCACTTCCACCAGTGGCAGCAGGTAAACCGGGTTGAACGGGTGACCGACCACACAGCGTTCCGGGTGCGTCGAACTCTCGTAGAACTCGCTCGGCAACAGGCCAGAGGTGCTGGAGCCGATCAACGCATTGGGCTTGGCTGCCGCACTGATTTTGCTGTGCAGGTCCAGTTTCAGCTCCAGCCGTTCCGGGGCGCTCTCCTGGATGAAATCGGCATCGCGCACGCACTCTTCGATGGTCGCGACAAAACGCAGGCGATCCTGCGATGCACCCGGTGCCAAACCTTGTTTTTCCAGCGCGCCCCAAGCGTTGGCGACACGCTTGCGCAGGGCCGCTTCGGCACCGGGGGCCGGGTCCCAGGCCACTACATCCAGGCCATGGGCGAGGGCGCGGGATACCCAACCGCTGCCAATGACACCGCTGCCTAACGCTGCGAAGGTTTTGATTTCGGTGATAAAGCTCATGGCGATTTCCTAGAAGGTTCGTTGAACTCCTGTAGGAGCGAAGCTTGCTCGCGATGGTATTCCAGGCGCCGATTGGCGTCGGCTGTACCTTTTTCGCGAGCAGGCTCGCTCCTACAGGGTGTGTGTGGGATTAACCGCGCTTTGTTAGGCCCATTTTCTTGCGGCCTTCAGCCGGGGTCAGGACGCGGGCACCGAGGCGGCTGAGGATTTCCGAGGCGCGCTCGACCAGTTGGCCGTTGGTCGCCAGCACGCCCTTGTCCAGCCACAGGTTGTCTTCCAGCCCGACCCGCACGTTGCCGCCGAGCAACACTGCTTGTGCCGCCATCGGCATCTGCATGCGACCGATACCGAAACCGGCCCAGACCGCGTCGGCCGGCAGGTTGTCGACCATGGCTTTCATGGTGGTGGTGTCCGCTGGCGCGCCCCAAGGGATGCCCAGGCACAGCTGGAACAACGGGTTGTCGAGCAGGCCTTCCTTGATCATCTGCTTGGCGAACCACAGGTGGCCGGTGTCGAAGATTTCCAGCTCGGCTTTAACGCCCAGTTCCTGGATGCGTTTGGCGCCAGCGCGCAGTTGGGCCGGGGTGGAGACGTAAATGGTGTCGCCGTCGCCGAAGTTCAGGGTGCCGCAGTCGAGGGTGCAGATTTCCGGCAGCAGTTCTTCGACGTGGGCCAGGCGGGTCAGCGGGCCGACCAGGTCGGTATTCGGGCCGAATTCCATCGGGTTCTCGCCAGCGCCGATTTCCAGGTCGCCGCCCATGCCGGCGGTGAGGTTGACGATGATGTCCACGTCCGCCTCGCGGATGCGCTCCATCACTTCGCGATACAGCGCCACGTCACGGCTGAACTTGCCGGTTTGCGGGTCGCGCACATGGCAGTGAACCACGGTGGCACCGGCCTTGGCGGCTTCCACGGCGGCGGCCGCGATTTGTTTCGGGGTGACCGGCACGTGCGGGCTCTTGGCGGTCGTGTCGCCAGCACCGGTGAGTGCGCAGGTGATGATGACGTCGTGGTTCATTTGGCGGTTCCTTACAGGCGAGTTTTTGGTTTTGGCCGGGCGTGGTGATCCCGTTCGCAGCCCGGTGGGGCTGCGAGTCGGTGGTTCATTCGGTTTATTTACTGGTCAGTTTCAGGTTTTCAGCCGCCGGTTTGCCATCGAAGGTGGTGACGCCTTCAAGCCAGCGTTTTTTGTCCTGCGGGTGATCCTTGAGCCATTGTTTGGCCGACTCGAAAGCGTCCTTGTGATCCAGCAGCGGCTGCATCATCCGGCTCTCGTCTTCGGCGGTGAACGTCAGGTTGCTCAGCAGGCGACCGATGTTCGGGCATTGTTCGGTGTAGGTCGGTGCGGTGACGGTCCATACGGTGGCCTTGCCTTCGTTCGGGCCAAGGGCGTCGTCGCTGCCGGTGAGGTAGGTCATTTTCACGTTGACGTTCATCGGGTGCGGCGCCCAGCCGAAGAACACCACGGCTTCGTTGCGACGCACGGCGCGATCCACCGCGGCGAGCATGCCGGCTTCGCTGGATTCGACCAGCTGGAACTTGCCGAGGCCGAACTGGTTCTTGGAGATCATCGCCTTGATCTGGGTGTTGGCGCCCGAGCCAGGCTCGATGCCGTAGATTTTGCCGCCCAGTTCTTTTTCGAATTTGGCGATATCAGCGAAGGTTTTCAGGCCCTTGTCGGCGAGGTAGGTCGGCACGGCGAGGGTCGCGCGGGCATCCTGCAGGCTTGGCGCTTCAAGCACCTTGACCTGCTTGGCGTCGACGAACGGGGTGATGGTCTGGGTCATCAGCGGGTTCCAGTAGCCGAGGAACAGGTCCAGACGCTGGTCGCGGATCCCGGCGAAGATGATTTGCTGGGAGGCGCTGGTTTGTTTGGTGCTGTAGCCGAGGCCGTCGAGCAATACCTGGGTCATGGCACTGGTGGCGATCACGTCGGTCCAGTTCACTACACCCATGCGCACGTTCTGGCACGCGGCGGGTTCGGCGGCCATGACACTGGCGCTCAGTAACGCGGTACCACTGAGTGCAAGAACACAGCTGCTGATCAGTCGTTTCATCTCAGGTTCCTCGGCAGTTCGTTATTGTGAGTTCCGGTGTCTGATGCGCCGGTGATGCCAAGTTACGCAGCAAAGCACCGATGAAAGCGCACTGCGGCGACCAGCTCTTGCACTGCAGCGACCTGTGCTCTTGAATGCCGCTCGCAACTGGCGTATCAACATCCCTACGCTGCCCGCCCTCTCGTTACCTGGCCTCTTGTTACCTGCTAAGCGAGTGCGCTCCATGTCCCAGGATTTCTACTTTTTGTTGATGCCGGGTTTCTCGGCCATCGGATTTATCTCGGCCATCGAGCCGTTGCGGGTGGCCAATCGCTTTCGTGGCGAGCTGTATCGCTGGCATGTGCTGAGCGCCGATGGCGGGGCGGTGCTGGCGAGCAACGGCATGTCGGTCAACGCCGATGCGGCGCTGGAACCGTTGAAAAAAGGCGTGACGCTGCTGGTGGTCGCCGGGTTCGAGCCCCTGAAGTTCACCACCCCGGCGCTGGAACACTGGCTGCGCCGCCTGGACCACGAAGGCGTGACCCTCGGTGGCATCGACACCGGCAGCTTCATCCTCGCCGAGGCGGGTTTGCTCGACGGCCATCGCCTGACCCTGCACTGGGAAGCCATCGACGCGTTCAAGGAATCTTATCCACAGCTCAGCGTCACCCAGGAACTGTTCGAGATCGACCGCCGTCGCATCACCTCTGCTGGCGGCACCGCCTCTATTGATTTAATGCTGGATCTGATCGCCCAGGCTCATGGTCCGGAGCTGGCGATCCAGGTCAGCGAGCAATTCGTGCTTGGCCGCATCCGCCCGCGCAAAGACCATCAGCGCATGGAAGTCGCCACCCGTTATGGCATCAGCAACAAGAAGCTGGTTCACGTGATCGGCGAGATGGAGCAGCACAGTGAACCGCCACTGAGCACGCTGGAGCTGGCGGAATCGATCAAGGTGACGCGGCGGCAGCTGGAGCGCCTGTTTCGCCTGCACCTGAACGACACGCCGAGCAATTTCTACCTGCGATTAAGGCTGGAAAAGGCCCGGCAGTTGCTACGCCAGACCGACATGAGCGTGCTGGAAGTGAGCATTGCCTGCGGGTTTGAATCGCCGTCGTATTTCACCCGCAGTTATCGGGCGAAGTATGAGCGGTGCCCGCGGGAGGATCGACGCACCGCCAAGGCATAAACCCCCGAGAAACCTGTGGGAGCGAGCTTGCTCGCGATGAGGTCGGCACATTCAACATAGATGTCGACTGCCTTACCGCCATCGCGAGCAAGCTCGCTCCCACAGGTTATTGGTGTTCCGGAAGTTTATTTACTTCTTCACCAATGCCGAACACGCAGCCTTGTAGGCCTCATGCTGATATTTGTTCAGCGTCGCCGGCAGCTCGACATTGAATTTCTTGCACTGCGCCGTGATGGTCTGCGGCGACAGCAAGGTCACCTCGCAATTCTCCAGCAACTGGAAAACCCCCTCGATCTTGAAGGTCGTTGGCCCGCCAGCGAACTCGCCTTTCTTGCTGCGTTTCTTGATCGCAATGCGGTCGATGGAATTCTCACGGACAAACGATGCGACCTGAGCGGCAAACACTTTGACGTTGGCGGCTTCGTCATCATCGTCCAGGGCAATTTTCTTGGTGGCGAGCGCGACATGGCCCAGCGCCTGACCGTCCAGCGTGGCCACGGCAATGATCGCTTCACTGCCCTTGATTTCGATGCCGCAGACTTTCATGTTCAATCCCATTAGTGACAGAGGGTGTGCAGCTTACAGCTCAAGCTGGCTGGGGAACGGATCACTCCTGCCCAATCGACTCCAAAAACTCCGACCGCTCGTCGCTCATCCGTGCAATGCAATCGTTCTGGGCAATGGTGAGCGCCTTGCTGCCGTTGGTGGCCGGGAAGGCTTCGACGGCGCAGTCTGCGTCGCGGGTCTTCAGCCATTGCTGTTGGGCGGCTTTGATCTTGGCGGTGATGTCGGCCAGTTGCGACGGGTTTTTGCCGTACTGCGACTGCATGCGCTCGGTCAGGCCCTGGAGGTTTTCCTTGAGCAGGTCTTCGGCGGAGGTTTTGCTGAAGGCCGAGCACTCGAGGGTCTGGATGTCGTTTTCGACTTTGTCGCACGGGTTGTCGTCGGCCACCTCCGCTGCGTGTACGCCGGTCGCAATCAGTGCCATTGCCAGAATGATCGATTTCATTATCGTCGCCGCTCTTGTCCAGTGAAGCATCCAGTGATGCGGCGAATTCTGGCCCAAGCCAGGGGCCTTGAACAGGTCGATGATTGTGCCTGGCGACGACCCTTTGTCGCGGATTGACGCTTTCGGCAAACCCCCTGTCGTTTTTGCACCCGGCTGCCCCTGCACCGAGGCATATGCTGGCCCCAAAGCGCCGGCACACGATTCGGCGCATGAATCGCTAACAAGGGGACAGCCTGATGAGCCCAGCCGAATTGCACGCCGACAGCATCGTTATCGACGGGCTGATTATCGCCAAGTGGAACCGTGAACTGTTCGAAGACATGCGCAAGGGCGGTCTGACGGCGGCTAACTGCACCGTGTCGGTGTGGGAGGGCTTTCAGGCCACCGTCAACAACATCGCCGCGAGCCAGAAGCTGATTCGCGAGAACAGTGACCTGGTGATCCCGGTGCGCACCACCGCCGACATCCGTAAAGCCAAGGAGCAGGGCAAGACCGGCATCCTGTTCGGCTTCCAGAACGCTCACGCCTTCGAAGACCAGATCGGCTATGTCGAGGTGTTCAAGCAACTGGGCGTCGGCATTGTGCAGATGTGCTACAACACCCAGAACCTGGTGGGCACCGGTTGCTACGAGCGTGACGGCGGCCTGTCGGGTTTCGGTCGCGAAATCGTCGCCGAGATGAACCGCGTTGGTGTGATGTGCGACCTGTCCCACGTCGGTTCCAAGACTTCCGAAGAAGTCATCCTCGAGTCGAAGAAACCGGTCTGCTACTCCCACTGCCTGCCATCGGGGCTCAAAGAGCACCCGCGCAACAAGTCCGATGAAGAACTGAAGTTCATCGCCGACCACGGCGGCTTTGTCGGCGTGACCATGTTCGCGCCGTTCCTGGCCAAGGGCATCGATTCGACCATCGACGACTACGCCGAAGCCATCGAGTACGTGATGAACATCGTCGGCGAAGACGCCATCGGCATCGGCACCGACTTCACCCAGGGCCATGGCCAGGACTTCTTCGAATACCTGACCCACGACAAGGGCTACGCCCGCCGCCTGACCAGTTTCGGCAAGATCATCAACCCGCTGGGCATCCGCACCGTGGGCGAGTTCCCGAACCTGACCGAGACCCTGCTCAAGCGCGGCCACTCCGAGCGCGTGGTACGCAAGATCATGGGCGAGAACTGGGTCAACGTCTTGAAAGATGTCTGGGGCGAATAAGCCGCTGCACCTCTGAATCCTTTCCCCCGGCCGTCCGCGCCGGGGGCAACACCAAAATTTTTCTGGAGTTAAGTTTCCATGGCCAAGATCGCCCCGCAATTGCCAATCGAAGTCGACAGCGAAACCGGTGTCTGGACCTCCGACGCCCTGCCGATGCTGTACGTGCCGCGCCATTTCTTCGTCAACAACCACATGGGCATCGAGGAAGTGCTGGGCGCTGAAGCCTATGCCGAAATCCTCTACAAGGCCGGCTACAAGTCCGCCTGGCACTGGTGTGAAAAAGAAGCCGAATGCCACGGCCTGGAAGGTGTCGCGGTGTTCGAGCACTACATGAAGCGCCTGTCGCAGCGTGGCTGGGGCCTGTTCAAGATCCAGGACATCGACCTCGACAAAGGCACCGCCAGCGTCAAGCTCGAACACTCGGCATTCGTCTACGTGTACGGCAAGGTCGGGCGCAAGGTCGACTACATGTTCACTGGCTGGTTTGCAGGGGCTATGGATCAGATCCTCGCCGCTCGCGGCAGCAAGATCCGCACCGTGGCCGAACAAGTCTACGGTGGCTCCGAAGAGGGCCACGAAGACGGCTTGTTCACCGTCAAGCCGTTGTAAGTCGAGGAACCCGCCATGGCTTTCGAAGCAATGTTCCAGCCGATCCAGATCGGCAAACTGACCATCCGCAACCGCGTGCTCAGCACCGCGCACGCCGAGGTCTATGCCACCGACGGCGGCATGACCACCGACCGGTACGTCAAGTATTACGAAGAGAAAGCCAAGGGCGGTATCGGCCTGGCGATTTGCGGCGGTTCGTCCGTGGTGGCCATCGACAGCCCGCAGGAATGGTGGAGTTCGGTGAACCTGTCCACCGACCGCATCATTCCGCACTTCCAGAATCTTGCCGACGCCATGCACAAGCACGGCGCCAAGATCATGATCCAGATTACCCACATGGGCCGTCGCTCGCGTTGGGACGGTTTCAACTGGCCGACGCTGATGTCGCCGTCAGGCGTGCGCGAGCCGGTGCACCGTGCCACTTGCAAAACCATCGAGCCGGAAGAGATCTGGCGGGTGATCGGCAACTACGCTCAAGCGGCCCGCCGCGCCAAGGCCGGTGGCCTGGACGGTGTCGAACTGTCGGCGGTGCATCAGCACATGATCGACCAGTTCTGGAGCCCACGGGTCAACAAGCGTACCGACGAATGGGGCGGCACCTTCGAAGGCCGCATGAAGTTCGGTCTGGAAGTGCTCAAGGCCGTGCGCGCCGAGGTTGGTGACGATTTCTGCGTGGGCATGCGCATCTGCGGTGACGAGTTCCACCCGGATGGTCTTTCCCACGAAGACATGAAGCAGATCGCCAAGTATTACGACGATACCGGCATGCTCGACTTCATTGGCGTCGTGGGTTCGGGTTGCGACACCCACAACACCCTGGCCAACGTGATTCCGAACATGAGTTATCCGCCGGAGCCGTTCCTGCATCTGGCTGCCGGCATCAAGGAAGTGGTCAAGGTTCCAGTGCTGCACGCGCAGAACATCAAGGACCCTAACCAGGCCACACGTATCCTGGAAGGCGGTTACGTCGACATGGTCGGCATGACCCGCGCGCACATCGCCGACCCGCACCTGATCGCCAAGATCAAAATGGGCCAGATCGACCAGATCAAACAATGCGTCGGTGCCAACTACTGCATCGACCGTCAGTATCAGGGTCTGGATGTGCTGTGCATTCAGAACGCCGCGACTTCTCGTGAATACATGGGCTTGCCGCACATCATCGAAAAAACCACTGGCGTGAAACGCAAGGTGGTGGTGGTCGGCGCCGGTCCCGCCGGGATGGAAGCCGCCCGCGTGGCCGCCGAGCGTGGCCACGACGTGACCCTGTTCGAGAAAAAGGAATTCATCGGCGGGCAGATCACCACCGCATCGAAAGCCCCGCAACGGGACCAGATCGCCGGTATCACCCGCTGGTATCAACTGGAACTGGCGCGGTTGAAAGTCGACCTGCGCCTGGGCACCGCGGCTGACGCGCCAACCATCATGGACCTGCGTCCGGACGTGGTGGTGCTGGCCGTCGGCGGTCATCCGTTCATCGAGCAGAACGAACACTGGGGCGCGGCTGAAGGCCTGGTGGTCAGCAGCTGGGACATCCTCGACGGCAAGGTGGCACCGGGCAAGAACGTGCTGGTCTACGACACCATTTGCGAGTTCACCGGCATGTCGACCGCCGACTTCCTCGCCGACAAGGGCAGTCAGGTCGAGATCGTCACCGACGACATCAAGCCTGGTGTGGCGATTGGCGGTACGTCGTTCCCGACTTACTACCGCAGCATGTACCCGAAAGAAGTGATCATGACCGGCGACATGATGCTGGAGAAGGTCTACCGCGAAGGCGACAAGCTCGTAGCGGTACTGGAAAACGAATACACCGGCGCCAAAGAGGAGCGGGTGGTTGACCAGGTGGTCGTGGAAAACGGCGTGCGTCCGGACGAAGAAATCTACTACGCGCTGAAGGAAGGCTCGCGCAACAAAGGCCAGATCGACGTCGAAGCCTTGTTCGCGATCAAGCCGCAACCTTGCCTGGAACAGAGCGGCGACGGCTACCTTCTGTTCCGCATCGGCGACTGCGTGGCCCAGCGTAACGTGCACGCGGCGATCTACGACGCGCTGCGGCTGTGCAAGGATTTCTAACGGCTTGCACATAACCCTGTGTAGGAGCGAGCTCGCTCGCGATGAATTTGAAGGCGCCGCGTTCTTCCAGACCGCACGCGTCATCGTTAACGCCCATCGCGAGCAAGCTCGCTCCTACAGGGAGTCGAGCAAGGTATCCAGGTAGTTAAGCCCGAGGTCTTTGGGAGCTTCACCATGTTGAACACCCTTCTTCCAATCCTGTTGTTCGCCGCCCTGGGCCTTGGTGTCCTGGGCGCGTTGCGGCGGGTGGCCATGTGGCGCCGGGGCCGAGCCTCCAAGGTCGACCTGATCGGCGGCCTGTTCGCCATGCCCAAGCGCTACATGGTCGACTTGCACCATGTGGTAGCGCGGGACAAATACATTGCCAACACCCACGTCGCCACGGCTGGCGGTGCGGTGGCGTCCATCGTGCTGGCGATTCTGGTGCATGGTTTCGGCCTGCATAACCGCTTCCTCGGCTATGCGTTGCTGCTGATGTCGGCGGTGATGTTCGTTGGTGCGATCTTCGTTTACCTGCGTCGGCGCAATCCGCCGTCGCGCCTGTCGAAAGGCCCGTGGATGCGCCTACCGAAAAGCCTGCTGGCGTTTTCGGCCTCGTTCTTCCTGTTGACCCTGCCGGTGGCGGGCATCCTGCCGGAAAATTTCGGTGGCTGGCTGTTGGCGGCGATTCTCGGGGTTGGCGTGTTGTGGGGCGTGTCGGAACTGTTCTTCGGCATGACCTGGGGCGGGCCGATGAAACACGCCTTTGCCGGTGCCTTGCACCTGGCTTGGCACCGCCGCGCCGAACGCTTTGGTGGTGGTCGTTCCACAGGGTTGAAACCGCTGGATCTTAGCGACTTGACCGCGCCACTGGGTGTGGAAAAACCCAAGGATTTCACCTGGAACCAGTTGCTCGGCTTCGACGCCTGCGTGCAGTGCGGTAAATGCGAAGCAGCGTGCCCGGCCTTCGCCGCCGGTCAGCCGCTGAACCCGAAAAAACTGATTCAGGACATGGTCGTCGGCCTGGCCGGTGGCACCGATGCCAAGTTCGCCGGCAGCCCGTATCCAGGCAAAGCCATTGGCGAACACGCGGGCAATCCGCATCAGCCAATCGTCAACGGTCTGGTAGATGCCGAGACGCTGTGGTCGTGCACCACCTGCCGCGCTTGCGTCGAGGAATGCCCGATGATGATCGAGCACGTCGATGCCATCGTCGACATGCGCCGTCATCTGACCCTGGAAAAAGGCGCGACCCCGAACAAGGGTGCCGAAGTCCTGGAAAACCTGATCGCCACCGACAACCCTGGCGGTTTCGCGCCGGGCGGGCGGATGAACTGGGCGGCGGACCTGAACCTCAACCTGCTCAGCGAAAAGAAATCCACCGACGTGCTGTTCTGGGTCGGCGACGGCGCCTTCGACATGCGTAACCAGCGCACCCTGCGCGCCTTCGTCAAAGTGCTCAAGGCGGCGAAAATCGACTTCGCCGTGCTCGGCCTCGAAGAGCGCGACAGCGGTGACGTGGCCCGGCGCCTGGGCGACGAAGCAACCTTCCAGCTGTTGGCCAAGCGCAACATCCAGACTCTGGCCAAATACAGTTTCAACCGTATCGTCACCTGCGATCCGCACAGTTTCCACGTGCTGAAAAACGAGTACGGCGCCTTCGATGGTAACTACCTGGTGCAGCACCACAGCACCTACATGGCGGAAATCATCGATGCTGGCGCGCTCAATCTTGGCCAGCACAAAGGCGACAGCGTGACCTATCACGATCCGTGCTACCTCGGCCGTTACAACGGCGAATACGAGGCACCGCGCCAGGTTCTGCGCGCGCTCGGAATTGAAGTGAAAGAAATGCAACGCTCCGGTTTCCGCTCCCGCTGCTGCGGCGGTGGTGGCGGCGCGCCGATCACCGACATCCCTGGCAAGCAACGCATTCCCGACATGCGCATGGAAGACATCCGCGAAACCGGCGCCGAACTGGTGGCCGTGGGTTGTCCACAGTGCACCGCGATGCTTGAAGGCGTGGTCGAACCACGTCCGCTGATCAAGGACATCGCCGAACTGGTGGCTGATGCGTTGCTCGAAGACGCCGCGCCGGGAAAGCCTTCGGCACCGGCCAAACGTGAACCTGCGGAGGTGCATTGATGAGTGACATTATCCGCCGCGACCCTCGCGCCGAATGGATCGCCCGCAACCGTCTGCACCCGCTGCACGCGGCCATGCAGCCAGCGCAACACAGCTGGATGGGACCGAACGGTGTCATCCGCAAGAATCCTCACGGGATCGGTTTTATCGGTCCCAATGGGATCAAACGGATCGACCGCAGTGGCGCTCAGCAAGGCGGGACGACTAAACGTTCGGCCGCGGTTGAAGTGCAATTGCCGCTGCATCAAGTGGCTGCACCAGCGTTTTACATCAGCGTGGTGCCGGACATGGTCGGCGGCCGCTTGAGCAGCCACGACCGCGACCTGCTGGGCCTGGCTCATCAACTGGCCGGCAAGGACGGTGCAGTGCTGGCCGTGGTGTTCGGCGAACACAAGGAAAACGCTTTCGCCACGGCGGGCGTCGACCGCCTGCTGGTGCTGGAAGGCGAAGAATTCAGCGGTTATGCACCGGAACAACGGGTCCAGGGCCTGCGGGCTGTGGATAACCAGTTCAGCCCGCATCACTGGTTGCTGCCGGACAGCCGCAGCGGTGGCGGCGAGCTGGGGCGGCGCTTTGCTGCCGCACTGGGCGAACGCCCGGCCACGCGGGTCTGGCAAGTCAAGGATCAGGAGTGCATCGGCCGCGCCGGTGCTGGCCTGCAAGACCTTGCCCGTCCGCTGGCGCGACTGATTCTGGCGGCTGCCGAGTGCGCCGAGCCGGTCAGCGAAACCCGTCACGAAGCGCTGCCCGTGGAGTTATCCACAACCGTGGCACGCAGCCTGTCGCGAATCGAAGATCTGGGCGCAGTGGCCGTCGATCCGGCGGCAATCCCCATGGCCGAAGCCGAGTTCATTTTCTCCGGCGGCAACGGGGTCAAGGACTGGGGACTTTTCCACAGGACCGCCGAAGCCCTCGGCGCGACCGAAGGCGCATCGCGGGTGGCGGTGGACGACGGCTTCATGGCCCGCGACCGTCAGGTCGGGGCGTCCGGCACCTGGGTCACCGCACGGGTCTATGTGGCGGTGGGGATTTCCGGGGCGATCCAGCACCTGCAAGGCATTGGTGCCTGCGACAAGGTGGTGGCGATCAACCTCGACCCTGGCTGCGACATGATCAAACGGGCCGACCTGTCGGTGATTGGCGAAAGTGCCGAGATTCTTCAAGCCTTGATCGATGCGGTAGCGGCTTACCGCAACGACGCCAAGCGCGATGCGGCTTAAGGGAAGGAAAGGGTTATGAGCACGAAAATCATCAGCCTGGTGTCCATCGGCGCCCACCCGACGTCCGGTCGGCCGCGTCGCGCGGAACAGGATGCGCGGGCGGTGGAACTGGGCCTGCAATTGGCTGGGGATAACTTGCAGGTGCTGCATGCCGGCGACATCACCGAGCCTGCATTGCGCGCGTATCTGGGCATGGGCCTGGAACAACTGCACGTGCTGGAACAACCACAAGGCGCCGACGCGCTGCCGGCGCTGACCGATTATCTGCGCGATGCCGGGGCCCAGGTGGTGTTGACCGGCAGCCAGGCGGAAACCGGCGAAGGATCGGGCATGTTGCCATTCCTCCTCGCTGAAAACCTGGGCTGGCCGCTGGTGGTGGGGTTGGCGCAAGTCGAGTCCATCGATGGCGGTTCGGCGCTGGTGCTGCAAGCGTTGCCGCGTGGTCAGCGTCGTCGCTTGAAGGTTCGCTTGCCGTTCCTGGCAACTGTGGATAACGCCGCGCCCAAGCCACGGCAGAGTGCCTACGGCCCGGCCCGACGCGGCGTGCTGCAAGCACAGGACGTCGAGGTCATCGACGATGAACTGCTCGCGGTCGCCACCCTGCAGCCGGCCAAGCCACGGCCCAAGCGCCTTAAGGTGATCAAGGCCAAGAGCGGCGCCGATCGCATGAAAGCCGCGACGGCCAAGGCCAGCGGTGGTGGTGGGCAAGTGCTCAAGGGCGTTACGGCGCAAGCGGGGGCAGAAGCGATCCTCAAGCTGTTGATTGAGGAAGGTGTGGTCCGCTAACCCGGTTTCAGCACAGATCTCCTGTAGGAGCGAGCTTGCTCGCGATGGTGGTCAACGATAACGCGGGAGGCCTGAATGACCGTGGTGTCCTCAGGTTTTTCGCGAGCAGGCTCGCTCCTACAACTTTGATCTTCGGTGAACGCTAACACTGGTCCCACCGGATGCCTGCATTACCAGAATTCACGGGGAAACAATGACAGTTGAATTTCGTTCGGCAGTCCGCGCGGATGCGCGTGAGATTGCGCGGTTGTTCCAGATTTCATCCGAAGGCGCTTCAGACTACATCTGGAGCCAGATCGCAGAGCCCGGCCAGGATCTGTTGGACGTCGGCACCATTCGGTATGCCCGGGACGACGTGGATTTCTCCTACCAGAATTGCCTGATTGCCGAGGCCGGTGGCCAGGTCATTGGCATGATGCACAGCTACGTGATGCGCCACGATCCACTGGCGGTGCCGACGACCGACCCGGTACTGGCGCCTTACGCCGACATGGAAGTGCCCGACACGCTCTATATCTCCAGCCTTGCCCTGCACGAGGGCTGGCGCAACAGGGGCCTGGGCGTGCAGTTTCTCGCCCATGCTCAAGAACGTGCCGACCAACTGGGGCTCAATGGCCTGAGCCTGATCGACTATGCCGCCAACACTGGCGCCCGGCGCTTTTACGAGCGGCACGGTTTCGAGATCATCAAAACCTGCCAGGTCACCCCTCATCCCATGATCCGCGTCACCGGTGACGCCTATCTTATGCACAGGCCCTGAGTCTGCGGGGGTTCTAACCAGCGAAGGTTATCCACAACGCCACGCGCCCTCGTTCCACGTTGACGAGGGCGATGAGCTACAGTTTTCTATGCGCTGATCAAGGGTGCGACACGCTTTAGGGAGTTTTCAGACGTTCAGCGCTGACTCATGAAATCCGGTTTTTATGACTGGCTTGAACATGAAGACTTTCGCTCTTCCGGCGCTTTTTGCATCGACCCTGTGGATATCCACCGGCTTGCTGTCTGCTGTCCCGGCAAACGTGCCCGTGGCTGATCAGGACTTTTATCAATGGCTGGAGACCGGGCAGGGGCGCGACGCGTCTCTGGCGCAGCTACGGCAGCAGTGCGACAAGGTACTGGATGCCGATAAGCACCTCAGCTGTTCAGTGACGGTCCTGGCCAGAATGCTCGAAGCCAAGGCCGCCAACCAAATCCCTGAATACTATCTGGCCATCAAGGGCAAGCATGCCCGGGCGATTGCGGTCGATGCCGACCTGAATGCCCTGTTCTCCATGTTTGGCAGCGAATCACTGGCTATTCTGACGAGGGCTGGCAATTTCTCGGTCAAGGGATCTGCGCGACATGAGGTGCTGCAGCTCCATCCGTATGCCAATGACTTCCACATCGCTGAACAGGCGCTGCCATTTATCGAGGTCGGCGCGGCCAACGGAGTCTCGGCGCGTTTTGTACTGGACACGGGGGCACCGCAAACCCGGGTCAATATCGAGACTGCGAAACAGATGGGCATCAGGATGTTGCCCGATGCTCATTATCGTTACAGCACGTTTTATGGCGAAAGGGGCCTGGCTGCGAGGTTGGGAATTCTTGGGTCACTGAGAGTCGGCACCCGTGAGTTCAGGAACGTCCTGGTCTTTGTCAGCGACCGGGATAATTTGTTGGGGCTGGATCTGATCAGCAAGCTGGGGCGCTTGAAGATAACCAGGAGAACACTGGAGCTTAATCCGCCACCTGCCCGGCGCTGTGATGCGCCAATTGTCTTGAGCCGCCTGGATCTCAACCAACGGCTGGTAGTTGCCGCACAGCTGGATCGTCGGACAACGCAAGCCATCATCGATACGGGAAATGTCGACTACCTGACGGCCGCGTCGCCCGGCAGGCACGTCAGCGTGGCGCAGGCGCTGACACCGGGAGGCTCGAACGTTTACAACGGCGACAATAAGCACTTTCAACGTTTCACCGGCGTATTGGCCCTGCAAGGCGACACCTTGGTGGTCAGCTACAAATACTACCCGGGCTTTACCATCCCGCCGTCGTTGGTGGACGGACAATACGTGCCGTCGATATTACTCGGATGGCGCGCCTTCAAAGACTTTGAATTGAACCTGGATCTCGATTCAGGTCGCTCATGCCTCAATAGAGTCTGAACAGCTTGGACGGTTACCCACAATCCCTGTTGGTGGTTCTGTGGATAACATGTTCGCCCCTCGCCACACCCCATACAAATCAAGCCTTGCATGGCGTCGATCAAAAAACACCCAGCCTGGCTCGTGGTTTTTCCATGCTTTTTCAAGGGGATATGTGCTGCTGCTGATGCAGACTTGCCCCCAATCTCTGTTGGCGCTTCTGTGGATAAGATGTTTGCTATCGGCTGCAGGCCTTATAAACAGCGACGTGTAGGCTTTTGATCATAAAATGATCAAAAGCCCGTTTGGCGTCGTGAGCCTCCACGCAAACGCCGAGTTCCTGCGGGTTTTAGCGGTTTTCCACAGCCCTTGCGAAGTTAACCCCAAAGTCTGTTGGCGCTTCTGTGGATAAGGTGTTTGCCATCCTCTGAAAGCCTTGCATTACGTGACTTTCAGGCTTCTGGTTAAAAAATGACCAGTGCGCCAGTGGAAGCATGCTTCTGGATAAGTCACGTTTTTTCTTTGGTTTTTGTGAAGATATTTTGCAGTCTTTCCACAGTTGTCCCCAATAGCTGTGGGTGGAGATGTGGATAACTTGTTTGCGGAAGGCTGGGAGGCGTGCGCAGCATAGCTCTGAACGAAATAGATCATATTTCGTACAGTTCTAAAGATAGAGGAATGTGTAGCGGGGAGAAAACCTGTTGCGAGCAAGCCCCTTGTAGGAGCGAGCTTGCTCGCGATGGTCGTGAACGATGACGCGAAAAGACAGATGACCAGCGGTGCCCCTGGATTTTTCGCGAGCAGGCTCGCTCCTACAGGGGCATGCTTTAGCCTTGAACCGGAACCCCTTTGAGGTAAGGCGCAGGCTCGGCACCCAAGTTGCTCAGCAGGCGCTCGCTGTACCAGTCCACAAAGTTCACCACACCGAACTCATAGGTCTTGGAGTACGGACCAGGCTGGTACGCGGTGGAGTTGATGCCGCGCTGGTTTTCTTCGGCCAGGCGACGGTCCTGGTCGTTGGTGGCGTCCCAGACCTGGCGCATGCGCTCCACGTCGTAGTCCACGCCTTCGACCGCGTCCTTGTGCACGATCCACTTGGTGGTGACCATGGTTTCCTGAGCGCTGATCGGCCACACGGTGAACACGATGATGTGGTCGCCCATGCAGTGGTTCCAGGAGTGCGGCAGGTGCAGGATGCGCATCGAGCCCAGGTCCGGGTTCTTGATGCGGCCCATCAGCTTGGCACAGCCCTGCTTGCCGTCCATGGTCATCGACACGGTGCCCTTGAGCAGCGGCATGCGCACGATGCGGTTGCGCAGGCCGAAGCTGGCGTGGGCGTAAGGGATCTTCTCGGCTTCCCAGGCAGCGGCGGAGGCGGCTACGTGGTCCTTGAAGGCCTGGTCGGCGCGCGGGTCGGTGACGTCGTCCCACTCCAGCAGGGTTTTCAACAGTTCCGGGTGCGACGCGTTGCAGTGGTAGCACTCGCGGTTGTTTTCCAGCACCAGTTTCCAGTTGGCCTTTTCCATCAAGGTGGTTTGCACCGCCACCTTGGTGTTCTCCATGTCGTACGGTTCCATGTAGTGGTTGAGCGTCGACAGGAAGTCATCGATGGCCGGCGGGTTCTCCGCCAGGCTGATGAAGATGTAGCCGCCAGCGGTCTTCACGTTCACCGGCTTGAGGCCGTACTGGTTCATGTCGAAGTCGGCGCCCATTTCGGTGCCGGCGAACAGCAGGCGGCCGTCGAGTTCGTAGGTCCACTGGTGATAGTGGCAAACCAGCTTGGCGACCTTGCCCTTGTCGCTTGTGCACAGGCGCGAGCCACGGTGACGGCAGACGTTGTGGAACGCGTGCACCACGCCTTCGGCGCCACGGATCACGATGATCGGGTTCTTGCCGATCTGCAGGGTCAGGTAGTTGCCCTTGGTAGGGATCTCGCAGGTCATGCCGGCGATCAACCACTCTTTCTGAAAGATTTCCTGCATGTCGATATCAAACAGGCGCTCGTCGGAGTAAAACGGCTGCGGCAGCGAGAACGTGCGCTCGCGCTCTTGCAGCATCTGCGCGGTGGCCTTGCGTGCGGGTTCCAGCGGATCGCCCAGGCTCAGGGTAGTAGTGACGTCCATCGTGTATTTCCTCAAGGCCATCTGCGTGGCCGCGAAAGTGGCTGATCAGGGTTGCTACGCAAGGTGTAAAGAATGTGTCTTGGTATGGGGCGAGTGTGGGGCCGGCGCAGGCCAGAACCTTATCCATGGGCGACATGGTGCAATCTGTTCCCGACGCGCAAGCCCCAGTCGTTGGGGGCTGGTCGCGATAAGCATGTCAATGTCGCAGATAGGTAAATGGGTGATCTGCGCTATACGCAGAATCGCCAACATGAAGGCCGGCAGTCGGCCGTGGAGATCAGCATGTCCAATAGTTTCCTGAATCCGGTAACCACCCAGACCTGGGCCAATGGTCGGCACATCGTCCGTTGCGTCAAAGTCATCCAGGAAACCTGGGATGTGCGCACCTTCTGCTTCATGGCCGATCAGCCGATCATGTTCTTCTTCAAACCGGGGCAGTTTGTCACCCTGGAGCTGGAGATTGAAGGCCAGCCGATCATGCGTTCGTACACCATTTCCAGCTCGCCATCGGTGCCGTACAGCTTTTCGGTGACCATCAAGCGCGTACCGGGTGGCAAGGTCTCCAACTGGCTGCACGACACCCTGCACGAAGGCCAGGAGCTGGCGGTGCACGGACCGGTCGGGCTGTTCAATGCCATGGACTTCACCGCGCCAAAGGTGCTTTACCTCAGCGGCGGCGTCGGTATCACGCCGGTCATGTCCATGGCGCGCTGGTTCTACGACACCAACGGCAATGTCGACATGGTGTTTATCCACAGCGCCCGTTCGCCCAAAGACATCATTTACCACCGTGAGCTGGAACACATGGCGTCGCGGATCGACAACTTCAGCCTGCACCTGATCTGCGAGAAGCACGGTATGGGTGAGCCCTGGGCCGGTTATCGCGGTTACCTGAACCACAGAATGCTTGAATTGATGGCGCCGGACTTCCTTGAGCG
Organism: Pseudomonas sp. GW822-FHT01E03; assembly: GCF_058802985.1. Classification (NCBI taxonomy): domain Bacteria; kingdom Pseudomonadati; phylum Pseudomonadota; class Gammaproteobacteria; order Pseudomonadales; family Pseudomonadaceae; genus Pseudomonas; species Pseudomonas sp. GW822-FHT01E03. The sequence goes on from NZ_JBXAOQ010000002.1 coordinate 590,332, forward strand.
CGAAGTGTTCTGCTGCGGCCCGACACCGTATATGAATGCGGTCAAGCGCTTGCTGGAAGCCGCTGGCTTCGACATGTCGCGTTATCACGAAGAATCCTTCGGTGCGACCCCGCCAGAGGCGCGCGCCGACGCCGTGGAACACGCCGAGCAAGCGGCCGAGGCACCGGAAGTCGACGTGGCGGATCTGCACCAGGTGGAGTTCACGGCGTCCGGCAAGAGCATTCGTGTGGCCCCGGGCGAGACCGTGCATGCGGCGGCGGCCAAGGTCGGCCTGATGATTCCGAAAGCGTGCGGCATGGGTATCTGCGGCACCTGCAAGGTGTTGAAGCTGGGTGGTGAAGTGGAAATGGACCACAACGGCGGGATCACCGAGGAAGACGAAGCAGAAGGGTTCATTCTTTCGTGCTGCAGCGTGCCTAAAGGCGACGTGCGCATCGAATTCTAATGGTTGCGCAATAGTCCCTGTAGGAGCGAGCCTGCTCGCGATGGACGTCAACGATAACGCTGACAACCTGACCCCCCGCGGTGTTCTCAGGTTCATCGCGAGCAGGCTCGCTCCTACAGGGGAGGGTGTTTAGTCGATAAACAAGTCGGTCATCAGCTTGTCGTTGCTGTCCGGCGCGAACCGATAGTGTTCGAACTCCGTCACACCGCTTTCCCGCAGAATCTCCTCATCAATCAGCAAGCGCCCGGTCAGGCTGCGGTTTGCGCTGCTCAGAATCACATGCGCCGCATCCGCCATGATCGCAGGCAGGCGCGCATGCTTGAACGATTCCCTCGACCCCAACTGAAACTCGATGGCAGCGGTGGCGATCATCGTCTGTGGCCATAGCGAGTTGACGCTGATCCCGTAATTCCTGAATTCCTCGCTCATGCCCAGGGTCAGCATGCTCATGCCGTACTTGGTCACGGTATAGGGGCTGTATTGGGCGAACCACTTGGCGGCCAGGTTCAGCGGCGGCGAGAGGTTGAGGATATGGCCGCTGGACTTCTTCAGGTACGGCAACGCTGCCTGGCTGCACAGCAATACGGCGCGGGTGTTGATCTGGTGCATCAGGTCAAAGCGCTTGAGTTCGAGATGTTGAACCCCGGTGAGCTTGATCGCCCCGGCATTGTTGATCAGTGCATCGATGCCACCGAAATGTTCGTTGGCCTGGGCCAGGGCCTGATGCACGGCATCTTCATCGCGCACATCCACTTGCAGGGCCAGTGCCTTGCCGCCTGCGGCTTCGACTTCCTGGGCCACGCTGAAAATCGTGCCCGGCAGCTTGGGGTGGGGGGCGGCGCTTTTGGCGGCGATCACAATGTTGGCCCCGTCGCGTGCGGCGCGCAGCGCGATCTCGCGACCAATGCCGCGGCTGGCGCCGGTGATGAACAGGGTTTTGCCTTGCAATGACATGCGTACGCTCCTGATTATTGTTATTTGAGCAAAGGCTCGACAAACAATGTAGACGAAGTCTTCAGGTGCGGACGTAGAGGTGGGTACCCCCTGTGGGAGCGAGCTTGCTCGCGATAGCGGAGTGTCAGTCGACATCAATGCTGGATGTGCTGACCTCATCGCGAGCAAGCTCGCTCCCACAGGGTTTAGAGTGTTAGTGAGACATCACTTCGCGAATGTCCTTCGCCAATTCACGCACGCGCTCTTGCTCGGTGTCCCACGAGCACATGAAGCGTGCGCCGCCGTTGCCGATGAAGGTGTAGAAACGCCAGCCCTTGGCGGTCAGTGCGGCGATGGCCGGTTCCGACAGTTGCAGGAACACGCCGTTGGCCTGTACCGGGAACATCAGCTCCACGCCGGGGATGTCGCTGACCAGTTCAGCCAGCAATTGCGCGCAGTGGTTGGCGTGGTTGGCGTATTTGAGCCAGGCGTCGTTTTCCAGGATCCCGACCCACGGCGCCGACAGGAAGCGCATTTTTGAAGCAAGCTGCCCGGCCTGTTTGCAGCGGTAATCGAAGTCTTCGGCCAGTTTGTGGTTGAAGAACAGAATCGCCTCGCCCACGGCCATGCCGTTTTTCGTGCCGCCGAAGCACAGCACGTCGACGCCGGCCTTCCAGGTCAGGTCAGCCGGGGTGCAGCCGAGGAAGGCGCAGGCGTTGGAGAATCGTGCGCCGTCCATGTGCAGGTTCAGGCCCAGTTCCTTGCAGGTGGCGCTGATGGCGCGGATTTCGTCCGGGGTGTAGACGCTGCCGACTTCGGTGGCCTGGGTCAGAGTCACCACACGGGGTTTCGGGTAGTGGATGTCCTGGCGCTTGAGCGCGACCTCGCGGATCGATTCCGGGGTCAACTTGCCGTTTTCAGTACGGGCGATCAGCAGTTTGGAGCCGTTGGAGAAGAATTCCGGTGCGCCGCATTCATCGGTTTCGACGTGAGCTGTTTCCGAGCAGATCACGCTGTGGTAACTCTGGCACAACGACGACAGCGCCAGCGAGTTGGCGGCGGTGCCGTTGAAGGCAAAAAACACTTCGCAGTCGGTTTCGAACAGTTTGCGGAATCCGTCGGAGGCGCGGGCGGTCCACTCGTCGTCGCCGTATGCGCGCTGGTGGCCGTGGTTGGCCTGCTCCATGGCGGCCCAGGCTTCAGGGCAGATGCCGGAATAGTTGTCGCTGGCGAATTGTTGGCTCTTGTCGGTCATGGCCTGCTTCCGTGGTCGAGATGCCTATGGTGAAGCGTCCCGTGGTCAATGAGGGTGCGCACTGTACCCAAGATCGTCAGGTGGAGGTGCACAGGATGTCGCTGTCGGGAACATACACAGTCGAAGGGCAATTATGCACGTGACGATGCACAAGACCATGCACTTAAAGCAGCGCGACGGGGCACTGGATCTGCTCAAGTGGCTGGCGCTTTTAAGCATGGTGCTCGATCACCTGCGATATGTCGGTTATTCCGCCGATCTGTTGTATGTGCCGGGGCGGCTGGCATTCCCGTGGTTCTGCCTGGCAATGGCGGCCAATCTGTCACGAAAGCCTGTTGTGGTGGACGGTGGGCAATGGCGCTATCTGGGCTGGTTGTTGCTGTTTAGCGCGGTGAGTGAAATTCCTTACCGGATGTATATTCACAATCCCGACACCTTGAACGTGCTGCCCACCCTTGCCCTGGGCTTGCTGGTGATTCGTGGCTGGCAGCAGCCGGTGCTTGCGTCGCGCCTGCTGGCCGTCGGCGCGTTGCTGCTGGCAGGGTTTTTCTCCCAGCGATTGATGTTCGGTTTCTTTGGCGTTCTGTTGCCGCTGGCGATGCTGCCGGTACTGCAACGGCCCTGGTATTTCGCGCTGTTGGCGGGGTTGGTATGCCTGGCGGCCAATCAGTGGCAGGTGCTGTATTACGCCACTCGCCTGGGCAATGTCGCGGCAATTCCGGCCATCGTCACGTGCCTGATTGCGCCATGGCTCGGGCTGTTCTTGTTGCGACATGCAAAGGGCGTAAAACCACCACCGATGCGGCGCTGGGCGTATGCGCTCTATCCCTTGCATTTTCTGCTGTTGCTCGCAGTGCGACAGGTTGTCGCCTGACCCTGCTTTTGTGGCGAGGGGGCTTGCCCCCGTTGGGCTGCGTAGCGGCCCCAAACGCTTAAAAGGCAGTTTTTCAGATAAACCGCACCTGCTGAAACTGCGACTGCTTCGCAGCCGAACGGGGGCAAGCCCCCTCGCCACAGAGATATCCTCAGGCCAGCCTTTTCTTCCCATGTCGTAAACGCACCTTTGCGTGGCGCCCGTAGGCATTTGACGACTCCAAGCCAGTCATACCATCGCTACCAAAGGGCACTGCCGAAAAGCCAGTGCCTCACCGAGACGAATGGCGCACCGCCGCCGCTGGGAGAGACGCGATGTTCAGCAAGCAAGACCAGATCCAGGGTTACGACGATGCACTGCTGGCGGCGATGAATGCCGAGGAGCAACGTCAGGAAGATCACATCGAGCTGATCGCGTCAGAGAACTACACCAGCAAGCGCGTCATGGAAGCGCAAGGCAGTGGCCTGACCAACAAATACGCCGAAGGTTATCCGGGCAAGCGCTACTACGGTGGCTGCGAACATGTCGACAAGGTTGAGGCGCTGGCCATCGAGCGCGCCAAGCAACTGTTCGGTGCCGATTACGCCAACGTCCAGCCGCATTCCGGTTCCTCGGCCAACAGCGCCGTGTACCTGGCCCTGCTGCAAGCCGGCGACACCATTCTCGGCATGAGCCTGGCCCACGGCGGTCACCTGACCCACGGCGCCAAAGTGTCGTCCTCGGGCAAGTTGTACAACGCCGTGCAGTACGGCATCGACACCAACACCGGCCTGATCGATTACGACGAAGTCGAGCGCCTGGCCGTCGAGCACAAGCCGAAGATGATCGTCGCCGGCTTCTCGGCCTACTCCAAGACCCTCGACTTCCCGCGCTTCCGCCAGATCGCCGACAAGGTCGGTGCACTGCTGTTCGTCGACATGGCCCACGTGGCCGGTCTGGTTGCCGCTGGTCTGTACCCGAACCCGCTGCCTTACGCCGATGTGGTCACCACCACTACCCACAAGACCCTGCGCGGTCCGCGTGGCGGCCTGATCCTGGCCAAGTCCAACGAAGAAATCGAGAAGAAGCTCAACGCAGCAGTTTTCCCCGGTGCCCAGGGCGGCCCGCTGATGCACGTGATCGCCGGTAAGGCGGTGTGCTTCAAGGAAGCGCTGGAGCCAGGCTTCAAGGCTTATCAGCAGCAAGTGATCGACAACGCCCAGGCCATGGCCGGCGTGTTTATCAAACGCGGCTACGATGTAGTGTCCGGCGGTACCGACAACCACCTGTTCCTGGTCAGCCTGATCCGTCAGGGCCTCACCGGCAAAGAGGCGGATGCAGCACTCGGTCGCGCCCACATCACTGTGAACAAGAACGCTGTCCCGAACGATCCACAGTCGCCGTTCGTGACCTCTGGCCTGCGCATCGGTACCCCGGCGGTCACCACTCGCGGCTTCAAGGTGACCCAGTGCGTCACGCTGGCCGGCTGGATCTGCGACATCCTCGACAACCTCGGCGACGCCGATGTCGAGGCCAATGTCGCCGAGCAAGTGGCAGCCCTGTGCGCGGACTTCCCGGTTTATCGCTGAGTGCGGTTTTGGAGTAAATGACTATGCAACGCTACTCGGGCTTCGGCCTCTTCAAACACTCTCTCAGCCATCATGAAAACTGGCAGAAAATGTGGCGCACGCCGACCCCTAAAAAGGTCTACGACGTGGTCATCGTCGGTGGTGGCGGGCATGGTCTGGCCACGGCCTACTATCTGGCCAAGGAACACGGCATCACCAACGTGGCCGTGGTCGAGAAAGGCTGGCTGGGCGGCGGTAACACCGCGCGCAACACCACCATCGTTCGCTCCAACTACCTGTGGGACGAGTCGGCGCACCTGTACGAACACGCGATGAAACTGTGGGAAGGCCTGTCCCAGGACCTCAACTACAACGTGATGTTCTCCCAGCGCGGCGTCTACAACCTGTGCCACACCCTGCAGGACATTCGTGATTCCGAGCGTCGGGTCAGTGCCAACCGCCTCAACGGCGTGGACGGTGAGCTGCTCGATGCCAAGCAGGTTGCCGACGAGATTCCGTACCTCGACTGCTCCAAGAACACTCGCTACCCGGTGATGGGCGCCACCGTCCAGCGCCGCGGCGGCGTGGCCCGTCACGATGCCGTGGCCTGGGGCTTTGCCCGGGCCGCCGACGCCCTCGGCGTGGACTTGATCCAGCAGACCGAAGTGATCGGTTTCCGCAAGGAAAACGGCGTGTGCATCGGCGTTGAAACCAACAAGGGCTTCATCGGCGCCAAGCGCGTCGGCGTAGTGACCGCCGGTAACTCCGGGCACATGGCCAAGCTCGCCGGTTTCCGTCTGCCGATCGAATCGCACCCGCTGCAAGCACTGGTGTCCGAGCCGATCAAGCCGATTATCGACAGCGTGATCATGTCCAACGCCGTACACGGTTACATCAGCCAGTCCGACAAGGGCGACCTGGTGATCGGCGCCGGTATCGACGGCTACAACGGCTACGGCCAGCGTGGTTCGTACCCGGTGATCGAACACACCATCCAGGCCATCGTCGAGATGTTCCCGGTGCTGTCGCGGGTACGCATGAACCGTCAGTGGGGCGGCATCGTCGACACCACGCCGGATGCCTGCCCGATCATTTCGAAAACCCCGGTACCGAACATGTTCTTCAACTGCGGTTGGGGCACCGGTGGCTTCAAGGCTACACCTGGCTCGGGCAACGTATTTGCCGCAAGCCTGGCCAAGGGTGAAATGCACCCACTGGCTGCACCTTTCTCCATCGACCGTTTCCACAGCGGTGCGTTGATCGACGAACACGGCGCTGCAGCAGTCGCCCACTAACAGGAGAAATCCCTATGTTGCATATCTTCTGTCCTCACTGCGGCGAACTGCGCTCCGAAGAGGAATTCCATGCATCCGGCCAGGCGCACATCCCGCGCCCACTGGACCCGAGCAGTTGCACCGACGAGGAGTGGGGCGACTACATGTTCTTCCGCGATAACCCGCGCGGTCTGCACCACGAGCTGTGGGATCACGTCGCCGGTTGCCGTCAGTACTTCAACGTCACCCGCGACACCGTGACCTACGAGATTCTCGAAACCTACAAGATCGGCACCAAGCCACAATTCACCGACAAGACCGATAGCCCGAAAGCGGCCAGCACGGCTCTGGGAGAGAAGGTATGAGCCAGATCAATCGCCTGTCCAATGGCGGACGGATCGACCGCAACAAAGTCTTGACCTTCACCTTCAACGGCCAGAACTACAAAGGCTTTGAAGGCGATTCCCTGGCCGCTGCACTGCTGGCCAACGGCGTCGACATCATCGGTCGCAGCTTCAAGTATTCCCGTCCGCGCGGCATCTTCGCCGCCGGTGCCGAAGAGCCGAACGCGGTACTGCAGATCGGCGCCACCGAAGCCACGCAGATCCCGAACGTGCGTGCTACGCAACAGGCGCTGTATCAAGGCCTGGTCGCCACCAGCACCAACGGCTGGCCGAGCGTGAACAACGACATGATGGGGATTCTCGGCAAGGTCGGCGGCAAGCTGATGCCGCCGGGCTTCTACTACAAAACCTTCATGTACCCGCAATCGTTCTGGATGACCTACGAGAAGTACATCCGCAAGGCTGCCGGCCTGGGCCGCTCGCCGACCGAGAACGATCCGGACACCTACGACTACATGAACCAGCACTGCGACGTGCTGATCGTCGGTGCTGGCCCTGCTGGCCTGGCGGCTGCCCTGGCGGCTGCGCGCAGCGGTGCCCGGGTGATCCTCGCCGATGAACAGGAAGAGTTCGGCGGCAGCCTGCTCGATTCCCGCGAAAGCCTCGACGGCAAGCCTGCGATGGAGTGGGTGGCCAGCGTCATCGACGAGCTGAAGAACACCCCGGACGTGCTGCTGTTGCCGCGCGCCACCGTCAACGGCTACCACGACCACAACTTCCTGACCATTCACGAGCGCCTGACCGATCACCTCGGCGACCGCGCACCGATTGGCCAGGTGCGTCAGCGCATTCACCGGGTCCGCGCCAATCGCGTGGTACTGGCAACCGGCGCTCACGAGCGTCCATTGGTCTACGGCAACAACGACGTGCCGGGCAACATGCTCGCCGGCGCCATCTCGACCTACGTGCGTCGTTACGGCGTGGCACCGGGCAAGAAGCTGGTGCTGTCGACCAACAACGACCACGCCTACCGCGTTGCCCTGGATTGGCTCGATGCCAGCCTGCAAGTGGTGGCCATCGCCGACGCCCGCAGCAATCCGCGTGGTGCGCTGGTGGAAGAAGCCCGCGCCAAAGGCATCCGCATCCTCACCGGCAGTGCCGTGATCGAGGCTCGTGGCAGCAAGCACGTGACCGCTGCCCGTGTGGCCGCCATCGACGTCAAAGCCCACACCGTGACCAGCCCAGGCGAATGGCTCGACTGCGACGTGGTCGCCAGCTCCGGTGGCTACAGCCCGGTGGTTCACTTGGCTTCGCACCTGGGTGGCAAGCCGATCTGGCGTGAAGACATCCTCGGTTTCGTACCGGGCGAAGCACCGCAGAAACGCGTGTGCGTCGGTGGCATCAACGGCGTCTACGGCCTTGGCGATTCCCTGGCCGACGGTTTTGAAGGTGGCGCTCGCGCCGCTGCTGAAGCCGGATTCCAGACGGTTGAAGGCGTACTGCCGAAAGCCCTGAGCCGTCTCGAAGAGCCGACCCTGGCGCTGTTCCAGGTGCCCCATGAAAAGAGCACCGCACGGGCACCGAAGCAATTCGTCGACCTGCAAAACGATGTCACCGCCGCCGCCATCGAACTGGCGACCCGCGAGGGCTTCGAGTCGGTCGAGCACGTCAAGCGCTACACCGCACTGGGCTTCGGCACCGATCAGGGCAAGCTCGGCAACGTCAACGGCCTGGCCATCGCTGCCCGCTCGCTGAACGTGACCATCCCGCAGATGGGCACCACCATGTTCCGTCCGAACTACACGCCGGTGACTTTCGGCGCCGTGGCCGGTCGTCACTGTGGGCACATCTTCGAGCCGGTGCGTTACACCGCACTGCATCAATGGCACCTGAAAAACGGCGCCGAGTTCGAAGACGTCGGCCAGTGGAAGCGTCCTTGGTACTTCCCGAAATCCGGTGAAGACCTGCATGCCGCGGTGAAGCGCGAATGCAAAGCCGTGCGCGACAGCGTCGGCCTGCTCGATGCTTCGACCCTGGGCAAGATCGACATCCAGGGCCCGGATGCGCGTGAGTTCCTCAACCGCGTCTACACCAACGCCTGGACCAAGCTCGATGTGGGCAAGGCCCGTTACGGCCTGATGTGCAAAGAAGACGGCATGGTCTTCGACGACGGCGTGACGGCTTGCCTGGCCGACAACCATTTCGTCATGACCACCACCACCGGCGGCGCGGCTCGTGTGCTGCAGTGGCTGGAGCTGTACCACCAGACCGAATGGCCGGACATGAAGGTGTACTTCACCTCCGTCACCGACCACTGGGCGACCATGACCCTGTCCGGGCCGAACAGCCGCAAGCTGCTCGCTGAAGTCACCGACATCGACCTGAGCAGCGAAGCCTTCCCGTTCATGACCTGGAAAGAAGGTCTGGTCGGTGGTGTGCCGGCGCGGGTGTTCCGGATTTCGTTTACCGGTGAACTGTCGTACGAAGTCAACGTGCAAGCCGACTACGCCATGGGCGTGCTGGAAAAAATCGTCGACGCCGGCAAGAAGTACAACCTGACGCCGTACGGCACAGAAACCATGCACGTGCTGCGGGCCGAGAAGGGCTTCATCATCGTCGGTCAGGACACTGACAGCTCGATGACCCCGGACGACCTGAACATGGGCTGGTGTGTCGGTCGCACCAAACCGTTCTCGTGGATCGGCTGGCGTGGCATGAACCGTGAAGACTGCGTGCGTGATCAGCGCAAGCAACTGGTTGGCCTGAAACCGATCGATCCGACCAAATGGCTGCCGGAAGGTGCGCAACTGGTGTTCAACACCAAGCAAGCCATCCCGATGACCATGGTGGGTCACGTGACTTCCAGTTACCTGCACAACTCCCTGGGCTATTCGTTCGCCATGGGCGTAGTCAAGGGCGGCCTGAACCGCATGGGCGAGCGTGTCTTCGCGCCATTGGCGGACGGCAGCGTGATCGAGGCGGAAATCGTTTCTTCGGTGTTCTTCGATCCGAAGGGTGAGCGCCAGAACGTGTAAAGGCTTCGGGTCCTGTGGGGTGTGAGCTGCCGCCATCGCGAGCAAGCTCGCTCTCACAGGAGATCGCCTAACCCCTGTGGGAGCGAGCTTGCTCGCGATGGCGATAGAACAGCCACCACAAGGGCCAGAACCAACAGAATTCAAAACAGGTGCTTTATGACCGCAGCCAATGTTTACCAACAACGCCCAACCTCCGGGGCCAAGGCCGAGTCGTCGCTGCATCACGCCGACCTCGCCAGCCTGGTGGGCAAGGGTCGCAAGAACGCCGGCGTGACCGTGCGTGAGAAAAAACTCCTCGGCCACCTGACCATCCGCGGCGATGGCCACGATGCCGCGTTTGCCGCGGGCGTGCACAAGGCCCTGGGCATCGAGTTGCCGGGCGCGCTGAGCGTCATCGTCAAAGGCGAAACCAGTTTGCAATGGATGGGGCCGGATGAGTGGCTGCTGATCGTGCCGACCGGTGAAGAACTGGCCGCCGAGCAAAAACTGCGCAAAGCGCTGGGCGATTTGCACATTGCGATCGTCAATGTCAGCGGCGGCCAGCAACTCCTCGAACTGAGCGGCCCGAACGTGCGCCAGGTACTGATGAAGTCCACCAGCTACGACGTGCACCCGAACAACTTCCCGGTGGGCAAAGCCGTCGGCACGGTGTTCGCCAAGTCGCAATTGATGATCCGTCACACCGCCGAAGACACCTGGGAACTGCTGATTCGTCGCAGCTTCTCGGATTACTGGTGGCTGTGGTTGCAGGATGCTTCTGCCGAATTCGGCCTCAGCGTTCAGGCCTGATCACCACCCGCCATGGAGGCGATCACTTGTGGGAGCGAGCTTGCTCGCGATGGACTTGAGGGCGACGCGTTGATCCAGTAAGTACGCGTTATCGTTGACGCCCATCGCGAGCAAGCTCGCTCCCACAAGATGCAGCGTCATCTTTAGATATCACAGGAGTCACCGCACCATGAGCCGCGCCCCAGACACATGGATTCTGACCGCCGACTGCCCCAGCGTCCTCGGCACCGTGGACGCGGTGACCCGCTTTCTGTTCGAGCAGGGCTGCTACGTCACCGAGCACCATTCCTTCGATGACCGACTCTCGGGCCGTTTCTTCATTCGTGTGGAATTCCGCCAGCCTGACGGTTTCGACGAGCAGTCCTTCCGCGCGGGCCTCGCCGAGCGCGGTGAAGCCTTCGGCATGATCTTCGAACTGACCGCGCCGAACTACCGGCCGAAAGTGGTGATCATGGTTTCCAAGGCCGATCACTGCCTCAACGATTTGCTCTATCGCCAGCGCATCGGCCAGTTGTCGATGGACGTGGCCGCCGTGGTCTCCAACCACCCGGACCTCAAGCCACTGGCTGACTGGCACCAGATTCCGTACTACCACTTCCCGCTGGATCCGAACGACAAGCCGTCCCAGGAACGTCAGGTCTGGCAGGTCATTGAAGAGTCCGGTGCGGAACTGGTGATCCTTGCGCGCTACATGCAAGTGCTGTCGCCGGAGCTATGCCGCAAGCTCGATGGCAAGGCGATCAACATCCACCACTCCCTGCTGCCCGGTTTCAAGGGCGCCAAGCCCTACCATCAGGCCTACAACAAGGGCGTGAAACTGGTCGGCGCCACCGCGCATTACATCAACAACGACCTGGATGAAGGCCCGATCATTGCCCAGGGTGTGGAGGCAGTGGACCACAGCCATTATCCGGAAGACCTGATCGCCAAGGGGCGGGATATCGAAGGGCTGACTTTGGCGAGGGCGGTTGGGTATCACATCGAGAGAAGAGTGTTTTTGAACGCCAACAGAACGGTCGTTCTTTAAATCGCCATCGCGAGCAAGCTCGCTCCCACAGTGGATCGGGGGCGGACACAAGATTTGTGAACGACACAAAAACCTGTGGGAGCGAGCTTGCTCGCGATGAGGCCCTTACAAGCAACACAAATGACAACGGCAATAACCCGAGCATTTAACGCGCTGCCTGCCTGGGCAACGCGGTTCCATAAAAACAACAGCGAGGTGAAAGCATGTCTGGCAATCGTGGTGTGGTGTATCTCGGCGCTGGCAAGGTCGAAGTGCAGAGTATTGATTATCCGAAAATGCAGGACCCGCGTGGCAGGAAAATTAACCACGCCGTGATCCTGCGCGTGGTTTCCACCAACATCTGTGGTTCCGACCAGCACATGGTGCGCGGCCGTACCACCGCTCAAACCGGTCTGGTCCTGGGTCACGAGATCACCGGTGAAGTGATCGAAAAGGGCAGCGACGTTGAGAACCTGCAGATTGGTGACCTGGTGTCTGTTCCGTTCAACGTGGCTTGCGGGCGCTGCCGTTCCTGCAAAGAAATGCACACAGGCGTCTGCCTGAGCGTCAACCCGGCGCGTCCGGGCGGTGCTTATGGTTACGTCGACATGGGCGACTGGACCGGTGGCCAGGCCGAATACGCCATGGTGCCGTACGCCGACTTCAACCTGCTGAAACTACCGGATCGCGACCGGGCGATGGAAAAAATCCGCGACCTGACCTGCCTCTCCGACATCCTGCCGACCGGCTATCACGGTGCCGTGACCGCTGGCGTCGGCCCGGGCAGCACCGTGTACATCGCCGGTGCCGGTCCGGTCGGCCTCGCGGCGGCTGCTTCGGCCCGTCTGTTGGGCGCGGCGGTGGTGATCATCGGTGACGTCAACACCGTGCGCCTGGCCCACGCCAAGGCTCAGGGCTTCGAGATCGCCGACTTGTCCCTGGACACGCCGCTGCACGAACAGATCGCCGCACTGCTGGGCGAGCCGGAAGTCGACTGCGCCATCGACGCCGTTGGTTTCGAAGCCCGTGGCCATGGCCATGACGGCGTGAAACACGAAGCACCTGCCACCGTACTCAACTCGCTGATGGGCGTGGTGCGTGTGGCAGGCAAGATCGGCATCCCCGGCCTCTACGTGACCGAAGACCCGGGCGCTGTCGACGCTGCCGCGAAAATGGGCAGCCTGAGCATCCGCTTCGGCCTGGGCTGGGCCAAATCCCACAGCTTCCACACCGGCCAGACCCCGGTGATGAAGTACAACCGCGCGCTCATGCAAGCGATCATGTGGGACCGCATCAACATCGCCGAAGTGGTGGGCGTGCAGGTGATCAGCCTGGATCAGGCGCCGCAGGGTTATGGCGAGTTTGACGCGGGCGTGCCGAAGAAGTTTGTGATTGATCCGCATAAGATGTTTAGTGCGGCGTGAGTTTTTAGAGCAAACAAAAACGGCGGCCTCCTTTTTGGCCGCCGTTTCCTATAGCAAAACTGCTAGCAACGTCACAGGCGGCGCTCCCAGACAGAGCTTGAGAACGATCAAGTTGCTTAATTGTTGTTTTGACGTATTCCCTTCATTGATAAATTCCACTTCTTGATTACTTCGGAGCGCTGAGCTTCTACTGTCTGCGCAAAAAAATCATCAACGAGTTTTCTAGCATTGGTTACTTGAGAACTACTATATGTTGGCGGGGATGTAGGTAGTGAGGTTGACCCGGAGACAATTGACCGTCCCATATTGATTTGATTGGGTGGGTACAAGAGGTTATCAAAGTTATCATCGATTGTTGATGGGGTATCGAGCGATCCTTGGGAGGAAAGGCTCGGTCTCCGTGAACCAAGGGAGATTGATGCTCGGGGAGAGGAATAGGCTGGTGGCGGCAGCAGCGGCTGAAATTGCTCAGGGGCATGATCAAGTAAAATGTGAACTGGGTTGTTGTCAGGGAAGTATGGAGGTGGAAATCCGGGCCTCACGTTAGGTACAGCGACATTGGTCATCGAAAATGCAGCAGTAGCAGGACGGGCCGGTTTACTGATGAGTCCAACCGCACGCAGCAAGGGTTTGGCAGCGACCCAAAGAGGCCGAAGAAATTGAAAAAAATGCCCCGTCGGATCCTTTCGATTCACCGGATCCCCCACGCAATACGTGTAGGCATTCAGCCCACCCTTCCCAAACGGACTCCAACTGTCCGGACTGTTAAACCGCATCAACACCGGATTAAACCCCCGATAACCATTCCCCAACAAATAGCATCCCGTCACCGGATCCGGCCGTTCGCCGTTGAAGCCGAGCAGGCTTAGCAAGCCGTTTTCGGGAGGTCGGTGACCGTAGGGCGAGTAAGCGAGAGGATGGGGGCGAGTTGCATCGAGCACGCTCAACACTGAACGCTGTTGATCAGTGGCGAGCAGGTGGGTTTCTGCGGTGTCGTTCTGACGCTGTTGCTGCGCCAGCAGTTGATCGTCGTGCTGCATGATCGAACGCTGCACCGCGTCTTGAATCTCGGTGGCCAGACGATCTTTCAGGTAAAAGCGTCGGGTGGGGGCCTGCGCAGAGGGCGTGCAATCAACCAGACGATCCAGCGGGTCGTAGCGGTAACTGCAGAACCGCGTTTCTCGATTGGGGAGCATGGGCGGGTTCCTGAATGAGTTTGTCGATCCAGGGTTTTACTGTGGTGCATTCGAACAAAGCCGCCTACTGGCAGATCTGATAGTGCCGCAGGCTTCAGGGCTGCTTTGTGACGAGCGGATGGTAAATGGATGGAGATCTGAGGAACATGCCCGCGTCTGCCCGGTCAAATCGGCAGCTTTGCGCCCGTAAGCCGGGCGTTTTTCATGGCACAAGAGGATGTCTGAATGAAGATTTCACGCGGTTTTGCACTGGCATCACTCCTGACCCTGGCAGCCAGCCCGGTCTTCGCACAGTTCAATCTGGGCGATGCGGTCAATGCCATTGCCGGCATGCAGGGCGATGACGCGGCCGCGACTGCTGCACCGACACCGCAGACCGCCAACCTGCTGAGCACCCTCAGTGAATTGGACATCACCCCAGAGCAAGCCGTTGGCGGCGCCGGGGCGATGCTGGGGCTGGCGAAGAACCAGTTGAGCTCGACCGACTACTCGGAACTGGCCAAAAGCGTGCCGGGCATCGACATGCTCTCGGGCGGCGGGGAGTTGGGGGCACTGGCCGGGCTGCTCGGCTCCAGCGGCAAAGCAGCAGGGCTGGACAACGCCTTGGGCAACGTCAAGGACACCAACGACCTGAACAACGCCTTCAGCGCCCTGGGCATGGACAGCGGCATGATCGGCCAGTTTGCCCCGGTACTCCTGCAATACTTCGGTCAGCAGGGCGTCGGCGGTTCGCTGCTGAGCAGCCTGGGCAGCATCTGGGGCACCAGCACCGGTAGCTGATTCAGCGGCGCCCGGCGCGCAACGCGTCGATGCGCCGGTCCTTCTCGATCCAGAGCTGGTTGACCCAATTCTGGACCTTCTCGCGAAACGCAGGGTCGTTTTCGTAATCGCCCTGCCACAGCGCCGGGTCGAGTTCGCGAGTCTTGATGTCGATGATGACCCGCGGAACGTTGCCGCTGATCAAGTCCCAGAACCCCGGAATCGTCTGCTGCGGGTAAACCACTGTCACATCGAGAATCGCGTCCAGCTGCTCACCCATCGCCGCCAGCACAAAGGCCACCCCGCCGGCCTTGGGCTTGAGCAGGTGATTGAACGGCGACTGTTGCTGGTCACATTTAGCCGCCGTGAAGCGGGTGCCTTCGAGGTAGTTGACCACCGTCACTGGTTGGCGCTTGAACAATTCACAGGCCTGTCTGGTGATTTCCAGATCCTTGCCGGCCAGTTCCGGGTATTTCGCCAGGAACGTCTTGCTGTAGCGCTTCATGAACGGGTAATCCAGCGCCCACCACGCCAGGCCCAGGAAGGGCACCCAGATCAGCTCTTTCTTGAGGAAGAATTTGAAGAACGGCGTGCGCCGGTTCAGCGTCTGGATCAGCGCCGGGATGTCGACCCAGGATTGATGGTTGCTGATCACCAGATATGAAGTGTCGCGACGCAGATCGTCACCGCCACGGATGTCCCATTGGGTAGGGATGCAGACACGGAAGATCAGCTTGTCGATCTCGGACCAGGTCTCGGCGATCCACATCACCGACCATGAGGCGTAATCGCGAAAACGGCCGGGCAGGATCAGTTTGAGCAGGGCAAACACCATCAACGGTCCGATCAGGATCAGGGTGTTTAGCAGGAGCAGCAGGGTCACGAAACAGCCGGTGAGCAGGCGGCGCATAAGTCACTCGTGGAAGCGGTTGGGCGCGCAATGATAAGCAGCTTCGGGCGACAGGCCAAATCGGTGCTGACGAATGTTTCACTTTTGGGTCGGTAACCTTGTGGGAACGATCAAGCGCACGACGGTCTAAAATCCGACTGCTCACTCTCATGGAAACCCATTACGTGAAATCCCTCCTTGCAGTGCTCTCCTTCATCGCCCTGCCGGTCATGGCCGCCGAGCCGACCCTCTATGGTCGTTACGAATACATCGCCCTGCCGGAAATCGGCGGCGAAGTGCTAAAGGCCAAGATGGATACCGGCGCGCTGACTGCGTCGCTGTCGGCCAAGGACATCGAGACCTTTACCCGCGACGGTGAAGACTGGGTGCGTTTCCGCCTCGCGACCAAGGATGCGAGCAACAAGGTCTACGAGCACAAGATCGCACGCATCAGCAAGATCAAGACTCGTTCCGAAGAAGACGAGGATGAAGACGTGGCCGCGCCGACCAAGCGTCCGGTGGTCGATCTGGAGTTGTGCCTGGGCAACGTCAAGCGCACGGTCGAGGTCAACCTGACTGACCGCAGCAGCTTCAACTATCCGTTGCTGATTGGGGCCAAGGCGTTGCGTGAGTTTGGCGCGGCGGTGAATCCGGCGCGGCGTTTTACCGCGGACAAGCCGGATTGTTGAAGATTGAAGAGGTGAAGTCGAGCATAGAGAAACTGCTCGCAACTCCATGAAAATGTTCGATGCGAAAGTGAGTGGTTGTAGATAGTGCTCTATGAAAGTTGTCGAATTTGATTTTGAGTAGACGCAGGCATAGTCGTTACTTTCTTTTGGAGGTGGTTTAAAGTGCCAAGGTGATTATTGAAGTACATTGCTTCAGAGTGCAATGCGAGCACTGCATGATCTCTGGAGGATGAAGGGTTTATAACGGTTGGAAATTGAATGGGTGCGTTGAAGCCATTAATTGCTTTCGTCCTCTGGGGGGAGTCTGGCATGTTGCTTATCAATTCTTTTATTTTATTTATTAATTCGGAACTACTGTCTTTGATAATGTCGGTGTAGGTGTTTATTTCTTCAATTTTTATTTTGTCCAGTTTTAGCTTTGCTGCTTTTTCATCAAGTTGATAGCCTAAGTTTTGCTTTTTGTAGCGCATGCCTTGTTCCATAAACGCTATTTTCTTTGCGGTAGCTATTGCTTCAGGGGATTTGGTAGATGTCCTGGCCAATGTATTTGTTCTTCTAAAAAGGCTCAGTATCCCAAATGAGTGGCCGGTTGGATCTACACGATTCCTCGGATCTCCCCCACAATACGCATAAGCATTCAATCCACCCTCCCCAAACGGACTCCAACTATCCGGGCTGTTAAACCGCATCAACACCGGATTGAACTGCCGATATCCGTTACCCAAATGATAATGCCCGGTCAGCGGGTCCGGCCGTTCGCCGTTGAAACCCAGCAGGCTGAGCAAGCCGATGTCGGCTGGGCGATGACCATAGGGTGTGTAGGCGATGGGGTGTGGCCGATTCTCGTCCAGGGCGTTTATTACCGAGCGCTGATGATCGGTTGCCAGCAGAGTCGTTTTGTGAGAGTGCGAAGGCATTGACTGGTCTCCGTGTCAGTACCAAAAAGACGGGCTATCAGAATCAGCTTCTTTTCATCCATTGCCTACTAGCAGAACTGCTAGGTACCACAGGCCTCGCCGCCAATTAACACAGCCTGATTGACGCCGATTCCCCCTTGAGTCACCGTTCGCCCACATCACTGCCGGGCTCGGACGCCATGCCTCATATCCTGATTGTCGAAGACGAAGCGGCCATTGCCGACACCCTGGTTTTCGCCCTGCAAGGCGAGGGCTTCACCACCACATGGCTGAGCCTGGGCGCGGCGGCGCTGGAGCACCAGCGCCAGACCCCGGCGGATCTGATCATTCTCGATATCGGCCTGCCGGACATCAGCGGCTTCGAAACCTGCAAGCAACTGCGGCGCTTCAGCGAAGTGCCGGTGATGTTCCTCAGCGCCCGGGATGGCGAAATCGATCGCGTCGTGGGCCTGGAAATCGGCGCCGACGATTACGTGGTCAAACCGTTCAGCCCTCGAGAAGTGGCGGCGCGGGTCCGGGCGATTCTCAAGCGCATGGCGCCCCGCACGGTGAGCGACCCGTCGGCGACGCTGTTTCGCATCGATAGTGAGCGTGTGCAAATCAGTTATCGCGGTCAACTGCTGACCCTGACCCGCCATGAATTCCGTCTGCTGCAATGCCTGCTGGAGCAGCCCGAGCGAGTCTTCAGCCGCGAACAGTTGCTCGATGCCCTGGGCGTGGCCGCCGACGCCGGTTACGAGCGCAGCATCGACAGCCACATCAAGAGCGTGCGCGCCAAGTTGCGATTGGTGAAGGCTGACGCCGAACCGATCCAGACCCACCGCGGCCTCGGCTACAGCTACAACCCGGGACAAAGCTGATGCCGCTGGGAATCCGGATTTTTCTGGTCTACGCACTGTTCATCGGCCTGACCGGCTACTTTGTGCTCAACACGGTCATGCAGGAGATCCGCCCCGGCGTGCGCCAGTCCACCGAAGAAACCCTGGTCGATACCGCCAACCTGATGGCCGAGATCCTGCGCGACGACTTCAAGGCCGGCAGCCTCAACCAGAACCGCTGGCCGGAACTGCTCAAGGCCTATGGTGAGCGACAGCCCGGAGCGAAAATCTGGGGCTTGCCAAAGAATCAGGTCAACCACCGCATCTACGTCACCGACGCCAAGGGCTTCGTCGTGCTGGACTCCAGCGGGACGGCGGTGGGGCAGGATTACTCGCGCTGGAACGACGTCTACCTGACCCTGCGTGGCGAATACGGCGCACGCTCCACGCGCAATGACCCGAACGATCCGGGGTCTTCGGTGATGCACGTCGGCGCGCCGATTCGCGACAACGGCCAGATCATCGGCGTGGTCACTGTGGCCAAGCCAAACAGCTCGTTGCAGCCCTATGTGGATCGCACGGAACGCCGGTTGCTGGCTTACGGCGCCGGGCTGATCGGTCTCGGTCTGCTGTTCGGTGCGTTGTTGTCCTGGTGGCTCAGCCGAGCCCTGCGAAGATTGACGGCGTACGCTCAAGGCGTCAGTGAAGGCCGGCGGGTTGAAGTGCCGCATTATCGCGGCGGTGAGCTGGAGCAATTGGCCACGGCAGTGGAGCAGATGCGCACGCAGCTTGAAGGCAAGGCCTACGTCGAACGTTACGTGCACACCTTGACCCATGAGCTGAAGAGTCCGTTGGCGGCGATTCGTGGCGCGGCGGAACTGTTACAGGGCGAAATGCCTCTGGCACAGCGGCAACGTTTCGTCGGCAATATCGACAGTGAAAGTGCGCGCATGCAGCAGCTGATCGAGCGGCTTTTGAACCTGGCGCAGGTCGAGCAACGCCAAGGGCTGGAGCAGCGGGTGGCGGTGCCATTGGCGGCTTTGGTGGATGGCCTGCTGAACGCGCAATCTGCGCGAATCGAAGGTAAACAGTTGCGCGTAGAGCAAACGATTCCATCGGATCTGGCGCTGATCGGCGAGCCATTTCTGCTGCGTCAGGCGTTGGGTAATCTGCTGGACAATGCGCTGGATTTCACCCCTGTTGAAGGTGTGCTGCGATTCACCGCCGAACGGACAGGCGAGCAGGTCGAGTTCAAGCTTTTCAATCAGGCAGAGCCGATTCCCGACTACGCGCTGCCGCGTTTGAGCGAGCGTTTTTACTCATTGCCGCGTCCCGACAGTGGGCGCAAAAGCACCGGGCTCGGGCTCAATTTTGTCGAGGAAGTGGTCAAGCTGCATGGCGGTACGATGAGTATTGGTAATGTCGACGGCGGTGTGGAGGTGAAGTTACACCTGCCTTAAGACCGAGTTACGGCCAATCGCGAGCAGGCTGAATCTCCACACAATCTCCACATTCCCCCCATGGCCCCACCACATACCGAATCCAGACTCTCCCCATCCAAAACAGGGAGAGTCCCATGAACCGTAGCCTGACCCTAAAACTCGGGGCAATTGCCCTGTTGATTCTGTTGTTGCTGATTCCACTGCTGATGATCAACGGCGTGATCCAGGAGCGCCAGCAATTGCGCGACGGTGTGCTCGAAGACATTGCCCGCAGCTCCAGTTACAGCCAGCAATTGAGCGGCCCGCTGATGGTGGTGCCGTATCGTAAAGTCGTGCGCACCTGGAAGACCCACGAAAAAACCAACGAGCGTTATCAGGAGATCGGTGAAGAGCGCGGTCGTTTGTATTTTCTGCCGGAGCGCTTCGAACTCGACGCAGACGTTCAGACCGAACTGCGTTCCCGAGGTATTTACCAGGCGCGGTTGTTCCATGCAGACAACCGCATCAGCGGCCACTTTTCCCTGCCGGTTCAACTGGGCATCAAGGAAGATTTCGCCGATTACCAGTTCGACCAGCCGTTCCTCGCTGTTGGCATCAGCGACATTCGTGGTATCGAAAACGCTTTGAAGCTTGAACTCAACGGCCAGAACCTGGACTTCATTCCGGGCAGCCAAGTGAGCTGGCTGGGTGAAGGCGTCCACGTGACCCTACCGGCGTTGGAGACAAAGCAGGCCACGGAGTTGGCCTTCGGTTTTGACCTGAAGCTGCAAGGCACCGGCCAGTTACAAATCCTGCCGGTGGGCAAGACCAGTAAAGTTTCGTTGAATGCCAACTGGCCGCATCCAAGCTTCATCGGCAACTACCTGCCTGCCCAGCGCGAGATCACTGATCAAGGTTTTACCGCCCATTGGCAGACTTCGTTTTTCTCCACCAACCTGCAAGAAACGCTGAACAGCTGCGTGTCCCGCGGTGGTTGTGAGGCGTTGTTCGGTCGCAGCTTCGGCGTGAGCTTCATCGAACCCGTGGACCAGTACCTGAAAAGTGACCGGGCGATCAAATATGCGCTGCTGTTCATTGTCCTGACCTTTGCCGGTTTCTTCCTGTTCGAAGTGTTGAAAAGCCTTGCGGTGCACCCGGTGCAATATGCGTTGGTAGGTGTGGCGCTGGCGTTCTTCTACCTGTTGTTGCTGTCGTTGTCCGAGCACATCGGCTTTGCTCTGGCGTACCTGTTGTCCGCCAGCGGTTGTGTGTTGTTGATCGGGTTCTACGTTTGCCACGTGTTGCGCAGCGTGCGCCACGGCTTGAGTTTTTCTGTGGGATTGGCCGCGTTGTATGGGCTGCTCTACGGGCTGTTGAGTGCAGAGGATTACGCGCTTTTGATGGGCTCGCTGCTGCTGTTCGGTTTGCTGGGCGTGTTTATGGTGCTGACGCGCAAGCTGGATTGGTATGGGGTTGGGCAGAAAACGGGGAAACCGCTGAACTTCGATATTGGAGCGGTGCAATGAGCCGGTCGGTGGGGCTGCGGGAAGATCAGCGGGAGGGGAGGGTGTTGGCGACGCTGATTGCCGGGTTGTTTGCGTTAGATCCGTTGTGGTGCCATCGCGAGCAGGCTCGCTCCCACATGGGACCGCAGTCAAAGGTGGGAGCGAGCCTGCTCGCGAAGAGGTCAGTACAGCCGGCGAAGTTCTAAACCTTCGGCATCGTCGCAATCATCGAAGGCCGCTGGCTCACCTCGAAATACCACGCCGCCAACTGCGGATTCGCTGTGCGCCAGTCCAGATCCGGATGGCGCAGGTCCAGGTAACCCAGTGCACAGGCCACGCTGATTGCCGCCACATCGAAGTGGCAGGTCAGCTCGGCAATCGCGTCCTTTTCCAGCAATGCCAGGGCGCGACGAATCTTGTCGCGCTGGCCGTCGAGCCATTCGTCCCAGTGTTTCTCCGGGGCGCGCAGGGCGACTTCGTAGCGAACCAGCACGGCCGCGTCCATGATCCCGTCGGCCAGTGAAGCGAGGGTCAGGCGTCGCCAGCGGGCCGAACCTTCGCGAGGGATCAGCGGGTTACCGACGTGCTGGTGGTCGAGGTAGTCGAGGATGACCCGGCTGTCGTGAATGATGTTGCCATCGGCCAGGCGCAGGGCCGGGATTTTGCTCAGTGGGTTGTCGTCGATCAGGGTCAGGTCCGGGTTGACCGGGGTGAGCACGCTGGTCTGCAACGCTACGCGGTTCTGTTGTCCGGTTTCGTGCAGCAGCACCATGACTTTGCGAACGAAGGGGGAAAGCGGGTTGTGGTACAGGGTCATGCTCGGGGCGGACATGGCAGCGTCTCGGTCGGTGGCAGTGTCGGGCAGCATAGCGCGTTGGTCTGATTGCTCAAGCATCATGGCTTGACCCCTTGTGGGAGCGAGCTTGCTCGCGATGGTCGTCAACGATGACGTTGGAAGACTGACACCCCGGGGAGTTCTCGGGTGCATCGCGAGCAAGCTCGCTCCTACAGGGGGATGTCGCTTTAGCGGCGTTGCAGGAGGCCTCGCAGGGCAACAGCGGCGGGGATGCCCAAGCCTAGCCAGCTCAGCGAATCCCACACACCATCCCCGAGCAACGCGGCAAACAACCCTGCCGCGCTGAACAAGGCGATGACGATTGGAGTGCTAAACACTTTCCAGAAGTTCGACTGCCGGGGCTTCATGCCACGCTCTCCGCTTTTTCCAGCACAGGCCTGGCAGCCTTGCGCCGCACCACCCACAGGTAGACCCCGCTGCCGAGCACGATGATGGTCAGCACATCGAGGGTCGCCCAGAGTATCTGCATCGGCATGCCGCCGTAGTCACCGAAGTGCAGCGGTTGTGACATGCCCATGACGTCCATGTACCACGGGCGTTCGACCACTGCGGTGACTTGCAGGGTGCTGGCATCGATCAGAACCGGCGTCAGCAGGTGCGAGGTCAGGTGCGTGCTGCCCTTCATGAACACCGCGTAATGATGCTCACTGGAAAAGCGTGTGCCGGGGAAGGCGATGAAGTCCGGCTGCATGCCCGGTGCGACTTCCTTGGCGATGTTGAGCAAGCGGTTGGCCGGCGCCAGTTGAGTCAGCGGAGGTGCATCGCGATACGGCGCGATCATCGCGGCCAGTGTGTCGTTGCGCCATGCGGCAATCAGTAGGTCTGCGCAGGCACTGACGACGCCGGTTACGCCGACCACCAGCGCCCAGGTCAACGTCACGACGCCGATCAGGTTATGCAGGTCGAGCCAGCGCAGGCGAGTGGATTTGTCCTGGCGCACGGTGGCGAATTTCAAGCGGCGCATGAACGGCAAGTACAGCACCGTGCCGGAAACGATCGCTGCCACGAACGCAATTCCCATGAACGCCAGCAGCAACTTGCCCGGCAAGCCGGCGAACATGTCCACGTGCAGGCGCAACATGACCATCATGAAGCCGCCGTTGGCCGATGGCGTTTCCAGCGCTTCGCCAGTACGGGCGTCGAGCATGAAGGTGTGGGACGAGTTCGGCTCGGTGCCTGCGGTCGCGGCCATGATGGTCAGCACTGCGTTGGGCTCATCGTCCTCGAAGCCGAAGTACTGCATGACTTCACCGGGACGATGTTTCTCGGCCGCGTCCACCAACTGCTGCAAATTCAGGTGCGGGGTGTCCGCCGACATTACCTTCACTTCAGGCGCATCGCCCAGCAAGTGGTCGATCTCGTGGTGAAAGATCAACGGCAGGCCGGTCAGTGCCAGCATCAGCAGAAACGCAGTGCAGATCAGGCTGGACCAGGTGTGGACGAAGGACCAGCGGCGAATTGTTTTACTTTTCATTTCATAGCCTTCAGAAAAACCAAAGCCGCCCACGAAGGACGGCCTGGTCATTGGGCGTGTCAGCTCAAAGCGTTACCACTTGTAGGTTGCACTGGCGACGACACTGCGCTGGTCGCCGTAGTAGCAGTAGTAGCTGTCGCAAGTCGAGATGTAGTCCTTGTCGAGCAGGTTGGTTGCGTTGACGGCCAGCGAAGCGCCTTTGAGGCTGTTGTCCAGGCGACCGAGGTCGTAGTGAACCACGGCGTCGAACACTGTGTAGGCGTCGGCCTTGCCCAGCCAGGTGTTGGCCTGGTCGCCATAGGTATTGCCGGTGTAGCGCGCGCCAGCGCCGATGCCGAAGCCATCCAGTACGCCGTTGTGCCAGGTGTAGTCGCCCCACACCGACGCTTGCTGGTTAGGCATCAGTTGCAGGCGATTGTCCTTGTAGATGCCCTCTTGCACTTCGGATTTGGCCAGGGTGTAGGCAGCGGTGACCTTGAGGTTTTCGGTCACGTCGGAAACGGCTTCCAGCTCCAGGCCTTTGACTTTCACTTCGCCGGTCTGGCTGGTGACTGTCACGTTGCCCACGTTGTTGGTGACGGAAACGTTTTTCTGGGTCAGGTCATACACAGCCGCGGTCAGCAGGGTGTTGCTGCCCGGTGGCTGGTACTTGATCCCCACTTCCCATTGCTTGCCTTCGGTCGGCTTGAACGACTCGGTCGGCGAGGCGACGGCATTGCTGGTCGGCTGGAACGATTCGGCGTAGGACAGGTAAGGCACGAAGCCCGAGTCGAACACGTAGCTGATCGCCGCGTTGCCGCTGAAGTTCTTGTCGCGCTCGGTGTTGGTGGCATCGCCCTTGTTGAAGAACGTGGTACCGGTGTGGACCCAGTCTTCACGACCGCCGAGGGTCAGGCGCCATTGGCCGAGGGCCATCTGGTCCTGGATGTACAGGCCGGTCTGCTGGGTCTTCTGTTCGTAGTCATAGAAGGCTGTGGAGCGTGCCGGACGCTCGATCGGCAAGCCATAGACCGGGTCGTTGACGTTGATGCCCGGCGCGGTGCCGAAGATCGAGAGGTAGTTGGTGGTGTTGCGCTGGTGGTCCAGGCCGATCAGCAAGGTGTGACTGACGTCGCCGGTGACGAAGTCGCCCTGGAAGTTGTTGTCCACGGCGAACTGGGCGATGTCTTCGTCGACATTGGTGGTGCCACGGCCAGTATTGCCTTGATCGTCAACAACAGACCCGTAAGAGGGGCCGTAGCTATTGACGGTCACGGCCTGGAACGACAGCTCCGACTTGGTGTAGCGCAGGTTCTGGCGGAACTGCCAGACATCGTTCAAGCGGTGTTCGAAGGCATAACCCAGTGCGTAGTAGGTGCGGTCGTAGAAGTCGTAGTTCGGGTCACCCAGGTTCTTGTGGTGGGAGATATCGCCGAACGGCATGTCGATCTTGGTGCCCTGGATCGGATAGAACTGACTGGTGATACCGGTATCGTCACGGGTGAACTGCGTGAGCAGGGTGAATTTGGTGTCTTCGTCGATGTTCCAGGTCAGGCTGGGCGCAATGTTGTAGCGCTTGTCATCGATGTGGTCGATGGGCGTGCCGCCGTCGCGCAGGACGCCGCTGAGGCTGTAAAGGAACTGGCCTTCGTCATCGATCTTGCCGGTGCTGGCGAAGTTGATCTGGCGATGATTGTCGCTGCCGTATTGCAGCTGGATCTCGCTGCTGGCTTCAGCGCTTGGGCGACGGCTGACCATGTCCAGCAGGCCGCCCGGCGGGGTCTGGCCGTACACGGAGGAGGCCGGGCCGCGCAGCAGCGCCAGGCGGTCGAGGTTCCAGGTTTCCTGTTTCGGGTTGGAGTACACGCCTTTTGGCAGTGGCAGGCCGTCGAGGAATTGAGTCGGCTCGAAACCGCGCACGCGCAACCAGTCGGCGCGGGTGTCGCTGCCGAAGCTGCTGGAGGTGATGCCCGGCAAGTAGCGCACGGCATCGTCGAGGGTGTGCGCGTTGCGGTCGTCCATCTGCTCGCGAGTGACGACCGAAATCGAACGCGGTGCCTCGACCAGCGCGGTGTCGGTCTTGGTGCCGGCGGCAGTGCGCTTGGCCAGGTAGCCCTGTGCCGGGCCCCAGGCGCTTTCAGTGTCTTGCACACCAATCACGCTGGTTACCGGCAGGTCCATCACACCCTCGGGCACGGGCACCAGGCTATAGGTACCCGCACTGCTCTGTTCCAGTTGCAGCCCAGTGCCACGCAGGGCTTCGCGCAGGGCGCCGGCTGCGTCGAACTGGCCTTTGACCGGCGCCGAGGTCTTGCCCGCCGCCAGGGATGGATTCAACGACAGGGCCAGACCGGCCTGGCTGGCAATCTGGTTCAGGGTGTTGGCCAGTGGAGCGGTCGGCAGGTTGTAGGCGCGGACGCTGGACGCCTGTTCAGCGGCGACCAGTTGGCTGCTGGCCAAAGGGGTGCAAAGGGCAATGGCAACCGCCAGCAAACTGCGGCGTAACAGGGAGTCTAGCGAACGAGGCATACAGCGGCTCCTGAATGGAAACATTTCTCAATTGCCTGTGTGCCGTACGAAAATCAAAAAGTGATAGGGCTGGATGAAAATAATTTCGATTCAGTTATTCAATAAACATCGAGGAGCTTCAGGCATGCGCATTTTGTGGCGAGGGGGCTTGCCCCCGTTCGGCTGCGTAGCAGTCGTGACGTCAGCGAACACAGTCAGTCAGAAAAATGCAGGGGGCCGCTTCGCGACCCAACGGGGGCAAGCCCCCTCGCCACAGGGTTCTGTGTGCGGATTCAGGGTTTGGTATCGGCCTTGGCCACGACCTTCACCCACCACTGCGTGTGCTGTTCGATCTGCACCGGCAGGGTCGGCAGCAGGGCGTTGAGTGCCAGGTCGGTGTCGCGCAGCGGGAAACTGCCGGTGATGCGCAGGTCGGCCACTTCCGGCGCGACCCCGACGTAACCGTTTCGATAGCGGCCGATTTCATGCACCAGGTCCTCCAGGCGCGTGTTGTCCACCACCAGCATGCCGCGGGTCCAGGCATCCGCACCGAGGTTGACGGCCAGAACCGGGCCCAGGCCGTTGTTGCGGATCAGTACCTGCTGGCCTTCGCGCAGAATCTTTTCGTCAGGGTTGGACTCAGGGTGAACCGCCACCGCCGACTGCAATACGCTCAAGCGCGTTCCGTCTTCCTCGCGCTTGACCAGAAACCGCGTACCCAGCGCACGCATGCTGCCTTCGCGGGTTTCGACGATGAACGGCCGGGGATCGCCATGGCCGGTTTCAACCAGGATTTCGCCTTCCTGAAGCACGATGCGCCGCTGCTTTTCATCGAAACGCACATCCAGCGCGCTGTGGGTATTGAGATTGATCAACGTGCCGTCAGCCAGACGCAGGGTGCGCTGCTCGCCAACGGCGGTGCGCTGGTCGGCCAGCCAATAGTCGATCGGCAGGTAACGATCCCCGGCGAACAGGGCCAGGCCGATCACGGCAACGATACTGGCGACACCGTTGCCAAGCTTGCGCACTCGCCGGCGAATGCCTTCGCGTGATTGCAGCAAGGCAGTGCGGGCCGGGCCGCTGGCCACGCTGAAACGCTGGTCGAGCATGCCCAACTGGCGCCAGGCGCGGGCATGTTCTTCATGGGCCGCGTGCCACTTGGCGAACTCTTCGCGCTCTACCGGGTTGGCGGAGTCCATGGACAGCTGCCAGGCAATCGCCGCGTCCAGCACGCTGGCCGATACCGGTTTGGAACTGACCGGGTTCATGTCGGCTCACCATACAGCGCGATATAGCACTGGCGAATGCCTTGGGCCAGGTACTGGCGCACCCGCGGCACCGACACACCGAGGCGCTCGGCGATTTCCGCATGACCGAGGCCGTCGAGTCGGTTATAGAGGAATGCCGCCCGGGCCTTGCTGGAAAGCTTGCCGAGCAAGCGGTCGATGTTTTTCAGGTCTTCGAGGATCATTTGCTGTTCTTCCGCCGACGGTTGTTCGGCTTCGGGAATCAGCATCAACTCGGTGAGGTAGGCCTGTTCCAGCGCGGCGCGACGGAAATAATCGAACAGCAGGCCCTTGGCGATCGCCACCAGGAATGCCCGCGGCTCGCGCGGTGCCTTCAGTTCCTCACGGCCCAGCAAACGCACGAAAGTGTCCTGGCTCAGGTCTTCGGCCCGCTGGGGGCAGGCGACGTTGCGTCGAAGCCAGGCCAATAGCCAACCGCGATGGTCGCGATATAACGCACCGACGAGCTCACTTTGAGGGCTTGGGACTGACGACACGCCGCATCACCGATTGGGAAATATTAACTAACGAGAATTGTTCGCGATTGTGGCAGAGGCGAGGGAGGTAAGCAATTGGCGTTGGTCGGGTGGGGATTTGGCGAAGGCCCCTGTAGGAGCGAGCTTGCTCGCGATGAACTTGAAGGCGACGCATTTTTCCAGACAGCACGCGTCACCGTTCACGACCATCGCGAGCAAGCTCGCTCCTACAGGAGGGTCCTGAAGGTCAGAAGGAAGGCGCCTGCTGCCGGCGCTTCCACTGACTCAAGCGCTGTTGCAAATTCAACGGGCTATGAATCTGCTGCTGCCGCGCACGGCTGAACAGGATCAGTGCCAGTTCGGCGGTGGCCAGGGCGTCGGCGCTGGCGTGATGGCGCTCGAAGACTTCGAGCTTGAACCAGTCGATCCAATCGTCCAGCCCGGCCTCGCGAATGTGCGCCTGGGGGCATAGCAGTGGCGCAATATCTGCCACATCCAGAAAGGCATGCTGCAACTTGTAACCCAGATGATCCTTCAGGGCGCGCGCCAACATGTGCTGGTCGAACGGCGCATGGAAGGCCAGCACCGGGCTGTCGCCGACAAACTCCATGAGTTCGAGCAGCGCCTCGGCCGGATCGCTGCCGGCAGCAATTGCACTGGGGCCCAAGCCGTGAATCAGCACACTGGGGCCGAGCTTGAGTTCGCCGCATTGCAAGGTTCGCTCGAACTGTCGACTGAAATCGATCGCGCCATCCTCGATCACCACGGCGCCGATGGACAGTACCCGGTCCTTGTTCATATTCAGCCCGGTAGTTTCCAGGTCGAGCACTACCCAGCGCTGCTCGCGCAGGCTGCATTCACTCAATCCGGTGACCGTCGGCAGGCGTTGAAGACGCTGTTGCAGGTCTGCGGACAAGCTCGGGCCGGCCGGGCGCAGCCATGAAAACAGGCTCATATCTGATACCGCAAGGTCAGGCTGCTTTGCAGGCGCTGTGCCTGGCGCAGGGACTCACGCAGGATGCGCCGGTCCAGATGATTGAGGCTGTCGGGATCGACCCGATTTGAGTAAGGAAAATTCTCTCGGGTCTGTAGTTGATGTTGCTGCATGCGGGTTTGCTGGATGAAGTGATAGGCCTCTTCGTACGCGGCGCCGTCCAGGGGATCGATGACCTCCTTGTCGACCAACTGGCGAAAACGCTCCAGCGTGTTGTTTGTTTCGATACCGTGGGCCAGGGCCAGCAACCGGGCGCCGTCGACAAAGGGTGTCAGACCCTGAGTCTTCAGGTCCAGGGTGGCCTTCTCGCCATTTTTTCGCGCTAGTACGAACTCGCGGAAACGCCCTACGGGCGGGCGATTGCGCAACGCATTCTCAGCCATCATGCGCTGGAACAAGCGGTTGTCGCCGACCTGGTCGAGAATGCTCCGGCGCAATTGCTCACAGCCTTGCTCGCTGCCCCAGACCACGCGCAAATCGAAATAGATGCTCGAACCCAGCAGGTTCTCCGGGGTTGCCTCGCGGATAAACGCCGCAAAGCGCCGCGCCCATTCGGCCCGGGACAGGCACAGCTCAGGATTGCCAGCCATGATATTGCCCTTGCACAAGGTGAAGCCGCACAGCGCCAGGCTCTGGTTGATCTGCTGGGCAATGGGCAACAGTTTGCCGCGAATCTCGGCGGCATGGGCCGCATCCCTGGCTTCGAACAGAATGCCGTTGTCCTGATCGGTGTGCAGGGTCTGCTCGCGACGGCCTTCGCTGCCGAAACACAGCCAGCTGAACGGCACGCCGGGGTCGCCTTTTTCGGCGAGAGTCAGCTCGATCACTCGGCACACGGTGTGGTCGTTGAGCAAGGTGATGATGTGGGTGATCTGCGTCGAAGAGGCGCCGTGGGCCAGCATGCGCTCGACCAGTTGACCGATTTCGCCCCGCAGCGCCATCAGGTTTTCCACCTTCTGGGCATTGCGGATAGTGCGCGCCAGGTGCACCAGGTCGACCCGTTGCAGGGAAAACAGATCACGCTCGGAAACCACGCCGCACAAGCGCTGGTCCTTGACTAGGCAGACATGGGCGATGTGCCGCTCGGTCATGGCAATCGCCGCGTCGAATGCACTCTGATCCGGCGACAGGAAGAACGGCGCCCGGGTCATGTACCCTTCGATGGCTTCGTTGAAATCACTGCTGCCGTTGGCCACGGTCTGGCGCAGGTCGCGCAGGGTGAAGATCCCCAGTGGCGCCTTGAGTTCATCGACCACTACGATGCTGCCGACCTGTTGTTCGTGCATCAACGTCACGGCTTCGCGCAATGGCGTCTGCGGGGCGCATGTCACCGGGTGGCGCATGGCCAACTCGCCCAGTCGGGTATTGAGCGAATATTGGGTGCCCAGGGTTTCCACGGCTTTTTGCTGCACTTGCTGGTTGACTTGATCCAGCAGGCTGCTGACGCAGCGCAGGGCGAAGTTGCGGAAGGTGTCCGATAGCGAAAACAGGCGGATGAATGCCGGCTTGTTCAGTTGCAGGCAGAAGGTGTCTTCGCCCGCCAGGTGCTCGGTGCGGGTCGCCCGTTCACCCAGCAACGCCGCGAGAGGGAAACATTCGCCAGTGGTGATCTCGAAGACCGTTTCGGTGCTACCGTTTACCGTATGCGGACGCTCGCCCACGACCCGGCCTTGTTTGACGATATAGAAGTGCTCGACCGGGCCGTCAGCGGGTTTGATGATGCTCTCGCCGGGGGCGTAAAAACGCATCTGACATTGCTCGACCAGATACGCCAGGTGAGCGTGTTCCATCTGATTGAAGGGCGGGAAGCGCTGGAGGAATTGCAACGTGCCCTGGATGTTCTGCAACACCGCGGTTTTCCCTGCCTGTGTGAAGGCGTCCGCTTTACTCATAACCATTACCGCAGTCTTTTTTGAATTGTTGTTGTCGGATGACCCAGACATGGTCGACCCCTGTGGCCGGAGTGCCCATTGGACGTAAGTCTAGGTAGGCGATTGGTATGCTGAAATGTCGGAAGAATCCTACGCAACTGTGCGAAAAACCTCTCCGTCCCCCTATTGGAAAAGTATCCGACGAAGCGCACATTTAAGGCCTGCTTAGCGATGTCTCGTCACTGTGCTAGGGAAATGAACTGAACATGTAGAGAAAGCCATGTCCGACCACGATATTTTGAGCGACGCCGAGCGCGAAGCCTTGAGCGCCGTCATGCTGGAACCTGACCTGCCGCCACAACGGGTGCTGATCGTCGATGACGATAAAGACGCCAGGGAACTGTTGTCAGAGATCCTGGCGCTTGACGGTATTCACTGCATGACGGCGGCCAGTGGCGAAGCAGCACTCAAGATGCTGGAGGAGAAACCTTCGATCGGACTGGTGATTACCGACCTGCGCATGGGCCTCGTCGACGGCCTGGACCTGATCCGACAGGTGCGCGAGTCGGTACGGGCGGCGTTGCCGATCATCATCGTCTCGGGTGATGCCGACGTGAAAGATGCGATCGCCGCGATGCATTTGAATGTGGTGGACTTTCTGCTCAAGCCGATTGATGCCGGCAAGCTGCTGGAACTGGTCAAGCATGAACTTGGGGTGGAGCCTTAGTCCAAGCCTGTCAGCCCTGAACTACCTCTGTGGGAGATCGCGGACAGCCCAAAAAGAAAAAGCCCTGATCTTTCGATCAGGGCTTTTTCATGTCCGGCGCAGACGCTCAGTTACAGGCCATTGGCAGCCTTGAACTCGCGACGACGACGGTGCAGGACCGGCTCGGTGTAGCCGTTCGGCTGCTTCGTGCCTTCGACCACCAGTTCGACCGCCGCCTGGAAGGCGATGTTGCTGTCGAAGTTCGGGGCCAGCGGACGGTACAGCGCGTCGCCAGCGTTCTGACGGTCAACCACCGGCGCCATGCGCTTGAGGCTTTCCATCACTTGCTCTTCGGTGACGATGCCGTGACGCAGCCAGTTGGCGATGTGCTGGCTGGAAATACGCAGCGTTGCACGGTCTTCCATCAGGCCGACGTCGTTGATATCCGGCACTTTCGAACAGCCGACACCCTGGTCGATCCAGCGCACCACGTAACCGAGAATGCCCTGGCTGTTGTTGTCCAGTTCGTTCTTGATCTGTTCGGCGGTCCACTGCGGGTTCACCGCCAGCGGGATGGTCAGGATGTCGTCTACCGAAGCATGGGCACGTTTGGCCAGTTCGGCCTGACGGGCGAACACGTCAACCTTGTGGTAGTGCAGCGCGTGCAGGGCAGCAGCGGTCGGCGAGGGTACCCAGGCGGTGTTGGCACCGGCCATCGGGTGAGCGATTTTCTGTTCGAGCATCGCCGCCATCAGGTCCGGCATGGCCCACATGCCTTTACCGATCTGTGCGCGACCTTGCAGGCCGGTGCTCAGACCGATATCGACGTTGGAGTTCTCGTAGGCGCCGATCCATTTTTCCGCCTTCATGTCCGCCTTGCGCACCATCGGGCCGGCTTCCATGGAGGTATGGATTTCATCGCCCGTGCGGTCGAGGAAACCGGTGTTGATGAACACCACGCGCTCGCTCGCCGCCTTGATGCAGGCCTTGAGGTTGATCGTGGTACGACGCTCCTCGTCCATGATCCCGACTTTCAGGGTGTTGCGCGGCAGGCCCAGCACGTCTTCGATGCGACCGAACAGCTCGTTGGTGAACGCCGCTTCTTCAGGGCCGTGCATCTTCGGCTTCACGATGTAGATCGAGCCGGTGCGGGTGTTTTTGCGCGAGGTGTTGCCGTTCAGGTTGTGCATCGATGCCAGGCAAGTCACCAGGCCATCGAGAATGCCTTCAGGCACTTCGTTACCGTCTTTGTCGAGGATCGCATCGATGGTCATCAGGTGACCGACGTTGCGCACGAACAGCAACGAACGACCGTGCAGGCTCAGTTCACTGCCATCGACGGCGGTGTAGGTGCGGTCGGCGTTCATGGTGCGGGTAAAGGTCTGACCGCCCTTGGCGACTTCTTCCGACAGATCGCCCTTCATCAGGCCGAGCCAGTTGCGGTAGATCACCACTTTGTCATCGGCATCGACCGCGGCAACCGAGTCTTCGCAGTCCATGATGGTGGTCAGCGCGGCTTCCATCAGGATGTCTTTGACGCCGGCCGCGTCGGTCTGGCCGACCGGGGTGCTGGCGTCGACCTGGATTTCGAAATGCAGGCCGTTGTTTTTCAGCAGGATCGCGGTCGGTGCAGCGGCATCGCCCTGGAAGCCGATCAGTTGCGCATCGTTGCGCAGGCCGGTGTTGCTGCCGCCTTTGAGGGCGACCACCAGTTTGCCGTCGACGATCTTGTAGCCAGTGGAGTCGACGTGGGAGCCGGCCGCCAAAGGCGCCGCTTCGTCGAGGAAGGCACGGGCGAAAGCGATGACCTTGTCACCGCGCACCTTGTTGTAGCCTTTGCCTTTTTCCGCGCCGTCAGCTTCGCTGATGGCGTCGGTGCCGTAGAGCGCGTCGTACAGCGAACCCCAGCGGGCGTTCGAAGCATTGAGAGCGAAGCGGGCGTTCATCACCGGCACCACGAGTTGTGGACCGGCCATGCGGGCGATTTCTTCATCGACGTTTTGCGTCGTTGCCTGGAAATCGGCCGCTTCTGGCAGCAGATAACCGATGTCTTGCAGGAAAGCTTTGTAGGCCACGGCGTCGTGCGCCTGGCCTGCACGTTCCTGGTGCCAGGCATCGATACGAGCCTGGAAATCATCGCGTTTGGCGAGTAGGGCTTTGTTCTTCGGTGCCAGGTCATGGATGACCTTGTCGGCACCGGCCCAGAACTTATCGGCGGTGAGGCCGGTACCGGGAATGGCTTCGTTGTTCACGAAGTCGAACAGGACTTTGGCGACCTGCAGGCCACCGACTTGAACGTGTTCAGTCATTGCTTGCCTCACTCTGCTCAGCTATTTCGCTTTTCAGCTCTTCAATTTAACAATGAAGCCTCTGGCCATTTAAACCACAAACCCCTCTACCAGTACATGCCCATGACAGGCGGCTGGGTTGGGACCAATCAACGGCTTGGGGCCTTGCTGACAGGGCTTTCAGGGTTGCGAACGTGCCTGCGGCAGACATCGATCCAACGTTATGTAGTGCGCGCTGCGGCATACTACATGATGAATTGCGGTTGTGAAAATTAGACTAATTACGTCGTTCTGCGACCCCATGACGCATTGCGGTCACGCCGGGGAGCGTGATGTTCTCAAAAAACTATTGGATTGTTCCAGTTAAATATCAAAAGTTGTACACATTATCTTTGGTGCTCTGCTATGGGGTGCCTGTTTTTGTGGCGAGGGGGCTTGCCCCCGTTGAGTGGCGAAGCCGCTCCCGTACATGTACCACGAAAAATTACATCCGCTCATTTTGCGACTGCTGCGCAGCCGAACGGGGGCAAGCCCCCTCGCCACAATGTTCCCCTTGCCTATACTTGGTTCTCTATAACAAAAGTCATGACTGGAGGGCTGCGCCATGGACCACCTCGTACTCACTGTTTTTGCTCCGGACAAGCCCGGGCAAGTCGAGCGCATTGCCCAATGCATTGCCGAGCACGGCGGCAACTGGCTGGAAAGCCGCATGTCGCGCATGGCGGGACAATTCGCCGGCATTCTGCGGGTGGGCGTGCCGGCC
The DNA here is from genome assembly GCF_058802985.1 of Pseudomonas sp. GW822-FHT01E03. Taxonomy (NCBI): domain Bacteria; kingdom Pseudomonadati; phylum Pseudomonadota; class Gammaproteobacteria; order Pseudomonadales; family Pseudomonadaceae; genus Pseudomonas; species Pseudomonas sp. GW822-FHT01E03. The sequence goes on from NZ_JBXAOQ010000002.1 coordinate 624,653, forward strand.
GAGGCCTACGACGAATTGGTCGATGCCCTGCAGGGCTTGTCCGCCCAGGGCATTCGTGTGTTGGTCGCCGAAAGCAGCATCGAACAATCCTGCACCTGGAAGCCGATCGCCATGGAACTGGTGGGAAATGATCGTCCGGGGATCGTGCGTGACATCACACGCTTGTTGAGCGAGCAGGGGGTGAGTCTGGAACGGCTGGTCACCGAAGTGCGCCCGGCCCCGATGAGCAGCGAGCCGTTGTTCCATGCCGAGGCGATTCTCGCGGTCCCGCTGACGCTGTCGCTGGACGTGCTGCAATCGCGCCTGGAAACCCTGGCGGACGATCTGATGGTCGAGTTGGTGCTACGCAGTGATCCCTGATCAGGTTATCCAAGTTAAACGTGCACCGGCCTGTGGATAACCTGTAGAGACACCCCGCCAGGCCACGCCGACCGGGGTTCTTCATGATCTGATCAAAAAACCAGCAGTTTCAGCCACTTGCGCACAATCGGCGGGGATCACGCTGTGGATAACCTTGGGAAGGAATGATGCAGGCCACGGGAGACGTGGCTTGCAGGGTTTTGTGCGTTTTTTGATCAGCTGCGGCGGCGCAAACTTATCCACGCATCGATGCTGTAAACCGCCAGACCGGCCCAGATAAACATGAACGCTACCAAGGTGCTGGACGACAGGTGCTCGCCAAACAGCAGAACGGCTTGCAGCAGAACCAGGGTTGGCGCCAGGTACTGAAGAAACCCCAGTGTTGTGTAGGGCAAATGCCGTGCAGCAGCGTTGAAGCAGACCAGCGGCACCAGCGTGATCGGGCCGGCGGCGACCAGCCACCAGGCCTGGGAGGTGGTCCAGAATTCGGCCTGGGCGCTGCTGGCCGTCGGATTGAGCAGCAACCAGCCAAGGGCAATCGGCACCAGCATCCAGGTTTCCACCACGAGCCCCGGCAGTGCCTTGACCGGTGCCTGCTTGCGAATCAGGCCATAGAAGCCGAAGGTCAGGGCCAGCACCAACGACACCCACGGCAGACTGCCGACTTGCCAGACCTGCTGCGCCACACCCACCGCCGCCAGGCCGACGGCAATCCATTGCATGCGCCGCAGCCGTTCGCCGAGGATCAGCATGCCCAGCAACACGTTCACCAAGGGGTTGATGTAGTAACCGAGACTTGCCTCCAGCATGCGGCCGTTGTTCACCGACCAGACGTAGGTCAGCCAGTTGGCTGCGATCAGCGCGCCGCTCAGGGCCAGGATCGCCAGTCGCTTGGGGTTCTCCCGCAGCTCGCGCCACCAGCCGGGATGCTTCCAGACCATCAGCAACAAGGCGCCGAACAGCGCCGACCACAGCACCCGGTGGATGATGATTTCCACTGCGGGCACGCTGGCGATGGCTTTGAAGTAGAGGGGGAAAAGCCCCCAGATGATATAGGCACTCAGGCCCAGAATGTACCCGCGACGCGGGTTGGCGGCTTGCATGCAGAATCCTTGCTTAGGCAGCTAACAAAGAGGGGATTGTAAGGAGATTTGTCTGCGAATGTCCTGACTGAATAGGTAGGACATTTGTGAACACGGACAACCTGTGGGAGCGAGCTTGCTCGCGATAGCGGTGGATCAGCTTGTATCAATGTTGAATTTGCTGCCGTCATCGCGAGCAAGCTCGCTCCCACAGGGTTTCGGGTGGGGTTAGAAGAGTTTCAGCGGTTCTTCATTGAGCGCCGCCAACTGCTCGCGCAACGCCAGCACCTGATCCCCCCAGTAACGCTCGGTGCCGAACCACGGAAAACTGCGGGGGAAGGCAGGATCGTCCCAGCGGCGGGCGAGCCAGGCGCTGTAATGCAGCAGGCGCAGGGCGCGCAACGGTTCGATCAAGGCCAGTTCACGGGGATCGAAGTCGTGGAATTCGTTGTAGCCGTCCATCAGTTCCGACAACTGGCTCAGGCAGTCCTGGCGATCGCCAGCGAGCATCATCCAGATGTCCTGTACCGCCGGGCCCATGCGGCAGTCGTCGAGGTCGACGATATGGAACATCTCGTCACGGCACATCATGTTGCCGGGGTGGCAGTCACCGTGCATGCGGATGTTCTGGTGCGGCGTGTTGCTGTAGGCATCTTCCACACGCTTGAGCAGATCGCGGGCCACTGACTCGTAGGCCGGCAGCAGGCTGCGGGGGATGAAGTTGCCGTCGAGCAATGTTGCCAGCGAGTCATGGCCGAAGTTTTTTACCGCCAGCGCTTCACGGTGCTCGAACGGCCGGGTCGAGCCGACCGCATGCAGGCGCCCGAGCAACTGGCCCAGGCGATAGAGTTGGTCGAGGTTGCCCGGCTCCGGTGCTCGACCGCCACGGCGGGGGAACAGGGTGAAACGGAAACCGTTGTGTTCGTGCAGGGTTTCACCGTTGTGGATCAACGGCGCCACGACCGGCACCTCGCAGTCGGCGAGTTCGGCGGTGAACTGGTGCTCTTCCAGAATCGCTTCGTTGCTCCAGCGTTGCGGCCGGTAGAACTTGGCGATCAGCGGCTCGGCGTCTTCGATACCGACCTGATAGACACGGTTCTCGTAGCTGTTGAGCGCCAGGATGCGCGCGTCGCTGAGAAAGCCGATGCTTTCGACGGCATCGAGCACGAGGTCTGGTGTGAGGGTTTCAAACGGGTGGGCCATGCTGACTCCTGCGCGCAGCAGGCTGCTGCGTCCGGCCAGGCATGGTAGCGCAGACGGCGGGGCTTTAGGGGGTGGGCTTGAGGTGTGCGTTGTATGTGCTGACGCCATCGCGAGCAAGCTCGCTCCCACAGGTCATGCGCCAGATATGAAATCGCGCCAATCCTGTGGGAGCGAGCCTGCTCGCGATGAGGGGTTGTCAGGCGCCGACGATCCCGCCATCTTCCCGCGAAATCGCCATCACCGAAGACCGCGGCTTGCCGTTGGGCAGGTGCTCGGGGAAGGTAGAACCGCCGTTCTCACCCGGATGCTGAATCCCGACAAACAGGGTTTTCTGGTCCGGCGAGAAGCTGATCCCCGTCACTTCACAACCTACCGGGCCAACCATGAAGCGACGAATCTCGCCGGTTACCGGATCGGCACAGAGCATCTGGTTGTTGCCCATGCCGGCAAAGTCTCCGGCGTTGCTCGAATCGCCGTCGGTGAGAATCCACAAGCGTCCGGCCTTGTCGAAGCCCAGACCGTCAGGGCTGTTGAACATGTTCTGCGGCGTGATGTTCGACGATCCGCCTTTTGGTGTGCCGGCGTGAACCCCCGGATTACCGGCGACGACGAACAGGTCCCAGGCAAAGGTTTTCGAACCGTGATCGTCACGCTCGGTGCGCCAGCGCAGGATCTGGCCGTAGACGTTCTTCTCACGCGGGTTCGGCCCGCCCGCCGGTTGCCCGTCTTCGCCGCGTTTGGCGTTGTTGGTCAGCGTGCAGTAGACCTGGCCATCCATGGGGCTGACCACGATCCATTCCGGGCGGTCCATGCGCGTGGCTTTCACCACACTGGCGGCGAGACGCGCGTGAATCAAAACTTCGGCCTGATCGGCAAAGCCGCTGCTGGCGTCGATGCCGTTTTTGCCGTGGGTCAGTTCGATCCATTCACCCTGGCCTTTCGGGTGATCGACGTTGCCGTCGCCGGCATCGAACCGCGCCACGTACAGGGTGCCGTGGTCGAGAATGTCACGGTTGGCCTTGGGGTTCTTGTGGTCGATCTTGTCGCGGCTGACGAATTTGTAGATGAACTCACCGCGTTCATCGTCGCCCATGTACACCACGGCATGACCGTCGCCGGTTTCGGCCAGTGCGGCGTTTTCGTGCTTGAAGCGGCCCAGGGCCGTGCGTTTGACCGGCGTCGATTTCGGATCGAACGGATCGATCTCCACCACCCAGCCGTGACGGTTGAGCTCGTTGGGGTTCTTCGCCATGTCGAAGCGCTCGTCGTGCTGGTGCCAGTTGATTTCTTTGCTGGTGGCCACCACGCCGTAGCGTTTTTGCGCCGGGTCGAACTTCTGCTCGGCGTTGCTGCTGCCGAAGCAGTCGGTGAAGTTCTCTTCGCAGGTCAGATAGGTGCCCCACGGCGTCTTGCCGTTGGCGCAGTTCTGGAAGGTGCCCAGGACGTTCTTGCCGTGCGGATCGGCACTGGTTTTGAGCAGGGCATGTCCGGCGGCCGGGCCGCTCAGGGTGATCGGTGCGTTGCCGTGAATGCGGCGGTTGTAGCGTGAGCCCTGGACGAACTGCCATTGGCCGTTCTTGCGCTGCACTTCAATCACCGACACACCTTCGCAGGCCAGCGCCTTGCGCACTTCTTGCGCCGATTGCGGCATGCCGCCGTGGGCGTAGAGGTAGCGGTAGTTGGTGTATTCGTTGTTGATCGCCATCAGCGCCCGGTCTTTTTCGCCCGGAAACTCGAACAGGCTCATGCCGTCGTTGTTGTCGCCGAACTGGACTTCCTGATGTTCGGCGCTGCCGTTGCCGCTCGGGTCGAACGCCGGACCGTCCTTGTGCAGGGGCTGGCCCCAGCTGATCAGCACCGAGGACTTGTAGCCCGGCGGCAGGGTGATGGTGTCGCTGGTGGCGGCGGCAATGCTGTCGAAACCCAGCAACTGGCTGTTGCCGGCACTGACACTGGCGGCCATCACGCTGCGGCTCAGCAGGTTGCCGCCAAGGAACATCGCCGCGCCGCACAGGGCACCTGCGCTGATGAAGCCGCGACGGCTGAGGCCGACCATGGTTTCGAGGTCGGTGGACTGGTTTTCTTCTAATAGGCTCATTTCAGGCTCCCTGCGGATTTTGCAGACACCTTAAAGATGAGTCATGAACCTTTTGTTGCAGTTCTGCTTACAGTGGTGTGCCCAGCAGAACCCTGGACGGCGAAAACTCCACGCGCACCGGTTTGCCGCACGTCAGCCCCGATGCTTGCAGATGACTCGGTTCGGCCAAGGCGCATAGAGTCAGGCCGTTGGGCAGGGTGATGCGCACTTCGCTGGGACCGTCGTCGGCGTCGAGAATTTTTTCGATGATGCCGCTGAGGCAATTGTTTTCAGGCGTTTCGACAGAGTCGATTTGCAGCACGTCGAGCCAGCCGGCCTTGATCAATGCCACGACTTCAGTGCCGATTTGCAGTTCCAGGCGCTCGGTGCTGTCGTGGGTAATTTGCGCGGCGACGATCACGCCTTCGGCGACTTCGAGGCGAATCAGGTCGTTGCGCCCCTGAGGTTCGATCGCAATCACCTTGCCGTGCAACTGATTGCGCGCGCTGGTGCGCAGCATCAGGCGCCCGAGCAGATCCAGATCGCTCGCGTCTTCAGTTGCTTCCAGCACTTGGGCCTGCAAGGCTTGCAGCTTCTGATACAGGCGCAACACCCGCTCACCTTCGTTGGACAGGCGCGCACCACCGCCGCCCTTGCCGCCGACAATCCGCTCCACCAGCGGCTTCTGCGCCAGGTTGTTTAGCTCATCGATCGCATCCCAGGCAGCCTTGTAGCTCAGGCCCGCACTTTTTGCCGCGCGGGTGATCGAGCCTTGTTCGGCGATGTGCTGCAGCAGGGCGATGCGCTGCGGACGGCGGACAATGTGCTGGGACAGCAAGGTTGGCAAAGACATGACAAGTCGCTTTGGGTGGTGACGATGGTGAGGACGTTGGTCGCTTGGGCCGCGCGAGTCAAGTCAGGGTGTCTCGCCGGGTTTGGGCGTGCGGGCCAGGCAATAGACGTCGACCCTCGCCGCCCCGGCGTCCATCAACAGGCGAGCCAGGGCCTGGGCCGTGGCTCCGGTGGTCAGTACGTCGTCGACCAGAGCCAGGTGTCGGCCTTTGACGACCGCGCCGGGTGCCAGGGCGAAAGCATTGCGCAGGTTCCTTAGGCGGGCTTCGGCGTTCAATGCCTGTTGGGCGTCGGTGTCTTGAGTGCGCAGCAGCAACCGTTCGTTGCAAGGGATATCGAGACTCGCACTCAACCAGTGAGCCAGCATCGCCGCCTGATTGAACCCGCGCTGGCGCAGGCGCCGATTGGCCAGCGGCACCGGGATCAGCGCCTGGGGTCGCAGCAGATCGTCTTCGAAGCGATGTTGCAGGTATTGAGCGAGAAGTTCGGCGAGCAGGCGGCCAAACGGCCACTTGGCGTTGTGTTTGAAGCGGGTGATCAGGCTGTCTACCGGAAAGCTGTAGGTCCAGGGCGCAATCACTTGTTCGAAGGCCGGTGGCTGCTTCAGGCAATGGCCGCAGGTCAGTCCCGCGGCCGGGAGCGGCAGGGCGCAGGTCAGACAGTGATCACCGAGCCAGGGCAACTCGATTTCGCAGGCCGTGCAGACAGGAGGAATGCCGTCGGCCGCTTCATCGCACAAAAGGCATGATTGTTTGTTTTTTAACCAGATGTAAACCTGTCCTTCGTATCGTGGTTGACAGCGCATCGCTCTTCCTTAAATATGCCGAAACATCTGTGAAGCGGCTGTGAAACTCCATTACCCAGCCGACTGCCAAAGCATAATTCAAAGGAAACGCCCATGAGCGCCAGCACCACTGCCACCCTGCGTCATGACTGGACTTTGGCCGAAGTCAAAGCACTCTTCGTTCAACCATTCAATGACCTGTTGTTCCAGGCGCAGACGGTGCACCGTGCGCATTTCGACGCCAACCGCGTCCAGGTGTCGACCCTGCTGTCGATCAAGACCGGCGCCTGCCCGGAAGATTGCAAATATTGTCCGCAGTCCGGTCACTACAACACCGGCCTGGAAAAAGAGAAACTGATGGAGGTGCAGAAGGTCCTCGAAGAGGCCGCTCGCGCCAAGGCCATCGGTTCGACCCGCTTCTGCATGGGCGCGGCGTGGAAGCATCCGTCGGCCAAGGACATGCCGTACGTGTTGAAGATGGTCGAAGGCGTGAAAGCCATGGGCCTGGAAACCTGCATGACCCTCGGTCGCCTGGATCAGGAGCAGACCGAAGCGCTGGCCAAGGCCGGCCTCGACTACTACAACCACAACCTCGATACCTCGCCGGAGTTCTACGGCAGCATCATCACCACCCGCACCTACAGCGAACGCCTGCAAACCCTGGCGTACGTGCGTGATTCGGGGATGAAGATCTGCTCCGGCGGCATTCTGGGCATGGGCGAGTCGCTGGACGACCGCGCCAACCTGCTGATCCAGTTGGCCAACCTGCCTGAGCATCCGGAGTCGGTGCCGATCAACATGCTGGTGAAAGTCGCCGGTACGCCGCTGGAAAATGCCGACGACGTCGATCCGTTCGACTTCATCCGCATGCTCGCCGTCGCGCGCATCCTGATGCCGCAATCCCACGTGCGCCTGTCCGCCGGCCGCGAAGCCATGAACGAGCAGATGCAGGCCCTGGCGTTCTTCGCCGGTGCCAACTCGATTTTCTACGGCGAAAAACTGCTGACCACCGCCAACCCGCAGGCCGACAAGGACATGCAACTGTTCTCGCGCCTGGGCATCCTGCCGGAAGCCCGCGAAGAGCACGCCGACGAGGTGCATCAGGCAGCTATCGAGCAGGCGCTGGTGGAGCAGAAGAGCAGCGAGCAGTTTTACAACGCGGCTGTTTGAGTCTTCCACCGACTTCTCTGGCTGGAATGCAAAACACTGTGGGAGCGAGCTTGCTCGCGATTGCGTCAGGTCCGTCGACATCAATGTTGAATGTGACGCCGCCATCGCGAGCAAGCTCGCTCCCACAGGGATCGCATTCATTTTGATTTCTGTGATCTGAACTTCGAGGCCTGCATGTCTTTCGATCTCGCCGCACGCCTTGCCGCCCGTCGTGCCGAAAACCTCTACCGCCAGCGCCCGCTGCTTGAAAGCCCGCAGGGGCCGCAAGTGGTGGTCGATGGCCAGCCGTTGCTGGCGTTCTGTAACAACGACTACCTGGGCCTGGCCAATCATCCGCAAGTGATCGAAGCCTGGCGTGCCGGCGCTTCGAAGTGGGGTGTGGGCGGAGGGGCATCGCATCTGGTCATCGGCCATAGTTCCCCACACCATGCCCTGGAAGAAGCGTTGGCCGACCTGACCGGTCGCCCGCGGGCGTTGCTGTTCACCACCGGCTACATGGCCAACCTCGGCGCAGTCACGGCGTTGGTGGGGCAGGGTGATACGGTGCTCGAAGACCGGCTCAATCATGCGTCGCTGCTCGACGCGGGGCTGTTGTCCGGCGCTCGGTTCAATCGCTACCTGCACAATGACCCGGCGAGCCTGGCCAAGCGCCTGGAAAAAGCCACCGGCAATACACTGGTGGTCACCGACGGCGTGTTCAGCATGGACGGTGATCTTGCCGACTTGCCGGCGCTGGCCCGAGAAGCCAAGGCCAAAGGCGCCTGGTTGATGGTCGACGATGCCCATGGTTTTGGACCGCTGGGTGCCAACGGTGGCGGCATCGTCGAACACTTTGGCTTGAGCCAGGATGACGTTCCGGTGCTGGTCGGCACCCTCGGCAAGGCATTCGGTACGGCAGGTGCCTTTGTGGCTGGCAGCGAAGAGCTGATCGAAAGCCTGATCCAGTTCGCCCGTCCCTACATCTACACCACCAGCCAGCCCCCCGCGTTGGCCTGCGCCACGTTGAAAAGCCTGGAACTGCTGCGCAACGAACACTGGCGCCGCGAGCATTTGCAGACGCTGATCCGCCAGTTCCGCAAAGGTGCCGAACAGATTGGCCTGGAACTCATGGACAGCTTCACGCCGATCCAGCCGATCATGATCGGTGACGCGGGGCGAGCGGTGCGCCTTTCGCAAATGCTGCGTGAACGCGGGTTGATGGTGACCGCGATTCGCCCGCCGACCGTACCCGCCGGCAGTGCCCGGCTGCGGGTCACGTTGACGGCTGCCCACAGTGAGGCCCAGGTACAGCTATTGTTAAACGGACTGGCCGATTGTTTTCACCAACTGAAGCCGGAGCCAAGCCATGCGTGATCGTCTGATTCTGCTGCCCGGCTGGGGCCTTGGCGTTTCACCGCTGGAGCCTCTGGCGGCGGCCTTGCGCGGTTTGGATGAGCACCTGCGCATCGAGATCGAGCCGTTGCCGGAGCTGGAGTCGAGCGATCTTGAAGAGTGGCTCGATGAGCTTGATTCGACCTTGCCGCAAGACGTGTGGCTGGGCGGTTGGTCATTGGGTGGCATGCTCGCCTGCGAATTGGCGGCCCGGCGTGGCGATCGCTGCTGTGGTGTGTTCACCCTGGCCAGCAACGTTTCTTTTGTCGCTCATGATCAATGGACAAGCGCCATGTCCGGGGAAACCTTCGATGCGTTTCTGGCGGGATGTGAAGCCGATCCGCGCGCGACCTTGAAACGCTTTTCACTGCTTTGCGCCCAAGGCGCCGAAGACCCACGCGGATTGTCGCGGTTGTTGCTCGGCGGTGCCCCGAACACCGCTGCGCCGGTGTTGCTGAGTGGTCTGCAAGTGCTCGCGCAACTGGATACACGACAGGCGCTGCAATCGTTCCGTGGTCCGCAACTGCATCTGTTCGCCGGCCTCGATGGGCTGGTGCCGGTGGAAGCGGCGGGCGAGTTGTTGGCATTGCTGCCGGATGTCGAAATCGGTCTGATTGAACAGGCCAGCCACGTGTTTCTCCTGGAGGATCCCCACGGTGTGGCGGGGGCGATCCAGGCCTTTTTGCATGAGTCCGGCGATGACTGATTTATCCCTTCCCAACCTGCCCGGCGCCTTGCCCGACAAGCGCCAGGTAGCAGCCTCATTCTCCCGCGCGGCAGCAAGCTACGACAGCGTGGCCGAGTTGCAGCGTGATGTGGGCAGCCAATTGCTCGGGCGCTTGCCGCAGGACTTCGTACCTCAGCGCTGGCTGGACCTGGGCTGTGGCACCGGGCATTTCAGTCGTGCCCTGGGTGAGCGATTTCCGGGCAGCCACGGGGTGGCGCTGGACATTGCCGAGGGCATGCTCAACCACGCCCGGCCATTGGGCGGTGCCACATACTTCGTGGCCGGCGATGCCGAGCGACTGCCACTGCAGGATTCGTCTTGCGACCTGATCTTCTCCAGCCTGGCGGTGCAGTGGTGCGCGGACTTCGACTCGGTGCTCAGTGAAGCCTTTCGAGTACTGAAACCGGGCGGTATTTTCGCGTTTGCTAGTCTGTGTGTAGGGACGTTGTTTGAATTGCGCGACAGCTGGCGCGAAGTCGACGGCATGGTGCACGTCAACCGCTTCCGGGAGTTTGGTGTTTATCAACAACTGTGTGCGGCCAGCGGCTTGAGGGCGGTCAGTCTGCAAAACCTTGCGCACGTGCTGTATTACCCGGATGTGCGCAGCCTGACCCATGAACTCAAGGCGTTGGGTGCGCACAATCTCAATCCCGGGCGGCCGGGTGGCTTGACCGGCCGGGCGCGGATTTTGGGTTTGATCGAGGCTTACGAACAGTTTCGTCAGGCCCAGGGACTGCCGGCGACTTATCAAGTGGTGTACGCCGTTTTGGAGAAACCCTTATGAGCGCAGCCTATTTCATCGCCGGCACGGATACCGATGTCGGTAAAACCACGGTCGCTGCGGGGCTCCTGCATGCGGCGCGTTCGGCGGGTTTGAGCACGGCGGCGGGCAAGCCGGTCGCGTCCGGTTGCGATGTGACACCTAAAGGCCTGCGCAACGCCGATGCGCTGGCCTTGCTGGCGCAGTGTTCGCTGCCGCTGACCTATGCACAGGTCAATCCGATGGCCTTCGAGCCGGCCATTGCCCCGCATCTGGCGGCGCGAGAGGCGGGCGTGGCGCTGACGGTGCAGTCGTTGCTGGCGCCGATGCGGCAGATTCTGGGCATGCAGGCGGACTTCACTCTGATCGAAGGCGCTGGCGGCTGGCGCGTACCCCTGGCGGATCAGGACAATTTGTCGGACCTGGCCATCGCATTGAAGCTGCCGGTGATCCTGGTGGTCGGTGTACGCCTGGGGTGTATCAGCCATGCCTTGTTGACCGCCGAAGCGATTGCCCGGGACGGTTTGCAACTGGCGGGATGGGTGGCCAACATCATCGACCCGAAGACCTCGCGGCTGGAAGAAAACCTGGCTACCCTGGCCGAGCGCCTCCCGGCACCGTGCCTGGGGCGTGTGCCGAAACTCAAGGCCGTTACGGCCGAGGCAGTGGCCGAGCACTTGCAACTGGACCTGTTGGACTGAGGCGAGTGGCTTGTGGGCTTTGCCTATGACAAGGCACTGTGCCATTAGTGTTTTTGTCGAGTGTTTTGCCGGCCACTCTGCTTCAATGGCCACTGTTGATCCTTTGAAAGGACGAGTTCTCCCATGGAAATCTCAGGAAGCCCCGCTTTTTATGCCGGTCTGAGCACCCTTCAGACAGGGCAGAACCGTGTCGATCAAGCCGCCGGGCAGATCGCCAACACGACGATCGAGCGCTCGGTCACCAGCCAGTCCTCCGAGGCGCAGGTCGATCGTCTGCGATCGGTTGATCGCAGCCGGCAATCGGACCTGGCCAGCAATGTGGTCGAAATGGCCCAAGGCAAAATTCAGGTCGAACTGGGCGCCAAAGTCGCCAAGGCATCCGACGAAGTGCTCGGAACGCTGATCGATACTTTCGCCTGATCCTCATTGAATCCGTCTCTCCAACGCCGCGCCTGTTCGCGGCGTTTTTCTGCGTAAGTCCTTCTCACTCAACTAATCTTTTCTGCATGGTGGCTCGCTCGGTCAATGTCCGTCGTGCGGTTGCGCGCAGATGTGCCTGATCTTCGGTGACGAACGGAAAAAGATCGACGCTTGACAAGATTTGGGCGTAAACGTATGTTTCAAACAACTGTTTGATCGCAACAACAAATCAATGCGGTCGTTCATTCCCGGTTACATCAGCAGAGGTTTATCGCTATGCCTGACTACAAGGCCCCCTTGCGTGATATTCGCTTCGTTCGTGACGAGCTGCTCGGCTACGAAGCGCACTATCAGAGCCTTCCGGCTTGTGCCGACGCAACTCCGGACATGGTTGACGCCATTCTTGAGGAAGGCGCCAAGTTTTGTGAGCAGGTACTGGCTCCGCTGAACCGCGTGGGCGATCTCGAAGGCTGCACCTGGAGCGAGTCCGGCGTTAAGACCCCGACTGGCTTCAAGGAAGCCTACAAGCAATTCGTCGAAGGTGGCTGGCCAAGCCTGGCTCACGACGTAGAGCATGGCGGCCAAGGCCTGCCGGAGTCCCTGGGTCTGGCCATCAGCGAAATGGTTGGCGAGTCCAACTGGTCGTGGGGCATGTACCCAGGCCTGTCGCACGGTGCGATGAACACCATCTCCGAGCACGGCACCCCTGAGCAGCAAGAGGCTTACCTGACCAAGCTGGTTTCCGGCGAGTGGACGGGCACCATGTGCCTGACCGAGCCGCACTGCGGCACAGACCTGGGCATGCTGCGCACCAAGGCCGAGCCTCAGGCCGACGGTTCCTACAAGGTTTCCGGCACCAAGATCTTCATCTCGGCCGGTGAACACGACATGGCCGACAACATCGTCCACATCGTACTGGCCCGCCTGCCGGATGCCCCGGCCGGCACCAAAGGCATCTCCCTGTTCATCGTGCCGAAGTTCATGCCGAACGCCGATGGTTCGGTTGGCGCGCGTAACGCTGTGTCCTGTGGTTCCCTGGAACACAAAATGGGCATCCACGGCAACGCTACCTGCGTAATGAACTTCGACGGCGCTACCGGTTTCCTGATCGGCCCGGCGAACAAAGGCCTGAACTGCATGTTCACCTTCATGAACACCGCACGTCTGGGTACCGCGCTGCAAGGCCTGGCCCACGCTGAAGTCGGTTTCCAGGGCGGCCTGAAATACGCTCGCGACCGTCTGCAGATGCGCTCGCTGACTGGCCCGAAAGCGCCGGACAAAGCCGCTGACCCGATCATCGTGCACCCTGACGTACGCCGCATGCTGTTGACCATGAAGGCATTCGCCGAAGGCAACCGCGCGATGGTTTACTTCACCGCCAAGCAGGTCGACATCGTCAAGTACGGCGTGGACGAAGAAGAGAAGAAGAAAGCCGACGCACTGTTGGCGTTCATGACTCCAATCGCCAAAGCCTTCATGACCGAAGTCGGTTTCGAATCGGCCAACCACGGCGTGCAGATCTACGGCGGCCACGGCTTCATCGCCGAGTGGGGCATGGAGCAGAACGTCCGCGACAGCCGCATCTCGATGCTGTACGAAGGCACCACCGGTATCCAGGCACTCGACCTGCTGGGCCGTAAAGTGCTGATGACCCAGGGCGAGGCTCTGAAAGGCTTCACCAAGATCGTCCACAAGTTCTGCCAGACCAACGAAGGCAACGAAGCGGTTCAAGAGTTCGTCGCTCCGCTGGCCGCATTGAACAAGGAATGGGGCGAGCTGACCATGAAGGTCGGTATGGCCGCCATGAAAGATCGCGAAGAAGTCGGCGCGGCCTCCGTGGACTACCTGATGTACTCCGGTTACGCCTGCCTGGCCTACTTCTGGGCCGACATGGCGCGCCTGGCTGCCGAGAAACTGGCTGCCGGCACTTCCGAAGAGGCGTTCTACACCGCCAAGCTGCAGACTGCGCGCTTCTACTTCCAGCGCATCCTGCCGCGTACCCGCACTCACGTCGTAACCATGCTGTCGGGCGCCAACAACCTGATGGACATGAAAGAAGAGAACTTCGACCTGGGCTACTAAGCCTTAGCGAAGTACTTGAAAAAGCCGCTGCTCCTTCGGGAACAGCGGCTTTTTTGCTTTAAAGGTTGGCGGTGGAAAATGTTTGCAACGCCCTTTGAAAAATACCTCAGTAATTCACTCAGTAACTCGGGCTTCCTGCCGTTACAGTAGTTGGCACATTGCCATCTATTGATTTGACGGGTCGGAGCTTTACCCTTGCCGCGCTCATCTGCTGCACGTTTCAGTCATTTCCTGCCGTCATTGCTGCTGTTGGTGGCGGGGCTTGCGGCTGCTTACATCAAGGATCTGAACGTCTTCTTCACGTCGCTGTTCAACGTGCTGCCCACCCTGGTGTTGTTGCTCGGTGGCGCCTATTGCGCGGTGTACCGACGCCAGCGTGAACTGTTTCTGATGGTCACGGTGTACATCGCCTACTTCCTGCTCGACACCCAGACCGACTATTACCGCGACAACGGCAAGGTGCGTGACGACGCCGCGGTGGTCTTTCATTTGTGTTGCCTGCTGCTGCCGCTGCTGTTTGGCGTGTTCGCGGCGTGGCAGGAACGCACCCATCTGTTCCAGGACATGGTGGCGCGCTTCGCGGTCTTGCTGGCGGTCGGCAGCGTGGCGCTAGGGCTTGAGCAAAGTTATCCACACGCGCTGCTGATCTGGCTGTCGGAGATTCGCTGGCCTGCCTTGCATGGCGCCTGGATGAGCCTGATCCAGTTGTCCTATCCGGTGTTCATCGCTGCGTTCCTGCTGCTGACCTGGCAATACTGGCGCAACCCGCGACCGCTGCATGCCGCGCAATGGGTGGGGCTGCTCGGGTTGTTCTGGATGTTGCCGAAAACCTTCATCCTGCCGTTCACGCTGAACATCATGTGCAGCCAGGTGATGCTGATGATTGCCGCCGCCGTTGCCCACGAGGCCTATCAAATGGCGTTCCGCGACGAACTGACCGGGCTGCCGGGCCGTCGCGCGTTGAATGAACGCATGCAACGGTTGGGGCGCAACTACGTGTTGGCCATGAGCGACGTCGACCACTTCAAGAAATTCAACGACACCCACGGCCACGACGTCGGCGACCAGGTGCTGCGACTGGTGGCCAGCAAGCTGTCGAAAATCGGCGGTGGCGGTAAGGCGTATCGCTATGGCGGCGAGGAATTTGCCCTGGTGTTTGCAGGCAAGACCCTCGAAGAGTGCATGCCGCACCTGGAAGCCATCCGCGAGTCCATCGCCACTTACAACATTCAGCTGCGTAATCAGGAAAACCGCCCGCAGGACGATAGTCAGGGGCGCCAGCGGCGTGCCGGTTCCGGTGCGTCGAGTGTGTCGGTGACGGTCAGTATCGGTGTTGCCGAACGGATCGAACAACGCACCCCCGAAGAAGTGCTCAAGTCCGCTGACCAGGCGCTCTACAGCGCCAAGGGCGCCGGGCGCAACTGTGTGATGGCGTTCGGGCAGAACCGCCGTGGCGCCGTGCGCATGGACGCCGCTACGGTTGAGTGATGATGGCGCATTCAGCGAGCGCAAAGTGATTGTGAGGCGTGGTCGGCAGCAGTAGGTTGGAGAAATCTGCCGACGGAGAATGACCATGCCCGAGTACAAAGCTCCCTTGCGCGACATGCGCTTTCTGATCGACCACGTCTTCGACTTTCACAGCAACTACGCCGCGCTGGGGGCCACCGATGCCAGCCCGGACATGGTCAATGCGATCCTCGAAGAAGGGGCGAAGTTCTGCGAAAACGTACTGTCGCCGCTGAACCGCAGTGGCGATGAAGAAGGCTGCCATTTCGACAATGGCGTGGTCACGACGCCCGCGGGCTTCAAGCAGGCATTCGCCCAATATGTCGAGGGCGGCTGGCATGGCCTGGCGGCGGATCCGGTTTACGGCGGTCAAGGGTTGCCGATCTCTCTGGGCCTGGTGATCAGCGAGATGGTGGCTTCCAGCAACACCTCATGGGGCATGTACCCCGGTCTGACCCACGGTGCGATGTCGGCGATCCACGCCCATGGTACCGAGGAGCAGAAACAGACTTATTTGAAGAAGCTCACCGCTGGCCAATGGACCGGCACCATGTGCCTGACCGAAGCCCATTGCGGCACCGACCTGGGCATCATCAAGACCCGCGCCGTACCTCAGGCCGATGGCAGCTACGCGATCTCCGGCAGCAAGATCTTCATCTCCGCCGGCGAGCACGACATGAGCGCCAACATCATTCACCTGGTGCTGGCCAAATTGCCGGACGCACCGGCCGGGACCAAGGGCATTTCGCTGTTCATCGTGCCCAAGTTCCTGCCTGATGCGACGGGGGAAGCGGGTGAGCGCAACGGCGTGTCCTGCGGCTCGATCGAACACAAAATGGGCATCAAGGCTTCGGCTACCTGCGTGCTGAACTTCGACGAGGCCAAGGGCTTCCTGATCGGCGAGCCGAACAAGGGCCTCAACTGCATGTTCACCATGATGAACCACGCGCGACTGGGCACCGGCATGCAAGGGCTGTGTCTGGGGGAGGCGAGCTTCCAGGGCGCGATCAAATACGCCAACGACCGTTTGCAGATGCGCTCGCTGACCGGCCCGAAAGCGCCGGAAAAGGCCGCCGACCCGATCATCGTGCACCCTGATGTGCGGCGGATGTTGTTGACCATGAAAGCCTTCAACGAGGGCAACCGCGCGCTGACCTACTTCACCGCACAGTTGCTCGACGTTGCACACCTGAGCCCGGACGAAACGGCGCGCCGGGATGCCGAAGACTTGCTGGCGTTCCTCACGCCAATCTGCAAAGCCTTCATGACCGACACCGGGCTGGAGGTGACCAACCATGGCATGCAGGTGTTTGGCGGTCACGGGTTCATTCGTGAATGGGGAATGGAGCAACTGGTACGCGACTGCCGGATCGCGCCGATCTATGAAGGTACCAATGGTATTCAGGCGCTGGACTTGCTCGGGCGCAAGGTACTCGGCAGTCAGGGCAAGCTGCTGCGTGGCTTCACCAAAATCGTCCACAAGTTCTGCGCGGCGAACGCCGAACATCCACAACTGGCCGGGTATGTGGCGCAGCTCAATCAACTGAACCAGCAGTGGGGTGAATTGACCACCAGGGTCGGTATGGCGGCGATGAAAAACCCGGACGAAGTCGGTGCTGCGTCGGTGGATTACCTGATGTACAGCGGTTACATCATCCTCGGCTACCTGTGGTTGCGCATGGCGCTGGTGGCTCAGGCGCAGCTCGATGCGGGCAGCGGTGATGGTGACTTCTGCCGGGGCAAACTGGCGACCAACGAGTTTTACTTCAAGCGTCTGTTGCCACGCACTGCCGCTCATCGGGCGGCCGTCGAAGCAGGTAGCGATTGCCTGATGCAACTGCCGGCGCAGATGTTTGCGCTCTGACATCGCCCTCTGTAGGAGCGAGCTCTGCTCGCGATGGTCGTGAACGATAACGCGTAAAACCAGATGCCCAGTGGCGCCTTGGGGTTTTTCGCGAGCGAGCTCGCTCCTACAGTTTCATCCGTTCACTCCCGCCTACGTAAATGACTAAAAATAACAAAACGGTCATGAGTTGACCCTATGTGTCGCAAAAGTTGTTGAGGTACACTCCGACCCAACGAAAACACTCTTCCTGTGAATCACCTGTATAGATCTTGCGAGGTTTGCCATGGCTGACTACAAAGCGCCCCTGCGCGATATGCGCTTCGTCCTCAATGAAGTTTTCGAGGTCGCCAAACTCTGGGCCGAACTGCCTGCACTGGCCGAGACTGTGGATGCAGAAACCGTCGAAGCCATCCTGGAAGAAGCCGGCAAAGTCACCAGCAAAAGCATCGCACCGCTGAGCCGTGC